>CALMZP010000108.1 GCA_937870635.1 uncultured Acidobacteriota bacterium | reverse complement strand
GCGGTGACGCCGACGGTCACGAGTCGGCCGACGCCCTCCGCCTGCGCCGCCGCCACCTGGTCCGGCGCATCCAGGTGGCAGTGGGCGTCAGTCCACACGGAGCCGGGGGAAGAGCGGGTCGCCCTTCTCGACGGACCGCCGGAGCTTCTCTGGATCACGGGCGTGAAGACGGAGATGGTGGAAGAGGATGGGACGACCCCGCAGCTCCCGGAGCTCATGTGCCACGTGAACGTGGACCTCGATGCGGAACGCCATCGAGCACTCTTCAACCTCAAGCGCGCGGTCGCAACGCGGCTGGTGACCCTGTCGCAGGGAATCACCGACACCCGCGTCCCGGAAGGTTTCGGGTTTCCGATCATCTCGAACGAGCCGCTCTCGGTTTACACCCAGGTGCTCAATCACAACATCGATGACCCGGGGAACCTGAAGGTCCGGCACAAGCTGACCTTCGAGTTCATCCGCGATCGCGACCTCAAGCAACCGATCAAGCCGCTCATGAACCTCGGCGCCTCAGGAATGGTGCTGATCGACGAATCACCGCTCAAATTCGACATCGGCATGTCCGGTACGTCGACCGGACAATCCGCCGCGGCCCCGGAACATGGAGCCTCCTGCCTCATGCTGCAACGCGCACCGAACGCGACCGGCATGGGCAGCGATTACGTCGACCCGCAGGGGCGCAAGCTCACCGGCCACTGGATTGTTCCGCCAGGACGCCAGGTCAATCATTCCGACGTCACCTGGTTCATGGGTCTTCCCTTCGACACGAAGCTTCACTACGCGGCGGTTCACCTGCATCCATTCGCGGAGTCGCTGACACTCCGCGACGTCACGGCGGACAAGGTCATCTTCAGCGCCAAAGCGAAGAATCCGGAGAACCGTATCGGACTCGATCACGTCGACACCTTCCTCAGCACAGAAGGCGTCAAGCTGTACAAGGATCACAAGTACGAGCTGATCTCGGTCTACAACAACACGACCAGAGACGTTCACGACTCGATGGCGTCGATCTTCTTCGGATTCTCCGACACCCAGTTCGTCAAGCCGAAGCAGGATGACATCTACGAGCGCCTCATGAACATCGAGGACCTCGCCGTGACGGACGGCGCGCTCGTCAAGACCAGCGCGGGCGACTTCGTGGTCAAGCTCGCCAACGATGAAGCGCCCAGGGCCTCCAAACAGTTCGCGCGGCTCCTGCGCATGGGACTGCTCACCGGCGCGAAAGCGACGAAGGTCGAGCGCAACGACAGGACGGTTGCCATCACGTTCACCACGGCTCTGACTCCGGAGCGGCGTCGCATGATCAAAGAGCTGCCGAAAGAAAAGGGCGTGCCGCATCGCGGTGCAGCGCTCTCCGTCTGTCCCTCAGCATCGAAAGACGAGCTGACGTTCGATCTCGTCATCGGTCCGGCCGCTCCGCGCGACGAGCGCTGCACCGCCTTCGCCACGGCGCTGACGGTGGCCGGCTCCCCTGCTCTGCTGCAGATGATGGAGATGAACGGCGACGAGAACGGCAAGCCATCCACGGAGATCCTCATCACCGGCGGCGAAACTTTCGTCAGCAACGCACCGGTTGCGCGGTCGTCGATGTAGGCTGACTGGACCTTGGACCCTGATGGACCTTGGACCCTCGACCCTGGACCTTGGGAGAACCAATCATGTATCTCCCAAGGTCCAAGGTCCAAGGTCCAAGGTCCAATGAGAACGGGAGAATCAATGAAATTGACGCTACGCATCCTCTGCGCGCTGCTCATTGCCACCAGCGCACTCGCGGCCGACAAACAGCCGCTCACCCACGAGACGATGTTCCTCATGGACCGTGTGGCTTCGCCCGCGGTCAGCCCGAACGGAAAATGGGTCGTCTTCTCCGTCACCGATCCCGCGTACGACGAGAAAGAACAGACATCGGATCTGTGGATCGCCCCGGCCGATGCGAGCGCGAAACCGCGGCGCATTACCTTCACCAAGGCCGGCGAGAGTGGTGCCGTCTGGTCACCCGACAGCCGCAGGCTCGCGTTCTCCGCGAAGCGCGAAGGCGACGACCAGCCGCAGATTTACGTTCTCGACATCGCCGGTGGCGGTGAAGCGCAGCGCGTGACCTCGGTATCGACCGGTGCGCGCAACCCGCAGTTCCGCGAAGATGGCAACGCCATCCTCTTCGTGAGCAACACCTTCCGCAATGCGCTCGACGACGAAGCGAATCAGAAAGCCGCGAAAGAGCTGAAGGACCGCAAGGTCAACGTCCGAGTCTATGAATCGTTCCCCATCCGCAACTGGGATCGCTGGATCGACACCGACCGCCATGCGCAGCTCTTCGTGCAGCCGGTCGCCCCGGGTGCGAAGGCAAAGAACCTTCTCGCCGGGACGAAGCTCGTGGCGGAGCCGGGTTTCGGCGGACAGATGGGCACCTCCGGCGAAGGGATCGACGCGGAGTGGTCTCCCGACGGCAAGTCGGTCGTCTTCGCGGTGACAACCGCGCGCAACACCGCTGCCTACGCCGAGGTGGCCACCGATCTCTATCGCGTGAGCGCCGAGGGGGGCGAGCCGGAGCGGATCGTTCACGGGGAAGGGAGCTACAGCTCACCCCAGTTCAGCCCCGACGGCAGAACGCTCTACGTTGCGTTCAATCCGAACAACGGACAGCTGTACAACCACGATCGCCTCATCGCGTTCGACTGGCCGTCGCTTCGAAACCGCCGCGTGATCACGCCGGAGCCGTTCGACCGTTCCGTCGGCGATTACGCCATCACGGCCGACGGCAACACGATCTACTTCACCGCGGAAGACGCGGGACTCGTCAAAATCTACTCGGTGCCCGCAGCGGGCGGAACCCCGAATGTGGCCATCGCTCCCGAACGCGGCGTCTACTCGGGCATCGACATCGCGTCGGACGCGCCCGGCGTCGTGATGGTCGGGCTGTGGGGCAGCTCTGTCAATCCCGCGGAGCTCGTCCTCATCGACCCCGCGCGCAAGACGCACCGCAATCTCACCGAGTTCAACGTGGCCCAGGCCGCGTCGATCGACTGGCAGCCGCCGCAGCATTTCTGGTTCACCACGCCGGATGGACTGCGCGTCCACAACATGATCGTCCTGCCCCCCGCGTTCGATCCGAACAAGAAGTATCCCCTCTTCGTGCTGATGCACGGCGGCCCGTTCAACATGTGGAGCGACTCCATCTCCCTACGCTGGAACTACCACCTCCTCGGCAAACCGGGATACGTGATGCTGATGACGAACTATCGCGGATCCACGGGATTCGGCGAGGGGTTCGCGCGGAAGATCATGGGCGATCCGCTCCGAGGGCCGGCGAACGACATCAACATGGGAGCGGATGAAGCGATCAAGCGGTATCCATTCATCGACGCGTCCCGTCAGGTTGCAGGCGGCGCGAGCTACGGCGGCCACCTCGCCAACTGGCTCGAAGCCACGACGACGCGCTACAAGGCGCTCATCAGCCATGCGGGCCTCATCAACCTGGAATCGCAATGGGGGACGAGCGACACGATCTACCACCGGGAGCTCATGGCGGGCGGACCGGTCTGGGAACAGGGCAGCGTCTGGCGCGAACAGAATCCGATCCGCTTCGCGGCCAACTTCAAGACGCCGATGCTCCTCTCGGTCGGTGAGAAAGACTTCCGCGTTCCGCTGAACCAGACGCTCGAGAACTGGTCCGCATTGCAGCGTCAGCGTGTTCCGAGCAAGCTGCTGGTGTGGCCCGAAGAGAATCACTGGATCCTGAACGGCGAGAACAGCCGCTTCTTCTATCATCAGGTGTGGGAGTGGATTGAAAGGTGGGTCAAATGAGAAGGACGACGGTCGCGATCGTCTTCGCTCTCGCTGCTGTATCCGCGAGCGCAGCGAAACCGGTTTTGCCGTTCATCGCGGACGACTATGCGAAGGCGGTGGCCCAGGCCAGGACGAAGAACGTACCGATCTTTGTCGATGCCTGGGCCCCGTGGTGACACACCTGTCGCTCGCTGAAGGCCAACGTCTTCACGGACAGGTCCCTCGAGCGATATGCCGGACGGTTCGTCTGGCTCAGCATCAACACTGAAGACGCGAAGAACGCCGCCTTTCTCGGCAAGTTCCCGATTCCGGCGCTCCCGACGCTGATGGTCATCGACGCGAAGCGCGAGGCTGTCTCCGTCCGCCATGTCGGCGGCCTGTCGGTCGTGCAGCTGAAGAAGCTGCTCGACGAAGCGCGTGGGCCCTCGCGGAGCGATGCCGACACGCTGGTCGCGCAGGCGGACAAACTCGCCGGCGAAGGCAACCAGGAAGAGGCCGCGAAGCTTTACGGTGCGGCGATCGACGCCGCCCCGAAAGAATGGCCGCGCCTGCCGAGAGTGGCCGACGCCCTGGTGACCTCGCTCGCCATGACCGGGAAGTTCGAAGAGTGTGCGAGGCGCGCGGAAGCGCTCTATCCGCGGCTCACGGGCACAGCAGCCGGAGCGGGGATTGCCTTCACGGCCCTCGGCTGTGCGATGCGACTCAAGGACGTCGAGAAGGCAGCCTTTTTCGAAAAAGAGACGCTCCGGTACGTCAAGGATCCGCAGCTGGACATCTCCGACGACGACCGCTCCAGTCTGTACATCATGCTCATCACCCTGCGCGAAGGAGTCAAGGACAAGGAAGGCGAAGCTGCGCTGGAGCAGGAGTGGGTCACGTTCCTCGAAGGGGCGGCCGCCCGCGCGAAGACTCCCGAGCAGCGCACCGTTTTCGATTCACACCGGATCTCCGCATATCTCGAAGTTGGAACGCCGGAAAAAGCGATTCCCATGCTCGAACAGAGCGCGCGCGATTTCCCCGATGACTACAACCCTCACGCGAGAATGGCTCTCGCTTACCGGGCCATGAAGAGATACGAAGATGCGCTCGCCGCGTCAGACCGCGCCTTGCGCATGTCGTACGGTCCGAGGAAGCTCGGCTTCCTGCGTACACGCGCCGACATCTACACCGACATGGGAAACCACGAGGCCGCCCGGAAAACGGTCGAAGAAGCGATCGCCTACGCGAAGTCCCTGCCGAAGGAGCAGGTGCGCGAGGCAACCATCGCCGCGCTGGAGAAGAGGCTCGCAGAGATGAAGTGACGGAGTGCGGGCGAGGTCGCCCGCGCTCCACTGTCATCCCGAGCGTAGCGAGGGACCTGGGTGTGAAGGGGGCGCGAAGATCATCCCTCGTGCCACCCATCCCCCAGGTCCCTCGCTCACGCGCGGGATGACAGCCTCGTCACACCTTCCGCGCCAGCCGTCTTGCAAAATACGCCGCGCCGATGAAACCCACGATGACGGCCAGCATGGCCAGCGCCCGCGCGGTTCCGGCAAAGATATCGGGATACCGGATGATGTTCAGCAGCAGCACGGCGCTGGTGATGAGGAAGAGCGCGATGCGCAGCGCGTAGAGGATCGGCGTCGGCCTGCGGGCGCGGAGCGAGTCGCTCCACAGCAGCCACAGCATGACCGTGATCGCCGCGAGCGCCATTCCGGCGGGCGACATCATTTCCCGGTCAGCTCGTCCAGTTCTTCGGGCTTGAATCCGAAGACCGCTTTTCGCCCCGCCACGACCAGGGGCCGGCGAATCAGGTTCGGCTCTTCCATCATCAGGTCGATGGCTTTCTTCTTCGTGAGCCTGCTCACGTCGAGGCCGCGCTCCTTGTAAGCTGGGCTTCGCGTATTGACGAAATCCTCGAGGTGCGACTCGTCGATGAGGCGCTCCAGAAGCTCCCGCGAAGGAGGCTCCTTCGCCAGATCGTGCCGGGTGATTTCCACGTCCTTACCGTCCAGGTAATCCATTGCCTTCCGGCAGCTGGTTCACGTCGGTTTGAGGTAGACCTCGAGCTTTTTCGTCATTTCTTCACCCACCATGCGTTTTCCGGGGCGCGGGCGGCCTCGCCCGCCGGCTTGGGCTGTGTGACGTGCTTCGGGGCGAGTTCGGCGATCATGGCCAGGACGTCCGGGGTGCAGCTGCCCCCGCAATGGCCGGTGGTCGCCGTCGTGCGCGCGGCGAGCTGGTTGAGCGTCCACGCGCCTTCGCGGATGGCCCGCTCGATCGTCCTGTATTTGATGTTGTTGCAGCGGCACACGGTCTTGAGACCGCGGATGGCCGGGTGCTGCTCGTCGGATCCGTCCATGTCGGCGAGGCTAACACATTCAATTTGCTGCCGCTTCCCTGTACAATGCGCGGCGCTCGCCGGACTGGAATTTTGATCGCCCGGCAGCGTTAGTGCCCGTTGACCGATTTCGTGGGGCCGTAGCTCAGCTGGGAGAGCGCCTGAATGGCATTCAGGAGGTCGTGAGTTCGATCCTCATCGGCTCCACCAATTTTCGGTCTTCCCCCTCCCCGGTTTCCGTTTCCTTCCGTCTCGTGTCTAACCTCTGCGGCGGACTGGCACCTTTTCAGCACAGTCCGTTTTGAGGCCGCAGAGAGGTTGAAGCGATGTTCGATGACGTACTGATCGAATCTGCCGGAACGGACAAGAAAAAAGGTGGCTGGATCACCGCCCTCATTTCCGCGGTGATTCACATCGCCCTCGTGGGCGCCATCATTGCCGCCGGCTATTACGTCAAGGAAAACCCTGAGGTGATTCAGGAGCCGATCCGCGCGTTCGTGGCGTCGGCCCCTCCTCCACCCCCACCCCCGCCGCCCCCTGCCGCATCCTCAAGCACGCCGAGACAGAACACTCCTCGCGTGGAGGAAGTGCGGCCGCGCGAACAGTTCCGCCAGCCCACCGAGGTGCCGGAGAAGGTGCCGGAAGTGTCGGGTGACATTCCGACGGATACGACCGGCGGGGTCGAAGGCGGCGTCGTCGGCGGACAGGTCGGCGGTGTCGTCGGCGGTGTCGTTGGCGGAGTCGTCGGCGGCGTGATCGGCGGACAGCTCGGTGGTCAGCTGGGCGGCCAGATCGGCGGGACCGGCGACATGCCCGTCCGCGTCGGGGGCAACGTCAAGCCCCCCGTCTCGATCAAACGCGTCGAACCGGTCTACACGGAGATCGCGCGAAAAGCGCGCATCGAAGGCATCGTGATCATCGAGGCCATCATCGACCGCAACGGTAACGTGACCGATGCGCGCGTCTTGAAGCCACTCCCCATGGGACTCGATCAGGCGGCGCTCGACGCCGTCAAGCAATGGAAATTCAGACCGGGGACACTCGGCAATCAGCCCGTCCCCGTCATCTACAACCTGACCGTCAATTTCAGACTCCAGTGAGTCGACGAATAAAAGCCGTTTAGAGAGGAGCAGTGCATGGAAGACGTACATTCACAATTTACGATCGCTGGAATGTGGGGGGCCATGACTCCCCTCGGCAAGGGCGTGGTCATCGTTCTGGCGCTGATGTCAGTCTGGTCGCTGACGATCGCCATCGAGCGCCTCTATCGCTTCCAGAAAGCGAAGAAAGAATCGCTTCAGGTGGCCAAGGGCATCACGCCGCTTCTCAAGCAGCACAAGCTGGAAGACGCGATCAACTTTGCCAAGGACAAGAAGTTCAAGCACAGCCATCTCGCGCGCGTGCTCGTGGCCGGGCTGACCGAGTTTCAGTACGAGGCCTCCCAGGATCTGCCCGCGGATTTCGACATCGTCGATTCCGGCCGGCGCGCGATCGAGCGTGAAACGCTCATGACTGCCGCCGAAATGAAGAAAGGTCTCGGCAATCTCGCCACGATCTCCACGACGGCGCCCTTCATCGGCCTCTTCGGAACGGTCGTCGGCATCATCACCGCCTTCCAGGGCATGGCCGTCAGCGGATCGGGCGGTCTGGGCGCGGTGTCCGCCGGTATCGCCGAAGCGCTCGGCGCAACCGCATTCGGACTCTTCGTGGCCATCCCGGCCGTCTGGCTCTACAACTACTTCATCAACAAGGTCGAGCGCTTCCAGGTCGAGATGTCCAACTCCTCCTCGCAGCTCGTCGACTTCTTCATGAAGAACCAGGCGCGCGCGCGGGCGCGGGCCTGATAAGGAACTCGATCGATGGCATTCGGAGCCGGTGGCGGCAGTCCAGACGAAGTCAAAGGCGACATCAACGTCACGCCTCTCGTCGACGTCTGCCTCGTCCTACTCATCATCTTCATGGTCGTCACCCCGATGCTGCAGCAGGGTGTCGACGTGCAGCTCCCGACCGCGCCGCACGCGGAGAAAAAGCCCGGCGCCGAGGGCGACCTCATCGTCTCCATCAAGCAGGATGGAACGGTGTTCATCGGCGACACGTGGATCCCTGACCGCAACCTGGTGACGTTCCTCCAGGCGGAGCGGCAGAAAGATCCGAACCGCTCGGTCATGCTCAAGGCTGACGCGCGCATCAACTTCGGGAAGGTGCGCGCCGTCATGAAGGCCGCGAACGAAGCGGAGTGGTCGTCGGTGGCGATCCTCACCGAGAAACAGCAGGCTGGCGCCCAGATGGCGCAGGGGAAGATGTAACGATGTCGATGGCAGCCGGTGGTTCGGGCAACGTCAAATCAGAGATCAACATCACGCCGCTCGTGGACGTGGTGCTCGTGCTCCTCATCATCTTCATGGTGGCGACGCCGATCCTGCAGATGGGTCTCGACGTCGAAGTACCGCCAAAGGTCGAAGTGACCGGCCCGCCGCCTGATGAGGAGCAGAACCAGCTCGTGGTGACGCTCAGGCGGGACGGGATCTATCTCAACACCCAGAAGATGGCGAACCCGACCGCGCTCCGCGATGCGCTGGCGCCGCAGATGATCTCGCGCAAGCCGGACGAGCGCGTCGTGTTCATCAACGCCGAGGACCAGCTGGCCTTTGCCGGCGCCGTGGCGGCGATGGACGCCGCGCACGCCGCGGGCGCGCAGAAGGTGGGATTCCTCACCGACCCCCCGAAATAGATTTTGGATTTTGGATTGACGGGAGGTGCCTGGGCGAATTCAAAATCCAAAATCGCAAATCCAAAATTGGCGGAGGCGTGTCGGAATCGAACCAACCTTTCGACGCTTCCGCGCCGAAACAACGGTTTTGAAGACCGCGGAGGCCACCAGACCCCATTCGCCTCCGGAGGGGGAGAGCTCCCGTCCCAACAACGGGGACCCGGATCGTATGCCCTCGAGACGACCCGAGGGAAGGAGAAGCGGGAATGTTGAATGTTCAATGTTGAATGTTGAATGTTGAAGCCGAGCTCATTCAACATTCAACATTCAACATTGAACATTGAACATTCCGGCTTCTTCTCCCGAACCTCTTCCCTCAAAACAGCCTGTTCCTCCTTCATACTTATCCCCGTGGAGTGGATCTTCGCCCTCGCCGCGCTCGCTCTTGGGGCGATCATCGGCAGCTTCCTCAACGTCGTCATTCATCGCTATCCGCGAGAGGAATCGATCGTCTTCCCGGCCAGCCGGTGCCCCACGTGTCATCAGGCGATCAAGCCTTATGACAACGTGCCCGTCCTGAGCTGGCTGTGGCTGCGCGGACGCTGCCGCAACTGCCGGCAGCCGATCTCCCTGCGCTATCCGCTCGTCGAGCTTGCGAACGGCCTGTTCTACCTGGCGCTTTATCAGCGCACCGGACCCACCATCGCCTTCCTCCCCCTCGCGGCACTGGTGTCGATGACGATCGTGCTGATCTACATCGACGCCGAGATCCAGATGCTGCCCGATGTCATCACCTACTCCGGCCTCGCCATCGGACTCGGAGCGGCCGCGCTCGGGATCGCCGGGCTCGCCCCCGACCTGATGCTCGCCGAGGATTGGGTGAGCGCGGTGATTGGAGCGGTGGTGGGAGGAGGAACGCTCGCGGCTCTCATCCTCGCCTACTGGCTGATCAGGAAGGTGGAGGGGATGGGCTGGGGCGACGTGAAGATGATCGCCATGATCGGTGCCCTTCTCGGATTCGCCGGGCTGCCGCCGCTGCTTCTGATCTCGTCCGTCACGGGTGCGGCGGTAGGAATCCCGCTGGCCATGCGCCATGAAAAAGGAATGCAGGTGGCGCTGCCGTTCGGCGTCTTTCTCGGATTCGGCACGCTCATCCTTCTCTTTTTTGGCCGTACACTGTCCTCATTGTGGGTTCAGCTGGTTCTCCCCCACTGACGAAGCTCAGCTTTCGGAGAGACGTACGGCTGTTCCTCGCCTTTCTCGTCGGACTCCTGATCTTCATCATCGCGGCGCTGCTGATCACCTTCGGCCGGACTGTCGAATTTGCCGCGGAACGCACGGTCGCGCAGTGGAACACCGCGGCCGACGCGGCGGCTGATGCCCTCCGCCCGCTCCCTCTGGCGACGACTCCGTCGGACGTCATCGAAGGACGTCTGATCGCGATTCGCGCCCGCTTCGAGATCCCCGCGGCGACCGTCCAGTTTCAGTCGCGGCAGATACGGTCCGGCCGCAATGACGGCCTGACCGCGATCAGCAGGCCGGTCGAAGGGGGACAACTGATCTGCTGGTTCGATGCTTCCCCCGTGGCGAACGCACGGCGCACGTTCGTGATGATGGCCATCATCTGCGTCATCGCCACTCTGGCGGGCACGGTACTTCTGCTCCTCTATCTCCCGCGGATCACACGCCCGGTCGAGCTCATGCTCGACGAAGCGGGACACGTCAGCGAGCGCGAGGCGGGGCAGGAAGACACGCACTATGTGGTCGAGACATTCCGAAAATCGGTCGCGGTTCTGAAGGCCCAGGAGGAAGAGCTGCGCCGCCTTCACGCCCTGCAGAAAACGCGGGCCGACGATCTCGAGCGCGTCACGAGCGCGTTGACGCGCAGCATCGTCTCGGGTTTTCTGGCCATCGATGACGACGGCAACGTCCTCGACGTGAACGCCGCAGCGCGCGAGATCATCGCGCTTCCCCCGGCCGTGCAGGGTCTCTCCATCGCCGAAGCGCTCGGAGTGAATCAGTTCTCGTCGATGATCCGTGAGGCGTTCGACCGCCAGGAAGCGCTGACGCGTGCGGAGGCGGAGATCACGGTCGAGGGCGCGAAGCGGGTCATCGGCCTGACCACCGTTCCGCTCATGAACGAGGCCGGAGCGTTTCTCGGAATGCTGGCGCTCTTCACGGATCTCACTCCCTTCCGTGAGATGGAGACGCGAATTCGCGAAATGAAGAATTTCGCCGACCTCGGGGAGATCGCCGCCGGAATCGCCCACGAGTTCCGCAATTCGCTCTCCACGATCCTCGGATACCTCCGTCTTTCCAAACGCGCCGGCGCAAGCAACGATTCGCCGACCGCCGTCGAGAAAGCGGAGCGCGAGGCGGTCAGCCTCTCGAACGCCGTCGACGGCCTGCTTTCGTTCGCGCGGCCGATGGACCTCCATCCGCGGCCGGTCGACCTGTTCGAGCTCTGCGAGATCGTCGCGGAACGGGTTCGCATGAACATCACGGTGCCGATCGAGTGCAGCGGCAAGGCTGCCGTGATTCAGGGTGACGCGGCACTTCTCGAGCGGGCGTTGGAGAACGTCATCCGCAACGCCGCGCAGTCTGTCCAGCGCAAGGGCGAAGGTGGGGCGGTACGCATCGAGGTAACTTCCGATCCGCCCGCCATCGTCGTCGCCGACGACGGGGTTGGCGTCGATCCGGCCGATGTTCCGACGCTCTTCCTCCCCTTCCGCTCCGAGAACCCGCAGGGCCACGGCCTGGGGCTGCCTCTGGCGAAGAAGATCATCCTTCTCCACGGGGGGAACATCGGCCTCACCGGGGAGCCGGGCCATGGGGCGACGGCGACCATCACGTTCTCGGGCGCGGCCGTGCCCGACGCGCCCCAGCGGCGTGCCGGCTGATACTTTTCGTAACAGTCTCTACTGCCAGGAAACTCACGCCGATTGTCGTAAAATCGACAAGTCCCCATTGGTCAACCACATAGTACGGTCCAGCCCGTGTGGCACCTCCGCTGCACAAAGGGCGGCCACCTGAAGGAGAGTTGATGCGCCGGACCAATCATGCAGCACGGGGTTACTCCCTCGCCGAAGCGCTCGTCGTCGTCGCCATCATCGGGGTGATCTCCCTGGTGAGCATCCCGAACTTCATGGCGATGCAACGCTCCGGAAAAATCAAGGCGGGCATCCGCCTGCTCTCGTCGGACCTTCGCTCCGCGCGCCAGAAGGCGGTGACGACGTATCGCCCGACGATGGTCAGTCTGGGAACGACCGCCACGGAGAAGTACAGCTGGTTCGTCTACGACTGGAACGGCACGGCCTGGGTTCTGCGCAAGGAAGGTGTTCTCGAGCCTGAGACCTCGGTGGGCAACCGCGGCGTCTATTTCACGGCGATCGGTTTCCCCGATGTGGAGCCGGCAGGGGCGCTGGACGGACGGCCGGACATCATTTTCGAGAGCACCGGCGGGATCCGCAATCCGCCTGCCGATCCGACGTTCAAGGTGCGAACCGACGCGAACATCGCGAAGAAGGAATTTGTGGTGTCGGTCTCGCCGGCCGGCTCCGTGAAGGTGCAATGACATGGAACGAATCGCAATGAGATCGACATCGACTCGCGAGCGGGGCTACAGCCTCATCGAGACGCTCATCGCCATGGCGATCCTCGGATCCGTGCTGATGGGGATCCTCTCGCTCTTCTTCTTCGGACGGAAGAACGTCTACAGCGGCAAGCAGATGACCCGCGCGGTGGCGGTCGGCACGCGCGTGATGGAGGACCTGACAGTCCTTACCCGCGGGGACATGGAACGCGCGTTTGCGCTGTCCACCGGCGGAACGGCCGCGGCGCTGAGCACGGTGACCGTGGCCGGCCAGTCGTACCCGAACAGCATCCTGCGCCAATCGTCCACCACGACGAATCCGCCTGATGTGGACGGTTACCTGGCGCGGTGGAACGCGCTCGTCGCACAACAGAACTTCTCGAGCGGGCTGGTCTCGCTGGTCATCACTCCGAGCGATCCGCGGACCGTCACCCAGTCCACGCTGGTCAATGCGCCGATTTATCGCGTGCGCGTCATCGTGGAGTGGAACGAGGAAGCCCGGCGGAGATCCATAGTCCTCGACACCACGAAAATCGACCGGACGAAATAAGGAGCCATGTCCATGACGCACCGTTCATCCAACGCGCAACGCGGTTTCTCGCTCACCGAAGTCCTGGTGGCGGTAGCGGTGTTCGCGCTCATCTTCGTCGCGGCTCTCATGGTCTACGACCGGGCGAACCGGATCTTCAAGACCGGCGTCGATTCCAGTGACGTCCAGCAGACGACCCGCGCTGCTTTCGAGAGGATGGTCGCCGACATCCGCATGGCCGGATTCGATTTCGACCGCGACGGCTACCCGACCGGTGCGAAGAAGTACCAGCAGCCGGACGAGCAGCTCGAGTTCATCCACCCGCACGCCCTGACGATGCGGACCAACCTCAACTACGAAACGGCTGCGGCGGCTGACAACGGCCGCGAGACAGCCTACGAGCCGGGCTTTACGACGACCGCCACCGACGACGACTTCTTCCCCGTCGTCACTACGGCGAACAACGAGATCGTCACTTACGCCCTGAAATCGGACAGCGGCCCGAACGACGACTCCATCACGTTCTATGCGGACGTGGCCAAGCCTCGCGATACGTACCCGGACGTCGGCGGTTCAAACGAGACGCTCGTGACGATTCCCAACGTCGATCTCTGCCAGGACGGCGCCGGCACTCTCACCGGCTGCATGAATCCGCCGTACACGCTCTATCGCATCACTCTGAAGGATGACGGCACGCCCGACACTCCGGTTCCCATCGCCAACAACATCCGCAGCGTGAGCTATACGTACTTCGCGGATGCGCTGACCAGCGTTGCGATCGCACCCAACGGCGGCGGCGGACAGTTCATCGTCACAGGCGGCTCGACCACTCCGGCTGCGATCACGGCGCGTGAGCTTCGTGGCGGCGTCCGCTCCATTCGCATCAACCTCGTCGGCATGTCCCCCGGCCTCGACCGCGATTACGTCGAGCCGATTGAAACCGCACTCCCCGCCGCGCAGCAGGTGGCCGCGGCGCGCAACCGCCGACAGTACGCGCTGCAGAGCACCGTGATCCCCCGCAACCTCGGCAAACGCGGCGTGCAGGAAATCGACATCCGCGTCCCGGGTGCGCCGCTCATCACCAACGTCTGCACCGAAGGGTGCGGCGCGCCGCGCGTCGAATGGGATGCGCCGCCGGTCGGTTACGTCGACTCGTATCTCGTTCTCTGGGACACGTCGCCGACCGGATCGTTCAACAGCCCGACCACCGACGCAGGCAGAAACCGTTTCGCATACGTCGAGGGCCTTGATCCCGCTCTGGAGTACTGGTTCAAGGTCGTCGCCAAGAACGACTTCGGAAGTGAATTCTCGGCCATGTACCCGGCCACGGGCGTCGGTACCGGCATCCGCCCGCTCAATCGCACCAAGCCGATGCCGCCGGAGATCGTATCCGTCACCGGCAATGCCACGGCAGGACAGCCGCCCGCCGTGGCGAACGACATCATCGTGACTTTCCGCGCGCCGAATCAGAACGTCGGTGGTCCCACCGGGCCGGCGAACAGCTGCGGCAATCCCGCCGCGAACCCTCTGCCGAAGGAAGCTCTTCGATACAAGGTGCACCGCTCCACGACGGCCGGCTTCACCGCCGGTGCAGCCAACCAGATCTGGAGCGGTCAGATCGCGGTCGCTCCGGCGACGGGTCCCGCCGTGCTCAACCCTGGCACGGGACTGGTGACATTCACCGATGCCGCTCCGAAACTCGCCTGTCAGCTCTATTACTACAAGGTGAGCGCTGAAGAGCGCTGCGCCGACGATCCAGCGTTCAACATCCCGTCCGGAGCGGCCCTTGCCACCAGCGACGTGAGCAACGAGATGGGTGGCCAGACCAGCGCTGCCGTCGCGCCGAAAGCTCCTGAAGATGTCCACGCCACGGTTGCGTCGACATGCTCGACGAATCCGTGCTCGATCTCGCTCGAATGGAATGAGGTCACCCTGGACGCCAACGACAAACCGATCCTCGTCGCGCAGTACACCGTCCGCCGCATCACCTACAACGGCGGGATCATGGTAGCCGGCAGCGAAGTGACCTTCCCCGTCACAGATGCAGCTCCTGGTGACGGTGCCAAAGTCGCGTTCACCGATACGACTGCTCCGCAACCCGCTTTCGGCGTGATCTATCACTACACTGTTTCCGCCACGCAGTGCGCCGGGACGCCGATCACCAGCGGCTACTCCACGCCCGACGCGAAGTTCCCCTGCGCGATTCTGACCACGACGGTCGACCCGACCACCGTGATCGACGGCGATGGCAGCCAGGGAAATCCGTGGGTCATCGGTAACGATCTCGCGTCGCTGACGGTCACCTCGAACACCGATCTCGTCACAGCCACGGCCACCGTCTACGACTATCCGGCGCGCGTCAGCTCGACCACGATCAACGGTATGACCGCGAACCCGCGCCTGGCGCAGTTCTCATTCTCAATGACAGGAACCAGCGGTGTCTTCGAGATGGTCATGCAGTTCACCGACACCCTGGGATGCGGCAGCACCGTCATCCGCTACTTCCAGGAGTCGCCGACTTCGTGCTGCCTCGTCCCCTACAAGGACGCCAGCGGCACCATCTTTGACGCCAGCGTCATCACCCACGTGTCCGGCAGCGCCGATGTGACGCTCACGCTGAAGAACCAGTGCGATCAGCCTCTGCGCATCGATACTCTGCGGCTGGTCTGGGTCGTATCGCCGCAGCAGAACGACCTCGAGCGCGTCACCTATCCGGGCGGCATCACCGACAACCTCGGCGGCGGCATCAGCTCCGGCACCGCCATCCTCAATCCCGGCACCGTGGGCGCCTCGAGAACGATCCCGGCCAACGGGACCTACAGGATCGTCCTGAGGTTCGACCGCGCCAACAGGACATCGATCGCCAACATACTCAATTACTGCGCGCGGTACACACGAGGCACGAACATCACCAACGAAGACTGCCGCGTGGTTCAGACCCCCGGAACGACTTGCCCGTGACGTGGTGAGAAAAGGAACGATCATGAAGAGACAGCGCAACGCCAAACAGAACGAGAGCGGATCCTCGCTGCTCGTCAGTCTCATGGTCATCGCCGGCCTCTCGCTTCTCGGCCTCGGATTCGTCGCCATTTCCGAGACCGAGAGCGCGATCTCGGTGAACGAGCGCAACTACACGCAGACACTGCAGGTCGCCGAAGCAGGCGCACGCACGGTCGCGGAGTGGTTCAATGCGCCCGAGTTCACGCTAGCCACGGGTCTGATGCCCGCGAATGACAACGACCTCAAGCAGACGCGCACGAACGCCAGCTACACCGGCGTCTACAAGCCCGACACGGCCATGGAGCTGCTCTGCGACATCCCCTTCAGTCAGGACAGCGACCGCTTCTACGGGGTGGATGCCGCCAGCGCAGACATCGTCATCACGCGGGCGAACGCAGACGGCGCAGCCTTTCTCGATCAGTTCAATTCGAGAATTCTCACGGACGCGGCGCAAGGCGGCCGCATCGTCGAAATCCGCATCTACGGGCCGCCGGTGGTTGGCGGCACATTCACGACGACCGGCGGTTTGAAATTCTGGAACCGGAACGTCGGCGTCCGCTATGGCCTGGCCACGATTGCCGTCACGGCCGAGAAAACCCGTGACGGTCTACTGACGGGAACGGACAATTCTCCCGTCATCGCCCGCCGCACCGTGCGCATCGTCGTGGCCGAGCTTCCTCTCCCCGGCGCCGAAGGTCCGCTGCAGTCGCACTCCGGTACGGGTACGACCGGTAACTTCCGCGTCCACTGGGGAAAGGCCATCTCGAACAACGACATGGCCGTCAAGCGCCTGCACACTTCTCTTCCCTGGATTGACTCCTGGGAGCGCATTCCCTTCCAGGAAGGCTACATGACGTATGACACCACGAGGCCGAAGTACCTGTACGAGCTGATCAACAAGGGATTCGAAGACCCGTGGTTCGAGGTCCGCGCCCGTGCAGCCTCCACACCTCCTCCAGGAAGCCCGGCGACGTCCGGCACGAACCAGCTCTGGCTTTACACCTCCATGAACGACGTCGAGAACGCCGTCGGCACCTCCGGATACTCGGGCCACTTCCAGTTCCAGAACGAAGACAATCGTCCGCTGAACAAACGCAACGTCCTCTTTTCACGCCCGGTTTACGAGATCTGGAAGCAGATCGCGATGGCAGGGGCGGGTCAACAAGGCATCTACTACCTTCGCTACGTTTCCGGCAGCGGCTACACCAGCCTCTGGCGCGACACTCGCGGCATCACCAAGCAGTACAACGAGTGGGTCAACGTTGCGGCGGGCGGCGGTGAGGGCTTCTTCTTCTTCGACACCACCGATGGATCGAATCCTCAGCTTCCGAACGGTGCGACGAACACCACCGTGCTCACTCCGACCGTCGACCTTCCTTCGTCGGCAGGAAACCCGTTCAAGATGCGCGGCTTCTTCTACATGAACATGCAGGCGTGGGGATCGAGCGGTCTACAGACTCCCCCCGGCTACTACGGAATGCCCGGTGAACCGTTCCAGGACATCGGTGTGCACGTTGCCGACACGGTCACCGGACAGCTCAAGTGCACCATCGTCGCCAATCCGACGCCGGTTCCCTGCGCCACGAACCCCGGCTCGACGCCGAAACTGGAGAACTTCACGAACCGTGAATGGAACTTCCAGGACCTGAACAACAACGGTGTGTTCGATTACAAGATGGGCACGAATGCAGCGGTCGTGACCCCATCGGGCAGCGACAGCCCCGCCTTCCCTGTGGGAGATCTGTGGCTGCCCATTCCCTATTCGGACGCGTGCGGCATAGCTGGCGTCGGAACGAGCTGCTCCGAGCCGCATGAGCCCTACCTCAACCTCATTTACCCGGCCGACTACGCCTTCGGCGCCGGCAGTACGCCGAACCCTGTCGTCGCGAAATGGGAAGACCCAACCAGTCAGACCCGCCGCCCGAAAAAACAGAATGCTGCCGGTGTCCGCGTGACCTGCACCAGCGCTTCGCCAGTCGCGGACTGCACATCGAACACCTACGACAAGATCGGCCCGCTCGTCATCCTGGGCGGGTCCGCCGGTGACGGCCCGGTGGTGGAGGGCATCATCTACAACGAAGGCAATTACGACGCGTCGGGTAACGCCACCTACTTCGGCGCCGTCCTGGTCCAGGGCACCGTCGGCGGTACCGGTACCCCGACCGTGTTCTTCGACGAGAGCCTCTCGCGAGGCGACTGGGCGAACAAGTTCAAGAACCTGCCCCGCACCATCATGACCACGATCGAGACCGATCAATAGCTGCTTCCCATTCGGGGGCGCGGGCGGGGTCGCCCGCGCTCCACAGTGGAGGGCGGGCGATCTCGCCCGCCACCCTTCCAAACCCCGGAATCGCCCCCTCCCCCCTCCCGTTGTAAGCTGCCCGGAACATTTCCCGCAGTGATGCGTCAAACTCTTGACGCACAGAAACCTATGCCTCAATTCATCGTTCGAGTCGGCACCCCGGAGGGGGAGATTGTGGAGCGCCAGGTGCAGGCGGCGAATGCCCGCGCCGCCGGCGAGGAGCTCCGCCGCCAGGGACTGTACGTTTTTGAGGCAAAACGTGGCTCGAGCTCCCTGCGCGACCTCATGCCGGGCCGGCGTTCCGTGCCCATGGAGCGCTTCCTTCTTTTCAACCAGGAGCTCCTCGCTCTGGTCAAGGCAGGGCTCCCGATCATCCAGTCTTTCGACATCATGCTCGAGCGGCAGAAGGCAGAAGTCTTCCGCGAAGTGCTGACCGAGGTGCGCGACAAGATCAAGTCGGGTGTGGCGCTGTCGGACGCGTTCGCGGCCTACGGCGACATGTTCCCCCCGATCTACGCGACGTCGCTCCGCGCCGGCGAGCGTTCCGGCGACCTCGAAGGCGTTCTCCGCCGCTTCCTCCGCTACCAGAAGATGATCGTCAACCTCCGGAAGAAGGTCGTTTCGGCCCTCATCTACCCGGCGGTTCTTTTCGTGCTCATGACGGGTCTCATTTTCGTCATGCTCACCTTCGTCATCCCGAAGTTCTCCGAGTTCTTCGGCGGCTTCGACGCGGAGCTTCCGCTCTTCACACGGTTGCTCATCGCCTTCGCATCCGGGTTGAGAGAGAACCTTCTGATCGTCATCGGAGTGGCCATCTTCGTCGTGATCTTTTTCCGGCGGTGGATCAGGACCACCGGCCGCGTCAGCTGGGACTGGATCAAGCTTCGTTTCCCCTTCGTGGGCGGCATCTTTCACCGCTTCGCCCTGATGCAGTTCACGCAGTCGCTGGGAACGCTGCTCTCCGGTGGAACGCCGATGGTTCCCGCCCTCGAGATCGCTTCGCAGTCGATCACCAATCAGGTCGTGGCAGGAAAGGTCGCCTCGATCGTTCAGAATGTGCGCGAAGGCGATCCGCTGTGGCGCTCGCTCGAGCGAACCGGGGTCATCAGTGACCTCGCCGTGGAGATGATCAAAGTCGGTGAATCCACCGGCGCGCTGACGGAAATGCTCGGTAACGTAAGCGAGTTCTACGATGAGGAAATCGAGGCCCGTCTGGCCCGGGTGGTCACGGCAATTGAGCCCATCATTCTCGTGTTGATGGGCGGTGTCATCGCCGTTCTCCTGTACGCGTTCTACCTCCCGCTGTTCGAGTTATCCAACGTAGGCTCGCAATGAGAATGGCTGCGCGCCCCTGAAGGCGGCAGCACGAAACGAAAATGGCATCCGACCCCACCCGCAACCTCTACAAGAACGCCGATCCGACCGGCGAGGCGGCGCGCGCCCAGCGCGTGGCCGAGCAGTACGGGTTTCCGTACGTCGACCTCGAGCATTTCCAGGTCGACCACTCGCTCTTCCGCGACATCCCTCTGGAACTGATGATCCGTTATCAGTTCCTGCCCGAGCGGCGCGAGAACGGCCACATCGCGGTCGTGGTCGGCGATCCCACCGACGTCCTCAAGCTCGACGAGCTCGAGCTCCTGCTCGGCGCACCGCTGAAAATCAAAGTGGCCTCTCCCGCCGCCATCCGCGACAAGCTGCAGAAGTCAGAATCGACCCAGCGCGTCCTCGACGAAGCCACGGAGGGCTTCCGCATGCAGCTCGTGGGCGAGGATGAGGACGGCGACGAAGTCCTCACGATCGACTCGATCACGCAGCAGGAATCCTCACCCATCATCCGCCTCGTCGATTCGATCGTCTTCAACGCCATCCAGCGCCGCGCCTCGGACATTCACATCGAGACGCGTGACAACGAAGTCGTCGTCAAGTACCGCATCGACGGCGTTCTCTACGAGGCGCTCGATCCGATCGACAAGCGCCACCACTCGACGATCATCTCGCGCATCAAGGTCATGTCGGAGCTCGACATCGCCGAGAAGCGCGTCCCGCAGGACGGCCGCTTCAAGATCCGCATCACCGGCCGCACCATCGACTTCCGCGTCTCGATCGTCCCGACGGCGCACGGCGAGGACAGCGTCATCCGAATCCTCGACAAGGAGTCGATGAACAAGGAGTTCAAGAACCTCCGCCTCGACGTCCTCGGCTTCGACGAGGAGATGCTGACCAAGTTCCGGAAGTTCATCAAGGAGCCGTACGGGATGGTGCTGGTCACCGGGCCGACCGGCTCCGGCAAGACCACGACGCTCTACGCGGCGCTGTCCGAGATTCAGTCGTCCGAGGACAAGATCATCACCATCGAGGACCCGGTCGAGTATCAGCTGCGCGGCATCACGCAGATCCCGGTCAACGAGAAGAAGGGGCTGACGTTCGCGCGAGGGCTGCGCGCCATCCTTCGTCACGACCCCGACAAGATCATGGTGGGCGAGATCCGCGACGAGGAGACGGCGGCCATCGCCGTGCAGTCCGCTCTCACCGGTCACCTCGTCTTCACGACCGTCCACGCCAACAACGTCGTGGACGTCCTCGGCCGCTTCCTGAACATGAAAGTCGATCTCTACAACTTCGTCTCGGCGCTCAACTGCGTTCTCGCGCAGCGGCTCGTCCGCCGCGTCTGCGACAGCTGCCGCCACGAAGTAAAGTACCCCGACTCCTTCCTCAAGGAATCGGGACTCGATCCCGCCACCTATCGTGGAACGACGTTCTTCGAAGGTGCCGGCTGCCTCGAGTGCAACGGCACCGGGTTCCATGGACGGCTGGCAATCTCCGAACTGCTCGACCTCTCCGATAACATCCGGACGATGATCATCGATCGCCGCCCGGCGTCCGAGATCAAGAAAGCGGCCGGCGACGAAGGCATGGTTTTCCTGCGGGAGTCAGCGCTGCAGAAAGTGATGGAGGGGAGAACGACCTTGCGGGAAATCAACAAGGTGACGTTCGTCGAGTAATGGCACGAACCTATCCTCCCGACGTCGCCGTCATCGACACCGACGGTATCCTGCATGCGCGGCTCACGGCCGGCAAGAAGAACGCGAATGTCGAATACGGCCGCACCTACCGCCTGCCGGACGAGACGTTCACGAATGCCGTCGTGACGCCCGCGCTCGCGAACGAGGCCGCGCTGGCGGACATCGTCCAGCGCATGAAGGTGGAGTCCGGTAAGATCGAAAAGATCTCCCTCCTGCTTCCCGATTCTTGGTTCCGCATGAACTTCGTGGACCTTCCCTCGCTCCCCGACCGGCCGCACGAGGCCGTGCACATCGTCCGCTGGAGCCTGCGGCGGACGCTGCCGATTCCGCCGGAATCGCTGCGGGTGACCTGGGAAGTGCTCTCACGCAACGGCGCCGGCGCGAAACTCCTCGTTCTGAGCGCGGTCGAGGAAACGCTCGCCGCCATCGAACGTGTGTTCAATGCGGCAGGGATCGAAGTCATCCTGATCGAGCCGGTGGGCCTCAACATCTGGAATGCGGTCGCGGTGCGCGAGCCCGCCACGACGCGGGACCGACTCTTCTTCCACATCCGCGATCACGATTTCACGACTGCCGTATTCCGCGGTGCGCAGCCGCTGTTCCTGCGCTCGCGCAACCTGAGCGGAGAGCGGACGCTCGAACAGGAGATCAAACTCTCCGCCAGCTACCTGCGCGATACGATTCAGGCCGTCTCGGTCGAAAGGACCTATGTCGCAGGGAACTCGGTCCGCCCCGAGCTGCATCGTGAGCTCGAGACCGAATTCGGCGCGCCGGTGTCCCCCGTCGTGCTGCGGGACTTTGTCGAGCGCGTACCGTCTGATGTTGCAGGGGTGGAGGCGGAGCTGACCGCCTGCACGGGAGTGTTCACCGGTTGAAGCCGATTCACCTGAACCTGGCCGCGCGGCCGTATCGCGATTACCGGCCGCTCTATGCGGTGGTCGTCGCAGCGTCGCTTCTGATCGCGTTCCTGATGCTCAACAACGTCGACACGTACTACCGGTACGTCCGCGAGACGCGGACCACACGGCAGGAGATCGAGACTCTCGAGCGTCAGATCCGCGCCGAGAGAGCCAAGAGCGAAGTCGCCGTGACTCAGATCGCGTCGATCGACCTGGAGACGCTCAGCCATCAGACCCGTTTCATCAACAGCCGGCTCGCCGAGCGGGCCTTCTCCTGGAGCGAGCTTCTCGAGCGGCTCGAGACCGTTCTGCCGCGCGACGTGCGGCTCATCTCCATCGCCCCGTCGTTCTCGGACAACGGCACGGTCAGGCTATCGCTCATGTGCGAGGCCAGGACTCCGGACGGGATGGTCATGACCATCGACCGCTTCAATAGCAGCAGCCATTTTGCGAAGGCCTTCCCCGGCACCGACAGCTCGTCTGATTCCGGACACCGGTTCAACCTCACTGTCGATTACAGGCCGTCCATTCCGCGAGGAGTGTCGAGGTAGGCGATGATCTGGCGCGAAAAACGAATCCTGCTGATCGTCCTCGGCGTCCTGCTGGCCGGGAACATCATCTTCTTCTTCACGTACCGGGTGCAGTACAAGGCGCGCCTTGACGCGTACGATCTTCGTCTCGACCAGGCCCGCGCCCAATTGCAGGAAGCGAAGCGTTCCCGCATGGCAGCCGAGGCGCAGGTCGCGGCGTACCGGCGGACGGAGCGTGACGTGCAATTGATCTTCAATGAGAAATGGGCCACGGAGAACGAGCGCTTCACACGCCTCGTCACTGAGGTCAAACGACTGGCCCTGGCGGCGAATCTGTCACCGGCTTCGATCAGCTACAGCCGCACCGAAGTCAGAGGAAGTGCGAGTCCATCGAAAGGCGCAGCCTCTCGAGGCAGGTCGCGCCCGACCGGAGCGACGGAAGTCGGAATGACGTTCGGCGTGCGCGGCACTTACCAGCAGGTCCGCCGTCTCATCAACATGCTCGAGCTCTCGCGGCACTTCGTGATCATCGACCGGCTCGACCTGAGCTCGGCCGACGGCGAGAATCTGAGCATGAACCTCAGCATCAAGACCCTGTTCCGCGATCCTTCGTCACCGGCAGCACCCGTGGCGGACCGCCAACTGTGATGACCTGGACGAACTGGAAAACCTGGACGATTCTCGGCGCCGCGCTGGTGGCAATCTTTGCCATCTACATGTACGCGTCGCCGGAATCCGAGCCGGCCGCGGCGGGCGTGCTCGCGAGCACGCAGCCGAGGACGACGGTGAAGACCCCGGGGGTGGATCCGATTCATATGGAGTGGCTCGAGGCGGAAAGCGGAAGCTACACGAGCCGCCGGAATCTCTTCGCCTTTCCCGCGCCCCCGCCGCCGCCCCCGCCCCCGCCGCCCGTCGCCCCCCCCGACCGGGACAAGGACGGTGTCCCCGACTTCCGCGACAACTGCCCGGCGATGGCGAATCCGGATCAGGGGGATATCGATGCCGACGGCCTCGGCACCGCGTGCGACCCCGGCGAAATCGCTCCGCCGCCGCCCCCGCCGCCCGAGCCGGTCCCGCCGCGTTTCGACTACAAATACATCGGGACGTTCGGGAGCGCCGCGAATCCGATCGCAACCTTCACGCGCGACGGCGAGATCGTGAACGCGCGGGTCGGCGACGTGATCGACGGCAAGTTCATACTCCGCAACATCGGCCTGGAGTCGGTAGAGATCGCCTTCACCGGCTTCCCGCCCGACAAACGGCAGAGAGTTCCACTAGGGCAGTAGGAGGGTCACGTCTGCACTTGGCACTTTCTCCACGAACGGTAGATACAGCTAAAAAGAACGCTATCTACCGTTCGTGGAGAAAGTGCCAAGTGCAGACGTGACCCTCCCGGTAACCGATCGCCAACTCTTGCGTCACACAGTCAGGACGACATGATGAACAGACGGATCAAAGCAGCAGCGGCAATCCTCACACTCACGCTGCTCTCCTCCTGCGTCAGCTATACCGCCTACCAGCGGGGACGCGATGCGGAGACCTCAAAGGACTGGGATCAGGCCCTCGTGTTCTACGAGAAGGCGCTCGAGATCGATCCGAACAACACCCGGTACAAGCTCTCCCTCCTGCGTGCACGCCGCGAATCGGCGCGGAGCCACTTCGAAAAGGGCAAGAGCCTTCGGGCCGCCGCCGAGAACGCCAACACTGCCGAAGAGCAGCTTCGCCTGATGAAGATGGCCGCCGCGGAGCTCGAGCTCACCGTCAAGCTCGACTCGACGAACCAGTTTGCGGCCGTGGAGCTCGGCAAGACGGTCGCCTACCTGCAGGCGGCCAATCGCGCCGACCTCGATTCGCGGTCCATCGACGAAGTGAAGCGGCGCAACCGCGGCAACGTCACCAAGGCGCAGCCGCCTGACCTCAATCCCGCTTCCGACGAACCGATCTCGCTCTCCTTCCCCCGCGAGACACCCGTCAAGGACATCTACCGCGCCCTTGGCAACGCGTTCGGGATCAACATCCTGTTCGACCAGGCCGTCAAGGACGACCGGATCACGATCGAGCTCCGCGACGTCACCGCGCAGCAGGCGCTCGAGCGCGTAATGCAGGCCGCCAGTCATTTCTACAAGGTCCTCGACGAGAAGACGATCATCGTCGTTCCCGACAATCCCCAGGCTCGCCGCGACTACGAAGATCTCGTCATCCGCACGTTCTATCTCTCCAACGGCGACGCCGAGCAGGTCACGAACGTCGTCCGGACGATGATCGAAGCGCGCAACGTCTTCCCGCTCAAAGCCCTCAACGCGATCACGATCCGCGACACGGCGGACAAGGTCCGCATCGCCGAGAAGATCATCGAGGCGAACGACAAGGCAAAAGCCGAGGTGGTCGTCACGGTGGAGCTCGTGCAGCTCGACGTGAACAAGCTCCGCGACATCGGCATGGCGATCACCGGCGGCTCCAACATGAGTGCCACGCCGTTCAGCGGCACGGATGAAGACGGCGCACGCGTTCCTTTCACCGGGGGCACGCTCGGAGAGATCGCCCAGATCCTCGGCAGCACCGGCGCGCTGAGAAACAACATCAGCCTCACCATTCCCACCGCCACCTATTCACTCGTCAAGACCCTCGGCGACAGCGAACTCCTCGCCAATCCCGAGCTGCGGATCTCCGAAGGCGAGAAGGCCACGCTGCACATCGGTCAGAGAATCCCGGTTCCCGTTTCGACATTCACCACGATCAACACCGGCGGCAACAATCCTTACCAGCCCTCCGTGTCGTTCCAGTACCAGGATGTCGGCATCAAGGTGTCGATGGAGCCGCGCGTTCACCACAACCGCGAAGTGACCCTCAAGCTCACGGTCGAAGTCTCGAACCAGGGCGATCCGGTGACGGTCGAAGGATTCCTTCCCCAGCCGACGTTCACGACGCGCACGATCGAATCGACGATCCGCCTGAAGGACGGTGAGACGAACTTCCTCGCCGGCCTCATTCAGGAGACGGCCATCAGCAGCACGACCAAGACTCCGTTCATCGGAGAGATCCCCTTCATCGGACGGCTTTTCTCGAAGACCCGCGAAGATACGCGCCGCACCGATCTCGTGCTGACGATGACGCCGCACATCATCCGCATCCCCGACATCACTGACGACGACGTTGCACCGATGTGGGTCGGCACCACGAACAACCTGACCTTCCGCGGCGTCACCCCGCGCATCGAGTCACAGTCAGGCGTGGATCCGTTCACCCAGACCCGTCCCGCGCCGCCGTCGGCACCGTTCCAGATCCAGGGCGGTCAGATCGTTCCGACCGCACCGCCGCAGGCGACACCGCCCCCGGCACCGCAGCAGCCCGGCTTCACGCCGCCGCAGGGAGGCGCACCCTCCGATCCTTTCCGCCCCAACCCGCAGGTTCAGCCTCCGCCGCCCCAGCCGCAGTCGGATCTCGGATCTGAAAAGCGTGTGGCGGTCGCCTCCGTTGCGGCCGCGCCTCTCACCGAAGCCGATCTGCGGTTTGCGCCGCGGATCTCGCCACAGCCGGCATCGCTCGCCATCGGACCGGGCGAACAGAAGATGTGGGCCGTCATCGGCATGGATCTTCAGGGACTGACGACGGAGTCGGTGGTTCTCCGCTATGACGCGAGGGCGATGGACATCATGGACGTCTCGTTCGGCCCCGCGCTGGAGATCGATCCGCGCACGCCGCCCATAGTGACCTCCGACCGCGGCAACGGTCTGGTCCGCATCGTCTCGTCGGATGGCAAACCCCTCACCTTCCGCAGCGGCGGCGAGATCCTCGTCCTCCGCGTCCTCGGTGGAGGACCGGGCGACACATCCCTCATCGTCGAGATCCCGCAACTCAAGAATGCAGACGGAGACGTCGTCATGGCCGCGGTCACAGGCGGCCGTGCACGTGTTCAATAGTGCTCGCCCGGCGGAACCAGGGAGCGCGAGGCTTCACGCTCGCGGAGCTGATCACGGTGGTCGCGATCATCGGCGTCCTTGCCGCCGTCGCATTGCCCGTTGCGCGCTTCAGCATCCGCCGTCAGAAGGAGATCGAGCTGAAGGCCCGGCTGCGTAAGATCACCGAGGCCATCGACCGGTATCACGAGCTGATGACGATTCCGCCGAACGTGCCCGTCCGTCCGGCGCAGATGATGGCGCTGGGATCCGAGGGGTATCCGAAGGATCTGGAGGCGCTGCTCGAAGGGGTGAAGATGAGCGACGGCCGCACGATCCGTCTCATTCGGGAGCGCGATCTGATCGATCCGATCACGAACAAGAACGAATGGATCACGCTCTCTACCAGCGACGATCCCGACACCATGTCCACGGACGGCAACAACGTATTCGAGGTTCACTCGACGTCGACCGCGCTCTCGCTCGACGGGAAGACCAGGTACAACGAATGGTAACCACGGCACCTCATCGTTCATCATTCATCGTTCATCGTTCGAAACATCAGCGCGGTTTCACCCTCATCGAGCTGATGGTCGTCGTGACGATCGTCGGAATCCTGGCCGGGATCGCCATGGTGCAGGTGAAGAACATGCAGCGCAAGGCACGCGAGACGGCGCTCATGGACAACCTTCACCAGATGCGCAAGGCCATCGACAACTTCTACGCCGACAAGCAGCGTTTTCCGGCATCGCTCGATGAGCTCGTGCCCGACTACCTCCGCAAGATCCCGCCCGATCCGATCACCGATCAGACGGATTGGGAAACGATCGTCGAGACACCCGACCCCGATGCACCCCAGGAGACGGACGAATTCGGCAGTCCCGCCGCACCGGGCGTCATCGATGTGAAGAGCAAGGCACCTGGGAACACGCTCAATGGCACGCCGTACAACGAGCTCTAAAGAGCAGGGGTTCACCCTCGCCGGCCTCCTGGCCATCCTCACGGTCATCGTTATCTTCGTGACGATGACCGTCCCGCCTCAATGGTCGAAAGTCATGGCGCGCGAGCGCGACATGCAGACGATCTTCATCATGAAGCAGTACGCCCGATCGATCCGGAACTTCCAGCTCAAGCATGGAAGCGCACCGGTCAGCCTCCAGCAGCTCAAGGACGCCAAGGCTCCGCGCATGATGAGGGGCAAGGGCGAGTGGATCGATCCTCTGACGGGCAAGGTCGACTGGATCCCCATTCCCGCCGGCGCCCAGCAGGGAACTTCGGTGCTCCCGCCCGGGGTCGCGCCTCCCGTCCAGAGCGTCCGCCCCACCCCACCTCCCGCCCCGCCCCCCACCCCTCCCGGCCAGCAGGGAGCGGTCAACCCGTCGCCAGGGCAGCCCGGCGGGATGGTCGGACCCATCATCGGAGTGCGTCCCAACAAGACCGGCAAGAGCTACCTGACCCTCAATGGTGCAGACACTTACGAGCAGTGGAGCTACACGGTCCTGGACCTCGAACAGGAGATCACCGGCCGCCGCGCCGCACTCGGAACGAAATAAGCAGTCGTGAGGCCGTAGAATCCTCGCGAATGACCCGTAATCCGACCACTGTTTATCGCCATGTTCTCCCCTCGGGCCTCACGGTCCTCATCGAAACGCTGCCCTACGTCCGCTCGGTGTCGCTCGGGTATTACCTCCGCAGCGGCTCGGCTGTCGAAACGGAAGAGCACGGCGGGGCATCGCACTTCCTCGAGCACCTCGTATTCAAAGGCACGGCGACCCGCTCCACGAGCGACATCGCACAGGTAATCGACATCCTCGGCGGCGACGTCGACGCATTCACCGGCAAGGAGTACACCTCCTTCTACGCGCACGTGCTCGACGAGCAGGTGGCCACGGCCCTCGACCTCCTGACGGACATCGTCGCTGCGCCTCGCATCTCGAGCGAGGACGTCGAGAGCGAGCGCGGTGTCATTCTCGAAGAGATCCGGATGGTCGAGGACACGCCGGACGACCTCGTTCACGAGATTTTCGTGACCTCGTTCTGGCCGGATCATCCGCTGGGCCGCCCGATCCTGGGCACCGAAGAGACGATCGCGCGGCTGGGACGGAAGCAGATCCTCGAGCATTACGCGGAGACTTTCAATCCGTCGAACATGATCTTCTGCGCCTCGGGCAACGTGCGTCCGGAGCAGGTGATCCCATTTCTCGAGCGCAGTTTTCCGGCGGAGTCCGAGCCGGCAGCACGCCGCGAATGGAGTGCTCCCCATCCGCGCCAGCACGTCATCCTCCGCGAGAAGCGCGAGCTCGAGCAGGTTCACCTCTGCCTCGGCTCGCGGGGGTTTCCGCAGCAGGGCGAAGAGAGATATGCAGCGGCGCTCTTCAACACGATTCTCGGCGGCGGCATGTCGTCGCGGCTCTTCCAGCGGATCCGCGAGAAGGAAGGCCTCGTCTACAGCGTCCTCTCGTACCACAACGGTTATCTCCACGGCGGCTACGAAGCGGTCTACGCAGCGTGCGCCCCGCGGAATCTGCGGCGCGTGCTCGATCTGACTCTCGAGGAGATGCGCAAGATCAAGGCTGAGGGAGCGACGAAGGAAGAGCTCTCCGCCGCGAAGCTGCATCTGAAGGGGTCGATCCTGCTGTCCCTCGAATCGACGGTGAGCCGGATGTCGGGCATGGCCCGGCAGGAGTATTACTTCGGCCGGCAGTTCAGCGCCGACGAGATCATCCAGCACATCGACGCGGTGACGCTCGAAGGGATCCAGGATGTGGCGCGCACGATCGTCGACCCCGGGTCACTCTCGCTCACGCTGCTCGGCAATCTGAAGACGCCCGGCATTTCGACGGACGCCCTGAGCGAAGCGGTGTTGTAGGTTGGGGTGCTTAGTGCTCAGTGCTGAGTGCTGAGTGCGGCCGCGCACCAAGCACCAAGCACCAAGCACCAAGCACCAAGGTTCTACTCCGCCGGAACTTCTTTCCTCGTATCGACGAACTCGACCTGAACCCCGGGCGAGACGCGGTGCGCGACTTCTCTCGCGTCCCAGTTCGTCAGACGGATGCAGCCGTGCGAGGACGCGTAACCGATCGAATCGGGGTCCGACGTGCCATGGATGCCGTAATGCGGCTTGCTGAGGGCCATCCAGACGACGCCCACCGGTGAGTTCGGCCCCGGCTGCAGGTTCGCCTCCGGCTCGTCGTCCGGAACCTCGGCGAAGAGGGTCGGCTGATAGTGGAAGTGCGGATCGTGCGCGATCGCCGTGATCTTCACGGTCTCGCGCGGCGAGGGATCGTATTTCGATCCGACGGTCGTCGGTGCGTGGAAGATCATGTTGCCCGCGCTGTCAAAGGCGTTGAACGTGTTGCCGCTGAGCGAGACCACGATGCGTGCGATGTCGGGACGATCGGACCGGACGGCGGGGCGCACGTTCGGTACGTTGATGATCGAGCCCGCGGTCACCGCGTTCAGGTCGACGCCCGGATTGAGCAGTTCGAGGAGGCCGATCGTCGCGTGAAACTTCTCCGCGAGCTTCTCCTTGATCGACTCGTAGCAGAGGCAATCGAGCTTGGCCTTCTCGTACATGTCGTCGGGGACCGATGTGAAGGGACCTGCGATGTCATCCGAAGTGACGTTGTGAGTAACGACGGCGGGGACGCTGCCGGCCTCACCGGCCAGGGCTCGGAACGTGGCCTCGTCGACATCGCCCGTCGGGTTGATCCCCCGCGAACGCTGGAACCACCAGAGCGAGATCGCCGAGTTCTTTCCCCAGCGGCCGTCGATGGCTCCGACGGAGTGGCTCACCCGATCGAGATAGACCTGGGTCTTGAGGACGGATGGACCTGTCACGTCGCCGGTGATCGGGACGGCGACCGGCGCGTTGTTGATTGCCTCAGGATTCAAACCTTCGAGCGTCTCTTTGACGCCGGTGACGAATTTGACGTTTGTCGCCTCCTGGGCTTTTCGCGCGGCGGCGGCAGCCTGCTGTTCGCGAAACGAGTTCAGACGGCGCCAGCGGTCGTCGAACCGCTCCTTCTCCCGCGCCGCGGGATCGTCCGGCGGGCCGTCCGGGACGGTCACTCGTTCAACGACACTCGATACCTTCTCCTTCACCGCCGAGGTCCTGTCCCGGACCTCCTCGCGTGAACAGGCCGCAACCAGGATGCCGAGCGCTACCGCGTAGATCTTGATCTTCATGAGGCTGACAAAAGCAAAGTTACTGCCCAGTTTGGCAAATCGCCCGTTAACCGTTAACCGTTAACCGTTAACCGTTAACCGTTAACCGTTAACCGTTAACCGTTAACCGTTAACCGTTAA
>CALMZP010000107.1 GCA_937870635.1 uncultured Acidobacteriota bacterium | reverse complement strand
TGCCGCCCATCCCCCAGGTCCCTCGCTCAAGCTCGGGATGACACGCTTTTTGAGACGCCCTCCAAGCTGCCGCACTCGAGAGACTACGCCGGGCCGGCGAGCGAATGGAACTGGCCGCGGATCGACTGCATCGCGACGGGCGCGGCGCAGGGGTGCACCCGGTTGGTGAGCAGGACCATGATTCGGTCGCTGTCCGGGTCGATCCAGACGGACGTCCCCGTGAATCCTGTATGGCCATACGCCCGGGGGGAGAGCATCTTTGTCGCCACGTGATCGGGCGCACTGAGGAGCCATCCGAGCCCGCGGTTCTCGTTCATCCCCGACGTGTAGTTGCGCGTGGCCTCGTCGACGATCTCTCTCGGCAGCAGCTTCCCAGTCAGCCACCCGTGCGCGATGCGGAAGACGGCGCGCGCCGTCGCGAAGAGCCCGGCATTCCCGGCAGTCCCTCCGAAATGGTGCGAGTTTCCGTCGTGCGTCTCGCCCCAGATCAGGCCCGACCGGAATCCGTTGAATGCAATGCCGCGGGTGGCGCACATGCCGACCTCCCACCGCTGTCCCCACTCGGTTGCTGCAATGCGGGGGCGGAGAGCTGCCGGAGGATGAAACATCGCGTCCTCGAGCTCGAGCGGCCGGAGAATCTTTTCGCGCGCTCTCGCCGCGTAGTCGCCATAGATCGCGGTCAGCGCGTCATGCAGAAGGATGAAGTTGAGATCCGAGTAAACGACCTTCGTCCCCGCCTCGTACTCGGGCCCTTTCTCGAGAATCGCCCGGCGATAATCGCCGAGGGCGTAGAGCGGCAGCCAGGCAGCCAGGCCGGAGGTGTGCGTCAGGAGGCTCCGATACGAATAGCCCTCGAACTCATCGTCGAGACGCACTTTCCCTTGGGCGACGGCCTGCAGAACGAGCGTGGCGGTAATCAGCGGCTTGGTCAGCGAGGCGCAGTCATAAATGGTGTCCAGAGTTGCGGGCACCCGGAAAGGCACCGACACCGCGTGGCCGAGCGCATTCTGGCGGTCGATTCCGCGGGATGAGCCCGCCGCGTAGACCGCGCCGGGGAAACTCCCGACATCAATCTCATGGGCGAGGAAATCATCGATTTCGGAGTTCATGTTCTCAACCGCACTAGGACATGTGCTGGGCGCATGTGTCAACGCGATTTTTCATCGACCGGCATGCTAGTCTCTCGCCCGGTTCACTTCCTGAACCCTCACACAAAAAATGTTCCGTCTTGAAAAGCTAGAAATTTCCGGCTTCAAATCGTTCTACGACCCTGCCCACCTCGCCTTCCCCGCCCCCATGACGGCCGTCGTAGGCCCGAACGGCTGCGGCAAGTCGAACATCTGCGACGCCATCATCTGGGTCCTCGGCGAAAACCGCGCCGCCCACATCCGTGGCGAGACGATGGAAGACGTCATCTTCCAGGGCTCCGCACGGCGGCGCCCGCTGTCGATGGGAGAGGTCACGCTGACGCTCGCCGTCAGCAACGGCGACAGCAATCATCCGATGGCCGACGACGGCCGCATCACCATCAACCGGCGGGTTTTCCGCACCGGTGAATCGGAGTTCCGCCTCAACGGCAAGCGTGTCCGGATGAAGGACATCTCCGACATCCTCATGGACACCGGCCTCGGCATCCGCAACTACTCGGTGATGGAGCAGGGGAAGATCGACCTGATCCTCTCGAACAAGCCTCAGGATCGCCGCCGCCTCATCGAGGAAGCGGCCGGTATCACCAAGTACAAGACCAAGCGCCGCGCCGCGGAGCTGAAGCTCGAGGAAACCCAGCAGAACCTGCTGCGGATCGACGACACGCTCTCCGAGGTGACCCGCAACCTGAATTCACTCAAGCGCCAGGCCGGCAAGGCCCGCCGCCACAAAGAGCTGATCGATCAGCTCTCCACGGCGAAGCGCGCGCTGTACAAAGGCAAGATCATCGCGGCCGAGGCCGAGCAGAGCGCAGCGCATGCGGCGGTGGCCGATGCGCAGGCGCGCGAGAGCGAGCTCGCGGCGCAACTCGGCACCGACGAAGCAGAGCTGGCCGAAACCCGCACCAGCCACGCGGCCAAAGCCTCGCGCGCATCCGCGGTTCGCGAAGAAATGGCCGGCCTGAACGCGGAAGTAGAGCGCCTGCGCTCGTTCCTCGAGCAGTCCGAGGTGAATCTCTCCGATCTCGTTCAGCGAATCGAGACGGGCCGGACGCAGATCGCGTCGCTCGAGGCCGAGGCTGCCGAGCAGCAGACTGTCTTCGAAGAGAAATCGCGATCGCTCGAGTCGGCGCGCGCGGAACGCAACCGGCTGCGTGAGGTTGCCGATCAGCGGGAGCGCGACCGGCAGGAACGCTCCGACGAAGTCCGGCAGCATGAGAAGGCGGTCAGCGATGCGCGCGAAGCGCTCATGCGCACGATCGCGCGCATCTCCGAATCGCGGAACCAGGTCCATCAGATCGAGATCGCCGTCGAAAAGTGCGAGTTCTATCTGACCAAACTCACCGAGAGCGCGCGCAAAGCGGCCGAGAGCCGTGACGGAGCGCTGGCGCTCACGAGCGACTGGGATGCGCGGGTCACCGAGGCGGAATCGCTGCTCGCTGACGCCGAGCAGACCGCTCGCAACGCCGCCTCCCGGCGCGACGAGCTCACGAGCCGCCGCGACGAGATGCGCGACTCCCTGTCCAGCGCGCGCGATCGCGTGTCGCAGACGACGTACAGGATCGATTCGATCCGCACGCTCCTCACCTCGCTCGAATCGCAGGATGAAGATGTGCGCCGCGCGATCCTCGAGCTGATTCCGAATGCTGCAGCGGCGGCCGAGTCGGTTCGTGCCGCCGAAGGCTATGAGGCGGCGCTCGACACGCTTCTCCGCGAAGTCTCGAAGGCCGTCGTCCTGGAGAACGGCGACGTTGCCATCGAGGCCGTGAACCGCCTTCGCGAGCGCGGAGCGGGGCGCGGTGCATTCATCACTCTCGACTTCGAACCTGCCGGGGACGGAACCCGGCGTGGCGACGCGGCATATTCGGTCGTTGGCGACGGGCCGATTGCAGATGCCGTCCGCAACGCGATCCCCGAGGCTTACATCGTCGCCGATCTCCGCCAGGCTCTGGACCGGGCCAAAGAGCGTCCGAGCGCAACCTTCGTCACGCTCGAAGGCGACGTCGTCCGCGGTCCGCTCATCGTCGGCGGAAAGGTGGAGGGAGCGACGCCCGGCGTGTTCTCTCTCAAGCGCCAGCTCAGCGATCTCGAGTCCCTCCTCGGCACCGAAGAAACGCGGGCGAGCGGCATCGCCTCGGAACTGCAGAGCCTCGAAGAGGAGCTGCGCCGTGCCGACGACGAACGGATCCTCGCCGAGGAACGCGCGCGCCTTGCCGACAACGATCTGCGCGAGCGCCGTTCGCAGCGCGACCGCGCCGTCGCCGAGCTCCAGCGTTTCGAACGCGATTTCGCGGTCGCTTCCGAAGAGCAGACGCTCTACGTGGAGGAAAAGGCGGGGCTGCTCACTCGCCGCAATGCGGCCATCGAGGAGCTGCGGGCGCTCGAGAAGCTCGAGAACGATACGCAGCAGCAGATCCGCGCGCACGAAGAGGCGCTCACGACGATCCGCGTCGCGTTCGAAGAGGTGACCGAGAACGCCTCGAAGGCACGCGTCGACGTCGAGACGGCGACGGGCATCGTGAACGCGATTCAGCGCGAGCACGAGAACCTCTCGCGCATCGTCATCTCACTGGCCGGACGCGCAAAACAGCTGCACGAAGATGTCGAGACCCTGGTGAAGAAACAGCAGGACACCGAGGTCGCCGTGGAAAACTCGCGGTCGCAGCTCGACGTTTCGATTCAGAAAGCGCACGAGCTGTCCGAGGTGCGCATCGCCCTCGAGGCCGAAGTCGCCGACCTTCAGGAAAAGGTGCAGCTGCTCGAAACGCGTGCCGTGGCCTCGCGCGAGCAATGGAACACCGCGAAGGACGCTTTGTTCGAGGCCGAACGCCGCGCGGACCGCGCAAGCTCCGCGTTCGATCTCCTGCGCGAGCAGATCTCGCTCGACCTCCACGCGGGCGTGGACGCGCTGGCAGAGGTCGAGCCGCCACCGTCCGACGAAGCGCGTTTCGAGCTGGAAGGCGAAGTGAACAAGCTCACCGATCAGATCGAGAAGATCGGCCCGGTCAATGTGCTGGCAATCGAAGAGCACAATGAGCTGGAAGGACGGGAGTCCTTCCTGCGCACGCAGCGCGACGACCTCGTCCAGGCCATCGAGTCGTTGCGGACGACGATCCGGAAGATCAACCTCACCTCACGGGAACTGTTCCGCGACGCATTCAACGCGGTCAACGAGTCGTTCGGGCAGCTCTTCTCTTCGCTGTTCGGCGGCGGCACCGCCCGCATGCAGCTTCTCGATGAGGAGGACGTGCTGGAGAGCGGCATCGAGCTCGTGGCGCAGCCTCCAGGCAAGAAGAACCAGTCCATCGCCCTGCTCTCCGGCGGCGAGCGCGCACTCACTGCCCTGGCACTTCTGTTCGCGATCTTCCGCTACAAGCCGTCGCCGTTCTGCATCCTCGATGAAGTCGACGCGCCGCTCGACGAAGTGAACAACGAACGGTTCGTCCGTCTGGTGCGCGACATGGCGCGCGACACCCAGTTCATCGTGATCACCCACTCGCGCCGCACGATGGAAGCCGCGGATGTGCTGTACGGCGTGACGATGGAAGAAGCGGGATGCTCGCGACTGGTCTCCGTGTCGTTCGCCGAACTGGAATCGTAGAAAGGGGAGCCACTACTCTCCTCCCGCGCCATCACCGTCACCGCCACCCACGCGAAGAGCAGACCCAGACATGCCGAGGCGACGACGTCCGAAGTCCAGTGGCGGAAGGCGAGGATGCGGGAGATGCCCACACCGGCAGCAAGCACGATCGCGATGATGCGAAGGGCGAGATTCCTCGAGGCGAAAAACAGGACTCCCGCCAGAGCGAACGCGCCGACGGTATGCCCGCTCGGAAACGAGTTCGCGGAGCCGCGCGCGTAGTGGAAAGGACCGAGCCACAGCTCGGGACGTGTCCGTCCCACGAAGTGCTTGAGGATATGGGCGACCGCGCCGGCGCTGAGCGATGCAACCGTCATCGCCAGGCCATAGAAGACCCAGGGCCGCGAACGGTACGCAAGTCCCGCCACGACGAAGAAGATGACGATCATCGGCGGGTTCATGCCGCCACCTAGGCGGTTGGTCAGTCGGATCAGCGTTTCGACCGTGTCGGACTGAATCAGCTCGGCGAAGGCGAGCACCGGCGCGTCGAGCAGCATCCACGTCGCCGCTACCAGCAGCGCGCCGGCCAGCGTTCCGGCAACCAGCCGACTGCGCCGTCCGGCGAGGCGTCGATGTTTCCATGTGGCCGCCCCCCGCAACCGCGCGCGCCAGCCATCGAGATCGCCGCTCTGCAGGATTGCCAGCGTCAGGATCCCTGCGAGGCACCAGAAAACGACGTCCCACGATGGCGCTTCGCGGCCGAGGAACGAGATCTCGTCGATCGCGAGGTCGCCTTCGATCCAGAGACGGTTCGAAGACACGATCGGAGACGGCCAGAAGATCGAAACCAGCAGCAGGGTGATGAACGCCGCCGCCGCGTATCGGCGTCTACCGTCGATAGACATCGAACCACTTTCCGATGAGGCGGAACTCGTCCACCTTCTTGAATCCCGCGAGGGAATGCTCGATCTCCTTCGTGTCGCGGCGGCGGCTGATCACGACGCTCGCGTCCGGCGGAATCTCTTCGACGCGGCGAACCTTCTCGATCTCCCGCGGCATGTCCTTCACCCACAGATGCGGAGCAACGTGCAGGGCCACCTGTTCCGGGGGAACCCCCTGCCGGAGGATTGCGTCGACGAGTGGGCGCGTCGATGCCATCTCGTTCGCCAGCGGCATCAGAACGATGGCGATGTAGACGAACGCTGCGACCGGCACCAGACCGAGCGCAATCGTCGAGGTGACCAGCCGCCGCGAAGCGATCGAAGCGATCAGTCCTGCCAGTGACGCGATGGCGAGCACCGCGAACAGCATCCGCACGTCGAGCCGAGAAGCGATCGCCGCATCGTCGCCTTTCACGATTCGCGGAAGCACGAAGAACGCTGCCGCTCCGAGTCCGAGGAGAAAACCAAGGACGAAGAGGTTCACGCGCCAGCCCCATTTCGTCCAGACATCGCGCTCCGCTCCGACCAGCCTGGCGATCACGATTGCCGCCGCCGGGATCAGCGTCATCATGTAGACATCGAGCTTGCTGCTGAGCACGGAGTACGGCACCAGCACGGCCAGAATCCAGCTCACGTAGTACTTCGTGTCTTCGTCGCGGCGCTCGTAGACCGCAATCAACGCGACGACCAGAAGAAAGAACCACGGAAACAGATCGCCGGGCGCATGCGTGAGGTAGAACCAGGGCGCCGCCTTGTGGACCCACGCCCCGACCGCGCGCCCGGCGGTCTGCTTCACGAGCACGTCCCGCGTGTACGTATCGCCCCCGAGCATCATGGCGGGAACGAACCACAGAAGTGGAATGAGCGCCATCAGAGCGAACGCGATCCAGTACGGTCCCGCCGGCAGGCGCTTGCGCCGCAGACGCTCGAACAGCAACAGCGCGAGCATGATCACCGGCGCCATCGGTCCCTTGATCAACGTGGCGATACCCGCAGCGGCGGCCGCATAAACGAGCGAGACCGATGGAGCGCCGTCCAGAAACTTCTTCAGCTGCCACGCGGCGAGTGTCAGAAAGGCCGTGAACGCGACATCCATCCGCGCCGTCTGCGCGGAACCCCACACCATGAGCGCCGTCCCAGTGATGAATGCCGCCAGCGGCCCGTCGATCCGCCACATGAACCACAGAAGGAAGAGAAACGACACCAGAGACGGCAGAACATATGGCCACAGCGAATAGACGCCGAGGGGATACGTCAGGAGGTCCATCGCCCAGAAATGAAGAGGCGGCTTGTGGGTGAACGGCTCGCCGTGGAGAGTAGGCAGAAAGAATGCACCATCTCTCATTTCGCGGACGACCTGCGAGTATTTGGTCTCGTCCCCGACGTAGAGCTCGCGCTGAAAGGGGGTCACGAAAACCGACACGGCGACGACAGCCAGCGCAATGGTGAGGACCCGCTCCCGCGACATTCGCCCGGCATTGTAGTGGACGTGTCCGCCCCGCCGTGACCGACGCCACACGCCTTCGTGTCAGGCAGACTCAACCCTTTGCAGGGGCAGCACTTAACGTGAAGAAGATTTGGTGGCCCCCCGGCGCCGGGGGCTGCTAAAATCGACTGACAAAGGTACTTCGAAGGAGGGAAATCGATGTCGAATCGTACCGCTGACATTCAACAGGCTCTCAGTCAGGAAGACCCCGAATTCCAGCAGTGGATCGAAGAGCACCATCGCTGTGAGGCCCGCTTGCTGGAACTGACGAACAAGAATGAGGTCAGCACTGACGAAGAGATCGAGGAAAAAACGTTGAAGAAGCGGAAACTCCGATTGAAGGACCAGATGGCGGAACGAATCAGATCCTACGAATCCAGTCACGCCAGCGCGTGATCAATCACAACGGCCCCGGGCAACCGGGGGCCGTTTTTCTTCTGAGGGCATCGCCGCAAAAGGCTCACACCGTAGATCGCAGTTGCAGAGCGACGGATGAGGGACCGCTCGGCGGGAATGTTTAATGTTGAATGTTCAATGTTGAATGTTGAAGCGGAACCCATTCAACATTCAACACTCACCATTCAACATTGACCATTCACCGTTCCCGTCTCAGCGGCGTCGCGCAGGCAGAAGAAACAGGACGTGAGTGGCACAGAGAGTTTCTCTGTGCTCTCGCCGTCTTACGTGGTAAATCCCCTCACCGAATGACGTTTCTCGAGGAGCCTGCTTGAAAAAAGCTGACGTACAACGGAACCTCCGGCGCGGCGTCTTCGTGATTCCGACGTTCCTGACGGTGATGAACCTCTTTTTCGGGTTCCGCTGCATGGTCAACAGCATGCGCGCCATGCAGGCCATCACCGACGGGCGGCCGGACGAGGCGATGAAGTACTTTCAGATTGCGTGCGTCGCGCTTTTCATCGCCGCCATCTTCGACACGTTCGACGGCCTCATCGCGCGCTCCCTCGGCGCCACGAGTGAGTTCGGCAAGGAATACGACTCGCTCGCCGACGTCGTGACATTCGGAGCGGCACCGGCTGTCCTCGTTTACGCCTGGGGACTGCACACGCTCGATCGACTCGGCGGCGGCATTGCGTTTCTCTTTCTCGTCGCCGTATCGCTGCGCCTGGCGCGATTCAACGTGATGACCGGAAAGACCGACTACCGCTATTTCGTCGGGCTGCCCAGTCCGGCGGGCGCGCTGACGATCGCGGCAATCGTGAATTATGCGCCGGCACCGATCCGCGACGAGCCGTTCGCGATGGTGATGCTGCTCGTCACGACATTCGTGGCATTTGCGATGGTCTCACCCGTCCGCTACCGCAGTCAGAAAGGTCTGAATCTCCAGAAGGAGCGGTCGCTCATGACGTTCGTCGTGCTCGCCCTCTTCATCGGTGTTTTCAGCAAATGGCCGCGTGAGCTCCTTTTCGTTCTGGCGATCGGATATCTCGTGTCCGGGCCGCTACTGAAACTCTGGTCGATCGCCTTTCCGGCGAGGCCTGCCCCCGAGACCCTCGAGCCGCTGGAGAGTCCGTAACGATGAAATCAAAGCATTCCGCCGGATACCGGATCGGTATCGTCAACCCGCTGACGCTGGTCGGCAACGAGGTCATGACGATCCTCCGGGACCGGAAGTTTCCTGTGTCAAAGCTCACGCTCCTCGATTCCACAGGCAGTGCAATCGGCGCAATCACTGACGCCGTCGATGAGCCGGCGGTGGTGATCGCCGTGTCCGACGACGAGCTGGAAGATCTCGACGTCGTCTTCTTCTGTGGCCCGCCCGCCGGCAACCGGGAGTGGATCGAGCGTCACGCGGACGACGCGTTCCTCGCGATCGACCTCTCACAGCCGTCGAGCGCCGACGAGGGGCGTCTGGCAATTGCGGGGTTGAATCTCGCCGACATCGACTCCTCCGATCGCGTGATCGTCTCCCCTCACCCGATCGCCATTCCCATCGCGCTGATCCTTCATCAGATTGCCGAGCTCTCTCCCATCGTCAGCTGCACCGCCTCGGTCGTGCAGCCGGCGTCGGAATACGAGAAGGAGGGCATCGAGGAGCTGGCGAAGCAGACGATCAGCGTCCTCAACGTCCAGAGCGTCCCGCAGACCGTGTTCGAGCGCCAGCTCGCGTTCAACCTTTATCCGGCACCGATCCGAAACGAGGACTTCATCGCCGGCCAGATCCGCTCGCTCGTCAGCCCCCGCGTCGAGCTGGCGCTCCTCGTGACGCAGGGGACGGTCTTTCACAACCACACCTTCTCGCTCTTCATCAGGACGAAGCGGCCGGTCGAGCAGCAGCACATCGTCGATGCCCTCCGGCGGAATCCCGCGCTCGCCTTCGCGGAGGGGGACCAGACCTTCGGAACGATTGACGCGGCAGGACGAGACGAAGTGCTGATCGCGGAAGTCCGCCCCGAACCGTCGATCGAAGGGGGATTCTGGGTCTGGGCGGTCTGCGATAATCTCCGCCGCAGCTCGGCGCTCAACGCCGTGCTCGTCGCGGAGAAGGTGCTCTTCGGCACCGGCGCACCGAACTGATTCGCGACAGGAGATTCCATGCAGGACTTCTACGAGCCCAAAGAGGGCGACGTCGCCCCGAACTTCCGACTGCCGTCCACGCGCGGCAAGAACGTCAGCCTGAAAGACTTCCGCGGCAAGGACGTCATCCTCTACTTCTATCCGAAGGATGACACTCCCGGCTGCACCGCCGAGGCCTGCTCGTTTCGCGACCACGAAAGCGACCTGACGAAAAACGGCGCCGTCGTCCTCGGCGTCTCTGCCGATTCGCTGGAGAGCCACGAGAAGTTTCAGGACAAGCATCACCTCAACTTCCCTCTGCTCTCGGACGCGACCGCAGACGTGGCGAAGATGTACGGCGTCTGGAAAGAGAAGAACCTCTACGGCCGCCGCACGTGGGGCGTCGCCCGGCGCACGTTCTGGATCGGCTCTGACGGACGGATCAGGAAGATCTACAAGAAGGTGGACACCGCCAGGCACGCCGAAGACATCCTCGCGGACATGAAGGCGGCGAAGATCACGCGCTGAGCGTTAACCGTTACCGTTAACGGTTAACGGCGATACGCGCCAGCCTCCGGCAGGCCTCTTCCAGCGCCGCGAAATCCTTGGCGAAACAGAACCGCACCAGTCGGTCGCCGCGGTCGGACGCGTAGAACGAAGGGCCGGGAACCGAGGCAACGCGCGCGTTCTCGATCAGGTGATCGGCTGCCGCGCGACCGCTCGTGAACTCCGCCGGCACTTCGGCGAGCATGTAGTAGGCACCTTGGGGCACGAACGGCTTGAATCCGCCCTCCACGAGCGCCGAGGCGAGCATGTCGCGCTTCTTTTCATAATCGGAGGCGAGGTTGCGGTAGTACTCATCTCCGATCTCGAGGGCCTCCGCCACACCCCACTGCAGCGGCGTCGGCGCGCAGACATAGAGAAGGTCGTTCACCAGTCCGATCGGCTGCGCCACCTTCGCTTCCGCCGTGACATAACCGATGCGCCAGCCGGTGATCGAGAACGTTTTCGAAAAGCCGGAGATCGTGATCGTCACATCGCGACATGACTCGATCGATGCCATCGAAGTGTGGCGGAGTCCGTCATACACGATGTACTCGTAGATCTCGTCGGTGAATGCCCACGCGCCGAACTCGCGGCAGAGAGCGCCGATCTTCTCCAGCTCGTCACGCGAGAAAACCTTGCCGCACGGATTCGAAGGGGTGCAGACGACGATCCCCTTCGTCCGGTTCGAGAATGCGCGCCGCAACTCGTCGAAGTCGATCGACCAGTCCGGCGCGCGCAGCGCCACGAACTTCGTCGTGATCCCCATCACCTTCAGCGTATTCAGGTGGTAACCGTAGAACGGCTCGAAGAGGATCACCTCGTCGCCGGGATTGAGGGTGGCCATCGCAGCCGCCGCAAATCCGCCCGTCGAGCCGACCGTGACCACGATCTCCTTCTCGGGATCGGCCGCGTATCCGTTGAAACGTTCGAGCTTCCGCGCGATGCGGCGGCGCAGGAGGTCGATGCCTTCGAAACGCGAGTACGTGGCCTTCGATCCCTGAATGGCCTCGGATGCACCTTCGATGAGCTCGGGGATCGTAGGCAGATCACAGATGCCCTGGCCGAGGTTGATGCCTTCGACGCGTTCACATTCGCGCGACATGCGGCGAATATCGGACTGCACCAAACCGTTCAGACGGGAGCTGATCTGCGACATGCGCCGATGATAGCGCGTGATCTCCAGCAAGGACGCGCTGTACTGCGCGGGAGACGACGCATCCCGGCTCCCGCGAAACCACTGCACGCCTTCCGATTCATTCGAAAGAACTTAGCGGGATCGGTGTTGCCGAGTCCGGCGGCACCCCGCCTGCAGTCTTTCAGCAGCCACAGCTTCGGCACCGAAAGGAAATGACCGTGAAAAGGTCCACACTGCTCCTCGTCGCGCTCCTCCTCACCGCCCTCCCGCTGGCCGCTCAGGTCAACGACACCTACGTGATTCCCGCCGCCGGCAACAGCGCCGGCGCGTTCGGCACGCGCTGGATGACTCAGTTCAGCGTGTTCAATCCGCAGTCGTATCCGCTGACCGTCACGGTCGTATTCATTCCCAGCCGCGGCGGCCAGAGCCTCGAAGAAGCGTTCGTCGTCCCCGCCAATTCTTCTCGTTACTCGGACAACATCCTGGCTGACCTGTTCGGAGTCACCGGATCGGGATCGCTCCTCGTCGCCACGTTCCAGGATGAAAACCCGACCGTTCCGAACGACGTGATCTCCCGCGCGTTCCTGGTCACCACGAATACCTACAACAACCGCCAGGACGGCACCTACGGGCAGACGATTCCCGGCGTGTGGGCCGGCCTCATGGACTATGACTTCGACGGCATCAGCGCCGTCGCGCACGGCGTCCGCCACGTCGCCCGCCTTGGCTGGCGCACCAACATCGGCGCCGTCAACCTGGGCCGCGACAGCGTGACGATGTACGTCACCGTGTTCGACTCCGACGGTCGCAAGAAACTGGACAACGCTCCGTTCCCCATCCCTCCGTTCGCCCACTTACAGGACGTGCTGCCAATCGAGGTCGATCGCGGGACGATCGAGTTCACGATCGCGGATCGCTCACAGGACGCAGTCGTGTTCCCCTACGCGGCCACGATCGACCAGCTCTCCGGTGACCCGACGTACCACTCCCCGGTTCTGCTGGCGAGCCCGGGGACGATCTTCAGCAAGGCTGGGTTCGACCCGACGGCGGTCGGCCGGAAGATCGACCGGAAAGTCGCCGCCGAGGTGCGAGCCAATGCGAAGCGCCGCGCCAACCTGCGGACTCTGCAGTCGCGATAACCGGGTGAAGCGCGGGCGCGATCGCCCGCGCTCCCCTTACAATGCGCGCGCATGAGCGCCATTCTCGAAACGCACCTTCCCCTTCCGCTCGCCCGACGCGGAAAAGTGCGCGACGTGTACGACCTCGACGAGCATCACCTCTTCGTGGCCACGGACCGCATCTCCGCATTCGACGTCGTCCTTTCGCCGGGGGTCCCCGACAAGGGCGCGGTCCTGACGCAGATCTCGAACTTCTGGTTCCGCCGATTCGGACACGTGGAGAACCACCTGATCGAGACCGAGTTCGATCGGTTCCCGGCAGCGGTCCGCGCGCATCCCGAACTGCGAGGCCGGAGCGTGATCGTCAAGCGCTGCAGCGTCGTCCCGATCGAATGCGTGGCCCGCGGCTACCTGGTCGGCTCCGGCTGGAGCGAGTACAAAAACAGCGGCACCGTCTGCGGAATCGAGTTGCCGAAAGGTCTGACCGTCGCCAGCAAGCTTCCGGCGCCGATCTTCACTCCCGCCACCAAGGAAGAGAGCGGCCACGACGTGAACATCTCGTTCGAACGCATGTCCGAGATCATCGGTGCGGATCTGGCCGGCCAGCTGCGCGACCTCACCCTCACGCTCTATTCGGAAGCGGCGAATTATGCGCGATCGCGCGGCATCATCATCGCCGACACGAAGTTCGAATTCGGTCTTTACCAGGGGCGTATCGTCTGGATCGACGAGGCGCTGACTCCCGATTCCTCACGCTTCTGGCCCGCCGACCAGTACGCGGTGGGAAGCAACCCGCCGTCCTTCGACAAGCAGTTCGTGCGCGACTGGCTGGAGACGACGGGGTGGGACAAGACACCTCCGGCACCTGAATTGCCGCGAGAGGTGATCGAGAGGACGAGGGAAAAGTATCTGGAGGCCTACCGTCAACTCACCGGGAGTGAGCTCCGCTTCTAGGTTGGGGACCTCTTGGATGCTTCCTTGAACCTTACCGAGGACCGGCAGGATACCAGAATTTGAGTCAGCAGTCGCCTGTTGCCGTCACACATGCGCCGCCGCAATTTGTTTCTCGTTCTGGTCATTCTGCTGCTCCTCGTGGCCGGGGGCGGCTATGTTGCCTATCGGATGGCGCGGCGTGCCGTGGCTGTGACGGTCACCGAATTCACGAAACCTGAAGAAAAGACGATCGATCTGGGCGCTCTCGTGACCCAGGTCCGGGAGCTCTCCCGGCTCGAGACGGCCTCGATGCGCGTCATGAACGTCAGCACAATCACCCAGTCGTACAAGATGATCCCGGACGCGATGGCCGGGGACCAGCTGACGTTTCTTGCGGCTGGTGACGTGATCGCCGGAGTCGACCTCTCGCAGATCCAGGACAAGGACGTCTGGCGCGAGGCCGACGGGACGATCGTCATGCGCCTCCCCCCTTCCGCCATCTTCATGACCCGCGTGGACAATCGCGAGTCGCGCGTAGTCAGCCGTAAGACGGGCATGCTGCGCAGGGCGGACGTCAACCTCGAAAGCCGTGTCCGTCAGCACGCCGAACAGTCGATCCGCAACGAGGCGGTGAAGAAGGGCATCCTGCTCATGGCGTCGCAGAACGCGGAGAAGAAACTAGCCGACTTCATGCACACCGTGGGGATTCAGAAGGTCCGGTTCGAGCGCAGCGCCTTCGCCAGGCCGACCGCGTAGCGCAAAGCCGCGCTCTTGTTCACGGTCTCCTCGAACTCCGTGGCAGGGTCGGAGTCGTAGACGATGCCGGCGCCGGCCTGCACGTAGGCCAGCCCGTTCGCGAGCACGATCGTCCGGATGGCGATGCACGAATCGAGATTCCCGGAGAAGCCCACGTACGCGACCGCTCCGGCGTACGGGCCGCGGCGCGTCTTCTCGAACGTATCGATGAGCTGCATGGCCCGGATCTTCGGGGCGCCGCTCACCGTCCCGGCCGGGAAGGCGGAGAGAAACAGATCGACGGGCGAATGATCCTCGCGCAGCGTTCCGACCACGTCGCTCACGAGGTGCATGACATGGCTGTAGCGTTCGACCCGCCGGAACGAGGTGACCTCGACCGATCCGCTCGTGCAGACGCGCCCCAGGTCGTTGCGCCCGAGGTCGACTAGCATGAGGTGCTCGGCGTTTTCTTTCGGATCATCGAGCAGGGATTGCTCGAGCCGCGCATCCTCGCCGGCATCCGCGCCGCGGGGCCTCGTGCCGGCGATCGGCCGCGTCTCGGCCTTCCGATTCGTGACACGGACGAGCATTTCCGGGCTCGCCCCGACGAGCGTGCATTCTGCCGTGCGCAGCAGAAACATGTAGGGCGACGGGTTCACCGATCGCAGCGCCCGGTAAAGCGTCAGCGCCTCGGACTCGGCGAACTCGGTTTCCCACCGCTGTGAGACGACGACCTGGAAGATCTCCCCCGCGATGATCTCCTCTTTCGCATCGCGGACCATCTGCTCGAACTCCGCACGATCGTACGTTGCCTTGAACTCGACGGTTGGCGCGGCGCTGCTGAAATCGAGGAGGTCGACGCGCGCTCCTTTCAGCCGCTCGACGGCACGGTCGAGCCGCGCCTCCGCCGCTTCGACGGACGCGCGCTCGTCCGCGGTGAAGACGTTGGCGATGACATACAGGCGCTGCCGAACGTGATCGAAGACGACGACGTTGTCGAAGAACAGCAGTTTCGCGTCGGGGAGCAGGAGATCGTCCGGCCGCGTATCGGGGATCTTCTCGACCCATCCTCCGACGCCATATCCGAAGTAGCCGACCGCGCCTCCAAAGAACGGCGGCAGCTTCTCCCCGCGATAGACCCGCAGCGGAACGAGCTCGCCATTGAGAACCTGGGCAGGATTCCGCATGCCGCGATCGAAACGCAGGTTCCGGCGCGGCTCGAATCCGACAAAGGAGTAGCGGCCGACGTTCTCTCCCCGCTCCACACTCTCGAACAGGAACGCCTCGGCATCTCCAGGCGAAAGCGCGGCGAAGGCAGCTACCGGCGTGACGGCGTCTGCACTGAGCTCGCGCACAAACGGAACGACGTCGTAGTCGCCGCGGATCTTCTCGAACTCCTCACGATTCATCGAAAACCCTCATGAAGAGCTCATGTTGCCGCATTGCCTGTGCCTGGAGAAGTTCCAGTCCATCGACGACCTCTACGCCGGCGGGATACACGCGGGTGACGCCGTAGGCGGCTTCGATCAATGTCATGCCCGGGCGCAGGGGCATCCGGACATCCGCCCCCGTGGGAAGGGTGTTGATGACGATCTCTCCGCCGAAAGCCGCCAGCGAATCGAGCGGCTCAAACGCGGCGCCCGCGGCCGCCGCGAGGCTCCGCCCCCGCTCTTCACCCCGGTTATAGACGATGACACGCATGCCGGCACGATCCAGCGCTACCAGCGCCGCGCGCGCCGTTCCCCCGGCGCCAACGAGAGCGACGGTCTTGCGGTCGCGGCCGCACAGGCGCGAAAGGATCCGGGTGAATCCGTCGACGTCGGTGTTGTCGGCAATGAGGCCGTCGCTCAGGTTCACCAGCGTGTTCACCGCCTGACACGCCTGCGCGTTCTCTCCGATCTCCGCGCCCTGCTTCCGCGCGAACGCAAAAGCATTTTCCTTGAATGGCGCAGTGATGCTCAGCCCTCGTATGCGCCGGTCCAGGAGCGGTCGCTCGAGCTCGCCGAACGATTCGACTGAGGCAATCGTGTACGCGGCGCGAGCCCCTTTCGACCGAAACAGGGGATTGTGAATCGACGGGGAGAGGCTGTGGCCGGCGGGATTTCCCGCGATGGCGAAAATGGCTGGGGATTCGCGGGCGAGGTCGCCCGCGCTCCATGGATCCCGGCGATCGCCGTAGATCGCCAGGGCGCGTTCGAGCGTGATCTGGCCAGGAGCGGCGGCGCGGTCCTCTGACGGACTGACAAAAACCAGCTCCGACCCCTGGAACGGCGCAAGGATGCGTGAAAAGAGTCCACGCTCGCCCATGCCGATGAGAGTCGTCCCGCCCCTCTGATGCCGAAGAAGCTCGAAGTTGTCTTCGAGCGATCGCGGCGTCACCGCGAGCTTCGTGTGAACGCAGGCATGCGATCGCATGTCGCGCAGCAACGGTTCCAGATCAGGCATGCCATCGAAATCGTGGTGCGAGAGCACGACGCGATCGCGAAACTGCGTGATCCATCCGAGATCCGGGCCATATTCGACGTCGACGAGATCGATGCCGGCTGCCAGTGCGGCCGCGACGCTCGCCGCAGCCTGAGCGGCCCCGCGCCTCGTGAGGATGATGGGCTTCTTCGTCGCCGCGCGGAACGTCGCCGGGTCGTGCGAGGGAAATCGCTCCACGCGCACTTCCACGCCGTCGTGATCGGCCGCGAGCCGGCGAATGGCCGCGACAGCCGACTCCGCCGATTCCTCCGCGATGGTGACGAACAGCTTCACCCGCGCACGATCTCCATCCGCTCGCGCGCGCTCTCCGAGCGCCTGTTGTCGCCCGCCCTCGCCCACATGTTCTGAAGATTCGCGGCGACTCTCTGCAGCGTTTCGCGGCCGTCCCATGCGCGGAGATGCTCACTGGAAAGACGCCCTCGCCCACCCGTCATCTGAGCGAGCATCTCCGAGATCTCCGGCACCGTCAACGTCGAGCCGCCGTGAAACGGATCGACGTACACCTCGTTCAGCTCGAACTGCACCTTGACGATGTAATGGCCAGGCAGGCCAACGCCCGCGGCGTTCAATCCCATCTTCGACGCGGCGTGAAGAAAGATGATCGAGAGGGAGATGGGAATCCCGAGCTTCCGCTCGATGACCTCGTTCAGGTAAACGTTTCGCGGGTCGTAGTAGTGATCGGAATCGCCGCGATATCCATCGACGTCGAACATTTCCGCGTGAAGATGGCCCAGCTGGAAGATCGGAGGCTCGCCGGCAGACCCTCGTCGCACGGCTCGGCCGGCGAGATCATCCAGGCGCGCCAGCATCTCCTCCACGTCCAGGTGCGGGTAGTCCTCGAGCGCCAGGAGCAGCGCGCCGCGCGCGAGATTCGCGTTCGTGATCTCGCCCGCCGCGTATTCGCGGAGCTGCCTGCGCGCTTCGGCTCGATGGATGAGGACGGAAGACATGGGTTGGAACGATGAACGATGAACGATGAGCGCTCACGTCATCCTGAGGCGCGGAGACGCCGAAGGATCTCAAAATACGATTCCGGTAGTTTGAGACCCTTCGCCGTCTTCGCGGCTCATGGTGACGTGGCTGTCATCGTTCCTCGTTCATTCATCGTTCATCGTTCATCGTTCGCCTCCCAGTGTACCCTCTGGCATGTGAGACTCGAGCGGACCGAGGCGATCGTGCTTCACACCTACCCGGCGCGGGAGCGGGACAAGATGGTCGTCTTCCTCACCCCGGACCATGGGAAAGTGAAAGGCTTTGCGTACGGTGCCCGCGGGATCAAAAGCCGCTTCGGCGCTGCACTCGAGCCTCTCGCCAAGATCAAGGTGGGGTACGCGGCAAAGGAAGGCGACGAGACGGTGCGCATCGAATCGGCCGAGCTCGTTCGATCGCTCTTTCCGGCGCAGCAGAACCTCGTGACCAGTGTGGCGGCAACCTATATCGCCGAAACGGTCGATACCTTCGCTCCGGCCGACGATCCGGCGGAACTCATCTACCGGCTCCTCGACCGGACCACCGGGGCGCTGCTCGACGGAGCGCTGCCCGCCGCCGTCGTCGCTTACGCCGAACTCTGGATGCTGCGCCTCGGCGGCATTTTCCCGTCGACGCGAAACTGCGCCGAATGCGGATCCGGGATCGGCCGTCCTCTCCGCTTTGACGCACGCATCCCCGGATTCGTCTGTGACACCTGCGCGACGCGCGATGCGTTCGTGATCAATAACGAGGTCGCGGACGAGCTCGACGCGATCGGCCGCACCAGCGTCGAGGCCTGGGCGGCCAAACCGATGTCGCGGGAGACATTGTTCGAGGTCCGCTCGCTCGCCGGAACGATCCGGCGACACTTTCTTGGTCACGAGCTCAAGTCGTTCGAGGTGCTGGCGTCCGTGATCGCGCGATAATGCGCGGGCCATGCACTCGCTACTGATTCTCGCGCTTCTCATGTTTGCCGGTCCCGATCGAGTCGTCATCGGTCAGGTCCTCGACGACTTTCACAAGGCGGCCAGCGATGCAGACGAGCCGCGCTATTTCGGGCACATGGCCGAGGAGGCGGTGTTCCTCGGGACTGACGCGACGGAACGGTGGGATCGGAAAACGTTCCGGGAGTACGCGCATCCCCACTTCGCGGCCGGAAAAGGCTGGACGTATGTGCCGCGCGACCGCCACATCGACATCCATGGAGATGTGGCCTGGTTCGACGAGCTTCTCGACAACGCAAAGTATGGGGAGTGCCGCGGAACGGGCGTGCTCCGGAAGGTCGGCGGGACGTGGAAGATCGTGCAGTACAGCCTGTCGATTCCCATCCCCAACTCCGTGGCCGGGGAAGTCGTCAAGACGATCAGGAAGTGATCCAGCCGGCGATCAGCGTCCCGAGCTCCTGCTCGTGCCGGCCGAACCCGTGGTCGGCATCCTTCATCACGACGAACTCGAAGTTTGTTTTTGGCCCGACGCCGTCGGTGAGCAGCCCCACCGCTTCGGACACGTCGTCGATGTACTGATCGTTCTCGCCGTAGACGAAGAGAGACGGTTTCCGGACGGCCTTGAGGTAATGGAAAAGAGGACGGCGGGACAACTTCGTCCCCGACGCCTCGAGGAACGGAAAGACGTTGTAGTCGCCATCGGGGTTGATCATGTCGTACAGCGCGCGCCAGCTCATGAGAAACGGCGAGAGGCGCAACGGTGCCAGCTCGCGGCTCGTCCGCCGTTCGCGGGCGCGCTGCAGCGTCGAACGGAAACGGGCCGGGCCAAGCTGTTCGTAAAGCATGCCCGTATCGTCGCCCCCGGCTAGAAACACATAACGCCGGATCGCGTTGCGTCTTTTGTAGTGATCGTAGACTGCGATCTTGTTTGCGCCCGTGGAATGGCCGGCGATCGTGATGTCGCGATATCCCGCACGCCGGATCACGCGGACAGCGGCGTCGATGTCGTAGACGCAATCGCGCAGGCGCTCGTTCGACGACCCGCCGCCCAGCGACGGCTTCATGACCAGGTGCGCCCCGCGATTGTTGAACGGAAAGAACGCGATTCCCCGGTCGACGAGAACGCGAGCGAGGAGCTCCGTGCGGGCCGAGCTGAAAACAGAAGAGCCGCCGGTGCCGTGAAGAAAGATCAGCGCGCGATCACGTTTTCGCCGCGGCTCGTAAAGAGCCCCGGCGAGCGTGACTTCGTCGGCGGTCTCGAACCGGACGAGCTGGCAAAGCATTGGCCTCACGCGGTTCCTTTGATCAGCGTCGCCGTCGCCGGATCCCAGCGCCAGAGATTTTCCTTCGTCAGATGCACGCCGCCGAGCCACAGATCGATCCCGTTGACGGCGATGTCGTCCGCCCCTGCGAGCACTCCCTGTCCGTGTTCCGTGATCCCCAGCGCGGCGTTCGTCGTTCCCGCCGCCTCGAGCAGTGTCACGAGCGGCACACGCCGGGAGGCCAGGCCTCGCAGATGGCGCATGATCTCCGAATCGCCGAGTCCGAAGCGCGGCTGCGCTCTCGAGAACCGGTTGAACAGCGCTTCGAAGTCGAGCGAGCCCTCCGCGATGAACTCCAGGATCCGCTGATCGACCATGCCCAGGCCCGTACGTGTCGACGGGAACCGTGAGGCATGGAGAGCCAGGCCATCGCTGAGGAACGGAAACTCCCGCGGGTTCTTCGCGATCAGGGACTGGAGGCCCCGGGGCTCCTCCGCCGTGTATGCCTTCCACGCTTCCCTGGCGATCGCAATCATGTCGGCCGTCACGGCGCCGCGGCGCTGGTACACGCGCCACATTTCCTCCGGCTTCAACTCGCCGATCGGATGGTCGTGCCACACGAGATAGGTCTTCGCCGCGGGCACGCGCTGAAGGACGTAAAGCAGATGGATGAGACAGAAGAGATCGTGCTCGAACCACAGCACGACCTCATCGTGGGTCGCCGTCGCGGCAAGCATCTGTTCCTGCTCGAAGAGCGCGTTGCTCGTGCGCAGGAGATCCTGCCCGTGACCGTCGGACAGGAAGCGCGCGCGCGCGGCAATCCACTCCTCGCCTTCGCGCACCGGACCTCCGATGAGTGCTTCGCGGAACGCGATGTGCTCGCCTGCAAACCCCGCCTTGCGGGCCATCGCGGCGGTGATGTCGCCGTTGTGAATGTGAATCATGGACGCCACCGTACCCCAAGCCACCAGTTCGTGGGGTCATCAGGAAGGCCGCTGAGGACCTTTGCAACACCGAGGGTCACGTCGAGACCGGGCATCCGGAGAATCGGGAGCGGATCGGCGGACCCCGCGATTTCAGCCCCGGCAACTTCGATGTCCTGCCCGTCGAGGCGATGCTGCTGATAGAACAGCGTGAGCCCGCCCAGGTTGGTCTCGACGCGCCGCCCCTCGTATTCCTCACCGGTCATGGACGCGATCGGGATCGCCGGATCGTGAATGCGATGAATGAAAGCCGAGCGGGGAATGATCGTCGAGGGGAGGCCGCCAAGCTCGATCCGCCCTTCGTCGTTGCTCACCCGATCGAACTGAAGACGGACGAACGTTCCGCCCACGGTCAGGGCCATACCGACGCGGCCGTTCGACTGCTGAAAATCGCCCGCGTGCCACCCCGCCGAGACATCGCCGTCAAACCGCCAGCGCTGCGCTCTGCGGAAAAAGGAGAAATCGCCCTGCGCGAATGCCAGGCTCGTATCGCCGGCGAGCCCACCACCTTCGATCGAGAGGTTCGTGCGCGGCCCTGCGCGATCCCACATCGCGCGCACTTCTGCCCCGCTTCGATCCTCGCGCCGATCTTCGGACCGGAAGAGATGCGCGGAGATTTCGACCGGCCACCCCCGCCAGGCCGAAGCGACGGCAACACCTTTCTGCGCATCCTCGGTACCTGCCGAAGCGACGGCGATCGTATCGAGCCGGCCGACCACGTCACCGATCCGGATGCCCACCTCGGTCGCATTCTGTGACGGCGCCAGGTTCTGACCGAGAATCAATGAGATTTCCTGAAATCCGAGTCCGTAAGGACGTGAAGGAGGCAGCGGCGCGACCGTAAATGCCGTTGCGGCCGGCGCTGCAGGCGGAATCGCAGGAACCAGTGATTCATCGAGCAACGTCCTCGCCGCCGTTTCGGTTTGCGCAATCACGCGAACGACGAATCCGTCGGGCTCGAGCGACATGAAGAAGACCCGGCCGTCGGGCGACGGCGCCGGCTGCATGGCACCCCCCGGCGTCCGCGTGAGCGGCACGCGCTGGCCATCGCGCCGGACGAGATAGAGGTCGGCGAATCCGCCGGCGAGGATCGTGGTGATCACTTCACCATCGCTGGTCCACTCGGGTGAAGCGAAGATCTGACCCGGTTCGGGCTCGATCGTCAGTTCCTCGCCAGTGCCCAGATGGCGCATCACGAGCACCCATGCGCCGGCGCGATTGACGACATACGCCAGCCGTCCGCCGGGCACATCGACCCTCGGATGCGAATACACGAGGTCGACCGATCGCTCGGTCAACGGGCGAACGTCGCCAGTCGTCAGGTCGACGGTGACGAGCTGGGAGTAACCGTGCCGCGTGCGAACCGCGATCGCTGACTGACCCTCGGGCATCGGGTCGGCCTGACTGACGTCGGCGAGATGCGTGATGCGCCGCGCGCTGTCGTTTTCGGTATTCCAGATGAACAGGTCGTGATGCAGAAAACCCTCGGCATCAGGCTGCCGATGGCTGAAAAGAATCGACCGGCCGTCCGGCATCCAGCGCGGGCCGGAGACATCGCCGCCATCGAGCGGGCTGTACGTGTCGATCGGCTCGCGAGGCAGCGGCTTCGAACGGACAGGAAGGACGTCTTCGGGATCGCGCTCGATGATCTTCTGGAGTTTTTCGGCATGGCGCTTCTCTTCTTCTTCCGCGGGCCCTGTCGACCAGACAACGAGCCGCGACGGTTTCTGCCGCGGCCGCTGAACGAGCACGATCTTCTTCCCATCCGGCGACACCGCAGGATCTCCTGCCGCGCGAGAGGTCTCCTGCCACAGATCGCCGTCGGCCTTTGCCGCCGCTCGATTGACCGCGATCGCCGAGGCGGTCAGCTCAGCAGAGAACACGCCGTAGAGGCGCTCGGGCGATTCTCCGAAGACGCCGGTGAACGCTTCGTCGAACGAGCGGCGCTCATTCGCGGTCATGCGCGTCCAGACTTTGCGGAGGCTGTCGGGTCCGGCACGCCCTTCCAGCCATTCGAGAAACGCCGACCCTGCGAGATAGGCCATGGATCCGCCGAGGAAACGCTGCTCGCTGTCGAGCTGGTCGTAGGTGGGGAGGCGGCCATTCGCCGCCCACTGGCGAAGAATCAGCGCGCGCAAGGTGCTGCTCGGCCGGCCCGCGCCGGTGAGTCTCCCTTCGATCACGGTCGCGTAGCCTTCGAGCACCCATCGCGGGGCGCCGAGGGTGACGCGGCCGACGGGCAGGATGGATTCGAGAATGCGCTGAATGGGATTGCGCGAGGGGCGGAGCATGTGGACGACATGAGCCACTTCGTGGACGGCCAGGAGATCGATCCAATTCGTATACGCGCCGATCGTGTCGCGCGGACCGGGCGGCTCGGTGAAGAAGATCATGCGAGGCGTGTCGAGAAGAGGCCACGCGGACCCGTTGGCCTGCGCGATCGGATTGCTCACGATCACATCGATCACGGTTGGCGGATCGAAGCCGACTTCGCGGGTCACGGCGGCGTGAATCGCTTCGAGCCGCGACGCGGCGCGTTCACTCCAAGCCGCGTACTCCTTCGGATAATGAACGCGGAAATGAGGTGTGGTGATCGTCTGCCAGTCGGCGGAAGGCCCCTGAGCCTGCACTGCCGACACCGCCAGAAACACCGTGCACACCACCAGAGGTCGTCTCATGTGGCGTGGTAGTGTTAGTGAAAATGAGGACGAAGACAATGACGCGCCTTCTCATCACTCTCCTGCTCGTCGTGATTCCCGTCGCTGGGTCCGCCGAGACGCCGATGCTGGTCATCCACGGCGGTGCCGGCACGATCAGGCGGGGGAGCATGACTCCGGAGCGTGAGAAGCAGTATCGCGACGGGCTCGAGCAGTCGTTGCGCGCGGGCCATGCGGTGCTCCAGCGCGGCGGCTCCAGCCTCGACGCGGTCGAGGCGGCGATTCGGGTCCTCGAGGACAACCCTCTCTTCAACGCCGGCAAGGGCGCGGTGTTCACGCACGACGGGCGGAACGAGCTCGACGCGTCGATCATGGATGGAAGGACGCGTGCCGCCGGCGCCATCGCCGGCGTGACGATCATCCGCAATCCGATCACGGCAGCGCGCGCCGTCATGGAGCGGTCCGAACATGTGATGATGGTCGGCAAGGGCGCCGAGCTCTTCGCGACGAAGATGGGCCTGGAGATCGTCGATCCCTCGTACTTCTGGACCGAGCATCGCTGGAAGGCGCTGCAGCGCGAGCTGACGAAGGACGACAAGAAGTTCGGCACCGTAGGCGCGGTCGCGGTCGACAAGGCCGGCAACCTCGCGGCGGGAACCTCGACCGGCGGCATGACCAACAAGCAGTACGGCCGGGTCGGCGATGCGCCGATCATCGGCGCTGGAACCTTCGCCGACAACGAATCGGTCGCGGTGTCGGCCACCGGCCATGGCGAATACTTCATCCGCTGGACGGTCGCGTCGGACATCGCCGCGCTGGTGAAGTATCGCGGCATGACCGTGCAGGCGGCCGCCGATGAGGTGATCAACAAGAAGCTCAAGGCCGTGAAGGGCGAGGGGGGCGTGATCGCGCTCGACGCGAAGGGAAACTTCGCGACGCCCTTCAACACCGAAGGGATGTACCGCGGCTGGATCGGCCCGGACGGGGTCCCTCGTGTGTCGATTTATGGGGAGTGATCCTGGACCCTGGACCCTGGACCTGGACCCTGGACCCTGGACCCTGGACCCTGGACCTTGGACTGAATGACCACCCCGCCCTTGCGCCGAAACGAACGTTCGTGCGATTTTATCCACGCTACAGGAGGCACCCCATGCACGACGGTCTCACCGACGACATCTTCAACCCCCGTTTCGTATTCTTCTCCCCCGTTCACGTCGACGAACTGGGCGGCTTTGCTTCGCTCAGCCGCGACCGCTTCGCCCATCACGTCGACGAAGCCATCGTCGCCTGGCAGGCGAGCATGGAGAACAAATCCGAGCAGTCCCTCGGCGTCCGCGACATCACCGTCGAGCTCCTCGATCCCGTGATCCATCCGGGCACGATGCGCGTCGACGTCTGGGTCGAGCGACTCGACGCCAATACCTGTGCCTACGGATTCATCTGCTCCTCCCACGATGGAAGGACCGCATACGCCCGCGGCGAACGGACGATCACCAAGCTCGACCCCGCTTCGCACCGCCCGACCGCATGGAGCTTGCCTTTCCGCAACAAACAAGCGACGCTTCTCAAGAATCTTCCTGCGTACGTATGAAGGGTGAACGCACTCGCCAGAGCATTCTCGAGCACGCCGTCGACCTGGCGTCGCTCGAGGGTCTCGAAGGGCTGACCATCGGCCGCCTCGCCGACGAGCTCGGCATGAGCAAGAGCGGTCTCTTTGCTCACTTCGGCTCGAAGGAAGAGCTGCAGCTGGCCACCATCGAAGCGGCGGGAGAGCGATTCGTCAATGAAGTCCTGCGCCCGGTGCTCAGCGAGCCGCGAGGTTATCCGCGGCTCATGGCCATCTGCCGCTCCTGGATCGAATACATCAGGCGCGACGTCTTCCCGGGCGGCTGTTTCTTCGCTGCCGCCTCTTTCGAGTTTGACGGCCGTCCCGGCCTCGTTCGCGATGCCATCGTCAAAGCGATGGACGACTGGATCGGCGCGCTCGACCGCGCCATCGTCATGGCTCAGGAAGAAGGACACATCGACCCCGCCATCGATTCGAAGCAGCTCGCCTTCGAACTGAACTCCCTCTTCTTCGGAGCGAACTTCGCGCACCAGCTGCGGGAAGACAAGCGAGCGCTCGAATTCGCCACCCGCGCAATCGAGAGTCGCCTCGAGGGTGTGCGGATTACGCCGTCGTCTCGGCGCTCTGCGTCCGGACGTCGCTGAACGACGCAGCGGCTGCGTCGCGATCGGCGGCACTGCGGTATGCGCCAACGATCGTCGACCCTGAACCGGTCATCCCGGCCCACGCCGCGCCCGACTCCTCCACGCGCCGCTTCAGCTGACCGAGGCGCGGGATCGATTCGAAAACGTGCGCCTCGAAGTCGTTCCTCAGCAACTCGCGATGCGCGAGCAGGTCACCTCGCAGAGCATCGTCGAATGCTTCGACACCGGCCGGCTGCGAATATCGCCGGATCATCCTGAAGGCGGCCGGCGTCGCCACCCGCTCCTCGGGAAACAGAAGCAGGAGAGGAATCTCAGGCGCGGGCGGCAGCGACACGAGATCCTCTCCCCGCCCAGTCGCATAAGCGGTTCCACCGACGAGAAAGAACGGCACGTCCGACCCGATCGACAAGGCAATCTGGTGGAGCGCTCGCTCGTCGACGCCGAACATCTGCGCAAGGGCGACCAGCGTTGCCGCGGCGTTCGAGGAACCGCCGCCCAGCCCACCCTCGGCGGGAATCCGCTTCGTCAGCTCGATCTCGACCGGAGGCACGCCCAGAGCCCTGGCCGCCTGAAGGATCAGGTTCGATTCATCGGTTGGAATCGACGGGTCGTCACAGGTGAGCCTCCATTCATCCGATTCCCGGATGGTGAGCGTGTCGTGAAGGGAAATCGTCTGGAACAGCGTCTCCAGGTCGTGATAGCCGTCGGGCCGCTTGCCGAGGATGCGCAGCGCCCAGTTGATCTTGGCGTGAGAGCGGACCTGCATCACTGCGTCGACACGATCTCCATGTGCTCGATCTCGACGACGTCCGCGCCACGACGCACGACGACCCTCTTCGGTGGAAACTGCGGAGGATCGAACACCACCGTCACCTCGGACGTCGAGGCGGACTGCAGGCCGGCGGGTGTCGCCACGTACTCGACCGCCGGGGATGCCGGCAGGCCGATCAGCAGCATCGCCATGTCCGCGGGCTTCATCGACGTGGCATAGATCGACATCGATCGCGCGAGATCCTCGGGCGACCCTTCCCACGAGCTCTTGTCCACGTGATTCACGAAACTGATCCGATCCCCGTCCGCGCGAATCGTGACCGCGGTGGTTCCCAGCGGAGTGTAGGCGATGAGCTCCATCGATTCGCGGTTCGGAATCACGAGCTGCGCCTTGAATGACTGCGTCTTCCCCGCCGTCGTCGCCCGCACACGCATCAAGCTGCGCGCGCCGGCAAATGCAGCGACCCGGTCATGCAGCTGCGAAAGCGCATCTTCGCCCGACGACGCGCGCAGGGGCGTCATCGGAGTCCCCGGCACGGCCGAACGGCATGAAATGACAGCGGCCGCGAAGATCGCGGCCGCCACTGCAAGACCTCGATGAAGTGAAATGCTCAACGCTGAACTTGCCTCTCCAGCTCGGACACCTTGGAACGGATCTTTTCCTCGTCCTTAGGCTCGAGATCGAGCGTCAGCGCCACACGGTACAGTTCGAGTGCACGCTCGCGCTTCCCCTGCCGAGCCAGCACATCAGCGAGATGTTCGTGCACGGTGGCATCACGCGGGAGGAGCCGCGCGGCATCGGTCAGATATTTCTCGGCGAGATCGAGCTTGCCCTGGCGGAAATAGACCCATCCCAGCGAATCGACATAGGCGCCGTTGCGGGGCTCCTGCGCCACCGCACGAACGAGCATCTCTGCGGCCTGGTCGAGATTCTTGTTGTTGTCGGCCCACATGTAGCCGAGGTAGTTCAGCGTCGCGGCGTGATCGGGGTGTTTTTCCAGGAGGCGAAGGAAGGCCTTTTCGGCGGCAGCGTGGTTGCCCGCCCGCTCGTATGCCGATCCCAGAGTGAACAGCAGATCGGTCTCCTCGGGTTTCGCAGCGGAGGCCTTCGCCACATAGGCGATCGCGGCCGCTTCGTTACCGGCCTGCATCATCGCTTCGGCAGTGGCGACGATGTTACGCGTACCGAACTTGGCCTGCGTCTCCGCCGCCACCCTGGCGGCGTCTTTGTCGCCGAGGCGGCTGAGCATCTCGACGTATCGGGCGTTCACGAACGGATCGCCCGGAAAGCGATCGGTCATCGGCCGAAGCAGGTCGGCCGCTTCCTTGAACTTCTTCTGTTTTCGATAGGCTTCGAGAGCGATATTGATCGCCTGGTTATTCGGACGGTCGCGGAACACGAAGACTGGCCGTACCTCTTCGATTGCCTTCGCGTACTCCTCACGCTGCAGCGCCACGTAGCCGAGCTGCGTGCGCGCGAGCGCTGCGAGATTGTCCGGCACGGCCGGGATCGCGAGAAGCGAACGGAAAACCCGGTCCGCCTCGTCGAAGTTGCGCAGGCCGAGCTGCGTGATGCCGAAGCTCGCGAGAAGATCGGGATCCGCGGGCGACTTCTCGAGCAATTTCCGATAGATCTTGTCGGCCTCTGCATACTCCTCGAGGTCGTTGAGCGATTCGGCGAGGAAAAACTGCGAGCGCGCATCGAGCGGATCCGCTTCGATCAGTACCTTGAAAGCCTCACGCGCCTCTTCGGCCTGGCCGGCGCGGAGAAGGAAGAATGCGTGCTGACGGCGCAGCTCGATGTTGAGCGGCTCCTCTTCAACGAGCGGCCGCAGAATGTCGGCCGCCTTCTGCCACTCGGCCTGCTTCTGATAGATGTCAACGAGCTGGAAGATCGCCGGGGTGAACGTGGCGTCGAGCTGCACGGCGCGCTCGAGGTATGGGCGCGATTCGTCGCCACGGCCGAGCTTCGTGAGCACCTGGGCGTAGTTGTAGTTGATGACCCGTTGGTCCGGCGAACGCTCGACGAGCACCGCGAGGACTCGCTCCGCTTCGGCGGTACGGTTCAGCGCGACGAGCAGCTGCGACACGGTGACGCCGCTCGAGAGATCATCCGGATTCGCTTTGAAAGCGGCCTGCAGATGACGCAGCGATTCTTCCATGCGGCCGCGGTCGGCGCCCGCGCGTTCCAGCAGGACGCGGCCGAGGATGCGGCGGGCGTCGATGAAATCAGGGTTGGTTTCGGCGATGCGCTTCAGCTCGGTCTCGGCGCGGTCCACACGGCCGGCATCGATGAGAATCATCGCCCGCTCGAACAGAAGAACCGGATTGCCCGGCGCCTTCTCGATGACGCGGTCGATGAGGGAAAGGGCTTCGTCGTATCGCCCGGCATCGGCGGCGAGCTTCGCCGTCAGGAATTCGTAGGATTCGGCGGCGGCCGGTTCCTGCGCTCCCGCGGTCGTTGTGACAAGGGTCAGGAGCAGCAGCAGGGGCAAAAGCTTCATTTTGGTCATCGTAGCACTCGAAAACATTGGAACAGCAGGAGGATGGCGGCGCATTCTGGACCCTGGGCCCTGGACCTTGGGGCTTCGGGTCCCGATGCGTCATGTCTGGTCCATCTGCGACGTCGACTTGATTCGACCTTCGACCTTCGACCTTCGGAGAGCGGCGGAGTTTCCGGTAAGGTCCAAGGTCCAGGGTCCAGGGTCCAAGGTCCAAGGTCCAGGGTCCAGGGTCCAGGGTCCGGTTCGAGTTCCACCGAATGAACGATGCGGTTCGTTCCACGAATGTGCTAAAAGCAATGGGTACGGACATTTGATTGAGCCTTGAACGGATCGAGATCACCCCGTTCGCAGTGATTGTCGGCGACATCCTGCAGAACCGGCGGACCGGCTATCTGACGATCATCAAGCCACCGCTCCGCAAAGTCCTCTACTGGTCTCAGGGCGAGCTGGTGCTCATCACGTCGGCTTCGCCCGACGACTCGCTGGCTGATTTCCTGGTTCGTCGCGGCATCGTTCCCGCGGATCGGGCCTCCCAGATCGCGACGCAGGATCCGACCGACGCGGTGGCGCGCTTCCACGAAGCCGGGGTCCTCGAGCTCTCCTGGCGTCAAACGCTGCTCCGTGAATGGGTTGCCGCCCAGTTCATCCCGCTTTTCTCACTCGATGAAGGAACTGCCGCTTTCACGGAAGATGCCGCGATCGAACCGGAGAAGCGTGTTTTCCTGCAGAGCACGGCCGCCCAGGTGATCGAGGGCGTCCGCTCGATCACCAACGGTCTCGTTCTGCGGCGATCACTCGGCGACCTCAAGCGCGAGATCGGTGCGTCGAAGAACAGCCGTTTCGACCTCGACAACGTTCCGCTCACGGAGAGTGAACGGAAGATCGCCAACGCACTGCAGCAGCCGGAGGCGATCGAAACCTTCCTCAAACACTTCTCGGCCGATTCGGTCACGGCAGCCAAGGTCGTGATCTCGATGCTGGTCCTGGGCATTTTCGGGGTCGTCGAAGTGCGCGACGAACCAGCCATCACGGTGAGCTTCGACGACATGCAGCGCGACCTGGAGCTTCTCGCAGCGATCGGGTCGAGCGATCAGAGGTCGCTGCGCGCCGTCGCCATGTCGCGTCAACTGCCTGCCATGGACCACTACCAGGTGCTCGACGTTCCCCGCGCGGCCACCCGCGCACAGGTCATCACCGCGTCCGACGAGCAGAAGAAGAGGTTCGACCCTGGCACTTTCCCGCCCGTCGTGCGCGAGTCTGTGCACGCGATCAACCGGCGCATCGAGGAAGCGACGAACGTTCTCAAGGACGCCGGGCGGCGCGCCGCGTACGACAAGCTGCTTCAGGAGCGCGGCTCGCGAACAGGAACAGACGCATCCATCCAGCAGCGCCTCACACAGCGATCGATCGCCCAGCAGAACTTCGCCCGCGCGCAAGAGCTGGCGATGAACGAGGACTACTACGGAGCGATCGTGCTCCTCAAGCAGGCCGTCGAGTACACCCCTGACAACGCTCAGGCCTGGTATCTCCTCGGCAGCTGCCAGGAGCGCAATCCAAAGTGGCTTCGCGACGCGGCGGAGAGCTTTCAGATGGCCCTGTCCGTCGACCCGAACTTCGTGGACGCGATGATCTCGCTGGGAGATCTCTACAAAACGCAGGGCCTGACCTCACGCGCACAGAGCTGCTACGAAGACGTGCTGAGGATCTCGGCGGACAACCAGCAGGCCAAGTCGAGGCTGCACGCGCTTCGGAAACGATGAACGGCGTGAGCCCACGTCATCCTGAGCCGGCGAAGCGCGGCGAAGGACCTCAGGTTACGTAGCTCGAGGCCCTTCGCCGTCTTCGCGGCTCAGGGTGACGTGGGTGTGCGATCCTCGCCGCGGTTA
>CALMZP010000106.1 GCA_937870635.1 uncultured Acidobacteriota bacterium | reverse complement strand
TCTCATATACTCAATGCGGCGCATGAAATCTATAATCTCGTACGCAAGACTGGATTTGGGAGAAACATAACCACTTCCATCTAGCCTTGCCATGAGATCATTTAAGTATTGGTTTGCACGCAACATTACTATTTGCAGTTCCACTAGATCTACATTTTTTGAGTCCAAAGTTCGCCTAAGCTCATTGCTAATTGTTCCAAAGTTTCGGCTTATTTCACTTGTTACCTCAACCGGAAGTTCTCCGTTTTCACTCAACTGTAGTTGTAAGTATCTTAATCTCTCGAGAAGAGATGACAATTCTTTAAGCGCGCTGCGTGGCACTTCAAGCTGTCCTCGGACGGGAGACCGACCTCGGAAAATCTCTGAAACGACGCGTCCTTGCTGTATCTCATATGCTTGAGTGAAAGGCTCTAAATCTACACTGGATGTAGATTTTAAGGCATATCGAAAGGCGGGATGAATTACAAAAACTAAATCTCTGTCTTCGACCGTACCGGGATATTCGTAAAAGTAATGTGTTTTGCGATTACGCTCTACGCCCATAAAGCCTATGCCGTAAAGTGTATTTAAAACGGCATCGATGGAAAGGGAAGATGCATAGGCAGGATAGCGCTCCGTTAAAGCCTCTTTTGCTCTGGTGTAAATAGTCTCTAGCCGTTGTCTTGTAAGGACAAAGCTAGTGTTGCTGAATAATATTAAGAGGTCGCTCAAAAATGGATAGTTGATACGGTACTCACCTATTAGATCATTAAGCTTCCAGCTTGAATAAACATCTAGAGCCTGCAAGATATGTTTTTCTTTTACAGAATAACCACCTTCACGGCGTGCGAGATCGGCACACAAATTACATAACTGTATTAAGTCTCGCGGTCTCATTAACGTGTGTGCAAGAAGGAAATCTGCCACTGGTTGTTGTTCTACTACTGCTGGAAAGTAATTTGACCAGAATTCACCCGCCACCATACTCGAATTCCCGGTAGAACTTTTCGCACGAGCAAGGATTAACTCTGGCAATGTTGACCTCGTCCACAATATCGTCTCTTCATCGCCTCGCAACTTATCTTTATCGAAGAATTGGAGCTGTTCGTAGATATCACTTCTCAGGAAAACGACGCATTTCACGTTGCTAAATTTGCTATTTATTTCTTTTGTAGACATTAATAGCCCCACTGCCATATTGCTGGAAGCATCATCATCGTCCCATATTTCATCCACTTTATCAACCAGAATAAATAGTTTGTACTTACCTAATAGGTTTGCCTGTGTAAGAAGCTGGGTTTCTAAGAAATCCAACTGTGAACTTAATTGGAGTCCCGCGGTTGCTGCATCTTCCGCTGACACTTCGAGTGATTGTCCAAAGGCCCCAAATGTTAGCTTTGCATTGATCTTGTTGATAATTCTCCAAAACTTTTCATTAAAATTCAGATCATCCACTTCTCGATTATCCACTAAGAACTGGCGGATTTTTTTGATTTCAGCAGGCCATGCGGAATCATTTTTCCATTCTTGTCGTGCAGAATTCATCAAAAACTTGCAGATCTGGATCAAGAAAACGTATCGCCAAACCAATTTTTTTGACTGCTGCTCATTTACACCGAGTAATTCAAAGCGTCTAATTTCATCGGCGGAAATCGAATCGGGCGTGACTATACATGAATCAACTTCATGACTTAATTGCTTATTTAGCATTAAGCACAGAGCACTTTTACCCGAACCTTTACGCCCTATTACTAGTGTTTTTGTCCCCGACTTGATGCGATCAAAGATAGTTGTCTTTAGGAAGCTATCTCGCAACAGCCCACTGCTAGTGAAATCTGTCTCAGCATCATCTTTACCAAAGTATAAATTTGCGATGCTCATCGGATACAACACCTACGCAGGCATCCGCCACGATGCGGACTGGACCGACGTCGTCGTCGATTCTGTGGAAGAACTCGGCCTCGGCATCATCACCGCGGCAGGGCTCCTCGTTCTACTTGCCCGCACCACTTCGGACATGAGCCTCGAAGAAATCGTCGGCAAGATCGTGATCGAGGCCGGAGTGGTCGCGATCGGATTTTCTGTCGGCACCGCGCAACTCGGAGCCGACGATGAGGAGGGAGTGGGTCGCCTGAGCCAGGCCCCGGGGATCATGAGCCAGCTCGTCATCTCACTCTGCGGCGCGGTGCTGATCGCCGCGAACGTTGCGCCGACCGAGGAGATCGTGCTCATCGCGGCGGAAGTGGGCGTGCCTCGCCTGATGATCATCATCGCGCTCTCGGTGCTGCTGGCGGTCCTCATCCTCTTCTTCAGCAACTTCCGGCAGGCCCATCGCTTGGCGAAGGCGGAAACCTCGTGGCACGCCGCGGCCGGCGGCGTCATGACCTATGTCGTCGCCTTTGTGGCATCTGCCGCGATCCTCTGGTTCTTCGGCCGCTTCGACACCGTGCAGATGGAGATGGCGGTCGCCCAGACGGTCGTGCTTTCGCTTCCGGCTACACTCGGCGCATCCGCGGGGAGACTGCTGCTGCAATCATGAAAGGACGCAAGAACACGCTGGAGTGGACCGTCTTCGGCATCTCCGCGGCCATTCTCGTCGCGCTGGTCGGCTTTCTCATCTTCGACGCCATGCGGGGAGGATCCGATGTGCCCGACATCAGCGTGACGACGGGGACGGTCATCCCGCGCGGCGAGCACTTCGCGGTGCCGGTCGTCGTCACGAACGGCGGCGGCCGCACGGCGGAAGGGTTGCGCGTCGAGATTGCGCTCATCAGGGACGGCCAGGACGTCGAAGTCGCGGACGTGACGTTCGCGTTCGTGCCCCGCGCGTCGCATCGTGAAGCATGGGCCCTGTTCCGCAACGATCCGCGTCAGTTCAGGATCGACGCCCGCGCGATCGGCTTCGAGAAGCCGTGAACACCCGCTCCTACTCCCGCTTCTTCCTCTTCCGGAATGTCGGTTTCGGCTCGGGGGCGGGGGGCGTTTCGTTCTCGCGGATGTACTCCGCGATCGGGGCGGGGACGTTTCTCTTCAGCATGTCGACGCTGCGGAACGTGATGCCGCCTTCGAACTTCCAGTCGTGCCTCGGGCGATAGACTCCGGTGTCGTGCACACGCGAGCCGACCACGAAGCGCAGCACGCCCCGCCTGTAATCGAATGCGCGGCCGTTGCGCGTGTGAACCGCGGCGTCGATGCGATACGACCCGGCAACGAGGTCGAGCGACGGCATCACGAACCTCACGCGGCCGTTCGCGTCGAGGTTATCCGGCATCAGTCCCTCGAGATCGGTATTCGTTCCGTACACGCACGTGCCGTCGGCGTGATAGATGCCGATGCCGAACACGAAGTCGGTTTGTGCGACCCGTACTTCGACATCCATCTCCACGGTCACCGGCGTCCCCGCGCCCAGCGCAACGAGATCACGTCCCTCCGTGTCGACGAGCGCGACGCGCCGCAGAATCACCTCGCCTGATCCCCACCGTTCTTCCTCGAGAAGATCGTTTTTGTCATGCTCCTCGGGTTCTTCGGAGGGAGCGGGAACCTCCTGATCCTGCGACGATGGCGCGGGCGGGGTCGCCCGCGCTCCACCTGCTACCTGCTGCAAGTAAGCGTCGACGACCCGCACCGGGTCGCCGATCATCACCGCTTCACCGTGATCGATCCACAGCGCGCGATCGCAGAGGTTGCGAACCTGGTCGAGCTGGTGCGTGACGAAGACGAGCGTCACGCCGCGGTATTTCATCTCCTGGATCTTGGCGACGCACTTCGCGGAGAACTCCTCATCGCCGACAGAGAGAACTTCGTCGATGAGCAGCACGTCCGGATCGACGTGCACGGCCACCGCAAAGCCTAAGCGCACGTACATGCCGGAGGAGTATGTCTTGACGGGCTGGTCGAGAAACTCCCCGATGCCGGCGAACTCGACGATGCGGTCGAAGCGCGCGTCGATCTCGCGCCGCGACAGGCCGAGCATGATGCCATTGATGTAGATGTTCTCCCGTCCGGTGATCTCGGGATGAAAGCCGGCGCCCAACTCGATCAGCGCAGCGATGCGCCCCTGCACGATCATCCGTCCGCTCGTCGGCTTCAGGATGCCCGACATGATCTTGAGCAGCGTCGATTTGCCGGAGCCGTTGCGTCCGATGACTCCGAAGGCCTCGCCCTTCTCGATCGCGAACGACACGTTTTTCAGCGCCGGCACGGACGATTCGGGCTCGAACTTCAGGTCGCGCTTGAGAAGTGCGCTCTTCAGCGTGGCGAACTGCGACCCTCGGCCCCAGAGCCTGTAGTTCTTCCACACATTCTGCGCCGTGATCGCGACCGTCATATCGCCTCGGCCAGCGTGTCACGCAGGCGGTCGAACACGAAGAACCCGATCAGCAGCGACGCCACGGCATAGCCGATCATCAGGATGGTGTCCGAGAGATTGGGCAGGCGACCGTAATAGACCACGTCCTGATAGGCGATGACGAAGGGCGTCATCGGATTGAGTCGGAACAACGCGCGCAGAGGCCGCGAGGTGATCGCTTCGATCGGATAGATGATCGGAGTGAGAAAGAACCCCAGCTGCAGCACGTTGGCGATGATGTCCCGCAGGTCGCGGAAGAGGATGGAAGCCGACGACACCACCATAGCCAGTCCTGCGACGAACATCGTCTGCAGGATCATCAGAACAGGGACGAGGAGAATCGTCGCGTGCACCGAAGCCTTCCCCGCGAGAGTGAACGCCACAAGCGCGGCGAGCATCACCGGGATCGCCAGCGCGAAATGCACGAGGTGCGACAGCACGACGACCATCGGGAGCGATTCGGCAGGGAACATCACCTTCTTGATCAGCCCTGCATTCGAAGAAATCGAAGTCGTCGACTCGAGCACCGCCGCAGAAAAGAAAGTCCATGGCAGGATCCCGGTGAAGAGAAACAGCGGATACGCCTGGATGTCGAACCGATTGAAGATGAACGTGAACACGAATGTGTACACGCCGAGGAGCAACAGGGGATTGGCGAGCGACCAGAAGTAGCCGAGGATCGAGCCCCGGTAGCGGGCTTTCAGATCTCGCGCGGTCAGCGCCGCGATCAACTGCCGGTGGCGATACAGCGTCGTGAGGTCGCTCAAGTCTCGTCGGTGACGATGAGCATCAGCGTCGACGAGCCGACCTGAAACTCGGAATGATTCTGGAGCTCCACGCTGCCGTCGATCTTCTGGCCGTTCACCAGGGTTCCGTTGGTCGACTGAAGATCCACGAGTGTGTACACGTTGTCGCGCACTTCGACGGCAGCGTGCTGGCGCGAGGTGTCGGCGTCGTTGAGCGTCAGGTCCGCACCCTGCCGCCCGACCGTGACGCGGGGCTTCTCCATTCGAAACACGCTCCCGGCGTCAGGTCCGTCGATGATTGCCAGAGAGAGGCGTTTGCCGGCCGGGAACTTCAGTGGCTCCGTATTGGCCGGGGGCGGCGGAGCGACGTCGGGAACCGGCTCGTCGGCTACGGTCTTCAGTCTCTCCCGGCGAATCGAAGTCTGATCGCCGACGGGCTCGGCCTTCGGCGCCTGGCTGGCAGGAGCCATGGCCGGGTTGAAGATCTCGAAGATCTGTTGGCAGCGGGCACACTTGATGCGTTTCGAGACCTTCTGCTCGAATCGCGACTCATCGTATTGATATCTGGAATGACAACTTGTGCACTCGATGATCAAGCGTCAGCCCTCGCCAGGAAGCGTCCGGACGATAGCAGAAATGGCCCATCCATGGCAGGCTCAGTGCGCCCGGAGTCGCATAGAATCGAGCCCTATGCGCAAGCTGGCGTTTCTGCTCCCGTTCCTTCTCGCCTGCCGGACGGCAACTCCTCCCGGTACAGAAACCATGTCGACACCACCCGCAACAACGAGCCCGGCCGCCCCGGTCGTCGCGGACAACACCCTGGCGATCAAGCCTGACACGCCGGCGCGTCTGGCCCAGCTTCCCCGCACCGTCATCGACTACGACCGCTCCCTCCTCGGCGAGAACGAGCGGCAAGTCGTCGCGAAGCTCATCGAAGCCTCCCGAGCGATCGACGAGATCTACTGGCGGCAGGTAGCCGAGGAGAACCTGGTCCTCCGCGATCGCCTGGCGGCGCAGGCGGCGAAGTCGCCCCTCGACCGCGCCGGCTACGACTACTTCATCGCGAACAAGGGGCGGTGGGACCGCCTGGACAATGACGAGCCCTTCATCGAGCCATTCGGCCCGGCGGGGGCCAAGCCCCCCGGCGCGGCGTTTTATCCACCCGACCTGACGAAGGAAGAGTTCGAGCACTACGTGGCGGCGAATCCGAAGCAGAAGGACGTTCTGCAGGGACTCTTCACCGTCGTTCGCCGCGACGGCGCGAAGCTCGTGGCGATTCCCTACTCGCGTCACTATGCCGAGCATCTCGAGATTGCGGCCGCCCGGCTTCGCGAAGCATCCGCGCTCACCACGAACGCGTCGCTGCGGAACTACCTGGACAAACTCGTTGTAGCTCTGCAGTCCGACGAATACCGCGACAGTGACATAGCGTGGATGGATCTCAACGGCCCGATCGAAGTCGTCATCGGCCCGTACGAGGTCTATGAGGACGAGCTGTTCAACTTCAAGGCCGCTTACGAAGCGTTCATCACCGTCGTGGACCGCGCGGAAAGCGAAAAGCTCGCGGTCTACGGGCAGCACCTGCCGCAGATGGAGCGAAACCTCCCCATCCCGGACGAACACAAGAACCCCAATCGCGGAACCGAGTCTCCGATCCGCGTGGTCCAGGAGATCTACACCGCCGGAGACGCGCGACGCGGCGTCCAGACCGCGGCATTCAACCTTCCGAACGACGAATTCGTCCGCGAGAAGAAGGGGTCGAAAAAGGTCCTCCTCAAGAACGTCATGGACGCGAAGTATCGCCAGAGCGGACACCCGATCGGCCTGCGCGTCCTGGATCCGTCGCTGACGAAGCACCTGTCGTTCGATGCCTTCTTCAACCACGTGCTCTTCCACGAGCTGTCGCACGGAGTCGGTCCCGGCCTGATCACCGGTCCCGACGGCCAGCGCGTCGACGTCCGGCTTCTTCTCAAGAACACGTACTCGACGATCGAGGAAGCCAAGGCCGACGTCGTAGGGGTGTGGAACATTCTCTATGCGCGCGATCGCAGGCTCCTCACCTCGTTCGACGAAACGCAGCTGTTCGCCACCTACGCTGGTTTGATGTTCCGCAGCATGCGCTTCGGAGTCGATCAGGCGCACGGGCGCGGAAATGCGATTCAGTGGAACTGGATGCGCGAGAAGGGCGCCATCACGCCGACGAGCGGCGGCCGGTACACGATCGACATCCCGAAGATGAAACAGGAGATCCGCGCGCTCGCGGTCGAACTGCTGATGATCGAAGCGACAGGCGATCTGCCGCGCTCGCAGCGCCTGCTCGATCGCTACGGCGTAGCGACGGACGAGATCACGGCTGTGAACGCGACGCTGAAGGACATACCGGTCGACATCACACCTGTGTTTCCGGCGGCCGGAGAGCGGTAATGGAAGGACGCGTCCAGATTCGCTGCGCCGAATGCGGAACGACGCGCGAAGTCTCGGGTGAGATCCCGATCGAATACACCGAGTGCTTCGCGAAGATCGTGCGTGAGGACGGCTTCGTGCCGCGCCCCGGTATCTCTCCCTTCGCCCTCATCTGCGGAAGATGCCTGAAGAAGTTCGAGGGACACGAGAGCGTCGACGACGAGCGAAAGATCAGGACGCAGGATCCGCGAAAACAGGGGTGATTCCGGGGGAGCTTCGGCGCGGTCTTTTCTTGCCCGGTCGGATTCCGGCTCCGATGTGATTCGACCTTCGACCTTGGACCTTCGACCTTCGGCTCTCGCAGTCAGATGACGATGCGACACGCACACCAAGGTCGAAGGTCGAATCACGAAAACGAAAAGCGGTGAGCCCGAAACCTCCGAGCTCACCGCAAGAACAACAGCGCAAGGTTCAAAATCACCGCAACTTGGAAATGGCCGCTTCCACCGCCTCGGGAGTCGGCATCGCGTCGGCCGACTCTTCCACCAGCGTGCCCTGCAGCCAGTCGTACTCGCCCTTCATCAGGTTCTGCACGACCTTGTAGGCCTTGTCGTCGCCGTCCGCGAAGAGGTTCGTGAAGTTGTACTCGATCCGCTTCCGCGCCTCGGCACAGAAGACGTCGGCGAGTTCCATCGCGTTCTTCTGACCCTGCTTGGCGAGCATCGTCGCGTACGCGATCGTGGCGGACATCGCGAAGAGGTCCGTGCCGATGTCGACGATGCGGAAGAGCACCATCTGCTTCCTCTCCAGCTTCGCCTGGTAGCGCATCATCGCGTGGAAGATCGATCGCGAGAGATGCCGCGACTGGCGTTCCACGTAGCCCATGTGCTTTCCGAGTTTTCCGAACTGTCCGTACTTGCCGCGGCTCCAGCCCACATACCGCGACGGATACCAGGCCGCGTAGAAAGCGCCCGCCTTCGCAGCCGCGCCGAGCTTCTCGCCGACGGGCGTCTCCGGCACGAGGATCTTGTAGCCGCGCTTCATGTGTGGATCGACAGCCTCGCGCGCAATGAAGAGGTGCTGGATCTCGCTCGTTCCTTCGAAGATGCGGTTGATGCGCATGTCACGCAGGATGCGCTCCACGGGATATGGCTTCTCGCCTCGCGCCGCGAGAGACTGCGATGTCTCGAAGCCGCGGCCGCCGCGAATCTGCACCAGATGGTCCGCGCACTGCCACGCCACTTCGGTGTTGAACAGCTTCGCCATTGCCGCTTCGAGCCGGAGATCGACGTCGCCGCGATCCGCAAGACCCGATGTCAGCCACACGATCGCTTCCATCGCCAGCGTGTGTGAGGCCATCCAGGCGAGCTTCGAGGCAACCCCTTCATGCTTGCCGATCGGCGCGCCCCACTGCACGCGCTCGTTCACCCAGTCCTGCGCGATCTGCAGCATGCGGCGCGCGCCGGCGGCACATCCCGCGGGAATCGTCAGACGGCCCGTGTTGAGCGTGATGAGCGCGAGCTTGAGCCCCTGTCCTTCACCCCACAGAAGGTTTTCTTTCGGGATGAAGACGTTGTTGAACTTGATGAGGACGTTGCCGATCGCGCGCAGGCCCATGAACTGGCAGCGATGCGAAATCTCCACTCCCGGCGTATTCATCTCGAGGATGAAGGCCGAGATCTGTTTCTTCTCTTTGCCCTTGACGACCTTCGGCGGCGTCTGCGCCATCACCACGATGACTTCCGCCTTCAGCCCGTTCGTGCACCACAGCTTTTCGCCGTTGAGAATCCAGCCTTTCCCGTCAGGGCTCGGTGTGGCGCGCGTCTCCATCTTCGCCGGATCGGAACCGACTCCCGGCTCCGTGAGCGCAAACGCGGAGATGGCGCCCTTCGCAAGGCGCGGCAGGTACTTCTTCTTCTGTTCTTCGGTGCCGAAGAGCTTCAGCGGCTGAGGGACGCCGATCGACTGATGCGCGGAAAGCCAGGCCACGCTCGAGCCGCACCACGTGGCCACGAGGCCGATGGCCCGGTTGTAGTTCGTGGCGCTGAATCCGAGGCCGCCATACTCCTTGGGGATTTTCATACCCCAGGCGCCAAGCTCGGCGAAGCCGTCGAACAGGGAATAGTCGTACTCCCCTTTCGCGTCCATCGCCTCCGCGTCCACGTTCTCCGCGAGGAAGCGCTCGAGCTTCTTGAGGAACTCGTCAGCTTCCGCCTTGTCGGCGGCCGGCTGTTCGGGGAAGGGGTGGATCAGATCGACGTTGAGGTTGCCGAGGAAGAGCTGTCCGACGAACGAGGGTTTTTCCCACTCAGTTTCGCGCGATGCCTCGGTGACTTCCATCGCTTCGATGGCGCCCTGCGATTTGACTTCGGCCATGGTGAAACTCCTTCGAGAGACCCGTGTATGGGGTTCGGTCCGGGGGATTTCTCAGTATGAATGAATGCTCATTCAGGTGTCAACGCGCCTGTGCCTGCCAGCAACATTCCTTTAGCAGAACCGCTGCCAGGGGAGCCCCATGGAGCGCGGGCGAGCTCGCCCGCCTCGTCTCTTGTCACAGGGAACCCGCGGGCGGGGTCGCCCGCGCTCCACCTCGAGGACGTGAGGGTAAACTGCCGCCCATGAAAAGCACTCCTTCCCCGGGCGACGCGGCTCTCACCAAAGAGGTCGAAGCCGTGATCGACGACCGAGGCCTGCTGGCCGGGCCGCGGCCGAGCGTCGACCGGGAGAAACTCCAGCACCACCTCCGCGAAGCGCTCCGGCTCCTTCACGTCGACCTCGACAGCGAGAACGTAATGGACACGCCGCGCCGATGGGCGGAGTCGCTCGTCACCATGACCAGCGGATACGACTACACCGACGTGAAGAAGCTGACCACGCTCTTCCGCCAGGCGTGCTCGGTCACGGATGACAGCTGCCAGAACCTCGTCGTCATCGGCGGGACGTACAAGACGCTCTGCGCGCATCACATCCTGCCGTTCTTCGGTCACTTCATCATTGGATACATCCCCGAGCGGATGATCATCGGCGCTTCCAAGATCCCGCGAATCGTAGAAGTGCACATGCGCCGGCTGCAGTCGCAGGAGCATCTCGCGCACGACGTCGCGGACACCATCGAGAAGATCCTCGAGCCGCGCGGCATCGCCGTATGGATGGGCGGCGTGCACATGTGCATGGTCATGCGCGGAGTGGAACAGGAATCCTCGTTCATGGAGACGAACGTCTTGCGCGGCAACTTCCTGTCGGACGAACGCACCCGCCAGGAGTTCATGTCGATCGTGAACCGGCGGGGCGAGCGGCAGTGACGCCACCCACCCTTCCATCCGTGAGAGTGACGGTGGCAGGGGCGGGGGCGTCACGGGCGGGCAGGGCGGGAGGCGTCACGCGCGGGTGGCAGGGAGATGGACGGGCGTAAAGCGCCCGGCCGCGACCGCGCGGAGACGCTCGATGTCCTCCCGCCGCGTCACCGACAACGGCACGGTCGACTTCGCGGCATCGACGATTCCGTCGGTGAGCAGCCGTGACTTTGCGTGCAGCGCACGATACAGCGCGGCGATGACGACCTGCTCGATCTCGGCGCCGCTGAAGCCCTCCGTCGCAGCGACGAGCCGTGGGAGATCGAACTGCGCGGGATCCTGCTTTCGAAGCTTGAGGTGAATGGAGAAGATCGACTTCCTCTCTTCAGCGTCGGGGAGGTCGACGAAGAAGATCTCGTCGAACCGGCCCTTCCTCAGAAACTCCGGCGGCAGTTTGGAGAGGTCGTTGGCCGAGCCCACCACGAACACGTCTTCCTTCTTTTCCTGCAGCCAGGTGAGCAATGCACCGAAGAGTCGCTGGGACAGACCGCCGTCGGCTTCGCCGCTCCCGCCCTGCGCGAACGCTTTCTCCAGCTCGTCGATCCAGAGGACGACCGGCGCCATCGCTTCGGCAACCACCGTTGCGCGCCGGAAGTTCTTCTCAGATTCGCCGACGTACTTGTCGTAAAGCCGGCCGGCGTCGAGCTTCAGGAGCGGCATCTTCCACTCCCTCGCGATGAATTTCGCGGCCAGTGATTTTCCGCAGCCCTGCACGCCTACGAACAGCACGCCCTTCGGCGGGTGAAGGTTCAACGCGCGCGCTTCTTTCGTGAAGCCGACACGCGCATGGTCGAGCCACTGCTTGAGCCTCGGGAAGCCGCCGAGCTCAAACGAGTTCGCTTCGACGGGAAAGAACTCCAGGAGACCGCCGTGCCCGATGATCTCCCCCTTCCATCGGATGACGCGATCGATGTCATCAACGGAGAGGGCGCCGTCGGCGACGATCGCCTGCGCCACGACGCGGCGCACCTGATCGAGAGTCAGCCCGGAGAGCGAGCGGACGAGGCGCTGCGCATCGTCGCGAGTGAGATTGACGTTGATCCGCCTCTGCTTGCTGATCGAGTCGACGACCTGCCGGATGATCTCGCGGATCTCGTTCTGGTCGGGCAGCACCAGCTCGAATCGGACGGCGAGACTTTCCAGCTCGCGCGGCAGTTCGATCGGCTCCCCCGTGATGACCACGGCCGCACGTGCCGTGCGGGTCCCGGTCACGATCTCGCGGAGGATGCGTGAAACGTTTGCGTTCGCGAGATGCGGAGCGAAGTCTTTCAGCAGATAGATGGCTTCGCCGTCGTGAATCTCCTCGATCTTCTGCAGCATGGACAGCGGATCTCGAGTCCCTTCGAGCGCCCCGGTGATCCGCCGGTTGAGCCCGGCATGGAGCGACCATTCGTAGAGGGGGACGTTCAGCCGGGTGGCCACCTCCATGAGGATCGACCGGACCCGTTCCTCCTCCACCGTCTCGACGGCGATCAGGTTGTGAAACGACTGGACCAGCCGCTCGAGATCGTGGACCGACGTCTGGCGGGACATGTCCCGGAAGTCTAACGGGACTAATGCCGCCCCGTCGAAACGTTCACCCCTGTCGAACGTACAAATGTCACGGCCCCAGCCATGAACAAGAAGAAGATTTTCAATGAGATCAGGATCTTTCTCCTGATGCTTCTGGTGGTGAGCTCTCTCCGGTCGGCCCTGGCCGACTGGAACGACGTGCCCACCGGATCGATGAAGCCGACCATCGAAATTGGCGACCGGGTGGTCGTCAACAAGCTCGCCTACGACCTGAAAGTCCCCTTCACCACCATCAGTCTCTTCAAGTGGGACGATCCCGACCGCGGCGACATCGTCGTCCTCTTCTCGCCCGTTGACGGCACCCGGCTCGTGAAACGCGTCGTGGCGATTCCGGGCGACATCGTGGCCATGGCCGAGAACCAGCTCTTCATCAATTCGAAGCCCGTTCAGTGGTCACCGCTCACGTCCACCGACGACCCCGAGCAGGGACTGACCTTCGTCGCCAGTGAAGTCCTCGGCGACCGTTCCCACAAAGTCATGCTCACCCCGCAGGTTCCGGCCGTCCGCTCGTTCGCACCGATGACCGTGCCGGAGCACCATTACTTCGTTCTGGGCGACAATCGCGACAACAGCAACGATAGCCGCTTCATCGGGTTCATCAGCCGGAAGCAGATCGTCGGCGAGGCTACCGCGGTAGCGTTCTCCCTCGATCGCGCCAACCACTGGACACCGCGGCTGAACCGCTTCTTCAAGAAGCTCGACTAAATCCATCTCAGGAGATCGTTTCCCGCATGCGCAAGTCAGCAGTCATCGCTTCAGTTTTCGCCCTCTTCGCCGCAGCCGCGGCAACCGCCCAGTATCTGCCGCCGAAGTCGAATTCGGGCTCGCCGGTTCAGATCACCACCCAGCAGGGCGTCGATCCCGCCATCGCCGCCGCGCCGCGCATCACCCGCGAAGAGGCGATCAAACTCATCCGCGAGAACAAGGCCGTCTACGTCGACGTCCGCTCCAGAATGTCGTACGACAGAGGGCACATCAAAGGCGCGCTGAGCGTTCCGAACAGCCAGCTGATGTCGCGCATCCGGGAACTTCCTGCGGGCAAAATGGTCATCACCTACTGCGCGTGCGTGAAGGAGCACACGGCTGCCGTCGCCGTCGTGAATCTTCGGAGCGCCGGGTGGAAGAACGCCGCCGCTCTCAGCGGCGGATGGGACGAATGGATCGCCCTCGGCCTGCCCATCGAAAAGTCGAAGTAGGCGTCAACCGTCATCCTGAGCCGGCAGAGCGCGGCGAAGGATCTCAGGTTACGCAACTTGAGACCCTTCGCCGTCTCCGCGGCTCAGGGTGAGTGACGTGACCTTCCCTCGAGCGCCGCGATATCATCCGCGGCCATGTTCAAGATCGTCGAGCTCTTCGCGCGCGAGATCCTCGATTCGCGCGGCAATCCCACCGTCGAAGTCGACTGCCTGCTGGAGTCGGGCGCGCTCGGACGCGCCGCGGTTCCGTCCGGCGCATCCACCGGTTCGCGTGAAGCGCTCGAGCTTCGCGACGGGGACAAGAAGCGCTTCCTCGGCAAAGGGGTGACGCAGGCCGTCTTGAACGTCAACTCCCGCATCGCCGCCGAAGTCGAGGGGATGGATTCGCGTGAGCAGGTGATGATCGATCTGGTCATGCGCCAGCTCGACGGCACCGACAACAAGGGAAAGCTCGGCGCGAACGCAATCCTCGGCGTTTCGATGGCGGTCGCGCGGGCCGCGGCGGAAGCGGCGGGGCTCCCGCTGTTCCTCTACCTGGGTGGGGCCGGAGCAAGAACGCTCCCCGTTCCGATGATGAACGTCATCAATGGCGGCGCGCACGCAGACAACAACCTCGATGTCCAGGAGTTCATGATCGTCCCGGCCGGGTTCGACACGTTCTCGGACGCGCTTCGCGCCGGCGTCGAAACCTTCCACCATCTCAAGAAGACCCTCAGCGAGCGCAAGCTGACGACAGCCGTCGGCGACGAAGGGGGATTCGCACCCGATCTGAAATCGAACGCGGAGGCTCTCGATCTGATCCTGTCGGCAATCGAGAAGGCCGGTTACAAGGCGGGCGAGCAGATGTTCCTCGCCCTCGACGTCGCCGCGTCGGAGTTCCACGAAGGCAAGAGCTACACGTTCGAAGGGTCCAAACGTTCCAGCGAGGATCTGGTGGAGTACTACCGCCAGCTCAAGGCGAAGTATCCGATCGTCTCGATCGAGGATGGTCTCGGCGAAGGCGACTGGGATGGCTGGGAAACGCTGACCGGAGTCCTCGGCGCGAACACGCAGCTGGTAGGTGACGATCTCTTCGTCACGAATCCGGAGATCTTCGCAAAAGGCATCGAGCGCGGAATCGCGAACGCGATTCTCGTGAAGGTGAATCAGATCGGAACGCTCACCGAGACGCTCGAAGCCATCGAGATGGCCAAGCGCGCCGGATATCGGTCGGTCGTTTCGCATCGATCGGGAGAGACCGAGGATTCGACGATTGCCGATCTGGCCGTGGCGATGAATGTCGGCCAGATCAAGACCGGCTCGGCATCGAGAAGCGACCGCATGGCGAAGTACAACCAGCTGCTCCGGATCGAAGAAGAACTGGGAGATGCGGCGGTGTACGCGGGCCCGCGGATGTATACAACGCGGTAGAAAAGAAGTTTATCCCGAGCGAAGCGAGGGATCTCCGGTACCACCGAGACGGAATGGCCCACAAGCAAAGAGTGGAGCCGCGGGCGATCGCGCCCGCGAGGTTTTTCGCATCGCGCCTCATCTTGAACTCCAGACCTGCCGGTGTTACCGAAGATCCCTCGCTTCGCTCGGGATAAGGACTTGACCTGCCGGTGTTACCGGAGATCCCTCGCTTCGCTCGGGATGCTGCCGCAGCCGGCGTTTTCGCCAGCGTCTCCAGCCGCGCAGTCGACACCGGCGTCCCTTTCGGTCAATATATTGACCATGCCGGACGACCGGGACCTCGTGGCCGGGGTCGCGCAACTCGCGAATCTGCTGAACCGCCGGCTGGCGCCGCTTTTCGACAAGGCGGGCATCACACCGCAGCAGTGGGGGGTCCTGCTGGCCATTGGAGCGTCGAAGGAGGCTTTCTCGCTGGCGGCTCTGGCAAGGAAGCTCGCCGTGACCAAGCAGAACATGACCGGCATGGTCGATCGGCTCGAACAGATCGGACTCATCGAGCGCGAAGAAGATCCGACGGATCTCCGTTCATCGCGTTTGAAACTGAGCCGCCGCGGCCGCGTCGCGCTGGACAAATTCAGGCAGCCCTATGAGCAGTGGCTGCGCGCGCTCGGCACCGATCGCGAGATCGAGCAGCTCGAGCGGGCGATCAACCGGCTGATTTCGCGGCTCGAGGAGAGCTGACCACCACGCGGTTGCGTCCTTCGCGTTTCGCGCGGTACAGGCGTTCGTCGGCGACCTGAAACAGCGCCTCGGCGTTCGCACCGTCCGCGGGATAGATCGCCGCACCGACGCTCAACGTCACCTGCGCGCCGCCTTCGGGAGCGGGAAGCGCTTCGACCATCGCCCGGATCCGTTCGGCGACCAGCTCGAGCGTGCCCGTGTCGATCCGTGGCGCGACGACCGCAAATTCTTCGCCGCCGTATCGCGCGGGAAAATCGACCCGGCGGACCGCCTCGCGGATGGCCTGGGCGACGCGCTGCAGCGCCTCGTTGCCGGCAAGATGTCCGAACTTGTCGTTGTACTGTTTGAAGCGATCGAGATCGAGAACGAGGATCCCGACCTCGTACTCGAATCGGATGGACCGCTGGATCTCCTCTTCGATGTGCTCGCGGAACGCGCGGAAGTTCGGCAGCCCTGTGAGATCGTCGATTCTCGCGCGGTCGGCGAGCTTCTTCGCCATGTCCTTGAGCGCGCCGGAAAGCCTGGCGATCTCGTAATCGCCGTTCATCGGAAACCTGTCGCTGTCCACGTTTCCGGCGGCGCCGATCTTCACCGCCGCTTCCGCCAGCAGCTCCATCGGACGCACCACGCGCTGGTAGGCGATCTTCACCGCCACTCCCGCCATGAGGATGATCATCCATGCGATGGCCAGGCCGGCGACCATCATCGACCGGGTATCGCGCTCCAGCTGCGGAAGCTGCCGGGCAATCTCCTGCTTGCGCCATTCGATCAACCGGCGCGCCTCGTTCACGACGCGGTTCGACGCCGCGTTGAGCTCACTCACGACCATGTCGCGTGGAACGCGGCGGAGGCGGACGTCGATCGCCTGCACGCGGCGCGAAAACGCCTGCACGCGTTCGCGCAGGACCGCGGACTCCTGATTCATCAGCGCGGGCCGTTCGAGGATCTGCTCGACGGCACGATACTTTTCAGCAGCCCGCGCGTCGCCGAGAGGCGTCTGTCTGCGGTAAGCGTTATGGGCGCGGATCAGTTCCTCCATCGCCGCCACCGCTTCCGTCTCCACACCGACGATCCGCGCCCAGCGTTCCTGCGCGCGTTGCGCTTTCATGCTCAGGCCAAAGGTGATCGCAAGGAGCGAGAACGCGAATCCCAGCGTCATCAGAAGAACGCGGGTTCGCAGCCTGATGGGAGTGGACACGTTGGAACAAGGATAATCCGCCCGTGCTCGATCTGGAACTCATCTATGCAGAGGCCCTGCGGCGCTGTGCGCCCGATGTGCTGATCAGGCAGTTCGTTACGCCGGATCTCCCGCGAAATGTCGTGGCCATCGGAAAGTGCGCCGCGTCACTACTCGATGGCTTTGCGGCGGAGCGTCGTGTCGAGAACGCGTTCGTCGCGGTGCCGGCGGGTTATCCGCTGCCTCGCACTCCTGCTCTCGTCATGCAGGGCGGGCATCCTCAGATGAATCCATCGAGCTTCCGAGCCGGCGAAGAGCTGCTCCGCTTCATCGACGCGCACGACGACGTCACGTTTCTCATCAGCGGTGGCGGCTCCGCGTGCGTGGAGGTTCCGCTCGCACCATGGACCGAAGAGGAAGTCGCGCAGGAGAACGCACGGCTCGTTGCATCGGGACTCGGGATCGCCGCGATCAACGTCACGCGCAAACGCATGTCTGCGATCAAAGGCGGCCGCCTCGCCGAACGAGTGCGCGGCCGCCACGTCACGCTCGTCTACTCGGATGTCTCGACCGGCGATCTTGCGTCGGTCGCTTCGGGCCCGTCGATCTCGAAATCGTCACCACCGATTCTCATTGCCGACAACAACACTCTGACCGCGGTCGCCGCGTCGCTCGTCGCCGCGCATGACGGCCGCGCTGTTCAATGGCCTGATCAGATCGAGACCGACGTGGCCGTTGCAGCGCGAGATCTCGCACATCGCGCCGCACTTCTGCAACATGACGAGGTACTCATCGCCGGCGGTGAGCCGACCGTCGTCGTCCGCGGTCCGGGACGGGGCGGACGGTGTTCTGAGCTCGCCGTTCGTTTTGCACTGGAAGCGCGCGGCCACAAGTTCACAGCACTGTTCGGGAGCTCGGACGGCGTGGACGGGAACAGCGGCACGGCCGGTTTCCGAATCGACTGTCCCGCCTCATTCGACCGGGCGGACGCGGAGGAAGCCCTGCGGACATCCGACTCCCTGAGGACAGCCTCCATAATCGGCCGACCGATTATCATTCCGCCGACGGGCAACAACTTGCGGGACTTGTACTTAGTGGCTCGTACCTAGCAAGCACTGCCGGTTGCCCGAGGCATGGAAGAACAGCCAATCAGGAGCGACACCCTTTTCCCGCACGAGACCGGGCACCACCGGTCCGCGCGCGAGCGTCAGCGGAAGGGCCCGATGTGGGGGTGCCTGCGCCTGATGATGATGTTCTTCATCATCATCATCGCGCTCGGAATTCTGGTCGTGTTCGTCGCTCCCTGGGCACTGCAGACCACGATCACGACGAACTACATCGCCCGGCGCGTCGAGCAGACGCTCGAGGCGCGGCTCGGCCGCGAAGTGACGATCGGCCGTGTGCAGATCCAGCGCACGAATCTGTTCGAGCCGACGAAAATCATTCTGCACGATGTGCGCGTCGCCAATGCGCCCGGCGGCGTGAGTCCTTTCTTCGCACACGTGGACCGCGTGGAAATCTCAGGCGGCATCGGCTCGCTGCGCACACGCACGCTCGACGTCTCGCGCATCGACATCATCAACCCGAAAATCAACTTCGAAGTCTTCCCGCAGGGCGCCGCCCTCATGCACAACTTTCCGAAGTGGTCGCGCGCTCCCCGACGGCGGTACGAGATCTATCGCATGGCGTTCGACCGCATGTTCATTCGCGGCGGGAACTTCCTGTTTCTCGATCGCCGTCATGACATCGCGGCGGAGGCAAGTGCCATCGCCGCCGACCTCACGATCACGAGTCGCGAGAACCTCTACGCGGGCATCATGCAGAGCCCCCGGTTCGTCTTCCGGCTCCAGGACTACGAACCGGTGGAGATGAACCTTCGCGGCGGCTTCCGCTACACGCCAGGGGTCCTCCTGCTCGAATCGATCGCGCTGCGCGGACGGGGCGTGGAAGCATTCGTGTCGGGCAAGCTCGATCCGCTGACCGAGGCCGTGTATGACCTGCGCGTGCGATCGAACATCTCGCTCGAGCGCGTCCGCGAAGTCTTTCGCGTCAGCCAGACTCTGGCCGGCACGCTGTCGCTCGACACGAACCTCCGCGGCCGGTCGGGCGACTTTCGTCTGACGGGCGGCTGGGTATCGAATGCGATCACCGCGGATGCCTACGACCTCGCGGATGCGAAAGGCACGCTCGACGTAACCGGCGAGCGGACCCTGCTCGAGGTCGAGCGCGCGCGGTACGGCGGGGGCACGATCTCCGCCGATTACCGCCTGACGCAGTACGCCGAGCCGTACCCGATGACGGTCGATCTCCGCTACGACGGGATCTCGATCGAGCAGCTCTTTTCCGACTGGGGTGTGGAGAACACCGGGTTGCGCGGGGCGGCGACCGGGAGCCTCACGTATCGCTGGAACAAGGACGCGATTCTTGCCGGGACAGGGCGCGGCAGCGCGCGGCTGTCGCGCAACGCGGTGGCATTCTCCAAAGCGCGCTATCCGATTGCTCTGGCGGGCACCACGGACTTCGAATTGAACGACGGCGTCGTCCTCTTCCGGAACGCGCAGCTCGAAACGCCAGGATCGCGCATCGCCCTCGACGGGTCGCTCCGAATCGAAGGGGTCGTGACGGACCTGCGCGTGCGGATCAACAGCGATGACTTCAGCGAGCTCGATCGCGCCGCGTACAACTTTGCGCATTCGGCGGGAAAGCGCGACTTCGAACTTCTGGGATTGGGCGGCTCCGGTGAGATCACTGGAACCGTGCGCGGCCCGATCGAAGCGCCACGGGTCGTCGCGCGCATCGCCGGCCGCGGCACGAAATACAACGACATCCTGCTTGGCGCGTCCGACATCGAGCTGCGCTACGACGGACCGCGCAGCGTTCTCACGTTCGACCGCGCGGTGTTCACCGACGCCGCCGGACGCCTTGCGTTGAAAGGCACCATTGCGTTTCCGGACCGCGGTCCCGGTCCGCGGTTCGATCTCGCGGTCGAAGCGGCGGGTTATCCAGTCGATCGTGCGATCAAGGCGGTGGATCTCGACTTCACGGTCGGCGGCGGCGCTGCGACTGGTTCGCTCGTCGTCACCGGCACGCCGGAATCGGGCACCGTGCGCTTCGCCAATCTCCTCATCCGCCGCGAAGACTCGGATCTGCGGTTGAACGGCGACATCGCCTGGCTCCCCGGCGAAGGCAACGTCCGGTTCAACCTCGACATCGCCGCGCGCGAATTCCCCGTGGCCGACATCCTCGCGTTCCTCGATCTCGGAACGCTGCCGGTGACCGGCCAGCTCACCGGCACGCTGCACATCGAAGGACCGAAGACCGCGCTCGAGGGGGCGGGATCGATCACTGTTCGCCGTGGAACAATCTTCGGCGAGCCGGTCGACGTGGCCTCCGCCGATATCGTTTTCGATCGCGGTCGCATGCGCGCTACCGCCGTCTCGATCTCCGCGCCGGCCGGACAGATCACCGGTGAGGCGGAGTACGACTTCGCGACCGAGCGCTTCACGTACACCATCGCCTCGAGCTCCATCGATCTGTCGCGTCTCAAAGTCCTCGAAAGCGTGCAGAGTCTCTTCGGAGGGCGCCTGGCCATCACGTCGAGCGGCGCCGGAACGATGGACAATCCGGAGCTCGTCGTCGAAGCGCGCTTGCTCGACGCCGCCTTTCAGGGTCTCGATCTTCCCGAAGGCGCTTCCCCGCCGACGTTCTATCTCGCCATTCGCGGCGGCCGTCTGATCGTCCGCGGTTCACTCGCGGACATCCTCACCATCGAAGGCGACGGAATCGTCGGCGAAGGACTGACCGTCGACGGCAACGTCCGCATCACGGTCACTGACATCGCGCGCCTCGTTGCGCTGTCGCCGAACACCGCGTCGCTTCCTGCGGCAGGGAATGCGGTCATCGATCTCAAGCTCGGGGGACGTCTCTCGCCGTTCGACCAGCTCGTGGTCGAGGCGACCGTTCCCACGCTCGACTTCCGCTTCTCCGGTGAACAGTTCACTCCGCGCGAATCTCTGCGCCTCACTCTCCGCGAGGGCCACCTCTCATTCGACCAGTTCGAGCTGCTCCACACCGACTCGTCGTTTGCCGTGACCGGTACTGCGGAAGTGATGGGCGACCGGCGCCTCGTTATCGACGTCAGCGGAAGCGTCGCCGCCGCACTCCTCCAGCTGTTCATGCCCGACGTGCGCGCGGACGGCCGCCTCATCGTCACCGCGGGCATTCGCGGCACGATGGCAAAACCGCTCATCAAGGGAACGGGGGACCTCGTCGATGCCCAGGTCAAGTTCGCGGGATTTCCGCAGCTCATCGACGAGATCAACGGGAGGCTGGAATTCGACGAGAACCTCGTCAAGATCGAATCTCTCAGGGCCACCCTCGGCGGCGGAACAGTCGTCGCCGGCGGAACGATCGTTCTCGACGGATTGACGCCCCAAAGCGTCAGCCTCCGCCTCGTTGGCGAGAACGTCGCGCTTCGCTACTACGAAGGCCTCACCATCCAAGGTGGCTTCGATCTGCGGGTCGCCGGTGACGCCGAACGTTCCGTCGTGCAGGGCGATGTGAGCGTGACCCGTGCCGTCTACTCACGCGACTTCGATCTGCAGCAATCGATTCTCAACGTGGTCCTGTCCCGCCGTGGCCTGGTACCCGTCGTCGCCGCCGACTGGCAGGAGCGCGTGCAGCTTCGCATTCACATCGATGCGCCCGGAACTCTGGCCGTCCGTAACAACATCGCCGAGGCGACCGGCAGCGCCGACCTCGATGTCATGGGAACACTGGCCAACCCGGTCATCCTCGGCACCGTTGAGCTGGATGAAGGTGGCAAAGTCACGTTCCAGGGCATCGACTACCGTCTCGTGCGCGGCACGATCAACTTTCAGAATCCGTTCCGCATCGACCCGTACTTCGACGTGACGTTCGAAGGCCGCGTCTCCGGCAATCTCTCCGAGCTCGAGAGCGGGCCGATCGATCTCACCGTCAACATCACCGGCACTCTCGACCGCATCTCACCGTCGATCACGAGCGATCCTCCCGCCAGTGACATCACCCTCTTCTCACTTCTTGGCTTCGGCGAACTGACCCGCCGCGGCTCCGGCGGCGGCGTCTCATCCGCAAACGCGGCCGTCCTCGGTCAATCGCTCGTTGCGCAGAGCCTCATCTCCGCGCTCGGCGCCCGCATTCTTCCGTTCGCCGATTCATTCACCTACGATCCCGGTCTTCTCGACACCGGCTCCGGCGCCGGGCCAAAGGTCACGTTCGAGAAACGCGTGCGCGACGACCTGCGACTCCTCGTCGTCTACAACCTCGACAGTCACAAGAGCCGCGAGGTGATCGAATGGCAGGTGACGCGCGACTGGACACTGCAGATCACCCGCGATGAGAGCGAGAGTGAATACCGCGCCGAAGGCCGTTTCCGCCGCCGGTATCGGGGGCACTGGACCTGGGGCCGGCGCGGGCGCGGGGAGGACTTCTTCCCGATGGAGTCCGTCGCCGATTCACTGGCTGACATCGAGATTGCGCCGCTGCCGCCGCCGACGCGTGTCGCCAGCGTTCCTCCCAACACGATCGCAAGCGAGATCGACATCCGCGCTGACGGCACCTTCGATACGGCCGCGCTGCGCGAGCACATCAGCCTCCAGCCGGGCCAGCCCGTCACCAGGCGCGCGCTCCAGAGCTCGATCAAAGCTCTTTACGGGACCGGGAACTTCCGCGACATCCGCGTCGAGTCGGAGCCCGCGGCCGACGGCGGTGTGAATCTGACCTTCGCGCTGTCGGTGAACTACCGCATCGGCAGCATCGGCCTTGAAGGAGTCGGTGGCGGCAACCGGCGTCGCGCCGAGCGGCGGATGGGAGTCCGCGTCGGCGAGGTCCTTTCTCTCAACGAAGTCGACGACACCGCGGTCGCCATTCAGGAAGAGCTGCGCCTTTATGGTTACCTCGAGGCGGTCGTCGATCCGGAGACGAGATTCACGCGTGAGCGAAACCTCGCGGACGTCGTCTTCCACGTCACCCTCGGACCGGAAGCGAAGGTCGGAAGTCTCGATGTCGTCGGCGACCTCGCTCCGTTCACCGAGGCGGAGATCATCAAGGAGATGAGGCAGAAGCCGGGACGCAGTTATCGCCTGCCCGATGCGCGCGAGGACGTGAACAGGATCCGGCGGTTCCTGTTCGGACGCAGCCACCGGCGCGCCGAGGTCGCGCTGGTGTCGAACACCTATGACGCGGAAACGGACACGGTCGCGCTTCAGTACCGCGTGGACGCTGGCCCGCTGGTGAAGATTGAAGTTGCCGGCGTTCCCCGCCGTGCCGTCCGCCGGCAGCTCCCCTTCCGCGACCGCGATGAGGAGTACAGCGAAGACGCGATCCAGCAGTCCGCGGAGAGCATGGTCGAGGCCTATCAGGAGCGTGGCTACTACAACGTCACGGTCGATACCGAGAGCACGCGCGACAACGGCACGTGGACGACGACGTTTCACGTCGCTCCCGGCCTGCGTTACCGCCTGACGGACGTGACGTTCACGGGAAACACGAAGGTATCCGACGACGAGCTCGAAGGCCTCGTCGCGACGACACCGAGCGGCGGAATTCGCCGTCTGCTCGCGCGGCTTTTCCGCCGGCCGACGGGGATCACGCGCGAGCAGTTGAGCGAGGACCGTGACGCCATCGAGTCGCAGTACCGTCTCGAGGGATTCACGCAGGCAGCGGTCGGTACACCGGTGGTCACGACCCGCGCGGACGGCACGATGGTAGTCGATTTCCCGATTGTGGAGGGTCCGCAGACGCTCGTGACCGCCGTGGAAGTCGAAGGTACGGAGCAGGTCGGGCGTGACGATCTTCCATCGTTCCAGCTTCAGCCCGGCGAACCGCTCAACCCGCAGCTTCTGCGCGACGACATCGTCGCTCTTCAGACTTTCTACGCGAACCGCGGAAACGCGGAGGTACAGATCACATCCCGGGAGGACATCACCGAAGACAGGACCGCGGCCCGCGTGACGTATGTCGTCGCGGAAGGGCCGCGCATCGATGTCGGCGATGTGATCGTCCGCGGCAACGCTTACACCAATTCGGAGGTCGTGCTCCGGACGGCCGACCTCGACGAGGGTGAGCCGTTCACCTATACGTCGATTCTCGAGGCGCAGCAGAACCTCTATCGGCTGGGCACCTTCCAGCGCGTCGATGTACAGCCCGACGCCACCGGAACCTCGGTCGATGAGCGCAACGTAGTGATCTCGGTCGAAGAGGGCCGCAACCTCACCGTCAGCGGGTCGGCCGGTGCGCGCTTCGACAGCTCGAGCGACGAGAGTGATGATGAAGACAAGCGAAGCCGCATCGCCCCGCGGCTCGCCGCGGCCGCCGCTCATCGCAACCTCTTCGGCACCGGCCGCTTCCTCGGCGTCGAAGCCGTGTGGAGTGAGGACGAGCAGGAAGCGTTCATCACCTATCGCGAGCCGTTCCTCGGGCGTTATGACGTGCCTGTGCAGTTCAACCTGTTCCAGACAGACGACGGAACGGTCAAGGAGCGCGTCGTCCGGCAGCGCGGCGCGTCGATCGAAGCGTCAAAGATCGCCCGCGCGCGAACGCGTTGGTCGCTGCAGTATCAGTACAAGATTTCCGAGTGCGTGCAGGGTGCGCTCTGCGAACGCGCCGGGCAGATCTTCGTTCCCGGTCTCGATCCATCCCTCCTCGACATCGAGATCTCCAGCATCACGCCGACGTTCTTCTGGGACCGCCGCGACGACATCATCGATCCGCACCGCGGCTTCTTCACCAGCGCCTCGGTCGAATACGCGTTCCCGCTCTTTTCGGCGGAGACGAACTTCACCAAGGAGTTCCTCCAGGGTGCGTGGTACATCCCCGTTAGCACGCGGAGCGTCATTGCACTGTCCGGCCGCATGGGTTGGATTCAGCCGCTGCGAAAGGACGATCCGACGACGCCGCTCGACGAGTCGCGGTTCGTTCCGGTCGCCGAGCGCTTCACGGCCGGCGGCGACACTTCGCATCGCGCCTACCCGCTCGATCTTCTCGGCACCTTGTGCGAGGGTGAGGCCGATCCGGAACCTGGGTGCGAGTCCACGCTGTTCAATCTCGCCAGAGAGGGTGACAAATACCGTCTGGCGCCGCTCGGTGGGAACAGCCTTCTCATCATGAATGCCGAATACCGATTCCCGATCTTCGGCACGCTCGGCGGCGCGGTGTTCGCGGATATCGGGAACGTCTTCTCGTCACCGACAATCCAGTTCGACGATCTGCGCCTCGGCGTCGGAGCGGGCATCCGCTATCTCTCGCCGGTTGGCCCGTTGCGCATCGACATCGGCTGGCCGCTCGACCGGCGCCCGTACGACCGGACGTTCAATTACTCAATCACGCTGGGGTACGCGTTCTAAAGGTTTTAAGCGTTTATCCCGCAAGAGCTTTATCCCGAGCGAAGCGAGGGATCTCCGGTACCACCGGCAGGGTTGAGGTTCAATAGGTCCCCCGAGGCTTCCATCCTGCCGGTGCTTCCGTAGATTCCCTCGCTTCGCTCTGAGGATGAAATCTAAAAGCTGGTCTCCAGGCTATCCGCGGCGGCCTGAGCCCGCTCCTGCTCCAGCCTGGTGAGCCGTGCCTGCAGATCACCAATTTCGGTGTGCATCCGGGCCATTTCGTCCTTGACCGCCTCGCGGGCGATCTCCTGGAGCTTGGTCATGAGACGGGTCATCTTGTCGGCCTGAAACGCGGAGAGTTTCGCGAGTGGCTCGCCGAAGATCTCTTTGAGAAGCTGCTCGAAGTCCTGCGCCATAACAGTTTGAAGAAGGCAGCAATTGAAGTGCCACGCCCTTCATGCGAGAATCGACGCCCGTCCTGACCATGCAGATTCACACGTTTGCAGACTTCTGGCCGTATTACGTCCGGCAGCACTCGCAACCCCGAACCCGCATGCTGCACGCGATCGGCTCGGTATTGGCCGTGGTGATGGTGGGAATGGCGTTCGCGGTGAACCTCTGGTTCCTGCTCGCCGCGCCCCTCGTCGGGTATTCCTTCGCCTGGTACGCGCACTTCTTCGTCGAGCACAACAGGCCGGCCACCTTCGGCCATCCGTTCTACTCGCTGGCCGCCGACTATCGGATGCTCTTCCTGATGATGGCCGGCCGGATGGACGAGGAAGTGATGAAGCACGCCGTGGCCGCGAACTAGTCCTGGAACCCTGTTTTCATCCCGACGAGCGCAGCGAGGGATCTCCGGTACCAACTCGGCAGGGTCAATGTCGAAAGCCGATGACGTGTGGAGCGCGGGCGACTTCGCCCGCGTTCTGGAGCTGCGGCCGCCGCGGGCCAGGTCACCCGGGCTCCATTGAATCTCGCCTGTGGGCCACGACTCTGCCGAGTTGGTACCGTAGATCCCTCGCTGCGCTCGGGATGAAAACAGGTCAGGGTCCAGGGTCCTGTCCCGGGTCGTTTATGATGTCGCGCGCCATGAACAAACTGCTTCTCGAGGGTAAGACCGGGGTCATTTTCGGCGTTGCGAACAAGCGGTCCATCGCCTGGGCGATCGCACAGTCACTGGCCAATGAAGGGATGCGGCTCGCGTTCACCTATCAGGGCGACCGCCTGAAAGAGAGCGTGGAAGCGCTGGCCGGCGGCCTCAAAGGCTCACTCATCCTCCCTTGTGACGTGACGTCAGACGAAGAAATCAACGCCGTTTTCGCGGCGGTCGACAAAGAATTCGGCAAACTGGAGGCGGTGGTGCACTCGGTTGCGTTCGCGCCGCGCGAAGATCTCGAGACCGACTTCATCAACACGTCGCGCGCCGGATTCAAGACGGCTCACGACATCTCCGCCTATTCGCTCGTCGCAATCTCGAAAGCCGCGCTTCCGCTCATGGAGAAAGCCGGCGGCGGCTCCATCCTGGCGCTGACGTACCTCGGCGCATCCAGAGCGGTCGAAGGCTACAACGTGATGGGTGTCGCGAAAGCCTCACTCGAAGCTTCGGTGCGTTACCTTGCCGCGAACCTCGGGCCGAAGAACGTCCGCGTCAACGCGATCTCCGCCGGGCCGGTGAACACACTCGCGGCGCGCGGCATCAAGGGGTTCACGGGAATGCTGCACCATCACGCCGAGAAAGCGCCGATGCGCCGCAACGTCGAGCTCGAAGAGATCGCCAACGCCGGCCTGTTCCTCGTCTCACCGATGGGATCGGGAATCACCGGTGAGGTGATGTTCGTCGACTGCGGCTACAACATCGTCGGCCTTTAGCGGAAATTCGATGTCGGTGTTGATGCCGACGCGGCGCGGTTTGCGCACGCCGGGGAGACCGCTGGGCCGCCCGCTCGCTTCCTTGTTATTGCCGTGACCTCTGGCTCCGCCATCCCAGAAGCCTTTTCCTTTGACGTGTTCGCGCGGGTTTCCTGACATACCGCCGATCATACCAATTGATGGCACCTGACTCGCAATACTAATAACTGCAATCAGGAGGAAGCAAATGGTTGATAACACGAATCCTACCAATCAGTTCCATCCGTACCAGCCCAGCACGGCGGTGCCTCACACCGAGACTCCCTCGGGCGGGCTCGGCAGCATCCTGAATCGAGTCGGACTCAACAACCAGTCAGTGAGCAATGCACGCGGCTGGGCGCAGAAGAACCCCAGCAAAGTCCTCGGCGGCCTCGCCGCCCTGGCCATCGGCCTCGGCATGATGCGCGGCCGCAGAATGAGATGAGCCTGAGTCCTGCCCGGCGCAGCCGGTCAGGACCGACTGGCTCATCCCGAGCGCAGCGAGGGATCTCCGGAAGCACCGGCAGGGTCGAGCTTGATAACCCATAACCTCAAACCCTGCCGGTGGTATCGAAGATCCCTCGCTTCGCTTCGGGATAAATTTGCTGCACCCTTAACCTCAATCCTGCCGGTGGTACCGGAGATCCCTCGCTGCGCTCGGGATAGATCTACTGTCCGTGCATCGTGTAATCGATGCTGATGTTTCCGCTCGCGTCGACCCTGCCCTGCACGAAGACCTTCGCGTCCTGTGGCAGCACTCCTGAGGTCCGGCCTTCTCCGACGATTTCGAAAGCCTCCCCGCCGCCGCGCGTCATCCTCGCTCTCATCGATCCCTGTTCGTCGCTCTCGTTGATGGTCATGCCACCGCTGACCGCCATGCGATGCGCGGCCAGCTCCACGGCGTTCTCAGCGACGATCCCCGCAACGACGCGCGAGCGGAAGCGTTGCGCCTCTGCCAGCTCACGGCCGGAGTCGACGAGCATCAGTTCCATGAGAGCGAAGTAGAGGATCGCGAGCGTGAGCGCAGCGATCAGGACGAATCCGCGTTCGCGGCGTTTACTAGTGCGCACGCGGCTGAAAGATCTGATCGATCGCAAGCTTGCCTCTCTCGTCCGTGGCCCGGATCCGCACCGCGTACGGACGGTTGGGGATCTCGAACGTGCCGACGTTGAAATTCGCAGGGACTCCGCGCGCGACCCAGTCGGATACGACATTCCCCACGCTGAAAGCCTTGCGGTTCACGACGCCGGGCGTGCGGAAATCCCACACCACGGTCTGCGTGAATCCCGTCGACTGCACCGAATAGACGATGAGCGTCTTTTCCGTCTGCGTGTATGTCGCATACGAGGATGGATAGGGGTCTGCGCCGAACGCATCGACGATGTCTTTCCGCATCCTGGAGACGACAGCGGAAACCTGAGGGTGCTTCATGAAGTTGACCGGATAACGCCGGTCGTATCCACGCATCTCGGCGGTCAGCGTAACGAGAATGATGATGAAGAAGCCGAAGATCGCGAGCGTGAACACCGTTTCCAGGAGGGTGAACCCGCGCGACGCTCTCCGCCTCCTGGCCGTTCTGGTCACCACAGGTTCGTTCCTCCGGTGTCGGTGCGGATGAGCGTGACCGTGGCCAGGCTTTGCGCGCGCCAGCGGATGGTCATCTTCACGTGCTTGATGCCGGGCCGGTGCTGTCTGACATCGACCTCCGTCGTGAAGGGCGCCAGCGGCTGAAGGATCGTCGTGTCGGTCACGAAGTCGTCCGTCAAGGCGTCGAGCGAACCGTAGCCGACGCGCCGGATCACCTCCGTCTCATTGGAAAGCACCTGATACGCGAGGATGAGTTCCGATGCACGCTGAGAGCGGTTCGTACGCTCGACGAAGATGGCCAGCGACGTCGTGATCACGATCGTAAGCACGACCAGAGCGAAGAGAAGCTCGATCAGGGAGAATCCGCGCTGGCGCCTCATGGGATCGCGCCGATTGTAGCGATGTTAGACTCCCGCCCCTGTGATGAAGCTCCGTTTCGCTCCGTCGCCCACCGGGTTCCTTCATGTGGGCGGCGCCCGCACCGCAATCTTCAATCTCCTTCATGCGCGCCGGCACGGAGGCCGGATGCTGCTCCGGATCGAGGACACCGACGTCGAACGGTCGCGTCAGCACCATGCAGAACAGATCATCACCTCACTGCAGTGGCTGGGCGTCGAATGGGACGAGGGACCTGTCTACCAGAGCGACCGGCTCCAGCGGTATCGTGAGCGCGCCGACGAACTGGTGTCGTCGCGCGGGGCGTACCGCTGCTATTGCTCGATCGAGGAGCTCGATGCCGAGCGCTCGGCCGCCGAGACCGCCGGAAGGCCATACCGCTATTCGGGACGCTGCCGAACGGTCTCCGAATCGGGCGGACCCGTCTCGAATGCTCCATATGTCATTCGCTTCATGGTCGATCCGGGGCCGATCCAGTTTCATGATCTCATCCGCGGCGATGTCACCTTCGACGGCAACCTGATCGACGATTTCGTGCTTCTCCGCTCCGATGGCAACCCGACCTATCACCTCTCGGTCGTCGTCGATGACATCGACATGGCCATTACGCACGTCGCACGAGGCGACGACCATCTCTCGAACACGCCGAAGCACGTGCTGCTGTTCAAAGCGTTCGACAGCGCCGTCCCTACCTTCGCCCACCTTCCTCTCATCCTCGGCAGCGACCGCAAGCGGCTGAGCAAGCGCACGGGAGCAACGTCCGCCGAGGAGTATCGGGACGCCGGGATTCTGCCGGAGGCCCTGTTCAATTTTCTCATGCTCCTCGGATGGTCGCCCGGCGGCGACCGAGAGATCATTTCAGCCGCTGATGCGGCGGCGATCTTCGATCTTTCCGATGTCAACAAAGCTCCGGCAGTCTTCGATGACGAGAAACTGCTGTGGATGAATCATCAGTACATGATGCATTCGCCGATCGAGACGATCGAACACCATCTACGCCCGTTTCTGCCCGCCGATGCACCGGCGACGGAGGGTATTCGGGCACCGGTCGAGCTCAACCGGCCGCGCGCGAGAACTCTGAAGGAGCTCGCGGAACTGCTCGCGCCCTATCTTGCGGCCGACGACGCCGTGCAGTATGACGACGATGCCGTCCAGAAGCATCTCAAAGGTGAAGACCTCGCCACTCGAATGAGCGATCTTCATTCGGCACTTGCCGCTACGAATCCCTTCGACGTCGTGACGAGCGAACAGTCGCTTCGCGCGCTGGCCGAGTCTCGCGGAATCTCCGCCGGGAAGTACATCCATCCGCTGCGCGTGGCGCTGACTGGAAAACTTTCCTCGCCGCCGATTTTCGACGTCGCGGTGAGCCTGGGCAAAGAGCGATCGCTCCGCAGGCTGGAGGCACTGATCCAGCGCCTGCCATCAGCCGGTTAGAATCGCGTCTCAAGGACCATTTCGAGAACCGTCCCGTGCTCTGGCCCTTCGTGGCCTTCTCCGCAGGCAGTTTCCTGACGACAGTCGAGGACATGGCGAAGTGGGACGCTGCGCTTCACAGCGAGGCTCTGCTCAAACGCGCGGTCGAGCGCATGTGGACGCCGGCCCGCGCGAATGGCGGCGGCCCGGCGGCGGCTGATTATGGCTTCGGGTTACAGGGTGTCGCTGGGAGGCAATCCGTACTGGTTTTCCGTGCGACTCACGAAGGACGCACGCGTTGCCCAGATTTACTGGTGGTGAATCTGCTGAGTGCTTTGTGCTGAGTGCTTGGTGCCTGGTGCCTGGTGCCTGGTGCTGACGGAGTGCGGCAGCCTTGCTGCCGCTCAGGCTGGGCGCAGCTTGCTGCGCCCGATCGGCTTGGATCGACGCGGGCGGGGTCGCCCGCGCTCCACCCAGCACTAGCACCAAGCACCAAGCACTAGCTTTACAGCCTCGAGCGTGCGGCGTCGGCTGCCGCGCGAATCTGCGGCTGGCGCGGGTCGATCGTCAGCGAGCGGTTCCAGAAGTCGAGCGCGCGCGCGTACTCTCCGCGCTTGGCGTGAATGAGACCGAGGCCGTTGAGTGCGTGTGTGGATGACGGGCGAAGTCCCAGGGCGCGCTCGAACTCTGGCACTCCGTCGGTGTAGCGCTCGGCCTGCGCGAGCGCGGAGCCGAGATTGACGGCGATGACATAGGACTGCGGATAGAGCTGGCGGCCTTTGAGCAGCAGCTCGATCGCACGCGTGGTCATGTTGTTCTCGCGATACAGCGCTGCAAAATCGGCGAACCACTGGTCGCCGTTGGCGAGCCCCTTGTTCACCGCCTGCATGAAGACGTTCTCGGCGGCGGTGTACTGCTGTCTCTCGAACAGCGTCATGGCCATGTTCAGATAAGGGGTGGGACGATCGGGATTGATATTGATCGCCGCCTGAAAGGCTTCGATCGCTTCTTTCGTCTTTCCCTCCCGCCGCAGCTCGATCCCGCGATTGTTGTAGTACGCGTACGGACCCCATCGTTCCGGCGGAAGCGGCGCTGACGCTGCCGCGCGTGCCGCTTCCTCGACCGCGGGCGCTCCTCCGCGGCCTGAGTCGAGAATGTGTCCGACCGCGAGGAGATTCTGTTTGTAACGCACAGGTGCCGGCCGGAGCGCAGTCGCGATCGGACGTTCGCCAAAGAACTCGGTGTAGCTCACCACTCGTACCGATTCGACAGGCCTGATGTCGCGGAAGACCCCCGGCGGGACCTGCCCTGGCATCTCCATGGCGGACGGCAGACCGAGAATCGCCAGGATGGTAGGGGTGATGTCGTAGATGGAGACGGTCCGGGCGGCACGCGAGGGAACGACGTGGTTTCCGTAGGCGATGAAGATACCGGTGTTGGAATGATCGGAGAGCGCGGCGCGGCCGGCGGGTTGCGCGCGCGGACGTTCCCGTCCCCATCGGAACCCGTGCGCGGACATGACGATGACCGTGGTGTCTTCGGTGAGCACGGACATCCACTCGCCGATGAGTCGATCGATCTCCGAGTAGTAGTTCGCGACGAGCGGCCAGTACTTGCGGAATTCCGTGTTGCTGATTCCTTCGCGGTACGGCGGGTGGTACGGAGCACCGAGGTGGTTCACGACGTCGGTGCCTTCGTAGTGGATCATCATCAGGAGTGGGTTCTCCTGCCGATACAGCTCGAGACCGGCTCGATGATCGCTCCACGTCTTGGCGAGGAGCGAGCGCATGACGATCACCGGATCAGACGGATTCCCCGACGTGACTCCCTGCTGATACTCCGCCTCGGTGATATTGAGGAAGCGGCGAACCTGTTCGTATCCGATGGTCTCGATGGGTACGCGCATCGAGCCGACGCGCTGCTCATGCTTCGCCGGATAGAGCGCCGTCGGCAGGTGATCGACCGGCGTGTCATAGACCACGGTGGCATTCGGTACGGGAGGCCACGCCGTCCACCAGTTCGCGACCACAGCGTGCCTTCCGAACGCCTCCGAGATTTCCCAGACAGCGGGCGCTCGCCGCGCATAAGCATCGACGGGCGAGCCGCTGCTGAGAAAGTCGATGACGCCATGACGGTCGGGCTGAACGCCGGTGGCTGCCGACGTCCAGACCAGAGGAGAAACCGTCGGCTGAACGGTCTGCAGCGAACCGGAAGCGCCGCCCTGAGTCAGCGCGCGAAGGTTCGGAACCCGACCGTCGTTCGCGAGCTCGGAGATCAACTCCCAGTCCGCGCCGTCGATGGCGATGACCGCAACGCGTCCCGCCACACCGCGCGCCGCGCGGCGCAGCTCCGTACGTTTGTACTGCAGCAGCGCATTGCGATCGGGCTCGATGCGCGCGATGTGAAACGCCGTGACATTCAGGCCGCTTCGAGCGAGATGCGCAGCCACCAGACGCCGCAGCGGCTCTCGCGAGGCGTTGAACTGCGAGCTCGGAGAGAGCAGGTCTTCAATCGGAACCTGGCGCGTGACGACGGCCATCGCTTCGCTGACGCGGGCCCGGATCCAGGCGCTCCATCCTTCCCGAACGAGGCGGCGTGCGTCGGCCAGCTGCTCCTTCTCGACACTGAAACGGAGCCTGTAGGTGAGTGTGACGGGCACGCCCTCGCGGGACATGATCTGCACGAGACCGTCGCGTTGCGCCGACCCGTCGCGCTGCTCGAACGACATGCGATAGAAGCGGTGCGGGGGAAGGAAGGTCACGTTCTGCTGGACCATCCGCACTTCGCCCGTCCGCTTGTCGACGCCGAAGATCAGGCGGCGCGGCGACGGGAGAAAAAGGCTGGCCAGAACGTACATGACCCCGCCCATTCCGGCGAGGATCAGGAGCCCACGAAGGAAGCGGGAGCGGATCACGGACGGCGGTATTGCAGGGTTCGGGCCCCTTTTCCAGTGGGTAGTGGGTAGTGGGTAGGGAGGGCCTTCCCACTACCCACTACCCACTCATTTCTTCTTCTTCACCAGCTGCTTGACCTCGTCGTTCCCGATCGTGCTCTGCGCCGAAATGATCACGGCGGCCGTCCCATCCCGGAAGGGCGGGATCGTGCAGCGAACCGTCGCGGTTCCGTCGGCCGCGGTCTTGCCGCGATAGACCACGCGGGGCGGTTCCACCGTCGAGATCACCTTCACCTCGATCGAAGCGGCGGCGATCGGATTCTGCGAGAGGCTCCGTTTCGTGGCGACCCTGAGCTCGACGGGGCTGCCCGCGAAAAAATCCGTCTGCGTCAGCAGCGACAGCTCCAGATGCTCGCTCTCGGCCTCGGATGCGAGGTAGTCGATGATCACCTGATCGAGCGTTTTCTCGTCCGGGATCGGCGTGGAGCCGGAGGAGGTCGCGCCCGGTTCGGGGGTCGGAGCGAGAATCGTCGGTGCGCCCGGGCGCGGCAGAGGCGTCGATTTGGTCTGGTCCGCCGGCGCATCGAAGCGCCCGCGCTTGATCGCGGCGATCATGGTGCGGTGCTGCTGCTCCATGAGCCCGCCGATCCACTTCTCGTCGATGCCGTCCTTCATCTGTTCGGCGTACGACGTCTTCTTGGAGGCGAGAATCTCCCCACCCACGTAGACCAGTGACTCGATATAGGGGTTCTGGAGACCCTTATCCTCGGTCTGGATGTGGTAGACCTTGTCGTTGTGCCTGATGTCGGTGTTGAACCCGGTAATCACCGGCAAACTCCCCGTGGACAGTGACTTAAGGGGCGAAGTGTATCAGTTCTGATCCATCCAGGCACGGAGGTAGGCGATCTGGTCGCGAACACGCGCGCGATCGTCGGCGTGCGGAGAGAGCTCCAGATACCGCTCGAAGAATTCGATCGCCTGCGTGTAGGAGTGCATCTGCATCGCGAGCATGGCGCGGTCGCGGACCTCGTACGGGTCCCGATCGTCGAGGATCAGGAGGCGGTCGATGGACGCGGCCGCGCGCGGCAGGTCGTGGCGGGCAAGGTAGGCCGCTTTGAGCTGCGAGAGCTCGCGGCCGAGGATCTCGCGGCGCGAGAATGATCGGAGGTGGTGCTCGCGGAGGCGAACGCCGCCGCCGTACATCTCATCGAGGATGACCTGCAGCTCGATGGTGGAGAGAATGCGCCCGCCGTCGAACGGATCGACGACGATCTGGCCGAAATCGCCGCTGAATTTCACGAGGAAACGGCCCGGCAGAGAGACACCGACGGCGTCGACGCCGATGCGCCGCGACATCTCGATGTAGAGAATCGAGAGCGTGATCGGCAGTCCGGCGTGGCGGTCGAGCGCCTCGCAGAGAAGAGCGCTGCGCGGGTCGTAGTAGTCGTCGTCCTCTCCATGAAATCCTTCCTCTTCGAAGAGGAGCCGGTTCATGACTTCCACGATGCGCTCGATGTCGCGCGATCCTTCGAGCCTTCCCCGGACGGCCTCGCTCCATCCCCCGACCTGTTCGAGGTAGCGGTTGATATCGAGGCCGGGCCGGTCCTCCAGGGCGATGACGAGCGACGCCTCGACGAGATCGAGATGCGGTTCCGGCCGCCGGGAAATCTCCAGGAACCGTTGCCGGGCCATGGCCGGATGCGTCAGAACGCGGCTGGATTGCATACTTCCTCAACCCTCCTGCGAAACGCGTCGCTGATGGGGACTTTCGACTGCGTTTCCCAATCGAACAACACCACGATCACCTTGCCGGTAGCAGCAAGGTGCTGGCCATCCGACCTGCGGATCTCGTAATCGAAGTCGAGGGACGTGGTCCGCATCTCACCAATGCGAACGCGAATCTCGATCCTCTCCATCCCGACTTGTTGACGGAAATCACATTCCGCGCGGGCAACGATGAAACCGATGTCGCGGGGGCCGCGTCTGCCGGTGATCTCCTGCCAGAGGAGCGTGCGCGCGGTCTCGAAGTAGGTGAAGTAGACGGCGTTGTTGACATGGCCGTAGGCGTCGACGTCGCTGAAGACCACCTGGTGCGGGACCACGTACCACCCATCCTTCCACCCGTACACGGCGTGGGCCGGCTCACTCATCCAGCAAGAGTGTAGGGGATTGAGAGGCATTTTGGATTTTGGATTTTGGATTTTGGATTTTTGATCTTCGGTCCAATCCAAAATCCAAAATCGCGCGTTTCAGTGAGGAGATGCGGTCGTCGATGCGACGGGTGCGCCTGCTTTCGTG
>CALMZP010000105.1 GCA_937870635.1 uncultured Acidobacteriota bacterium | reverse complement strand
CCAGCCGATCGGCGACATTGCATCGGTGGCGAGTTTCTTTGTGAGTCGCATCGACACGCAGGCCGACAAACAGATTGAAGCGAAGATCGCGGCGACGAGCGATCCCGCGCAGAAGGCAGAGCTCCAGTCGCTGCTCGGAAAGGTGGCTGTCGCCAACGCGAAGATGGCCTATCAGCTCTTCAGGCAGGTCTTTGAGAGCGAACGCTTCAGGAAGCTTCGCGACAAAGGTGCCCGCCCGCAGCGTGCGCTCTGGGCCTCCACGGGAACGAAGAACCCGAATTACCGCGACGTGCTCTACGTCGAGACGCTGGTCGGTCCCGAGACGGTGAACACACTTCCACCGGCGACGTACGACGCGTTCAAAGACCACGGCGTCGTCAAGATGACGATCGAGGAGAACCTCGATGAGGCGCGGGCCGTGCTCAGCAAATTCGAAGCGCACGGGATGAGTCTGGACAGGATCACCGAACAGCTCACCGTCGAGGGCGTGAAGTCTTTCGATCAGTCGTTCGTGTCGCTGTCGGAAACGATCGAGTCACGACGCGATGCCGCGGTCCATGGCCTCGGTGAGCGGCTGGCCTTCCATCTCGGCGACCTGCAGCCCGTGGTCGATGCGGCGATCCAGCGCGCCGACAAGGAAAAGTACGTCGAGCGGATCTGGAAGAAGGACGTGTCGCTCTGGAAGAGTGGTGACGCCGACCGCAAGCAGATCGCCGGAGCGCTGGGCTGGCTGCGCGTGCCCGAGCAGATGACGAAGGAGCTCGGCGAGATCACGGCGTTCGCCGAAAGCATCCGCGGCGAATTCGATCACGTCGTCATTCTGGGCATGGGCGGCTCGAGCCTCTGCTCCGAAGTGCTGCGCCGCGTCTTCGGCAGGCGCGAAGGCTATCCAATGCTGCTGGTCCTCGATTCCACGGTTCCCGAATCCGTGCGAGCCCTCGAATCGCGGATCGATCTGAAGCGCACGCTGTTCATCGTCGCGTCGAAGTCCGGCACCACGACCGAGCCGATGATGTTCCACCGCTATTTCTATGATCGCGTGAAGTCGGTCAAGGGCGACAAAGCGGGCGAAAACTTCATCGCCGTCACCGACCCGGATACGCAGCTCGCCCGTGACGCGCAGCGCGACCGTTTCCGGAAGATCTTCCTCAACCCGGCCGACATCGGAGGGCGGTACTCGGCGCTCTCGAAGTTCGGGCTCGTTCCCGCCGCGATCTCCGGCGTCGATGTCTCGAAGTTTCTCGACTTCGCCATTCACGCGGCGCACGTCGCCATCACGCCTTCGGTCCGCAAGAACCCGGCCGCGCATCTCGGCGTCGCCATCGGAGCTCTCGCTGCCGCCGGCCGCGACAAGCTGACCCTCATCACGCCTGCGCCGCTCGACACGCTCGGTCTCTGGATCGAGCAGCTCGTCGCGGAAAGCACCGGCAAGGAAGGCAAAGGCATCCTGCCCATTGCCGGCGAGCCCCGCCTGGCAGCATCCGAGTACGGAAAGGATCGCGTATTCGTCGCGGTGCGACTGCGCAAGTCCGACGAGACGCAGTACCTGCGTGAACTGACCGCCGCCGGACATCCGGTCATCGACATCGTGCTGGAAGAGTCGATCGACCTCGGCGAAACGTTCTTCGTATGGGAGTTCGCAACCGCGATTGCCGGCGCCCTCCTCGGCATCAATCCTTTCGATCAGCCGAACGTCCAGGAGTCGAAGGACAACACGAAACGTCTCCTCGATGAATACCGGAACAAGGGAACGATGGGCGACGGAGCCAGGCAGGCCAGCGTCGAGGACGGAGCTCTCGCGGCGTTGCTCGAGCAGGTGAGGCCGGGTGATTACGTGGCGCTCACCGAGTACTTTGCCGAAACGCCGGCGCGCGACAAGCTCATCGCCGATATCAGGGAAGCCGTAGCCCGCGAGCTGCGCGTGGCGACGACGACCGGATACGGTCCCCGTTTTCTCCACTCCACGGGCCAGCTTCACAAGGGTGGCGGAGACAACGGCGTGTTCATCCAGCTCACTGGAGGGCCGCGAGCCGACGTTGCCATTCCTGGCGAACAGTTCGGGTTCGGAGTGCTGGCGCGCGCTCAGGCCATCGGCGACTTTCAATCGCTCGCCAGCCGGAAGCGCCGCGCCACCAGCATCGATCTCGGCGAGGACGTCGAGCAGGGGCTGCAGCGGCTGCGCGAATCAGTGAAGAACGCGCTGGCGAAGGTCTGAGCGATGACCGCTCAGTTCGGAATGATCGGCCTCGGAGTCATGGGGCAGAACCTCGCTCTGAACATCGAAGAGCACGGCACCTCGCTCGCTGTGTGGAACCTCGAGGGCGAGTGGACCGACCGCTTCGTCGAAGAGAATCGCGGAAAGAAATTCTTGGCGACGAAGAGCCTCGAAGAGCTCGTTCGCGCCGTGGAGCGGCCGCGCCGGATCATGATGATGATCAAGGCCGGCAACCCGGTCGATCAGACGATCGACGCCATCATTCCGTTTCTCGAGCCGGGCGACATCCTCATCGACGGCGGAAACTCCTGGTTCAAAGACACGCAGGCGCGCGCCGCGCGGCTGGAAGCGCGCGGCCTGCATTTCGTCGGATCGGGCGTTTCAGGCGGAGAGGATGGCGCGCGATTTGGCGCCTCGCTCATGCCCGGCGGAACCGCTGAGGCGTGGGCTGCAATCCGTCCCGTCCTCGAATCGATCGCGGCAAGCAGCGATTCCGGTCCTTGCGTGACCCACGTCGGTCCCGACGGTTCCGGCCATTTCGTGAAGATGGTGCACAACGGAATCGAATACGGCGACATGCAGCTGATCGCCGAGGCGTACGAGCTGCTGCGCCGGGGGTTGAGGCTGCCGGCCGCGGAGCTCGCAGCGATCTTCAGCGAATGGAACCGCGGAGATCTGGAGTCGTTCCTCATCGAGGTCAGCGCGAAGATCTTTCGTGTCCGCGATCCTGAGACTGGTGACGCCCTGGTCGACAAGGTGATGGACAAAGCCGGCCAGAAGGGCACGGGTAAGTGGACCGCCCAGGTTGCCCTGGAGCTCGCCGTTGCGGTGCCGACGATTGCCGCGGCGATCGATGCACGGGTGTTGTCGAGCATGAAGGCGGAGCGAGTCAGAGCCTCGGAGATTCTCACCAGCCGTGAGAAGCCGGCTCCGCTGCAGGATCGCCAGGCGTTCATCGATGACGTGGGTGACGCGCTCTTCGCGTCGCGCATCTGTTCGTACGCGCAGGGGTTCGCGCTCATCCGTGCCGGTTCGGCAGAGTGGAAGTGGAACGTCGACCTTCGCGAGATCGCGAGGATCTGGAAGGCGGGCTGCATCATCCGGTCGCGTTTTCTCGACTCGATCATGCGGGCGTACGAGAGCGACCGCGACCTGCCGAATCTGTTGCTGGCCGAGGATGCACGCGGAGCGATCGGGCGGACGCAGAGTGCGTGGCGCCGCGTCGTGGCGTATGGTCAGGCAAGCGGCCTTGCCATTCCGGCGATGTCCGCGAGTCTCGCGTATTTCGATGCCTATCGCACCGCCGACCTCCCGCAGAATCTCACCCAGGCGCAGCGCGACTATTTCGGCGCGCACACGTATCAGCGAAACGACAAAGGTCCGGACGCGCCGTTCGTGCACAGCGAGTGGAACGAGTAGCTGGAGTGGCATGCTGTCATCCCGAGCGTGAGCGAGGGACCTGGGGGGCCGGGTGGCGCGAACCTCATGCCTCGTGCCGCCCATCCCCCAGGTCCCTCGCTCACGCTCGGGATGACACGCTTTTCGAGACCGGCAGCAAGCTGCCGCACTCCATCACAGCTGCCGTTTGAAGAGGTCGGCGAAGTTTTCCTTGAGACGATCGAACATCGGGCGGCGGAACCACTTGGCCTGGGTGATCTCGTGCGATTTCGCCAGATCCTCGTGGAACATTTTCTCCATCTCGGCGGCGATGCCTTCATCGTAGACGTTGACGTTGACCTCGTCGTTCAGGCGGAAGCTGCGGTCGTCGAAGTTCGAGGAGCCGATCGTCGTCCAGATGCCGTCGACGACCATCGTCTTGGAGTGCATCATCGTCGGCTGGTATTCGAAGATGCGGATGCCGCGGCGCAGGAGCATCTCGTAATGCCACCGGCTGGCATGGCGGACGATCGGCACGTCGGTCTCTTCGCCGGGCACCACGACGCGGACGTCGACGCCGCGGCGTACGGCGGTCTCGAGCGCGCGGCGGGTATCGCTGTCCGGAACGAAGTAGGCGTTGCTGATGTAGATCGAGCGCTTGGCGCTGACGATCGAGATGATGTACAGCAGCTTGACGGTCGAGCTGCCTTCCGAGGGGGACGACTTGATCACCTGGGCGATGTGATTGCCGCGCGGAGCGACTTCGGGGAAGTAGTCGAGTCCGGTCAGAAGCTCGCCCCGGCTCTTCACCCAGTTGTCCATGAAGGCGAACTGCATCTGCGTGACGACCGGTCCCTCGACGCGCACGACCGTCTCGCGCCAGTGATCCTTCGAATCCGCGTCGCCCGCCCATTCGTCGGCGATGCCTACTCCGCCCGAGAAGCCTACGGTCCCATCGACGATGAGCAGCTTGCGGTGTGTTCGATGGTTGACGCGCGAGAGCGTGTACCAGCGGAGCGGGTGGTACCACTCGATGTCGATGCCGTTGCGCTGCATGAACTCGACGAGCGTCGCGGACATCGCGCCGGAACCGACGGCGTCGAGGATGACTTTCACCTGCACGCCGGCTCGCGCACGCTCGGCGAGCGCCTCGGCGAATGTGCGGCCGATGTCGCCGTCCCAGTAAATGTAGAACTCGAGATTGATCGTTTTCTGCGCGCCACGAATGGCCGCGAGCATCGACGGAAAAATGCGGACGCCGTTTTTGAGGATCGTCACATGATTTCCGGTCGATAACGCCGACCCGGTCAGCGCGTGCATCGTCTGCAGAAACGCGACGTCGCGGACGCCGAACTGATGGCGCATGTGATAGCGCATCGGCAGGCGCCGGCGCACGATCGGGAGCCGGGTCTTGTTCGGGTAGCGGCCAGGTTTCGCTCGCCTGAAAATCATCACGAATATCGCTGCTGCGCCAGCCAGTAAATGCCGAAGATCGCGGCCGTGATCGCGCCGATAGCCATGATCGACACGACGATGACCACGACAATCGCGGCTCCGATCACATCACGCTTCCGCCGCGGTGGCAGCTGCCGGTTCCGGTGGTCGAGGAGGATGCGCATGTTCATGACGTTCTGTTTGTGAAAAACGTCGAAGACATCGCCCAGCACCGGGATCGCGCCGACCAGAAGATCCACCAGAAGGTGGAAGAACATCCGGAAGATCTTGCTCAGCGGGACGCGGTGGCGGATCGCGGTGACGATGATCCAGCCCGACATCGCTCCGGTGACCACATCGCCCAGGCCCGGAATCAGGCCGGCAGCGGCATCGAAGCCGACGCGCTGACTGGTTCCAGGAATCGCCACGGCCCTGTCCATGAGGTCGGAGAACCGGCGAAGGAGCAGCAGATCCGCCGGCAGGCTCCCGTCCGGGTCGATGACCTCAGGGATGTAAACCTTGTCCGGAGGCGTTTCGGGCATGCAATGGTGCGATTATGCACAGGGGCTGCCGATTGCCGGGCCCGCTTGTTGCGTCTATGAGGGTGTGATGGCTGACCAGGATCCCAGGAACCAGGCGCCGGTTCCGCGCAGAACCCTTGCGCAGAAGCTGGTGACCGGCTGGACCGTCCTCTGGTCATGGCTGACCGACCCGGCGGTGCTCATCTATCGCCGGGCTGCCCATGGCCGGAAACGCGCCCGCGTCCTGATCGTCGAGTTCTTCCTCCTCGTCCGGGAAGTCACGCGCGAGTTCTGGTTCTACGAAGGGACTTCGCGGGCGGCCTCGCTTGCCTACACGACCCTCATATCCCTGATTCCCCTGCTTGTCGGGTTCATCGTCCCGATCCAGAAGTACCTCACCGAGAAACCCGATTATCAATCGACGATCGACAGCATCCTGAGCTCGGTCCTGCCGTACAAGGCGGACGCGGTCGCGCCCCATATCGCGAGGTTTGCTGAGAACGCTGGTGCTGCATCCGCGGTGGGCATCGTCGTCTTTTTGATCATTTCGTTCCGGCTCTTCCTTGCCGTCGAAGGTTCGGTGAATCACATCTGGAAGGTGAGAAGTACGCGGGGGTATCGCTCGAAGATCATCGCCTTCACGATGCTGTTCTTCTGGGGTCCGCTGCTGATGACCCTTTCGTTCACCACGACGAAGTCGCTGGAGAGCAGCCGTCTGCTCCGGGCCGTCTTTCGCACCGAGTTCGTTTTTGACCTCTTTCCGATCGTCGTCCTGTTCGTGGCCTTCACGATGCTGTTCTGGCTCGTTCCGTCGACGCGGGTCAAGTTCTCGTCGGCGGCCGTCGGAGCGCTGATCACGACGCTGCTCTTCTCGCTGGTCCGCTGGGGTTTTGGCATCTATGCCGATCAGCTGATGGCCGGCAACTTCAACTACATCTATGGCGCGCTCGGCCTCGCAATCATCTTCCTCGTCGCCATCGAAGTCATGTGGATCATCATTCTCCTCGGCGTCGAGATCAGCTACGTCTATCAGAATCTCTACGGGGTCCTGCGTGCCACCGAACAGCAGATCGACGACGAGCCCCGCTTCGACCTCTACTTCGCGCTTCGCGCTCTGATCGAAATCACCCGGCGCTTCGAGCGCAGGGAAGACGCGCCCTCATCCTACAGGCTCGCCGAACAGTTCGGCACCACCGATGCCCAGATGTTGCGCGTGCTCCGGAAACTGGAGGACGGGAAGCTCGTGATGGAGACCGGCGGCGACTGGACCGGGTTTCTGCCCGGCTGCGACCCCGACCGCATCTCCGTCGAAGAAGTTGTTTCCCAGATCGAAGGTTCTGTGCGGGTGCTCCCACAGCTCGGGCCCGAGGATGAGGAGCGCCGTGTCGTGGGTAAGCTGTTCGCCGCGATGAACTCCTGCACCGCGACCGCTCTCGACCGTATGACCGTCGGACGCCTGGTCCGTGAGCTCTACGCGCCGCGAGCCGTCCGCACCGACGACCGTGTCAGCGGAACGTAACAGCAGAAATTCATCGGAATTCGTGGGACCGGACCGATAATTATCCGTAGCAAGGGTCCGAATCGGCGGGTGGGGGTGCCCATGAAACCAGAACATCGTCTGATCAGCGTGTCGATTCTCGTCGGCGTGGCGGCTGCCATCCCGATGTATCTGCTGGCGAAGCACGAGCCGCCGGCATCTCCGACGACGCCGCCTGCACAGAAGGCGGTGTTCATCGAGTGGACACCGTCGATGCCCGATCTCACCGCGGAGCCGGAGACTTCGGCCGCCGAGCCGACACTGACCGAGGAAGGGGTGGAGCAGGTCAATCGTCGTGTGGAGCGGCTGGCTCACGAGCTTTCGCGGATGTGGACCCGCAGTCCGGAGCGCCTGGTTCGCGTGATCGATCGCGCATCGCGCGCAGTCGATCAGTCGCCGCCGGTGACTCTCCTGCTCGCGATCGCCCACGCGGAGACCAATGGCAAGATCCTGGACGTCTCGGAAGCCGGTGCGGTCGGCCTCGCGCAGGCCACGCCCGTCGCTTACCACCAGGAGAAGTTCAACGGAAAGCTCTTCGTCACCGACGACTACGTCAACGGTGCTCGCGCTTACATGGTCAAGAAACCGCTGGGCGACGCGTACAAGATCGCGACCGTGGCGCTGGAAAAGAAGAAGGGCTCGTCCGCGAAAGCGAAGAAACTTCTGAAGTCGGCGCGCGCTTTGCGCCGCGAAGGTCTCGAGGAGCTCGATTACCTCCGCCCCTACACCACGGACGGTTTCTACGAGGCGATCGCTGAAGCCGATCGCTATAACCGCCGCACGCTAGCCCGGCTTGGCGAGCTTCTCGACGCCGGCGACAGGACGGCCCTCGAAGACTTCCGCGATCGCATGAAGCGCGAGTATGCGGATCTTCGGGAAGAACAGGCTCGCGGATGGAGAAGCTATCAGCGCGAGCTGATCGCAAAACGCGACGAATTGCTCGTTGAGCGTTTCGGCGCGCCGATGCGCGTCCTGGACGAAGAGCTGGTCTATGAAGCCAGCGAGTACCTCGCGAAGAAGCTCGACGACCGTTTCTCGGCCAACCACATGGCCGCGTTCCTCGTGCAGCACCTCGAGACCAAGCGCCTCGAGGCGCAAAAGCTGGCGCGCGCTTCGAGCCAGGTGGAACGGATGACGGCCGCGCTCTACAACGGTGGCTCACACAACGTGAAGCGAATGCTTTCCGGCCTCATCGCCTCGCTGCCCGAGACTGACAAGTACATGAAGAAAGTCCCCGCGACGCGCCGCCGCCTCGACGCGCAGGTCGCGCTCGTCGAGAAGGATCGCTCCTCGAGACGAACGAGGTAGGCATCTCCGCACGCGAGGGGACGACCTTCACCGCAGAGACGCAGAGCACGCAGAGGGACGCAGAGATGCCAGAACAACTCCGTGTCTCTCGGCAGCCACGAGCCAAATCGTCAAGGTAGCGTCGGTTGCTCCCCGGCGCGCTTCCTGACCGCGCGGATCATCCGGATCCTCCGGAAGGACTCGTACGCAACCGTCGTCACGAGCACCCACAGCAGGCCGGCCGAAATCCCGGCTCCGATGTCCGAAATCCAGTGGACGCCGAGATAGACACGTGACAGGGACACCGCGACGATCACGCAGGTTGCGGCAGAGAGTCCCGCGGCACGCCACTTCCACGGCTGCTGGGAGCGCAGAATGAGATAGGCGAGTGCGCCAAACACGATCGTTGTCCCCATCGCATGCCCGCTTGGAAAAGAGAAGCCATGCGCTGATCGGATCGCGGCGGCGAGGTCGGGGCGGGCCCTGGAAAAGAAGACTTTCAGCTGCACGATGATCAGCGCGCCGACGGTGGTCGTGAAGAGCAGATAGCCGGCCCACCTGTACCGGCCGCGTACGGCGAGAATGCCCGCGACGATGAGCACGATGATGCCGAGGCCGACGGGGCTGCCGAGCTGGGTGAAAGCGACGAAGAAAAGAGTGGAACTGCTGGAACGCTGATCGCGGGCCCACGAGTGGACATCGCTGTCTACCCTCTTGAGAACTTCACTTTCGCCGCGTACGAGCTCTGCGAGATCGAGAAATTGATCGGCCACGAAGAGCGTCCCGAACGTTCCGAACGCGAGCACGACGATCACCGGCATGTAGTCGCGATAACGAAAGGACGCGGTCCGTTTTCCGAGGACGGCCAGTGCCCTCTGCAGAAGGGGACCGACAGGAACGAACAGGAGCCAGAGGACGAAGAAGAGGAGCAGGAACGACGAGAGGACGGTCACCCGCTCAGAATCCTCCTGACATGTATTTCCACTGAACGATCTTCTCGTTGATCTCTCGCAGGCGCCTGCTGATCATGCGGCAGAGCAGGTTGAGAAACTGCAGCGATGCGTTCGGATCCATCGAGAGGATCTCGTTGAGCGTGGCGCGATCGATCGAGAGCACCGTGGCGTCGGCTTCATGCGCCTTCGCATCGGCCGAGCGGGCCTTGTCGTCGATGAGCGCCATCTCGCCGAAGAAGTCGCCGCGGTCGAGCACGGTGAGGGCCTCCTCGCCGACGCCGGGAATGAACTTGGAGATACGCACGCGTCCGTCGAGGACAATGTAGAGCTTGTCCCCGCGATCGCCCTCGCGAAAGATCATCGATCCGGCCGAGAAACGCTCTTCGTTCGAGAACGTGGCCAGGAGCTTCATTTCGGCGGCGGAGAGGCCGCGCTCCTTGAATAGATCGACCTTGTCTTCCGATTTGACGGTGACCTGCTGCATCTCGCGGATGCCTTCGACGCGTTTCCGGCCGGCCCCGCGCTTGGCGTCCTCCTGGAAGAACAGCTTGAGCTGCTCGTTCGCGTCACGGACCTTCTCGGTGAGCGATCGCCAGAACGCCCAGTGCAGTCCGACGGCCATCTCCTTGTCCTCGTCCATGATCTGGTCGAGGGCGCTGAAGGAGAAGGTGTAGCAGGCGGATGATTCCACGGCCACCGCGTCGCTGGATCTCTGCGTGCGGTCGATGAAGTTCATCTCACCGAAAATCTGGTCGGCCGTCAGCGCGCCGAGGATCTGAGGACCGAAGGGTGTCTCCTTGCGGATCTCGATGCGCCCTTCGCGGACGATGTAGAAGTCCATCGACCGGTCTTCCTCCCGGAACACGAAGTCGCCGTCGAGGTATCCCTCGATGCGCGCGAACTTCGAGAGACGGAAGATCTGGTCATCCTTCATGTGCTGCAGGACGTTGAGCTTACGCAGCTCCGAGCCGACGTGGCGCAGATCGTCCCGCTTCTCTTCTGCGCGGTCGACCTTCCTGATGATGTCCTGAAAATCCTTGCGGTCCGCGCGGAACAGATTTTCCTTCCGGAGCTCCAGGCGCTCGGTGTAGACCTGCAGGTTCTCGACCCGATCCTTGATGCGGGCGTTCAGGTCCTTCTGCTCGAGATCGAGCACGCGCTTGAGTGTGTTGATCATCCGGCGCACGGCCTCGGTGGTCTCGCCTTTCTGGTCGGTCGCCAGAAGGAAGGAATCGATGAATTGATCGAGCGCCAGATCGAAGTTCTTCAGCTCGAACTCGACGCGGCCGGCCATCTCGGCCACACCCCGGTCGAATGGATTGAGCGTGCGCGCGCGGGAGATCTCGTCGTGCGCGGCCGCCCATTCGCCCTGCGAGTAATAGAGACGGCCGAGGATTTCGAAGGGACGATAGTTGTTCGGTGTCTTGAGCTTGGCGATCTCCAGCAGCTCGATGGCCTTGGAGATCTGCTCCTTCGCGATGTAGTACTGCGCGAGCCCGATGTACTGAGACGCGTCGATTTCGTCGCGCGCCCGCTCGGCGTTCACTTCCATCCTCACGCTGGTGAACCGTGAGTCTTCGGCTTGCTTCTTGAGATCCTTGACGCGCGCGAGGTTGATGCGAAGCGAGATCGAGCCGGGCTTCAATTTCTCGGCCATCTCGTACAGATGGATGGCCTCGTCGAACATCTCCTGATCGGTGTATCGGCGCGCGAGCACGATGAGGTCGTCCGCCTCGATGGCGATTGTCGATTCATTCGCCACCGTTCGGAAACGGGGGCGGGTGCTCACGGGTTGCTCGGACACAATGTTGTAATTATGGGGCAAAGGATCGAGGATGACGGTAAACCGATGAAACACAGGCTGGTCGTCGCGCTGATCGCAGCCATGCCGCTGTTCGATCACTCCGCATTCGCCCAGTTCAAACAGGCGCTGCCTGGCTACCAGTTCGAGTTCCCCCGCGACCACGGCTCTCACGAGGACTTCCGGACCGAGTGGTGGTACTACACCGGACATCTGGAGACCGAGTCGGGACGGCGATACGGTTTCGAGGTCACATTTTTCCGAGTCGGCGTTACCCGACCCGGAACGGCGCCAGAAACGCGTTGGGATCTTCACGATCTCGCCCTCGCGCACTTCGCCATCACCGACGTCAGCGGCCGGCGCTTCCGCTATTACGAGAAGCTGAACCGGATGTCACCGTTCACTGCCGGCGCGGCCACGGGACATCTCGAAGTGTTCAACGAGGGCTGGCGCGCTCAGACATCTCCGGATGGCAGCTGGAATCTTCGGGCTTCTTCGGACGGTGACGCCATCGACCTGAAGCTTCGTGCCGCAAAACCGCCCGTGGTACACGGCGAAGACGGCGTCAGCGTCAAAGCGCAGGGGCCCGGATATGCGTCGCACTACTACTCCATGACCCGCCTTCTGGCCACCGGCACACTGGCCGCAAAAGGGCGGAAGCCCGAGCGGGTCACCGGCCTCGCCTGGATGGACCATGAGTTCGGGGGAACCGAGCTTCGCGAGAACCAGCAGGGGTGGGACTGGTTCTCGGTGCAGCTCGACAATGAGACGGAGCTGATGCTTTACATCATCCGGCGCGTCGACGGGACTCCCGACGTCACATCCTCCGGCTCGCTGGTGACCGACGCGGGCGATGTGATTCGCATCCGTCACGATCAGATCCGGGTGACGCCGGAATCAACGTGGCGATCCCCGCGGAGCGGCGCGAACTATCCGATGGGCTGGACGCTGGAGGTACCATCGCTGAAAATCAGGCTTCGGCTGGTGCCGGTGCTCGAGGATCAGGAGCTCGTCACCAGGGCATCGACGCAGGTTACCTACTGGGAAGGAGCGGTCGACGTTTCCGGATCCCTCGGCAATATCTCCGTGCGCGGCGCGGGTTACGTGGAGATGACCGGGTACGATCGGCCATTCAGACAACGATGAGAACACTCACGGCTTTTGCGGCGTTTCTTCTCCTCACTGGTTTCATTCGCGGAGTCGAAGATCAGATCAATCGCATCGCCTCGGAAATCGACTCGACGGTCGGGGTCGCGGCGCTGCACATCGAGAGCGGACGCCGGGTGTCGGTCCGCGGCGACGAACAGTTTCCGATGGGCAGCGTGAACAAGCTGCCGATTGCGCTCGCGTTCATGCGCGCGGTCGACTCCGGAAGGATCTCGCTTTCGAGTGACGTGACAATTCAGCCCGCCGAATTCGCGTCGGGCCACAGCCCCATTCGCGAAGCCGCGAAGGGCCGTGCAGTGACGATGAGCGTCGAAGATCTCCTCGAAGCGATGCTCGCCGAGAGTGACAACACGGCTTCGGCGGCTCTCTTGAAACTCGCAGGCGGCCCATCGGCCGTCGAGCAGCGGGAGAACACGACGCCGGCGGAGATGCTCGCGCTTCTCGAGCGTTTCTACCGCGCCGAGGATCGTCTGTCGCGTGCCAGCCACGACCGCCTGATGCGCATCATGACGCGGTCTCAGACGGGCGGACGCCGGATCAAGGCGGGCGCTCCCGCGCGCGCGAGCGTTGCGGGGCGAACAGGAACGATGCCCGGCACGGTGAACGACGTCGGCATCATCACATCGCCGAACGGGCGCGATCACGTTCTCATGGTCGTGTTCACCAAGGGCGGGAAAACCTCGACGATGAATCAGCGCGAGCGCGCCGTCGCCGACATCACGCGCGCGGTGTACAGAGATCTCGTCGGTTGGCAGCCGGCAAGAAAGAAGCGCCGCGATTAACCGGGGTGCGGCAGCAGCTTGCCGCAACATTCCGTCACTCCACATCACTTCGGCCGGAGCGCCGAATCATCCGCGATCCCGTTTGCGAGGTTCTCGCCGTCGATCGTGACCCCGAGGAAGGCGATGCACATCTCGTCGGTCGTGGCCTCGCCCCAGCGGACGGCTTTCGGCGGATGGTTCGGGTTGCGTGGGTTCGATGACGAGTTGTCGTAGTTCGCGGTGAGGCTGACGCTCGACCATGCCGGTTTTCGAGAAATACATTGCGAACTCGGTGCGGTCGGGCCGCGGATGCCCGTCGTGCGAGTGATAGTGGACCTGCAGCACCACCCGCGAGTTTGCCGGTAACCTTAGTCCGACGTCGTCGGGCAACGTGAAGGCCCGGTATCCGGGAGCCCAGCCGCCGAGTGTGGCGTCAGCGGACAGGTCGAATCCAGGTCCGCCGAAACACGTGTAACCCGGTTGCGGATCGGCTGCGTCGAGCGCCGCCGACTGACCGGTCGTATCCAGAAATGCGATGACGTGATGAACGCTGCTGCGGTCGCCGGGGTGGACGTCGATGCCGGCGACGTACCTGTCGACGCTCTGGTTCGTCGGGATAGTGAAGCATCGATACATGTCTTCCGAGGAAGGAGCGGTGTATGACTCCGGGTAGGCAACGACGAGGTCCGGCTCGCCGAGCGACCAGCCGCCGCCGAAGTTGATCGGAGGTGGCAGCTGAGATCGATCGCCTTCCGGCGCGCCGGCATCGACCCATCGTCCGATTGTCGCTATCTCCTCTGCCGTCAGACCGCGGGCATCAGCGAAGTCGCCGCATCCTGCGGCGGGTTTCCACGGCGGCATCTGCCGGGTGGCGGTCATGAACTTGATCACGTGTGCCCACGGCGCGGCTTCGCGGTAGTTAGTGAGCGAGAATGGCGCGATGTCACCTTCGTGATGACATGACTGGCAATGAGTCTGGAAAATGCGCACGACTTCATTGCTGAAGGTCGGGCCCGAAGACACCGCCGGCTGCCGGACGGCGCGCTGCCGTGCGCCGAGAAAGAGAAAGAGGACTGCTGCGGCGAGCAGGAGCTTGCGGGACATGGGCGGGGGCTATTTTATGGGACCTTGGATCCTGGACCCTGGCCGGTGGGAGTGACGCGTGAGCGCTCCGCGTCTGTCCGCCTCGTCTCTCCCAAGGTCCAAGGTCCAGGGTCCAGGGTCCAACGTGCATGTCCAGACGTCACTCCGCCTTGATCGCCGCCGCCACGTGGATACGGTTCGCGAGTCGTGCCGGAACGAGTCCGGCGGCCACCGACGACAGGAAGGTGATGGCCAGGGATGTCGCGATCAGTGCGGTGGGGACGTAGAAGTCGATCGTCCACCCGAACGACTGCCGGTTGATGACGTTGATGAGGATCCAGGAGAGTATCCATCCCATCACCACGCCCGCAACCGTCGACGCGATGCCGATCAGCGTCGACTCGAGCACGATCATGCCGCGAACCTGACCCTGCGACATGCCGCCGACCCGCAGCAGCGCGAGCTCGCGGCTCCGCTCGAGGATCAGCGCTGAGAGGGTGTTCACGATCCCGAGCACAGCGACGACGATGGCCACGCCGAGGAGTGCGTAAGTGATCATGAAGGTCTGGTCGAAGATCGTCATGACCTCCCTGCGAATCGACGCGTTGCTCACGGCGAACGCGCCATACCTCGGCCCGAAGGTCTTTTCGAGCTGTGCACGGGCGGTCTCGTGGTCAACGCCTTCTTTCAGATACACGACGAGCGTGTTGATGGCATCGTCGCGGAACGTCTTCACGAAAAGATCGCGATCCATCACCGCCACGCCGCGGTCGTTCGAGTAGTCGCGATAGATGCCGGTGACGGGGAACGATCGCGTCCCTCCGGGCACCGGAAGAACGACGGAGTCACCAATCTCTTTGTTGAACCGCGTGGAGAAACTCTCGGAGATCACGACGCCATTCACCGCCACGGCTTTGAGCAGCGCCGGATCGGGTTCCTTCGGCGCGACCATCGGAAGATCGGCGCGCGCCGCGGCGAGCGCAAACTCGCCGCTCCCGACCCAGATGATCGTGTCCTCGTAAACCACGTCGCGCCCGCGAATGCGTTCGACCGACGCCACGAAGTCGACGGCGCGCACCTCGTCCGCGATGCCCGGCGGAAAGACAGCCGCCTGCGCGTTCGACAGGCCCCGCGAGGGGCGGAGCCAGAGATCCGACTGCACGGTCTGATCGACCCAGATACGCACAGTCTCCCTGAAACTGCCGACCATCAGCGCGACAGCCACCATCATTCCGATCGCCAGCGAAAGTGCGGCGCTGGCGATCGACGTCCGGCGAAGCGATGCCGGGACCGATGCAGCGGCCACCGTACCGACGATTCCAAAGAGACGCGAAAGGATGGGACGGGCAAGCTTCGACGTCATCCGCACGATTGCGGGAGCGAACGCCGAAAACCCCCCGACGACCAGGAGCACGGAAAGATAACCGCCGACGGCGATGCCTTCCACGGGCGGAATCTGCGCGGCCATGGCCCCCGCGATGAACAGGGCGATGCCGATGAGAATCGGCTTCGTTCCGCGTGAAGTGCGCTGCTGAAGGCCGGCCCGGATCATCGTGTTCGGCGGAACGCGCGACGCTTCGATGGCCGGCTGGACGGCGGAGAGCAGAGAGAGAATCGTTCCGACCGCCGCCCCGACCAGAATGACTCCCGGCGTCAACACCACTTCCTCGGGGCGCGAGGTGACGTAGAGCGCGTTGATCGTGCGTCCGACGAGGCCGAGGATCGATGCGGCCAGGACGTTGCCGAGGGTAATCCCTAACACCGAGCCGAGCACGCCGAGCAGTGCGCCTTCCCCGACAAAGGCGAGGAAAATTTGTCTCGGCGAGGCGCCGAGCGTCCTGAGAACACCGACGTCGCGTCGTCGCCGGAGAATCGAGATCAGAACCGTGTTGTAGACGAGGAACATCCCGACGAGGAGTGCGACGCCGGCGAGAGCGAAGAGGTTGACGCGGAACGCGCGGAGCATACGGTTCACCCGTTCGTTCCGTCGCGACGGCCGCTCGATGCGGGTTCCCGGCGGAAGCAGCTTCTCGAGCGCCGCGGTCGTGACCTGTTCTTCGGGCACGATGAGATCGATCCGCGAGAGCTCGCCCTCCATCCCGAAGTTGCGCTGCGCCGTGGCGATGTCGCAGATGACGATGCTCCCGTTGAAAGCCGTCGCCGGGCCGTGAGCCTCGAGAATGCCGCGGATCACGAGGTTGCGGCGATGACCGTTGATGTTCAGTACGATCGATTTCCCGATCGCCAACCCCTGTTGCCGCGCAAGCGGTGCGGGCAGGACGACGGAGTCGGGCCGGAACAGCTCGAGATAGCTCTGCGCCGATGTGCGCGTCGCGCTTTCGGCGGTGAGAACCGTTGCGTAACGATAGTCGCGGAAATGAAGGTCGGACAGGAGATCGACGCCGAGCAGCCGGACCGGCTGCTGAGATGGCTCCACGATTCCTTCGACGTCGATGACCGGAGCGAAGCGCGCGCCGCGCTCCCACAGGGGTCTGAGACGAAGGAGGACGTCTTCCGGAACGCTGCCGGCGTCGGAGACGACCTGAAAGTTCGCGCGTCCGGCGACGGCGTCAACCGATTCGCTGAAGGCGCGCAGCGCACTCTGATTTGCGAGTTGAATCGCGACCACAACGGCAACTCCAACGGCGATGCCGAGGATCGTCAGTGCCGTGCGGAGTTTTTCGTTGACGAGCGGCCGGAGGATCAGCGCCCGAAGGATCATCGTGAGATCCGTCCGTCGGCGACCTGGATGATGTAGTCGCCGTAGGCTGCGGCTCGGTCGGAATGCGTGGCCATGACGATCGTCGGCCGGTGCTTTTCCCGGATTGATCGGATGAGCTCGAGGATCATCGCTCCGCTCTTCGAGTCGAGGTTTCCAGTCGGCTCGTCGGCAAGAAGAAGTCTGGGACGGTGAATCACGGCGCGCGCGATCGCCACACGCTGCATCTCGCCGCCTGACAATTCGTTCGGAAAATGGCGCGCACGGTGCGCAAGCCCGACTTCGTCCAGCGCCGCCTCGACCCGCTCGGCGATTCCCTCTGCACGGGCGAGCGACAGGGGGAACGCCACGTTCTCCTTCACGTCGAGCGTGGGGATGAGGTTGAAGAACTGGAAAATGAACCCGATCGATTCGCGGCGCAGCTTCGTCAGACCGCTCTCCCGGAGTTGCGAAGTGTCCGCATCGTCGAGAAAAACCTTTCCGGAGGTGGGCCGGTCGACAGCCCCGATCAGGTTGAGAAGGGTCGACTTACCGCTGCCGGAAGCGCCCATCAGCACTGCGAAATCGCCATCGCCGATCTCCAGCGACACGTCCTCGAGGACGTGCACCGCGGCCGAATCCTCGGTGCCCGCATAGTCGTGCGACACATGCTGCAGCGAGACGCGCATCGTCCCGGCATTCTAAGGGACGGACGCCCGGCACGAACGGTGCAGAAATGCTGATAATCTGCGCGCTCGAATGGAGGTACGCATGGACGAGAACAACCGCACCACCGATCAAGGGGACGCGGACACCGGGGAGACCAGGGGACGTTTCAGCCGGGCGAAGGAGTACGTCGGCGGCAAGTACAACACCATGCGTGAGCGTGCCGAGGACGTCGATTTCGGCGCGATCACCGATCAGGTGCGGGACTATGTACGGTCGAACCCGGGCAAGGCTCTGCTGATCTCGGTCGGAGTCGGTTTCCTGGTCGGCCTCATGCTGCGCGGTGACGAAGACGAGGATTAAGCGTATGGCGACATCACGAAGAGGCAAGGACGATTACGATCGCGCGGCGGCGGGCCAGGAATACGACTCGCCGATCCGGGACAAGGCAGCTTCGCTCGGCGCGGCGATGGCCGAGGGCGGACCGCAGGCGCTGTTCGACGAGATCGAGAACCTGTTGCCGGAAGAGTGGCGCGAGCACATCCGCTCGTTTCCCCTCACTGCCGTTGCTCTCGGCGTCGGCATCGGCGTCTACCTCGGCATGAAGAAGGGCGACGAGCTCATCGCAGCCGGCACCTCGCTCATCTCGGCCGCGGCGATGGCGAACGTCAGCCGGATCATGGATCGGCCTCGCGAGGATTGATCGGTTAGAATTGCGGCAGCCATCCCATGTGGATTTCGCTGCCCGTCCCGGACATGCCGCATCATCACCTCGAGTCGCTCGCGGCGGAGGTGCATCGCACGTACTTCTCGAAGGTACCGCCGCTCACCGTGCGCTGGGGCCAGCAGATCACCCGCAAGCGCCGCCGCAGCATCCGGCTCGGTTCCTACAATCACCACACGACGGAGATCCGCATTCATCCGCTGCTGAATGCGCCGAACATTCCGGCGTACTTCATCCAGTCGGTGATCCATCACGAGTACCTGCACCACATCCTCGGCGCAGCGCACAACCGGCGCTTCCATGCGTACGAGCGCAAGTTTCTCTACCACCGCGAAGCGCAGGAGTGGATCCGCTGCAATCTGTTCATCCTTCTCGGCCGGAGAAGGGCAGAGTTTCAGAAGAGACCCCCCGTTGCGCCGCCCGCCGTGCCGCCACAGCTGGCGTTGTTCTGAGCTGCCGTTAACCGGCTGCCGTTAACCGTTAACCGTTAGCCGTTACCCGTGCCGCGGGCCGCAGAGCGCAAGCACGTCACCCTGAGCCGCGAAGACGGCGAAGGGTCTCAAGATGCGTAACCTGAGATCCTTCGGCGTCTTCGCGCCTCAGGATGACGTGGGGTCGATTACGCTCTTCGCGGTTAACGGTTAACGGTTAACGGTTAACGGTTAACGGTTAACGGTGAACGGTGAACGGTGAACGGTTAACTGGCCAGGATCGTCCGCAAACTCAGTACGATGACGAATACCCCCACGGCGATCATGAGCGGGCGGGCGGGGATGCGGCCTACGAGCTTTGCCGCGATTGGTGCGGCGAGCGCGCCGCCGAGGGCGAGACCGGCGATCGGCTTCCAGGCGGCGAGGCCAATCGTCATGAAGAAGGTGAGCGACGCGGCCAGCGTCACGAAGAACTCGGCGAAGTTCACCGAGCCGATCGTGGTTCGCGGTTCATTGCCGCGGGCGAGGAGTGTCCCGACGACGATCGGTCCCCATCCACCGCCGCCGATCGCGTCGAAGAATCCTCCCGCAAGACCCAGCGGCCCGAGGTGCGCATGCGACTCGGCGGCCGGACGGCGGTGAAAAGCTTTCAGCAGAATCAGGGCTCCCATCAGCAGCAGGTACACCGCGATGAACGGGCGGATCGTCTCGCCGGGAATCTGCGTGAGGATGTACGCTCCGATCACCGCGCCGATCGCTCCGGGGATCAGGAGTCGCTTCGCGAGCGACCAGATGACGTTGCCGTAACGGTAATGCGAATACGCGGAGAAGCCGGTGGCGACGGTCTCCGCGGTGTGCACGCTCGCGCTCGAGACCGCGGGGGGAACGCCGAGCGACAGGAGAAAAGAGGTCGCGCTGACCCCGTAGCCCATACCGAGAACGCCGTCGATCAGCTGAGCGATGAAGCCCGCGACCGCGTAGAGGAGGATCTCATTCATCGATCAGCTGATGATCTTCCACCATCGCGACGGCTTGTGCCCCTGTGGAGCGTGGTGATGGCTGATGCGGCGGATGTAGTCCATCTCCTCGTAGGTTGCGGCAAGGGAGATGCGCGACTCGAGAATGAGGAGGATGCTGGCCGAGAAGAGCAGCCCCGCGCCGATGAGTCCGAGCACGAGCGCTACCCATGCCGCGGTGAAGTGGGTCAGTGCGATGACGCCGAGAGCCACGCTCGTGGCGAGGAAGACGCTCAGGGCGATGTAGAGGCGCGCCAGCGCTTTCTGAATGAGCCTTGCGCGGATCGTGGCGCGGTCCAGTTGCGCGAACAGCATGTCGCGCTTTTCCTGCTGCAGCGCATCGAGCGATTTTTCGGCGGCCTGTTTCTCGAACTCGGGCAGCATCTCCCGGACGCGGTCGATCACGCGGACGAGCCGGTTGGTCGTCGTGAGGATCAGCGATCCCGTCGCGAGGATGAGCACGGCCGGCGTGATCATCGCGGAGATGACGCTGATCGTCGAGTCGAGATTCGGAGGAGAGAACTGCATCACGCCAGTGCTGCGAACGCTTCGCGCGTGAGATTGTCGTGGCCGTTGTCGGTCACGACGACGTTGTCCTCGATGCGGATGCCGCCGAACTTGCGGAACGAGTCGACCTTCTTCCACTTCACGTATTTCGCGTTCTCGCTCTTCCGCAGCTCGGCGAGCAGGGGTTCGATGAAATAGAGCCCGGGCTCGATCGTGAAGACGTGCGATGGCTCGACGACGCGCGTGAGGCGGAGATACGGGTGCCCTTCCGGCTTCGGGATGGTGGTTCCTTCCGGATCCTTCTGAAAGCCGCCGACGTCGTGCACCTGCAGGCCGAGGTAGTGGCCGACGCCGTGGGGGAGGAACGTGCTGCTGATGCGCTTCTCGACGATTGCATCGGGATCGAGATCGACGAACTTGAATTCCTTGAGGAGCTCCGCCACTTTGCGGTGCGCCATCATGTGAATGTCGGGGTAATTCGCTTTCGGGACGACGGCATCGCACAGCTCGAGCTGGGCCTTGTCCACGGCCTTGATCAGCTCTGCGAATTCGTCGCGGCGCTGCGAGTACGTGCGCGTGATGTCGGACGCATAGCCGTTGTAGCTGGCGCCGGCGTCGATCAGGAAGGAGTGCCGTTCCTTCTTGTCCAGGACATTGCGGTCGTGATGGTAGTAGTGCAGAACCGCGGCGTTGTCGTTCACGGCGATGATGTTGCCGTAAGGCAGCTCGTCTTCGGTCGTGCTCGCGGCGCGCAGATAGGCGAGGTGAATCTCGTACTCCGATTCGCCGGCCCGGAACGCTTTCTCCGCGGCCTTGTGTCCCCGCGCACCAGTCTCGTTCGCGGCGCGGATGCATTCGATCTCGTATTCGGTCTTCCACGCCCGGTCGAAGTGCAGCCGGTTCAGCAGCGACGGCGGATTCGATTCGAGTTTTCCCCAGGCCTTGAACGAGTCGTCCCACTCGCCGATGAACGCGATGCGCCCGCTCTTCGGGATGAGCTTTGCCGCATCTTCAGGCTTCGCGATCACCTCGATGTCGAACGGGGCCGTCCACCATCCTTCAGGCGGTCCGGCCGGCTTGTGCCAGTAATCCACCGGCTGGTGATAGATGAGGCGGGGCTTTACCCCCGGCGTGTAGACGAGGACGCAGTGCGGGTTGTCGACGATTGGCACCCAGTACTTGAAGTGCGGGTTGACCTTGAAGGGATAACCCATGTCGTCGAGGAAGGCGACATGCTGAGCCCCGGCGAAGATGACGGCGTGGTCGAACCCGGCAGCATCCAGCGCGCGGTCATGCCGGAGTTTCAGAACGGTGATGTGCGCGCGGTAAAGGGTGGCGATCTTCTCGGAAAATGCGGCGTCCATGGCCCGGAGAATATAACGGGAGTGCGGCAGCTTGCTGCCGCCGGGGGCGGGGCGGGCGGGCGAAGGGGAACCATCAATGTTGAACATTCAACAGCTGGCGTTTCCAGCCGTTGGCTGCAGGCGGTAGTAGATCGTCAGTTCGTGCACGACTTCCTGCCGTTCGCCATCCTTGATCATCGGCCGGAAGCGCCAGTTCTTGATCGCTTTCAGGGTGACGTCCACAAAAACCGGCCGTTCCGGCGCAGCGATCACCTTCACTTCCTTCACGCGGCCGTTTTTCCCGATCACGTAACGCACGATGAGCTGATCTTCCCAGGCCCGCAGACGTGCCTCTTCGGGGTACGTGGGATAGACCTGCGAGAGGGGGAACATCGGCAGCGGTTTGTCCCGCTCGACGATGATGCGATCGCCGTCGACGACGACACCGCCTTCGGTGCCTCCGATCAGTCCCCCGACGTGGCCAGCGATCATTCCTCCGATCATCCCGCCGGTCATCCCGCCCTCTACGCCTCCCTCGACGCCCTGTGCCGATGCGTCGGGAACGGGGGCGATGATCGAGCGGGGCTGGAGCTCGGGGATGGCATCGGGGATCATCGTGGGAGCGACGATCTCCTGCGGCGTCTCGATGACTCTGGCCACCGTGGGCGTAGCGAGTGCTTTCGGCGGTGGGGGTGGCGGTGGGGGAGGCGGCGGAAGCTCGGCGAGATTGAATGCCATGACCTGGGCTGGCGACTGATCGGGGAACGTCACGTCCCACACGTTTGCCACGAGTGCCGCGACGCCGATCAACCCATGGAATGCGAGGGAGAAGGGAAGGGCTTCGTAAAGCGCTTTGCGGCTACGCTTTGCGAATTTTTCGGGGACGACGGTCTCAAACATGGCGCGGGGGTCGAAGAATGGTAGCACCGGGTATGCGCCCCCACTGCCCGACAACGACGTGAACAGTCTGTAACAAGCGTCACTGAGCGAGGGCCGGCGCAGACGCTTCGTGGGTCGGGTCCAGGTGACTTGTCATCCGGTTCCCCCATTTTGGATTTTGGATTTTGGATTTTGGATTTGGGATTTTCGGGTTCGGCTGGTGTTTCACAGCCTCTGAGGCGAAGGACGCCGAAGGACCTCAAAATGCGATCCACGCCGTTTGAGGCCCTTCGCCGTCTTCGCGACTCACAGCCTCTCAGGGTGACGTGTTTGACACCAGGCTGCAATCCAAAATCCAAAATCCAAAATCCAAAATTCGATGCGGGCGGCAGAACACGTGCATGAATCGGACTGATGGGCAAGCCGGAGCGACTTCTCCGTCGCATGTTTCCACCGATGCTCGCGACGCTGGCGGACGCCGCGCCGCGTGACGAAGAGAACTGGACGTACGAATTGAAGTACGACGGCTTCCGGGCCGTCTGCGCGATCGCCGGGGGTGAGGCGGCCATGTGGAGCCGCAACGAGCTCGATCTGGCGTCGCGATTTCCTCACATCGCCGCGGCGCTCGAGAAGTGGAAGGTGCCCGAGATCGCCATCGATGGAGAGGTCGTCGCCCTCGATGAAAAAGGGGCGCCGCGGTTTCAGCTGCTTCAGGGCGGCGAGCATCGCGAGAAGCTCTTCGTCTTCGACATCCTGTGGCTCGACGGCAAAGATCTGCGCAAACTCTCTTACGTTCAGCGGCGCGAACTGCTCGAGCGCGCGCTGCGAAAGGCTCCGGCTCTCGTCCTGCCGTCCGAGATCGTCAAAGGGCCGGGCGACGAGGCTCTGCAGCGCGCGGCAAAGGCCGGCTACGAAGGTCTGATCGCGAAGAAGAAGACCTCGATCTATGACGGGCGCCGGTCGCGCGACTGGCTCAAACTGAAGGCGCTCAATCAGCAGGAACTGATCATCGTCGGGTGGCAGCCGAGCACGCACTCCTCGAAGGAGATCGGGTCGCTCCATCTCGCCGTGCGGGACGACGACGGCTCCCTTCGTTATGCCGGGAAAGTCGGCACCGGCTTTTCGTACAAGCTGAGAGTCTGGCTGAAGGACGAGCTCTCAAAGGACGTCATACCGAAGACCGAAGTGAAGGGAGCGCCGCGTGTGCGCACGGCCACGTGGGTCAAGCCGCGCCTGGTCGGTCAGGTCGCGTTCACCGAGTGGACCGCCGATGGCCGCCTGCGCCATCCCTCGTTCCTGGGTCTGCGCGAGGACAAGACGACGGAGGAAGTCGTGCGCGAGAAACCGACGAAGGTCAACATCACACTGACGAATCCTGACCGTCTTCTTTACCCGCGGGACAAGATCACCAAGCAGGATGTGGCGGCGTACTACGACGCTGTGGCCGAGCCGATGCTCCGCGCGCTGCGCGATCGGCCCCTCGCCCTCGAACACTGGAATCAGGGCATCGACAAGCCTTCGTGGTTCCACCAGAACATCGGCAAGGAAGGGCCGGAGTGGCTGACGACGATCGAGACGCCGACGCGCACCGGATCGCGCGGCACGGTCAAGCACCTCGTCGCCGACAGCCGTGATGCTCTGCGCTGGCTGGCGCAGATGTCGGTTCTCACGGTGCACATGTGGCATTCGCGCGGAGCGAGTCTCGACTCGCCCGACTGGATGCTCTTCGATCTCGATCCTGCGAAAGGCAAGGGAATCGAGCAGGCCATCGAGGCAGCGCTCGTCATGCGCAAGCTTCTCGAACAACTCGAGCTGCCCAGCGTGCCGAAGACATCCGGAAAACGCGGGATTCACGTTTTCGTGCCGCTCAGGGCGGGCTATTCGTACGAGGAGATGCACGACTTCGCATGCACGCTCGCAGCGGCCGTTACGTCGAAGGTGCCGGAGATGACCGTGGAGCGAAGCCTTTCGAAAAGGCGAGGCCGCCTATACCTCGACTGCGAGCAGAACGCATACGGGAAGACGGTCGTCGCTCCGTACTCGCTCCGGGCGAGCGACGGCGCGCCGGTGTCCGCCCCTCTCAAGTGGAGCGAGATCACGAAGAAACTCGATCCGCTGAAGTTCAACCTGCGCACGATGCCGAAACGGCTGGACAAGGCCGGCGATCTGTTCGAGGACGTGTTCAAGAATAAGGCGAAGCTGCCCAAGTTGAACCGGTAGGACGTTTGGACCCTGGACCCTGGACCTTGGGGCTTCGGCTCGATTCGACCTTCGACCTTCGACCTTGGACCTTGGGCTACGCAGGAGTGGAGCCGCGGGCGATCTCGCCCGCCGCATGCGAGCCATCGAAGGCAGAAGGTCGAAGGTCGAATCAAGCCATGGGCGCATCAGCAACCGGCCGGCAGATCGAAAGTTCAAGGTCCAGGGTCCAGGGTCCAGGGTCCATGCCGCCGGTGCTATCCTTCCCTCCACCAAGTATTTCTGAGTTTTAAGGAGGCCTGCGATGGCGACCCCATGTGCCCGCTCCCGGCGTTTCCCCATCCTTCTCACGGCGACGCTCATCTGCGTCACATCCCTCCCTGTATTTGCCCAGACTCCCGACCCGCAGCCCGCTCCGAAAGTGACCGAGGAGATGGTGGTTACGGCACGCAAGCGCGAGGAATCGCCACAGGAAGTGCCGATGTCCATCGTCGCTCCGAGCGAGCAGCAGCTGCGCGACCGGGGCGCGGAGACGATCGAAGACATCGCCGCCAACGTCGCGGGATTCACCGTCCAGAACCTCGGGCCCGGGCAGAGTCAGGTTGCCATGCGCGGCGTGTCCGCCGGACAGATCGTGCGCGATCAGCCCGGCGTGAAAGAACAGGTCGGCGTCTACCTCGATGAGTCCGTGATTTCGCTCTCGCTCTTCACGCCCGATGTCGATCTCTTCGATCTTTCGCGCGTGGAAGTGCTTCGTGGCCCGCAGGGCACGCTCTTCGGATCGGGATCGCTCTCCGGGACGCTCCGCTACATCACGAACCAGCCGAAGATCGGCGTGTCGGAATCGATCGGCGAAGTGACCCTGAACTCGATCGCCGACGGCGGGATCGGCGGCAGCGCGAAGTACGCGGGCAACGTTCCGCTGGGAGACGCCGCGGCGATGCGCGTCGTCGCTTACTACACTCAGTACGGCGGCTACATGGACGCGGTTCAGCCCGATCTTCGCGTGAACGACAACGTGAACAGCGGCAGCCGCATCGGCGCGCGTCTCGCGTTCCGCTTCGAGCCGAGCTCGAACTTCCGCATCACGCCTCGTCTGCTTTACCAGGAAGTGGACATGGACGGCTGGAATCGTGTCGATGTCTTCAACATCCTCGGGAATCCGTACACCACGTCGCGGCCGGCGGTCACGCTCGGCGATCGCGAGCACTTCACCCAGATCGACGAACCGGTCACCGATGAATTTCTCCTCGGCGACGTGAACCTCGAATACGACTTCTCGGACGACCTCACGCTGACGTCCATCACCTCGTATACCGATCGCGACGTGCTCGTCGTGCGGGATGCCGGGGCGCTCACGTCGAGCATCACCGGCGGATCCATCGGGCTGCCTGCCAACATCTACACGCTGGACTCGCCGCTCACCGATGCCACGACCGCCAAGTCGGTGACACAGGAACTGCGTCTGGCGGGGTCTGCGAACCGGATGGAGTGGGTGGTTGGCGGTTTCTACAGCACCACCGACCGCGATTACGGTCAGGATCTCCTCGTCAGCGGCTTTGAGACACTCTCCGGAATCCCCACCGCCGGCCGGTTCGGCGCCTCCCGCGACGTGCTCTATTACTCCGATCTCACTTACAAGTTCGATCAGCTCGCACTCTTCGGCGAGGCGACGGTCTCGATCGGTGACCGGCTCGACCTCACCGGTGGCCTCCGCTGGTACGACTTCCAGGAAGACCGCGTGCAGACCTTCGACGGCATCTTTGCCGATCCCGGGACGAGCAGAGGATCGTCCACTGCCAGTGGCGTTGCCCCGCGTGTCATCGCCAGCTACCGGCTCAGCGACGCCACCCGCCTCAATGCTCAGATCTCCAAAGGATTCCGTCTCGGTGGCATCAACGATCCGCTCAACGTACCGCTCTGCACGCCCCAGGATCTCGTGACATTCGGCGGCCGCGACACATGGGCCGACGAAGAGCTGTGGAATTACGAGGTCGGATCGAAGTCCACGATTGCCGGCGGGCGCGGTGCGTTCAACGCCGCGGCGTTCTACATGGACATCAACGACCTCCAGGCCACGGTCACCGCGGGATCGTGCTCGTCACGCGTCATATTCAACGTGCCGAAAGCGCGCAGCACCGGTGTGGAGGTGGAGTTCGAGCTTGCTCCGACGGACAGCTTCGATTTTGCCCTCTCCGCCACGGCGCTCAATTCCGAGCTCCGCTCGACGTTGACGTCGACCGATGCGGCGGGACATGTGAGCGTGGTGGCCGGGATCGAAGAAGGGAACCGGCTGCCGACGGTTCCGGAGTTTCAGGCCGCCGCAGCAGCGACTTATCGGTGGCAGATGGCGGCTGGCCGTGCGGGCTACTTCACGGGCGTCTATCAGCACGTCGGATCGCGCTACACGCAGATCGGCGATCAGGCAGCCGGATTCGGTACCGTGAATCTGAACTCGTTCGCGCCGAACAACATCGGCGGCCCGTTCACCCAGAGCACGTTCACGTTCGATCCAGAGCTTCCGGCCTACAACATCATCAATCTGCGGCTCGGCCTTCTCATCAACAACTGGGACGCGGCGCTCTTCGTGAACAACGTGACGGACGAGATCGCGTACCTGGCGCTGGATCAGGAGCGCGGAACGCGCGCGCGGGTCGGATACCTGATCAATCAACCGAGGACGATCGGCATCTCCACGCGGGTGAATTTCTGAGGGCTCACGTCAGCCTGAGAGGTCTGTTCGCAGCCTCTCAGGCTGACTTCCGCGGATGACAGTTTCCCGGCGAATGTTTCTCGGTGGGCTTGCCGCCCTTCCACTAGTCAAAACGGGTCCCCGGCCTCGCGTTGCGGTGGTCGGCGCCGGCGCCTTCGGCGGATGGACGGCCCTGCATCTCCTGCGCGCCGGTGCCGACGTCGAGCTGCTCGATGCGTGGGGCCCCGGCCACGCCCGCGCCAGCTCCGGCGGGGAGACTCGCGTCATTCGCGCGATCTATGGCTCCGACCGGATCTACGTCGAGATGGTTCTGCGTTCGTACGATTTGTGGGCCCGGATCGACCCGTCGCTTTACGTCGAGACAGGTGCCCTCTGGCTGCATCGCGGCGATGATGCGTACGTCCGCTCCTCGCTTCCGATTCTCGCGGAGCTCGGATTTCCCGTCGACCGATGGACGGCCGATGAAGCGGCGCGGCGCTATCCGCAGATCGATTTCAAAGGCATCAAGTCAGTGTATTTTGAGCGCCGCGCCGGCGCGCTCTCGGCGCGCGATGCATGCGGTGTCGTCCGGGATACGTTCGTGAGAGAAGGCGGGACCTATCGCACCGCTCGAATCTCGGTCAGGGATGTGGCTGCCCTGCGTGCGGACGTGTGTGTGTTCGCATGCGGCCCGTGGCTCGGCGAGATTTTTCCCGACGTCATCGGCAACGCGATCCAGCCCACGCGCCAGGAAGTCTTCTACTTCGGGACGCCTGAAGGGTCGGATCGATATCGACCGGGACGATTTCCCGTCTGGATCGATTTCGGAGAGCGGATCTTCTACGGGATTCCCGATGTGCACGGCCGCGGCTTCAAAATCGCAGACGACACGCGCGGGCAACTGTTCGATCCGACGACGGGTGATCGCACTCCCGGCGCAGAAGCGATCGCGCGCGCCCGCGTCCTTCTCGCGGAACGCTTTCCCGAGCTCGCCGGCGCGCCGCTGCTCGCCGCCGAGGTCTGCCAGTACGAGAACAGCCCGGACGGCCACTTGATCATCGATCGTCATCCCGCCATGAAGAACGTCTGGATCGCGGGCGGCGGGTCCGGCCACGGCTTCAAGCTTTCGCCCGCGGTGGGCGAGATGGTCGCCGCCGCCGTCCTGGGCGGAAAGGAAATTCCTCCGCTGTTCCGCCTCGCCAGACTGAGCGATGCGAAACGCGCGACTCAATTCGAGGCCACGAAATGACCCTCCGGGCGATCATCACCGGCGCGTCGAGCGGGATCGGCCTCGCTCTCGCGCAGGAGCTCGACAGGAGGGGATGGGAGCTCGCCCTTCTGGCCCGCCGGACGGAATTGCTGACCGAGGCCGTCGCCACCCTGAAGCGGGCGACGGCCGTCACGTGCGATGTCACCAATGCCGTCGCGGTCGCTGACGCGGTTCGCCGCGCGGAGACCGAGCTGGGCGGTCCGTTCGACCTGGCTGTCGCCAACGCCGGAATCGGTTACCCCACACACGCCAGCAAATTCAACGCTGAGGCGGCCGGTGAGATCTTCCGGGTGAACGTAATCGGAATGATCAACCTTTTCAGCGCCGTCGTCCCGTCGATGATCGAGCGGCGCAGCGGTCGGTTCGCCGGTATTGCTTCGCTCGCCGGTCATCGGGGCCTTCCCACAGCGTCCGCGTACTCTTCGAGCAAGGCGGCGATGCAGACGTTTCTCGAGGCGAGCCGCATCGAGCTCGCCCCGTACGGTGTCGGCGTGACGATCGTGAATCCGGGCTTCATCGTCACGGCCATGACGGCGAAGAACCGCTTCCGGATGCCGTTCCTCATGAAGGTCGACCGCGCGGCGCGAGTCATCGCCGACGGTCTCGAGCGCGGGAAACGCGTCATCGAATTTCCGCGGCCGATGTCGATCGCAACGCGCCTGATGCGCCATCTGCCCGACGCGCTCTACGATGCCATCATGGTGAAAAGAACATGAATACGCTGGCAGTCCGCCTCTGGTCACTTCAGAACGTTTTTCTGCTCTGGTTCGTGAAGCCGTCCGTACTCGAGATCAACGAGCGCGGCTGCGTGATCAGAATCCCGCTCACCTGGCGCACCCGGCGCCGCGACATCCACGCCATGTACCTCGGCGTCCTCTGCATGGGTGCCGATGTCGCCTCCGGACTGCCGGCGTTCGATCTCGTCAGGCGGAAGAAGGTGCGCGTGTCTTTCATCTTCAAGGACATACGCGCCGAGTTCCTGAAGCGCGCCGAAGGCGACGTCCACTTCACGAACACGGACGGCCCGCTCATTCAGGGTCTGATCGACCGCGCGCTCGCGAGCGGGGAGCGGGAAGAAGCCACCGTGCGCGTGATCGCCACCGTCCCGAAAAAGCTCGGCGACGAGCCGGTGGCAAAGTTCGAGCTGACGCTCTCGATCAAGCGGAAGTAAGAAAGTGTCCACCGGCGCTTCGCGTCCGAAGATCTCGTTTCCCCCCCGTATGATCGCCGTGGTAATGCGTGTTGACGACGAAGCGGATCGCCTTGCTGGTGATAGCGGCCAGCGCGGCCTTGATCTTCGGCGCGAGCGGCGCAAACTGGTCGTCGATGATGACGATGCCGTTTTCTCCGACGGAAGCGCCGATGTTTCCGCCGGCACCGGTGAGCATGTACACGGTTCCGGCGACTTTCGTCGTCTCGATCGTGACCTTCTCGAGATCGCTCTGGGCAGCGAGGGGAGCGGCGCAGGCGGCGGTCAGGGCAAGCAGGACGATCCGATGACGCATGGGGTGCGATCGTAGATGATCGATCTTTCCGATGAACTGCGCGCCGCGGCCGATGCCGTGCGGGCCCGGGTGCGCCGCGGGTATCCCTGGTGGCTCCGGTTATTCGTGATGCGGGACGTCATCGGCATCACGCTGGGCAGGCGGATCTACATCGCGCCGCACATCGACGGCCGGAAGCTGGAACGTCTTCTGCGACATGAACTTGCGCATGTTGCTCAGGTGGGCAGGCACGGCCTGTTCACCTTCTACTGGCGCTACCTGTCCGAGTACGTGGCCCATCGCCGCGCGGGCCTCTCCTCCTCGGCGGCTTATCGCAATATCTCGTTCGAGAAGGAAGCGCTTGCTGCCGAGGAAACCGTATAATCGATCCATCGCAAACGGTTGAGATGATTCAATTTCATTCGCTGGAGATTCCGCAGCTCGAGCGTTTTCTCGAGCGCCACAAGTCCGGCCTGGCCCTCGGATCAGAGGTCGACCTCGATCTGGTTCTCCGCGAAGTCCTCCAGAAAGCGTACGAATTCGTCCCCTCCGAGTCGGGATCGATCCTCCTCGACGACCCGATCCGGAAGATGGCGTCGCGCAAGGACAACGAGCTGGTCTTCATCGCCACGTTCGGCGATTCCAGCCGCGAGCTGATCGGCCAGCGCCTCTCGGCGATGCACGGCATCGTCGGTCAGGTCTACCAGACAGGAACGCCGTATCTGTCACCCGACGTCGACACCGACGAGCACTTTTACAAAGCGATCGACACGCAGCTCGGGCACAAGACGCATTCCGTGGTGGCCGTGCCGATCTACATCGGCAAGCACGTCTGCGGGGTCCTGGAGCTCATCAACCGGCTCGACGGGAAGACGTTCACCCATCGCGACATGACGCTGCTGGAGATCTTCGCCGGTTACACGTCCTTCACGATTCAGAACGCGCTCGACGCGAAACGGGCTCACGAGCTCGCCAAGAAGGACGATCTCACCGGTCTCTACAACGACCGGTGGTTCAACGTACGTCTGACGGAAACGCTCGCCATTGCGCGGCAGACGCGCCGCGAGGCGGTCCTCATCTTCATGGATCTCGATCAGTTCAAGCTGATCAACGACTGCCACGGCCACCTCGCCGGAAGCCAGGTCCTCCGCGAGGTCGGGTTCATCCTGAAGCGGATCATTCAGCGTGGCGATGCCACGGTGGCCCGCTACGGCGGGGATGAGTTCGTCATGATCCTGCCCGAGACCACGATCGAAGAAGGTCTCAAGATCTGCGAGGAGATCCGGCGCTCCATCGCGGACAATACGTTCCTGTCACGGGAGTGGGGATACCACATGCCGCCTCTTCATCTGGGCGGCATCATCTCCGCATCCATCGGACTCGCGCAGCACATCCCGCATCCCGACTTGCGAACCTCGATCGACATGGAAAAGAACGAGCTCGTGAAGCGGGCCGATGCGGCGATGTATCGCGCCAAATCGCAGGGTAAGAACCAGGTCGTCGTCGATACGGTCATCGGTGCAGGGAAGTAACGCCGCCAGCCTTCGACCTTGGACCCTCGTCCTTCGAGCGATCGAAGGGCGAAGGTCGAAGGCCTGAGGTCTTCGCTACGGAGGTGCCCATTGGGCAAAATCACTGCTGAGTACATCTGGATCGACGGACAGAAACCGACGCCGAAGCTTCGTTCCAAGACGAAGATTCTCGACCACGCGGTCAAATCGCTGGGCGACATCCCGGAATGGGGATACGACGGTTCGAGCACTGCCCAGGCCACGGGGCACTTCAGCGACCTGCTGCTGCGCCCGGTCAAGTATGTTCCCGATCCGCTTCATCGTGAGAACGACATCCTCGTCCTCTGCGAGGTGCTCAATCCCGACACGTCGGTGCATTGGAGCAACAACAGAGCGCACCTCCGCCAGGTCGCCGAAAAATTCAAGGATGAAGAGGCCTGGTTCGGCATCGAGCAGGAGTACACCTTCTTCGAAGGGAACAAGCCGCTGGGCTGGCCGGACAAGGGTTTCCCGGCGCCGCAGGGCGGTTACTACTGCGGCGTCGGCAACGACGAGGTGTTCGGCCGGGAAGTCGTCGAAGCGCACGCCGACGCCTGCCTCCGCGCCGGGCTGCACATCGTCGGGACCAACGCAGAGGTGATGCCGGGGCAGTGGGAGTTTCAGATCGGGGCGCTCGGGCCGCTCGACATCGCCGACGAGATCTGGCTCGCGCGCTGGCTCCTGTACCGCATCGGCGAGGAGTTCGGCGTCGCGGCAACGCTCTATCCGAAGCCGGTCAAGGGCGACTGGAACGGCGCCGGCGCGCACACCAACTTCTCCACGAAGAAGATGCGAGCCGACGGCGGCATGAAGTACATCGAAGAAGCGATGAAGAAGCTCGAGAAGCGCCACGAAGACCACATCAAGGTCTACGGAGCGCACAACGAGGAGCGTCTCACCGGACACCACGAGACCGCGCCCATCCACAGCTTCCGCTACGGCGTCAGCGATCGCGGCGCGTCCGTGCGCATCCCCATGCTCACCCAGAAAGAGGGGAAGGGCTACTTCGAAGATCGCCGCCCGGCGGCGAACATGGATCCGTATGAAGTCTGCGCGATTTTGATGGAGACCGTCTGCGGCTAGTCGTGACGAGGGCCCCGGGCGACCGGGGCCCTTCTTTCCTGCATGAACATCACGATCGAGCTCATCTTCGGGCTGATGGCGATCACTCTCGGCGTGATCGTCACGATCGTCGAGTTCCGGCGCAAGCGCGTTGCTGACGCCTGGCTGGCGCGTGCCACGCGCGTCGAGGGCCTCGCCTACCGCTCCAACGAGGTCGAGACCTATAACCACATGAGCGACAACTTCGCGCACGGCACGGCGACCGTTCACCACGTCAAGTATCGCGCCGCGAACAAAATCGAATATGAGATCCCGGCCGGAAGTCTGGTGAAGCTCGGCGACACCGTGGAAGTGGCCTACAACCCTGATCTGCCCTCCGATGCGAAGCTCGTTCAGGAAGCGCGGTACAAGGTGGGGTGCGGCTTCGTGATCATCGTGGTGGGCATCGGGCTCATCGTGCTCGGATTCACGTGATCTTCGAGCCCTTCTCCCCCGGAATTCGCCGGGGGAAGAAGCGCTGGCGAATCCCGCTTCTGCCGGCTTTTCCACTGCCCGCGTTCTTCTGACGCCACTCGCGCTCCAGGCCGATGAGAACACCGGCGAGGAGCGCGAGGGCGAGACGCCCCGCTGCTGTTTCTACGTCTGCGGTCACTGAATCGTCATCTTGGGTACGCTGAGGAGGAAGCCGGACGGGTACATCTCGAAGCCGCCGACGTTCTTCCGCATGATCGCCACGTTGTCGCGGTGATACAGCGAGATGTACGGCAGCTCCTCGGCGAGAATCTTCTGGATCTCCGAGTACGCCGCTTTGCGCTTCTCACGGTCGAACGTCGAACGCCCTTGTTCGATCAGCTGGTCGACGCGCTTGTTGATGAAGTAACCGCGGTTCTGCCCGGTCGGCGCGAGGCTCGAGGAGTGGAAAATCGTGTGATAGAAGTCGGGATCGGAGATGCCGGCGCGGCGCAGCGAGAACATCTGGAACCGCCCGTTGCGCACATCCTCCATGAACGTGCCGAACTCGCTGCGCTGGATCTGAAGGTCGACGCCGACCTCTCTCAGCATCTGCTGCATGATCTCGGCCTGCTGATTCGCCTCGGCGTCCTCCGACGTGCGGAAGGAGAGCTGGAACCGCATGCGTGGACCCTGCGGCCCGTCCGGGTCCCGATGGCCGGCCTGATCGAGGAGCTGCATGGCTTTGTTCTTGTCGTAGGCGTACGTCTGCAGGCCTTCCGCCCGCGCCCAGTGTCCCGGCGGGAACATCGTGTCGGTCACGGAGCCGTACCCGTGCAGCAGATCGCGGACGATGCGCTGGCGATCGATCGCGTGCGCGAGAGCCTGACGCACTTCCTTTTTCTTCAGGATCGGGTCGCGCAAGTTGAAGGCGATGTACTGATACGCGCCGCCCGGCGCGGTCTGGACCTTGAAGTCGGCTGTGTTGTCCTTGAAGAACTGAACCTGGTCGAGGGGTACGCTGTTGATCGCGAAGTTGATGCCGCCGCGTCGCAGCTCGAGGACACGCGTGGTGGCATCGGGGACGATGCGGACGGTCACGCGGGGAACGGTCGGCTTGCCGTTGACCCATTCGTTGAATGCGTCGAGCACGACCCGTTCGTCCGTCTTGTACTCGCTGACCTTGTAGGCCCCAGCCAGGATCGGCTTCCGCGCGAACTCCTCGGCATTCGCCCCTTCGGGGACGAGCATGTATGGGAAGTTGTCGAAGATACCCGCGTTCGGTTCCTTCAGCCGGACGATGAACGTCTTGTCATCGGGCGCTTCGAACGAAGCGACGGCCGCGTACCCCGATTTCTTCGGGCTGTTGAAACTCTCGGCCATCATCGAGTCGAACGTGAACTTGAAGTCGCGAGCCCGCACGGGTTTCCCGTCCTGGAACTTCGCGTTCGGTTTGAGGTGGAAGATGATCGTCTTGTCATCGGGCGTTTCCCAGCGCTCGGCGATGTCGCCGACGAACTCGCCGGACGGCGTCAGGCGGATGAGACCGCTCGAGGTCATGTCCCAGATGCGCCCGGAGTAGGTATCGGTCCCGACCCGGGGGTCGAGGTTGGTGGGAGAGCCGTCGAACGCGATGACGAGCTCCGTGGCCGCATCGCCGCCGCGGCTACCGGAGCCTTCTTTGCGTTCGCCGCCGCCGCAGGCGGCGAGCAGGACGACCCCGGCGATCACGGCTGCAGAGAAATATCGATTCTTCATTGCCTTACTCCTTGCTCAATTGCTGTGGCGGGGGGGTTACAAGAGGGATGCCCGGGGGCCGTTAACCGTTCACCGTTCACCGTTAACCGGGCGCGGGCGAGGTCGCCCGCGCTCCACCACGTCACCCTGAGCCGCGAAGACGGCGAAGGGTCTCAGGATGCGTAACCTGAGATCCTTCGGCGTCTTCGCGCCTGAGGATGACCTGGGGTCGGTTACGCTCCTCGCGGTTAACGGTTAACGGTTAACGGTTAACGGTTAACGGTTAACGGCTGTGTATGATGCGCCGATGTTTTTTCGCCGATTGATCCTGGCGGCGTGCCTCATCCACGCCGCCTCCGCTGCCGCCCAGCAGCGCGTCATCGTGCTCGGATTCGACGGAGTGGACGGCCGCCTGACTGAGCAGTGGATGAACGAGGGGAAGCTTCCCAACCTGGCGAAGCTGCGGGAGCAGGGGACTTTCCGCCCGTTGCGCCCGACCGTGCCGGCCCAGACACCTGTTTCCTGGTCGACATTCACGACCGGAATCGACCCCGGCCGTACAGGCATCTTCGACTTCCTCAGGCGGGATCCGAAGACGTACCTTCCCGTTTTCGCCGCCTTCGACGAAACGACGCAGCCCTTTGTTCTCGGGGCGAAAACGGCGCC
>CALMZP010000104.1 GCA_937870635.1 uncultured Acidobacteriota bacterium | reverse complement strand
CCGGCGTCGACGAGGATGCTGGTGCCGTCACTCTCGAAGTAGTAGGAATTGCCGGCGCTGCCCGATCCGAGTGGAGCGACGATCATGTCGCTCAAGATTAGCACCGGATTGGTGGAGCCGCGGGCGATCTCGCCCGCGGGGATTGGGAAAATCGAACCGGCGGGCAGGATTGCCCGCCGCTCCACCTGAGCGGCAGCAAGCAGACTGTCTCAAAACCCGCCGGACGCCTGATGCTGTGGAAAACGCGGAGCCGTGCTACACAGTGGCATGAGCCGCGAGATCCTACCGGACTACGAGACACGGTTCCTGTTCCCGCCGTCGCTAGAGGATTGGGTAGGGCCGGACCATCCGGTCCGCTACATCCGCGAGTTTGTGGATGCCCTCGATCTGGACAAGCTTGGGCTGAGCGACGAGCAGAAGAGTCGGCGTGAGGACTCGACCGGGCGACCGCATTACGGGGTGCGGTTGCTGCTGAAAGTATGGCTGTACGGTTACATGTACCGCATCCGAAGCAGCCGCGCTCTGGAAACCGCATGCCGCGACTTGTTGCCGCTGGTGTGGTTAGCGGGGACACACCGACCTGACCACAACACGCTCTGGAGGTTCTGGAACCGGTATCGCGCAACCATCCGTGAGGTCTTTCTGCAAAGTGTCCGAGTAGCGATGAGCGAGAAGCTGATTGGGATGGTCCTTCAGGCGGTGGACGGGACCAAGATCAAGTCGGCGTCGTCGAAGCGGACGGCTTGGCACGAGGTGGACCTGAAGAAGATTCTGGGAGAACTCGAGCAGCAGATCGGACGCCTTGAGGAAGAGATTGCCGCGGCAGGTGAAGAGGGAGGTGGACCTGATGACAATCTCCCGAAAGATCTGCAGAAACGAGACGAGCTACGCACGCGGATCAAGGACGCGCTCGCGGCACTGACAGAAGCCGATCGCAAGCATATGCAGCCACATGATCCTGAGGCGCGGCTGATGGTCAGCCAGGGCCGCACCGAGTTCGCGTATAACGCGCAGGCAGTAGTCGATCAGCAAATCGGCATCATCGTCGCGGCCGATGTCACCGACCAGGAGAACGACGAGCATCAGCTTGTGCCGATGCTCGAACAGACCGCCCAGAACCTCTCCGGGTACGCAACCACGACCCTGGCCGACAGCGGGTATCACACGGCCGAAGGACTGGCTCAGGCAGAGGCGATGGGTGCCAACGTATTGGTGGCGGTGAAGGAAAAGGACCGAGAGGTTGGTCCGTATCACACCACTCACTTCATGCACGATGAACAGGCGGATGCGGTGATCTGTCCGGAAGGACAAATCCTGCCACGGATGGGAACACGAAGGCATCACCAGAAACCGTATCCAGTCAAAACTTATCGGTGTCGCGTCTTCTCGACCTGTCCGGTCGCCAAGCTCTGCAGCTCGGATCCGAAGGGACGCGTCATCGAGATCAGCCCTCATCACCAGGTGGTCATCCGCAACCGACGTCACCCGAACGCCCGCGAGTTGCTCAAGCAGCGGCAAGAGATCGCTGAGCGTCCGTTCGCGGAGATCAAAGAGACGCTAGGAATCCGCCGATGGAGCTTCCGAGGCGTTCTGAAAGTCAAATCGCAGTGGTGGTTGATCTGCGCAGCAATGAATCTTCGGAGGATGCTGGCGGCTCATCCGTAGTAAATCGGAGCCGCGCGCACCCCCGCGAGCCGCTCGCACTCGAAAACGCCCTTCCTCCTGAACGTACACTATCCGCCGGCGGGTTTTGAGACAGTCTGCTTGCTGCCGCTCAGGCTAGCCGCAGCTTGCTGCGGCCCCCTCTCGGATCAGCCGGCGCCTGAGGTTCATTGAACATGAACCACGGCAGCCGCGCTATCGCGAGCGCCACAACGATTTGTCACCCTAACCCAGTACGACGTATCGCGCCTGAGCGGCGGCGTGGTGAACTCCGGCGAGTTCGTGCCGACCGGCTTTCGAGTCGATCCCACCTCGCCTTCGTACCACTGGAAAGTCGGCGGCGTGGGAGGCGTCAAGACGCTCACTCGAATCGTGACTGTTGAGTTGGATGGAATCGTCGGGTTCGAGGGAGCGGGCTGCGCCGTGATCAGTGGCAGACCGACGTTGACAACGGCCTGACCGAAAGTAGTCCCGGAACGGTTGATGTCCGAAACGGCTGTGACTCTGTAGATCGTATTGGACGCCGGCGACACGCTTCGGCTGTAATTGAGCGAGGAACTTTGCCCGCCCGCGCCATCCGACCAGGTCATAGGCCACGGCCCATTCCCCGTGAACGTCACATTCAACGTGGTGGATTCCGACGAGTTGCAGATGACCCCGCCGCCACTTACCGTTGCGGTGGGCTGAGGGGCGTCCAGGTCGTCCAGCTGTAACCTTCCTACGAGTCTGGCGCCATTGCTGAGCGTCACCGTGTACTTTCCCAGCCGGTACTGCGGATCGAGCGTAGGCACTGCCACTGAAAAGCCGCGCATCATCATTAACGCCGGAATCGGAGTCTCCGCGCTGGCGGCGAAGAAGATCGCGACTTCGGATGATCCCTCCGATCCGAGCATGCGAGCCTGCCAACCGGTTGGAACGGTCGCGGCCGAACCGACTGCTACTCCAAACTCTCCAGGAACCGGTTCCTCGGCGAAGTTTCGTCCGACGGGTGGAACCTGGAGCTGGTATTCATCGATATCTGCGTCGTTGCCAATGGTGAAACCAACGACCGGGTCGCGGGAAGCGTTCACAACGCGGTAGTGAAAGACGTAGGCTGCAGGCTGGTTCTCCTGCCAGACGTAAATTTGAACCTGACCAATACAGTCCGGCGTCGTGAACAAGCCAACCAGTGCAAGAGCCTGAAGTAATCGTTGAAAAAGCATGACCCTATTCTCCTTCGCGAGCGACTGACTACTTCAACTCCAAATGCGCTTTGTCTCGTGGAATGCGACGGTGCAGGCCGCACCAATCAGCCGAATCGACGAAAACCTGGTCAGGTATCGATTTCCATGAAACATCGAACGCTTCACCCGCAGGATGGCGTGGATTCGTGGGCGAAGCTGGCTTGAAGCCGAGTCTATGTTGATTCCAGTGTTGCAGGACGTCGGCCTTTACGGTTGCACAGGCGGCGTCGGTCATAACGGTCGCATCGTGATATTTGTCCCAGACTTCATACAAATGTTGTTGATACCACATGGTCCGATATGTGTTTAGCAGCGTGTACTGATAGCTGGCATCGATGATTGTGCTGCTAAAGCATTGCTCAGCCGTTTGGAGGTCCGGGATCATCTGGGAGTACCACTGATACGGGTTGTATCCAGCCTCCATTGCGTTCGAGTCCGGATCCGTCGCCACCGGGGGTAGCGGGGTGAGAGGTGACACGCAACAACCGTTGCATGTCGATTGCATCGAAACTTGTTCGAGCTTAGTGGCCGACTCCTTCCGCGAAGAGCGTGTTACTAAGGCCGGACGTTCCAGTTCGGGCGAATGCAAATCATCCCCACGTGGAACGGATAAGACGCCCGGCATCGCGGTTCCTCTAGACACCTTCGGCGTATCGAGGGGTTGCTGGGTGATGACGGTGCCGGCGGCACAGATTATTTTCAAATCGCGTATTTCAATTGATGTGGTCTGGCCGTCTCCGTTTGCTAGCAACTGAAGGCGGATGCGTGCCTCATTCGGGTAACCGGGGTCTTCCCCAAACGCCGGCAGATACAATGCCGCATCGATCCACCCCAGATCTCGTACATCGTCACATTGCGGGAGTCGCTGGTCGTCCGGCACGGATACACGTCTCCACCCGCTGTATGGAAAACCGTCGCCGGAACTCCACGGATAAATCAGCGCTCGGAACTCGTCATTTTGTGGGTAACCGGTATGATCCCAGGATTGGAAGCGATACTTGAACACGACGTAGCCGCCGTCGTTACGAAGTATGTGAAGGGTCAATTCTGAGGTGCCAGGTGGCTCAGGCGAGCCGGACGGATCACCGCTGTAACACGTTGGAGCGAGATAACCGATTTGCGCGTCCAAACTTGAGCCGTGATTTTGGTAGGTAATTGTTGCTGGTCCGGAAACCACAATTCCGGTGATCTCCGGAGTCGCGGCGGCGAGTCGCTCACCTGCAAACAGTAGCACCGTAAGAATTGTCATCAGCGTGTGCCGCATCACTTTAATCCTTCCCTCATCAAGAACGGCGGGACACACCAAAGTCCTCGACTGTACGGAGCCCCGACCGTCTTACCTGTAGAGTTAAGACCAATTACCTAAGGTGTGACCGCCGGAGAGGTTTCCCTACCCACGTGGTTGACATTTCTTGGCGCGAGACCAAGTCACCGGGCCCTACCTCGGCGAGTCGTTCCAGATCACGGTCAACCGTCCGCCGGTGGCGGATGCGGGTCCCGATCAGACCGTCGAGTGCACCTCGGCCGGGACGACGGCGGTTTCGCTGAACGGAACCGGGTCGAGCGATCCCGACGGCGACACGCTCACGTATTCCTGGAGCAAGGGTGGAGTCGTCTTCTCGACCTCGGCGACGCCGACGGGCAACTTCCCGATCGGCACGACGGTGGTCACGCTGCGCGTGTCGGACGGCATGGCCAGCGACACCGACACGGTGTCGATCACGGTGCAGGACACGACGCCGCCGGTGATCAGCTGTCCGGTCAACATCACCGTGGAGTGCACGGGCGATCTCGGCGTGCAGGCGGACGACCCGCAGCTGGCGCCGTTCTTCGGAGGCGTCTCGGCGACGGATCTCTGCGACACCACCCCGACGATCACGAATGACGCGCCGGCGTTCTTCCCGCTCGGCGAGACGATCGTGACGTTCACCGCGACGGACGACTTCGGCAACGTGTCGTCGTGCTCGGCGACGGTGAAGGTGGTGGACACGAAGGCGCCGACGATCACCGCGACTCTGTCGGCGGCGACGCTGTGGCCGGCGAATCACAAGCTGGTCACGATCGACGCGGCGGTGGTGGTGACGGACGAGTGCGATCCGAATCCGACGTTCGTGCTGACGTCGATCGTCAGCAATGAGCCGGACAACGGCCTGGGTGACGGCGATGCGCCGAACGACATCCAGGGGGCGGACTACGGGACGCCCGACACGCAGTTCCAGCTCCGGGCGGAGCGCGCAGGCCTGTTGACGGGCCGTACGTACACGATCACGTACACCGGCACGGATTCATCGGGCAACAGCGCGCAGACGCAGGTGCAGGTGAAGGTACCCCACAGCATGAAGTGATTTCCGGAGGGGACGAGCTCGAAAGAGCTCGTCCCCCTACTTCGCAAGGCGCCCCCACCCCCACGTCATCGTGAGCCGGCGAAGCGTGGCGAAGGACCTCAAAATGCGAGAATCCAGTTTGCGATCGTTCTTCGCGCATATTCGCGCATCACGAAATCACCGCCGCCGCGCAACCGTGAACGACAGCGTGGGCACCCCCGCATCCGCACAACGCGACGAGTACTTGACCTTCTGCGCAGTGAGCACCCGAACCTCAAACTCCCCCACCGTGGCGCTCTCCCCGTTATAAATCGTTTTCCCGCCAACGATCACCGGTACATTGACGAGCGACTCATGACATTTGGTGCGCCCGCGTGAAGAGCAGCTCGCGTCGCCGACGTTGATCGTCAGCCCGGGAATGTCAGTCTCCCGATCGGTAACCGCAGCAAAGATCAGCTGATCGCCCTCGAAGACGAGGATGCTGCTGGCATCGGGCCACCCGCCGCGGTAGTCGACGACGAACCGGTACGTCCCCTCGGCAAGAACGTTGGCCATCGGCTCCTTTGCGATCCAGGTGAGCAGAGCCCCATCACGCATGTCGTATCGAAAGCCGGCCAACCCCTCGAGCGGCGCAATGAAGGCCACGGTGGCGACGACATCGCGACTGGCGTTCTCCCCGACAAAGAAGGCGTTGACGCTCCCAACCGGCTCCGCATCGCACCGGTCCCCCGCCGCGCTCCCGCAGGCTGCGAAAAGGACGACAAACCCAAGGATCACCGCGACCCGCATCACGAGAGTGTACTGGAGTGCGGCAGCTTGCTGCCGCGGCGATCAATTCGTCTGCGCGGTTCATCGAGGCGGCAGCACCGTCAAGATCTCGACCATATCGTCCGTGAGCACGAGAGGTAACTCGAGATCGACACGCTGAGAGAACGCTGTATAGAACGTACGTTCGACTTCCTGCACCCTAACGCCGCGTCACCGCTCGCCTGAGCGTTCGACGCCATGAGAATCTCCTCACCGAAATCGAGAAATCGCATCGCAACCGCTGCGTTGCCAGCATCAGTTTCGGCCGTGACTCGGACAATTCCGTCGCCGGCACGACTTCCATCCACCAGGAATCCGGCGTCTGCTGCAGCCCGTCGCGCTGCTTCGACCAACGCAGTCACTCTTTTCGTAGACGCCGGAAGGCGAGTCGTCATAGTGATGGGTGGCGTTCCGCGCGCGGGCCGCTCGGTCTCGACCGGGGTGCTCGCAAGCGCCTCGAAAGCAGGATCGGGCGGGGTGCTGAAGATCGCTCGCTTGATCGCGGACCATACCTCTTCTCCGGTCTTTCCCTGCGGCGGTCCCCAGGTGAACACGATGGCATTGGTCTCAATCAGCATGCCAACGTACACCATGTACGCGTCACTTCGCGGCACCGCGTCAGAGACAAGATTGCAGCATCCAAACCGGAACACGATGGACGTCGCGCCTCTCGTTCTCGACGATGAGAAGCCCGGTCCCATCAGTGAGGCGCTCGGAGATAACCCTCTCGTCGCACTCCGGGCCACAAATGAGCGATCGTGGGTGCCGGTCGTACCCGATGTCAGTCGAAATCCGAACTTGAAGCAAGCCCTCGGAACGAACCGTGGATCCTGTTTTCTGTAGCGCGTCGTAATTGCGTTGCGTCGTCCAGAGGTGATTACCGAACTACGGTTCATTCGCAAAGTACTTGAAGTCCGACGGAATCGCGACATTCAGCGAAACCGCTCGAACGAGGCTGTCGTCCATCGCCTCGTCGATCTTCATGACCCGCACATCTGAGAACGGCGCAGGCGCGGGGCCGGCCGCACGGCACACGCTGTGACGGCGAAACCTGTAAGCATCAGTATGATTTTAGCGGCTGAGAAGAGCAGCCAACTAAGGGATAACTGATTGGCTGGGGGGCAGAGGAGATTCGAACTCGTGGGAAGATGATTCGACGATATCATTATCGAAGCTGGTTCCGATCGCCCCATGCGGACGGTAGTTGCGGAACGAGCCGCCCTTGGAAGGCATGGCTTCCGAGTGGCTACTCAGCCGGCGACGGTCGGAGTGGGATGCTCGCGAGTGTTCCCATGCGCCCCTCGGCATATTGATCGACTCTCGCCATTTCTTCAGGAGTGAACAACTCATCAGGCTGGAGTCGTGCGCCATCGTCTGAAATTCTCGGGCTTCCTGCTCGCTCAAAGTCAGTGGACGCCTTGCCAAAGACGACGCGGCAAACGGATGCGCGGCACGATCCTGACTCGCTCCGACCGTGCACTCATGAACTCACCGAACTTGTCTTCAGAATCGGACAAACGTTGGCCGTTATCAACACCGATCTCACACTTGCCGCTTGGATTCTGCGTCATCGGAAGGCCGACACTCATTGAACGGATACCGCGGACGCGGTGCATTTCCTCAACAGTCTGCTCGACCACCTGGCCCTTCTGCCGGCCTTCCGCCTTTGTTCAACTGCTTTTCCACACATGATGACAGAGCGGCGTATCGCAGTCAGTCCAGCTCTACTCGACTCGATGCCTACCAAGAGCGCGCTCGATACGAAGCACGCATTCTTCGGTTTTCTTCATGACTTCATGTTCCCACATGCGCAGCACAGTCCATCCTGTTTGCTCGAGTTCACGCGTGCGTCGCTGATCGCGAGCTTGGTTTGCGGCGCGCTTAGCGTTCCAGTAATCGGTGTTCGATAATGGAGCTCGTCCATCACCACACGACGGGCACCCGTGCCAGAAGCAACCATCGATGAATACGGCTACCCGCTGGCGTGAGAACACGATGTCCGGCTTCCCTGGAAGTTTCGAGTTAAGCCGATAGCCGCGGAGCCCACAGCCCGACAAGTATTTCCGCAGGCGGATCTCCGGTTTGGTGTCACGCGACCGGATTCGCGACATGTTGAACGATCGTGTTGCTTTATCGTGGACGTCCATCAGCGGTGACTCTACGCAGCGTAGACATTCTGCCTACGTGTCGCCATTCCGGTTACACTATGTCAGCTGATGGTTCGAACGGTCGTCGAGATCTGCGCGGGAGGTGGAGGTCAGGCTCTAGGCCTTGACCAGGCTGGCTTCGAACACGCCGCCGCTCTCGAGATCGACGCCTATGCCTGCGCTACGCTGCGCCTCAACCGTCCTCACTGGAATGTCATCGAGGACGACATCCGCAAGGTTTCCGGCGAGCCGTTCCGCGGAGCCGATCTTCTCGCGGGCGGTGTTCCCTGCCCGCCATTCTCGATCGCCGGCAAGCAGCTTGGCAGCGATGACGAGCGCGACCTTTTCCCAGAAGCGCTGCGCCTGACGGCCGAGATTCAGCCGCGTGCCGTCCTGCTCGAGAACGTGCCCGGCTTCGCTTCGGAGAAGTTCGCACGATACCGGTCGGGTTTGCTCACGAAGTTCCGGCGCCTGGGTTACTCGGTCGACTGGAAGATTCTGAACGCTTGCGATTTCGGTGTTCCTCAACTCCGTCCGCGATTCATTGTCGTAGCTTTGCGCGATGAAGACTTTCATTTCTTTCGCTGGCCGCGGCCGCTTGCGCGCCGACGTACGGTTGGTGAAGTGATCGGTGATTTGATGGTTTCTCGCCGATGGCCGGGCGCGGTTGCATGGATCGAACGGGCACAGGCCATCGCACCCACGATCGTCGGCGGATCAAAGAAGCACGGCGGACCTGATCTCGGACCCACTCGCGCTCGGCAACAGTGGGCCGAACTCGGAGTGGACGGGATCGGTATCGCTGACGAACCGCCGACAGCAGATTTTCCTGTCGATGCAATGCCGAAGCTAACGGTACCGATGGTGGCTCGGATTCAAGGGTTCCCCGACCACTGGCAATTCGCGGGCAAGAAGACGGCCGCGTATCGTCAGGTCGGGAATGCCTTCCCTCCTCCCGTCGCGGAAGCCGTGGGCCGTGCGATTCTCAACGCGTTTGAGGGTGTCTGCGAAGACCGGTACGAGTTTGAACAGAGTCAACTGTTTGATCGTGCTGCTGCTCTGATCTGATGTCGGATCCATCAGCATCGCTGCTCGCTAAGGCTCGCCGTGATTTTCATTCGTCGCTTTTCGGCACCGTTTTGTTCATCAACAGGGACGGGATTCTCAGCAATGCGGACAAGGCCAACAAGGGAAGGATAGCGATCGCTCGCGCGATCGCAGAACGCATGCTCGGCGAAGCAGTGGCGCAGGATCATTTGATCGCCCAGAAGTCGGGTAAAGCATTCGAAGAGTGCTGCAGCGATTTTCTGCGCGCGACTTTCGGTAAACTTCAGCATCTTCGTCCGGGCCGGTGGCAGATTGGCCGCTGGATCGAAGAGCGCCGCCCAAGTATCGCCGACTTTGAACAGTACGCTCATTTGCACAAGCTTTACGAGATTGCAAAAAGGGACGCCGAGCTACGAGCTGTTCTTCAGACCGATTACCTCATCACTCCGGATGTTGTTATTGCGCGACTTTCAGAGCCCGATGAGCGCATCAATGTTGACGGCATCGCACTCGTCGACGGTTCGATTGCTCGACGTGCGAGCATTCGCGCGTCGAACAACCCGCTTGCGATTTTGCACGCGAGCATCTCCTGCAAGTGGACCCTGCGGAGTGATCGAGCTCAGAACGCAAGAACGGAAGGTCTCAACCTCGTCCGCAATCGGAAGGGACGTGTGCCGCACATAGCCGTGGTCACGGGAGAACCGACGCCGAGCAGAGTGGCCTCATTAGCCATGGGTACGGGTGAGATCGACTGCGTCTATCACTTTGCACTTCATGAGCTGATTGAGGCTGTGAAGTCACTCGGCATGACGGACTCCGAAGAACTGGTGCAGCTTATGGTTGATGGCAAGCGGCTCAAAGACATCGCTGATCTTCCGCTCGACCTCGTGATCTGAGGCCGTTTCATCACGTCTCCGCGACCCGGCCCCGCCCGCACTGCTTCAGGTGCAGCGGCTTGTAACCCTGCGCGGCGACCGACTTCCCGTCTCAGGCGAACACCGATCGTCGAGGCCTCGCGCGCCCTGCCACCTGACGATCGCCCTTCGCAGCACTTCTTGCCCTGAGTAGATCGACGGCCGCGGGCGCGACCGTCGCCCCGGTCCGCAGTAGCTTTCACTGACTGCCAGACCGGCGGGTATTGTTCGCAGTTGATCGAGGCCGGTCACGTTTCAGGAGGCGGCGCCAGGAGCGGCTGGTCAACGCGAGAAGCCGACCGATGAATCCCGCTGGTTTGACGAGACCGAAGACGACCTCAAGCTCGTGCAACCTTTGTTCGAGATGCTTGCCTGTCGATTTCCCGTTCAGGATGAGCTGCCCATAAACAGCAAGCGCACCAAAGAGAGCTGACCGAAGAAGGTCCTCGGCGCGATGCATCGCGGACTTGATTTGGCGAGATCGAAGCTGATCCTTGGCCACCGGTGAGCTGCGGCCGTGCATGAAGCTCGATCGCCAGTCGTACAGCTTTCGCGCCTCCGACAACTCCGTGGGCAATGCCTCTCGGTCGCCGCGCGTGGCGAAGAGAGCCGTCCGCCGGCTCACCGTATCCGACAGCAGGCCGTCATCGCGCTTTCTTGTGATGCTCAGCCGTTCGAGAGCTGCAACATATTTGACGATCTGCGCAGACGTGTTGCGTTCAGAGACGCCTTGTCCGTACCAGTGGAGAGCGTCGAGCCAACGGGTGGCGAGCTCCGTCGGTTCACGGCCGTGGAGATATGTCTCGATCGCCTGACCGGCTGCATTCAACTCCGCCGCATAAATGTCGTTGATCTGATCGAACCAGCCGTCTTCTACCAGTGCCCACTCGCCACCGTAGTGGAGCGTCCATTCGAACCGGCCATTCTCGTCGCGCCTCAGATCCGCATGCTTTTCGGGAACGCCGGGCTCAGTTGCGAGTCGCAGACCTTTGCCTCGGCCGGATCCGAGGAAGATCTTCAGGATGTCGAGTGCCGCCTGCACGATGAGCTCGGCTCGTCGACGCGATACTCGCTCGTCGCAAGGCGGGATCGTCACCTCCGCCACCCATCGATGACCTTTGTAATAACCGGTGACACTGTCGAACGTCATCTGCTCTCTGCGATCCCATTCTTCGTCTGATGGGAGAGTCGGGTATTTCTTTTCGGCGGCGAAGTTTTTGGCCTCTGCCCGTCGCTCAGCGGCCTGTTCGGCGAGGTCACGTTCGATCGTTTCAGCGTAATCAGAGAAGAACTTGTCGCGGTGGATGAACCGAACCGGACCGATCTTGAACTCGCGAGGATCGCGATCGCCGACCAGCACGCACGGCAGATAGTATGTTTTGGATTTGTGTTGTTCACGTGAGCGCTTGATCGCCCGGGCAAGCATTCTGTCGACGAACGGCTGGTCAATGACGCGTGCAACCTGGATCATCTCCTCGAACTGCCGCCGAATGGCTTGGTTCAACGTAGATCGATCGAGATCGCCACGCTCTGGGTGGCTCTCGAGCTCGCGATCTGTCAAGGCCCAGAACCGACCGTTCGACGCCATGCTGATAGGCCCGAGCTCCAGCCAGTCAAGCTGATACGGATGTTCATCTGCGTACGCTTGCAGTTCTTGGAAGCTCATGTTCGAAAAGCGGATAAAGTCATCGAAGATGGCTTCCACGTCCTCGAGGTTTTGTCGCGATTTTGGTTTGATTGACTTTCTCATTCGCAACTCTGATTCTCGATCAGCAAATCACAACGTACGAGGATTTTCTCTTAGCTCCGGAGTCCCGAGCGCGTCGCTCGGTCGTCCGTCGCTACAACGGCACAGGAGTGCCGCGAGCGATGCTCGTCAAGGCGACGAACTCAGTCCCGCCTAGGCCTCGCCTAGACCACGCCTAGACCGCGCTCGGCTGCGCGCCGCGTCAGACGGCACGTCTGCCCACTGCGCTGTCTTAGGGGCACCACGGAGCTAAGGCCATTCAAAGCGGGCGGGAGCCGCAGGCGCGACTGTTACCCAGCGTCGCAGTCGGCGTGACGCGGCGAGGGTGGCTGGGTCGATGCACTAAGGCAGCTCGAGGTCGTGCATGCTCTTCACCATCACGGCATGACCGACCTCTGGATTCAGAGGCACATCGCCGCTGAAGAAGTTGCGCACCTGCTCGAAGTACGTTCCTTTCGCTGTGGCGTAATACTCTTGGCGTAGGTCGTCGAGCGCGCGCACGGCTGCATCGAGGATGCGCGCCTGCACGTCGAGCGGGACGGGATCGGGGCGCACTCGCCGCATCGCCCGGGTGGTGTACAGCGCTTCGTAGACGTCCATGAAGGTGGAGCCTCGCGCACTTCCCTCGCCGCATGCGTGGAGCAGCAGAGCCTCGCCGGGGCTCGCCGGGCTCC
>CALMZP010000103.1 GCA_937870635.1 uncultured Acidobacteriota bacterium | reverse complement strand
GTTAACCGTTAACCGTTAACCGTTAACCGTTAACCGTTAACCGTTAACCGTTAACCGTTAACCGTTAGAGAGCGTAATGCGTCCATGCGTCGAGTCAAGCGAAGCTCCGTGGATCCTCCCGAGCGCGTCGCGGGCGAGGTCGCCCGCGCTCCACCACGTCATCCTGAGGCGCGTGAGACGCCGAAGGACCTCAGAATGCGAAGATCGCGTCGATTGAGGCCCTTCGCCGTCTTCGCGGCTCAGGGTGACGTGACGCACGGACGCGTACTTCGGTTAACGGTTAACGGTTAACGGTTAACGGTTAACGGTTAACGGTCACCGGTCAACGGTCACCGGAACTTCTTGTTGAGCCTCTCCCTCGCCTTGTCGTTGACTCGCGTCAGGAGCGGGTCGAGCACCTCGTGCTGCTTCGCATTCAGCTGGGCGATGCCTCTCCTGGCGAGGGCCATCATCGCCGTCATCTCTTCCTCGCTGAACGTCGCCCCTTCGCCAGTGCCCTGCAGCTCGATGAACCGGCCCTTCTCGGTGGCGACGATGTTCATGTCGACGCCGGCCTTCGAGTCTTCCTCGTAGTTGAGGTCGAGCACCGGCGTGCCGCCGAGGATGCCGACCGAGACGGCGGCCACGAAGTCGTTGAGGGGCCAGTTGGCGAGATTGCCGTCGACGTACATGCGGCCCAGGGCGATGGTGAGCGCGACGAACGAGCCGGTGATCGACGCTGTGCGGGTCCCGCCGTCGGCCTGGATGACATCGCAGTCGATCCAGACGGTCCGCTCGCCGAGCATCTCGGCGTTCACGGCTGCGCGCAGGGAGCGGCCGATGAGGCGCTGGATCTCCATCGTGCGGCCCCCCTGTTTGCCGCGCGCCGCCTCGCGCTCCGTGCGCTCGGTCGTCGCGCGGGGAAGCATTCCGTACTCGGCCGTGACCCAGCCTTTGCCGCTGCGATAGAGAAACGGCGGAACTTTCTCCTGAACGGAAGCGGTGCAGATGACCCGCGTGTCGCCGATCTCGATGAGCGCCGATCCTTCCGCGTGCTTGTTGAAGTTCGGCGTGATGAGGATCGGGCGCAGCTGGTCCGGCGCGCGGCCGTCGCCCCGGCTCTTGAACGTCTGTTGAATGGTCATGCGGTCACTTTCTCTTCGATCTCGGCGCCTTTCGGCACGACGACGATACCTGAGTCGGTGACCGTAAATCGCTGCCTGTCCTGCTCCAGGTCATAACCGATGGTCGTGTGAGGCGGGATGCGGACGCCTTTGTCGATGATCGTCCGGCGGATTTTCGAATGGCGGCCGATGTCGACACCATCCATGAGGATCGATTCGTCGATGTCGGCGTAGGAATGGATTCGCACGCGGGGGTGCAGGATGCAGCGGTTGATCGTGCCGCCCGAGATGATCGCGCCGTCGGAAACGAGCGAATCCGTGGCGATCCCGATGCGCTGCGACTGCGCGTCGGCAAAGACGAACTTCGCGGGCGGGAGATGCATCGGCGCGGAAACGATCGGCCAGAGCGGGTTGTACAGGTTGAACAGAGGCGTGACGGCCACGAGGTCCATCGACGCCTCGAAATACGCATCCACGGTTCCCACATCGCGCCAGTAGCCTTTGTTGTATTCCTCTTCCCCCGGGATGAAATTCTTCCCGAAGTCGTACGCGTACACCTTCATCCTCGGATACATGTCCGGGATGATCTCCTTGCCGAAATCGTGTGCGGAGTCGCGCAGCGCATTGCGCTGCAGGACGTCGATCATCACCCGCGCGTCGAAGATGTAATTGCCCATCGACGCCAGGACCATGTCCGGGCGCCCGGGAATCGTCTTCGCGCCTTCTTTCGGCTTCTCGACGAATCCCGTGACACGGAAATCCTCGTCGATCTCGACGATGCCGAAATGCTTCGCCTCGCTGAGCGGTACCGGGATCGTGGCGATCGTGAGATCGGCTTCGTTGGCCAGATGCTCCTGCAGCATCTGGTTTACGTCCATCTTGTAGATGTGGTCGCCACCGAAGACACAGATCAGATCGGGCCGCTCGTCGAAGATCAGCTCGAGGTTCTGAAACACGGCGTCGGCCGTTCCTCTGAACCAGAACGGCCCTTTGCGCATCTGGGCGGGCACGACATCGACGTACTGCCCGATCTCCGGGACCAGGCGCCACGTCCGCGTAATGTGCTCGATGAGCGAGGTCGACTTGAACTGCGTCAGGATCTTGATCTTGAAGAATCCCGAGTTGATGAAGTTGTTGATGACGAAGTCGATGATGCGGTAGCGCCCGCCGAACGGCACGGCCGGCTTGGCGCGGTCCCGCGTCAGCGGGTAGAGGCGCTCCCCCATCCCGCCTGCCAGAATCATCGTCAGGACGTTTCTGCGTGAAAGTGTTCCGTACATCGGCGCGATTCTTCTACCTGTCGCGCTACAAAGCAATTGTTGTGACAGATGGGCTGTCAGCCGACAGCCGACAGCCGTTGTGCTACAACATCCACCGTGGCTGGCAAGGACTACTACGACCTCCTCGGCGTGCCGAAGACCGCTTCGGAAGATGACCTCAAAAAGGCCTACCGCAAGCTCGCGAAGAAGTACCACCCCGACGTGAACAAGGGAAACAAGGACGCGGAGAACAAGTTCAAGGAAATCTCCGAGGCCTATGCGGTGCTCGCGGACAAGGAGAAGAGGGAACAGTACGACCGTCTCGGCAAGGAAGCGTTTTCCGGCGGCGCCGGCGGTCCGTTCGGCGGCTTCGACTTCTCCGATTTCATGGCGGGCGCACGCGCCGGGGGGCGCCGCGGCGGCTCCGGCGGCGGGCGGCGGACCACCGTCGACTTCAGCGACATCTTCAGCGATCTGTTCGGCGGAGGAGGCGGTGGATTCGAAGCGCAGCCGCAGGGCGGCGGCGACATCGAATCGGAGACGACGATCGATTTCCGCGACGCGATCTTCGGGACCACGCTCGACCTTCGCTTCAGTGACGGCCGCACGGTGAAGGTGAAAATTCCGGAGGGTGTTGCAGACGGGCAGCGCCTCCGGATTCGCGGGAAAGGACAGCCGGGATTCGGCGGAGCTCCCGCCGGCGATCTCAATCTCCTCGTGAAGGTCCGGCCCCATCCGTTCTTCGAGCGGAGGGGGAACGACATTCACATCGAGCTGCCAGTGACCATCGGCGAGGCGATTCGTGGCGCCGAGGTGGAGGTGCCGACGCTTCACGGCCCGGTCCGTGCACGGATCCCGGCGGGCACGCAGGGTGGACAGACCTTCCGTCTCAGCGGAAAAGGCGTGAAAACGAAGAGCGGTGCAGGCGATCATTACTACAAGGTTCAGATCGCGGTACCGAAGGAAGCGCCCGCCAGTGCCCTGGACGAGATCGAGAAACAGTACGCGGGAAATCCGCGCGCAAATCTGAAAGCCTCGCTGTAGCCCGACAATTCAATGACCATCTTTTCGATTTTGGATTTTGGATTTTGGATTTTGGATTGCCCACCCGGCCAATCCAAAATCCAAAATCCAAAATCTAAAATCCAACCACTCAGCCCCATTCATCCTGGCTAATTCAAATGACCATCCCGACCGGACAAATCTTCGTCATCGGAGACTCCCACATCGGCCTCGGCAACGGCGCCGACAAGCCCGTTACCGACTGGCTCGAGCGCCTCGCCGCGTTCAAGCCAAAGGCGCTTTATCTCAACGGCGACGTCTTTCACTACCTGATCGCCGTGCCGAAGTTCCGCACGAGCTCAGTGGAGAAGGTCATGGCCAAACTGCGCGAGCTCGTGGAGCGCGGCATCGGGATCCACTATGTCGAAGGAAACCGCGACTTCTTCGTGAAAGGCTCGTTCGTCGAGAAAGCGGTGACCGCCATCGACCGGCAGTTCGAGATCGCCGCCGGAGGGAAGAAGTACCTCGTCATTCACGGCGACATGATCAACGACAAGGACTGGCCCTACCGGTTCTGGCGGGTTTTCTCGAAGAACCCGTTCATGCAGATTGCGGTTCGGCTCGTACCGGGAGGAATCGCCCGCAAGCTGGTCGACCGCGTCGAGCGCAAGCTGGCGCGCTCGAATTTCAAGCACAAGACCCGGCTTCCGGTCGAATTGATGGAAGCCTACGGACGAAAGCGCGCGGACGAAGGCTTCACGCACGTCGTGTTCGGCCATTTCCATCACAAGCTGGTGCTTCCGGCCGGTGACGCGACGATCGCGGTCCTTCCCGCGTGGTACGAGTCGCGGGAAGCCCTGATGATCGCGCCCGATACCGGCGAGTTCCAGTTCGTCAAGATCTGATGTCCGTCAAAGTCACGTTCCTCGGCACCGGCACCTCGACCGGCGTCCCGGTGATCGGATGCCGCTGCAGGGTGTGCACGTCCGAGAATCCGAAGAACCGGCGTCTTCGCCAGTCGGTGAAGATCGAGGCGCACGGAAAGTACTTCCTCATCGACACGACACCGGATTTGCGCGCGCAGCTGCTTCGCGATCCGATTCCGCGGCTCGACTTCCTGCTGTTCACCCACTCTCACTCCGACCATCTGATGGGACTTGATGACATCCGGCCGTTCAACTTCCGTCAGCGCGAGCCGATCCACGCCTACGCGAACGCGAAGACGGCGAAGGCCGTACGGCGCGCGTTCAGCTACATCTGGAGCGAATCGCAGATCGGGGGCGGAAAGCCGCAGCTGGAGCTGCACGAGGTCGAAGCGCCTTTCGCGCACGACGGAGTCGAGATCACTCCCCTCCCCGTTCATCACGGCGACTGGACGATCCTCGGGTACCGCGTGGGGAACTTCGCCTACATCACCGACACGAACGGCATTCCACCCGCCACGCTGCGGCTGTTGAAGGGCGTGGAGGTGCTTGCGCTCGATGGTCTGCGTCCGTCGCCGCCGCATCCGACGCACTTCACGATCGACGAGGCCATCGCCGCGGCTCGCCAAGTCGGCGCGAAGGAAACGTATCTCATCCACCTGACCCATGACATCGATCACGACGAGTTCGAGGCGACGCTGCCCGCGGGGTTCAAGCTGGCGTATGACGGGCTCGTTTTGAAGGATGAACGATGAATGATGAATGATGAACGATAATCTCCCTTGCTCCTTCATCCTTCATCCTTCATCCTTCATCCTTCCAATGAAACCCATCCCCAAAACCGGTCCGCTCAACGCCACGGTGACCGTTCCGCCCTCGAAGTCTTACTCCGTGCGCGCGCTGCTCCTTGGCGCGATGACCGAAGGAACGACCAGGGTGACGAACTGTCTCGATGCGGACGACACGCGCTACGCGCTCGAGGCACTGCGCGTCCTCGGATTCAACGTCACGGGAACGTTCAAGGAAGGGGTCGTCATTGGCGAGAGGCAGTCGATGTCGGCGAACGAAGTTCCGATCTTCGTCGGCAATGCCGGTACGGCAATGCGGTTCCTCACAGGCTGGCTGGCGTTCACGCCCGGACGGTTTCTCATCAGCGGCGAAGAGCGGATGCACCAGCGTCCGATCGGTGACCTCGTCGAAGTGCTCCTCGGCATCGGCGCCGAGGTCGAATATGTGGAGCGCGAGGGGTACCCGCCGCTGCGAGTCCGCGGCAAGAGGATGCGCGGCGGGTTCGACGTCTCGATTGCAGCGGACACGTCGAGCCAGTTCGTATCGGCGTTGATGCTCGGCGGCGCGACCCTTCCCGACGGCATCACGCTGCGCATCGAAAGGGTGGCTTCGGGGCCGTACATCGACATAACGAAGGACATCCTCGAATCCTTCGGCGCGCACGTGAATCGCGATGGCGACACGATCAACGTCCGCGCAGGACGTCTGCGGTGCGATGAGTACCGCGTCGAAGGCGATTACTCGTCGGCGTCGTACTGGTTCGCCGCGGCCGCGGCAACCGGTGGAACGATGCGGGTGCGCGGGCTGGCCCTGGCCACAGCGCAGGGCGACGCGGCGTTCCTCGACATCCTGGCCGCAATGGGATGTCACGCCAGGGTCGAGGGCGACGAGGTCGCGGTCACAGGCCCCGCACGGCTCCGGGGCGGCAGCTTCGACTGCAGCGCGACGCCGGACATCGTACCGACTCTCGCAGCCATTGCGCCACTGGCGTCCGAGCCGGTGGAGATCACGAATGTCGCAAACCTCCGGGTCAAGGAATCGGACCGCCTGGCCACCATCACCACGGAGCTTCGGCGCCTCGGCGCAGCCGTAGACGAGCGGTCCGACTCGCTCCTGATCCAGCCGGGGTGGTCGTCAGAGGCGGCCACGATCGAGACGCACAAAGACCACCGCATAGCCATGTCCTTTGCCGTCAGCGGTTTGGCGCGAGGCAACGTGACGATAGCGGACGAGGGTGTGGTGGCCAAGTCATACCCTCGCTTCTGGCGAACTCTCGACGAAGCGATCGCCTCGAGAGGTTAGAATACGCCCCCTGCCATGCCTTCAGAACCTCCATTGCCCGATCACCTCGAAGATGGGTCTGCATTGACCCCGCCTGCTCCCAGATGACGATGTGGTACGTCGTTCTCGCGTTCCTGTTCGTGCTTGCGAACGGGTTTTTCGTCGCGGCCGAGTTCGCGATCGTCAAGGTGCGCTCGACGCAGCTCACCGAGCTCGCCCAGGCGGGCAGCGCCCGCGCCAAGATGGCGCGCCGGCTGACCCGGAACCTCGACGCTTACCTCTCCGCCACCCAGCTCGGCATCACCCTGGCCTCCCTCGCCCTCGGATGGATCGGTGAGCCGGCGTTTGCCCGGCTTCTCGAGCCGCTCTTCGTGGCTGCCGGAGAAAGCGCTGAGCAGTACGCGCACACGATCGCGACGGCTCTGGCATTCACCATCATCTCGATCCTCCATATCGTCATCGGAGAGCTCGCGCCGAAGTCGGTGGCGATCCAGAAACCTGTAGGCACGTCGCTCTGGGTCGCCCACGCGCTGCACGCGTTTTACGTCGTGATGTATCCGGCGATCTACGTCCTGAACGGAACCGCGCGGGCCGCCCTGCGCCTCGTGGGGATACGCCCGGTGCACGATCTCGAGATGGCACATTCGCCTGAAGAGCTCCGGCTGATCCTGGCCAGCTCGGAAAAGGCGGGGATCCTTTCCGAAGAGAACAGGGAGATCATCGAAGGCGTCTTTCAGTTCTCCAAGCGCACCGCGCGGCAGATCATGGTGCCGCGCACGGACGTCGTCGTCCTCTCCACGCTCAAGGAGGTGGAGGAAAATCTCGAGATCATCCGTACGACGCGCCATACGCGTTATCCGCTCTGCGAGGGCACGCTCGATCAGACGATCGGCCTCATTCACGTGAAGGACCTGCTGCTCGCGCAGTTGCGCGGGCCCGGTCGGACACTTCAGGAGCTCAAGCGCGACGTACTCTTCATCCCCGAGAACAGTACGGTCGATACCGTGCTCTCCCAGTTCATCGAGCAGAAGACCCACATGGCCGTCGTGCTCGACGAATACGGCGGCGCCTCGGGAATCGTGTCGCTCGAGAACATCACCGAAGAGTTGTTCGGGCAGATTCAGGACGAGTTCGACCGCGAGCGCCCGGAGATCGAACCCCTGGGGAACGGCCGCTACCGGGTGCGCGGCGATTATCTGATCGAAGACCTGGCCGACCGGCTCAAGATCGACGTTGGCGAACCGGCCGAAGAGACCGTCGGCGGATATGTGCAGGCGCGGATCGGACGGGAGGTGGCACCGGGAGACCGCGTCGAGCTCGGAGAACTCTCACTGCAGGTGATCGACGCCGAGCGTTATCGCGTGCGTTGGGTCATCGCACAGATCGAAGCGCCGAAGATCGAGGAAGCGGAAGAGGAAGCGGAAGTCAACGTGAAGGACTGAGGCAGGAAAAATGAAGCGCGGGCGAGGTCGCCCGCGCTCCACTGGCTAGTGAAAGATTGAGGTCAGGGAATGCCACAGCCTCGAGAAGAATCCTCTCCTGGGCTGGTTGGCTGCGTTCCTGGCGTAACGTGATTCTTTGAGAATCTGATCGGTTTCCTGAATTCGCATGCTTCCTCCTTTTATGTCCGCAGGCGGATGAGTGCGGTCTCGACGAGCTTGTCGCCCGGTAGATCGCTTTGCCATGCGGTGACTCGCACGTTCTCGGTTTCCTTCATGGTCCCGAACGCCGTGCGCACCTTGAAGCGGATGCGCGAGCTCTCTCCGGGCTGTACGTTGCCCAGCGTGAAGCGATACATGTTCGAGCCAGGATCACGCGAGACTGTGACGCCGCGGTCGTTGGTCTGGTCGAGCACGACGAGCTGCGGTGGCAGCTCGACCTCGACGAAAATGTCCTTGATGTTGTTCACGCCGCGGTTGCTGACGACGACGTCGAGGTTATCCTCGCCCTGGTCAGGGAGGTCCTTGGGATGCTCGATGTTGATCTTGAGGAACTGGCCGCGGGACGTGACGGCCATACCCGAAGACTTACACGCGGTCGTCGCAAGCAGTCCGACCGCAAGAACTGCCATCATGGCGACAGTGAGAAGTTGTTTACGATTCATTCGATACTCCTTCATTGCTGAGTCCGGCAGGCCTCAGAGAGGCTTGCCTCTGACTGGCTATGTGCAAGGGATGGACCGGGAGCGCAGGGACTGATGAAGCACTACATCGGAGTGGACGGCGGCGGATCGAAGACTGCCGTCCTCGTCATTGACGAGAACCAGCACCCGCTCGGCCGCGGTCTGGCCGGCGCGTCGAACCATCTTCGGGTGGGAATCGAGACCGCCACGCGCAACATCGAACGCGCAGTCAACATCGCGCTGGTGGAGGCCGGGATTGCCATCCGCAACGTCGATTACGCCTACTGCGGCATCGCCGGCGCCGATCATCCCGCGCATCACCAGCGCGTCGTCGACGCGCTCAGAATCTTCTTCCCCGGCGGCAACTTCATCGTCGACACCGACGCGCGCATCGCGCTCACCGGCGCGGTCGGATTCGGCAGCGGCATCGTCGTGATCTCGGGCACCGGCTCCGTCGCTTTCGGGCGCAATGAAAATGGCGAAGAGGCGCGGTCCGGCGGCTGGGGTCCAACGATCGGCGACGAAGGCAGCGGATACGCCATCGCCCGCGACGGGCTGTCCGCGATCGTTCGCGCGCACGACGGCCGCGGCAGGAAGACGAAGATGACGGAGATGCTCTGCTACGACTACGACATGTGCAGCCCGGAGGATCTGCCCCGGTTCGTCTACGCGACGACGACGCACGCCGACGACATCGCGCGTTACGGCAAGCTGGTCATCCAGGCCGCTTCGCAGGGCGACGAAGTCGCAAAGGAGATTCTCGACCGCGCTGGACGCGAGCTCGGTGAGTGCATCCTGGCCGTCGCGAGACGGCTGTCGCTCACGAAATCAGAGTTCCCCGTCGCCTACGTCGGCGGCGCCTTCAACGCCGGCGAGCTCCTCCTCGGCCCGATGAAAAACATCCTGGCGCGGGAAGCCCCCGGCGCGACCCTCATCCAGCCGACCCACACCCCGGTCGAAGGCGCGGCGATGATGGCCATCAGAGCGGCGGAGAACCCGCGACCGTCGCGCTCGGGGAACCGTTAACCGTTAACCGTTAACCGTGAACGGTCAGAACCGGTACGACAGCCCGATGGACACGATGATCGGCGAGAACTCGATGTCCGCCTCCGTCGCGGCGGGATCGTTCAGGCGCGCGCGCGCTTTGCTCCCGCCCGGGATGTACTTCGCGTCGATGAGGGCGCCGAAGGTCTCCGTCAGCTCGATCGAAACCCCCAGATTGACGAGGTAGCTCGTACCCGCGTTGTCGATGTCGGCAACGGAAAGATCGTTTTTGTTGTCTCCAGCTCCCAGCTCGTCAATCTTGCCGAGGAGGATCTGGGCGGCGCCGACGCCGATGTAGGGATCGATCATCGCGTTAGGAGCGAAGTGATACTGCAGCGTCGCGGTGATCGGCATGATCGTGGACGTGCGCGACTGACGGCGCGTCTCGGCGTCGAGCTCATCGAGCGCGATCGTCGTCTTCACCTGCGAAACAGCGAGCTCCGCGGAGATGCGGTTGCCGAGGAAGAGGGTGCCCGACAGACCGTAGCCGGTGTCGCCGGAGAGATCGACGTCGAACGGCTCGACGGGATCGCCCGCGTTGAACGTCCCTTGGGCACCGGGCTGCATCCACACATACCAGGCCGCCACCTCGGGTCCGCGATCACGCGCTGCCAGGGGCATGGCAATCAGAAGCATCGTTGCAGCAGCAGTCAGAAACTTCATCCGGGAATCCTCCACGCCCGCCTGTACACTCACTGGGCCGCTGCATGATAGCTACCCTCGGCCGGTTTGCGCGCGAACAGATCGTCGAACTTGCCGCCGCCGCGGCCGCCGCGGCATTTCTCCTGAGCGGCCGCGTGACCTGGGAGAGCGCCCGGGCCGCAATCGACGTCGATCTCCTCCTGTCATCGGATGCCTGACGCCCCTCGGCAATCCGCAGAACCTTTTCATCTACCACCAGTCCGGATGGGATGCGTGGCGCTTCCTGGTCACGATGACTCCGTTCGTCATCTGGAACGCGATCGGCCTCGGCCTGGCGCTGATGCTCCTCGGATCGCAGATCCGACACATACGCGATGTCGATCAACTTCGCCTTCCTGATCTGGGCGGGCACTGGAGGATGGTTCCTCCTGCGATTCATTTGATCCCGGCCTCCCCCGCGGCTACCCCCGTCAGGATGAGATTTTGTGAGGCAAAATCTCCCAGCTGAGAGATTGGGGGTAGGGAACGCGCCCGATCGGTCACTCCTCTTAAGAGTGTCTCTAAAAGAATTCAATTTCGATCCCGTAACGGCCATTCAACTCCCTTTGAGCGAGCGGGTCCTGGACCGGCTCGGAGACATCCTCTTCGCGACGGATGAGATTCTCGACATGGTTGCCACTGCGCGCCGGCGGGCCGACGACTCCTCGAGAGACGTCGAGGACTGCGTGCGGCGCGTTTACGACCAGGTCAACGAGTTGATGAAGAAGCTCACGGACTGAGCCTGCGGAAGAGCCATGCTGGAAGGAACCGGCCTAAAATGGGGGTTCTTAAGACATGAGCTCGCCAGGGCCGGCCCGCATTCGGGTCACTGCCTCCCCCGGTGGCGCGGGTGGAGATACGAAAGCGCGCGAACTTTCCGCGCTCAATGAGCTTGCGCGCATCGCCTCCCTCGACCTCGAGCTCCTGCCGATGGTGCAACGCATCACCGATGCACTCGCCTCGCACTTCCATTGGGAGCTCGTCGCGCTGGTAACCACCAACCCGGATGGCGAAGCCTATACCTGCCAGGCGCTGACGACCTCGCTCCCCACCGACGTCCACATCGGTTACTCCCGCCCCCTCGGCACGGGGGTGGTGGGCGAAGTCGCAGAGACGAAGCGGGCGGTTCTGATCGACGACGTGCGCGAGCATCCGAATTTCGCGGATATGACGCCGGGCGTGCTTTCGGAAATCTGCGTTCCGATCATGCACAACGATTCGCTGGTCGCCGTTCTGAACATCGAAAGCACGCAGCTCGGCGCGTTCAGCGGACAGCTCGCTCTCCTCACCACCATCGCTGATCAGATCGCCGGTGCGATCGCCGGCGCCAGTCGTTACGAAGAGCTCGAACAGCGCGCGCGCCTCATGGAGATGATGAGCGAGGTTTCTCGTGACGCGCTCGAGGCGACGAACCTCGATGATTTTCTGCGGCGTGTCGTCGATTACGTGCATGCCCGCTTTCCGCTGGAAATCGTCTCGATCCGTCTCTACGATCGCGACCACAACGAATACGTTCGCGCCGCCGACGCCGGCAAGCGAGTCGCGGGCGCGGCCGACAGATGGCCGGTCAGCGAGGGCATCATCGGCCGCTGCATCCGGACGGGCAGGACGCAGATCGTTCCCGACGTCCGCACCGACCCGGAGTACATCCCGGCCGGGGACGACGTGACGGCCGAGCTCGTGGTGCCGATCCGTTCGCGCAACGAGCTCCTCGGCGTGTTCAACCTGGAAAGCAGCGTGGCCGGAGTCTTCACACCGGCCAACGTCATGGCATTCGAAGCTTTCGCCGACCAGATCGCCGGCGCGCTGCGGCTGCTCCGCACGAATGACGAGCTGGTCGAAGCGAAGGCAGGACTGCAGTCCGCGAACGAGCGGCTGACGAGCATGGTCGAAAAGTTCGAGCAGCTCTCGGCGCACGACGGCCTCACCGAACTTCACAACCGCCTTCATTTCGACAAACTTTTCCCGGTCGAGTGGCGCCGCGCGGCGAGGACACATACGCCCCTGTCCGTGCTCGTGGCGGACATCGACTGGTTCAAGGATTACAACGACGCCTACGGACACCGCGCGGGCGACGAATGCCTGCGGCGTGTGGCGCATTGCATCCGCGACACCGTGCACCGCGCCGGCGATATCGTGGCGCGGTATGGCGGCGAGGAGTTCGCGGTGCTGCTGCCGAACACGGATCTTCAGAGCGCGCGGCATCTCGCCGAGACGATCCGCCAGCGGGTCTTGGATCTCGGCATCGCGCATCCCGCGCCGTCCGGCCGCCCGCTGACGATCAGCATCGGCGTCGCGACCTGCATGCCGCGGGGAGACGAGCGGAACTCCGGCGCACTCATCGATGCCGCCGATAAAGCGCTGTACCGCGCGAAGAGGGCCGGCCGGAACCGCGTCGTCTGCGCGGATTAGCGGGAGTGCGGACCGCCCTTCTCTCCCACTCTTCGGTGGGGGAGAAGGATTCCAACCGCCTACTTCCGCCGTCTATGGTGTCTTGGCGCTTCGTTTTTCTCGGGACGTGGCCGGGCCACGCGTTCCTCACCTACCGCCGGAACGACCTCGACACCCTGTTCGCCGCGCCGGCCGGCGCCGCCGCGCCGGGCCTTCTCCATCGTCATGAGAAACCCGAAGGCGGGATCCTTGAACTGTAGATGGCGCAGCATGCTCCAGTGCTTGCGGACGTACGCTTGGAGGAACTGCAGGACGTGGCCGAGGCTGATGATGCGGCAGGGGGGAACCTGGGATCCGGGTGGAAAGGCTCCGAAGGCGACGAGGCGGACCGTGTAGCCCGATGAGGGCAGACGCGCATTCCCCGTCTTGAGAAGCTCGCTGACGACCAGTTCGTCCTCCTCGTCCGTGTTGCCGAGCCGGCCGATCAGTGTCTTGAGGACCTGCGGGTCGCGGATGCCGGAGTTGATGCCGACGCGGCCTTCCTTGACCTCGCCGATGATCATGTCGACCGTGTCGCCATCGACGCCGAGACCGGGATCGACATCGGTCATGTCGAGTCCCTGCGGCGCACTCTTGTGCTGCAGGAGCGGCAGGCCGCTGGGAAACCGGAAAGCGAGAATGTCGATGTCCGTAATGGCCCGCGCACCGTTGCGGCCGGCGCCCGAAAAGATCGGAAATTCAGCGGATGTGAAGTAACCGTTGAGCTGCAGGTAAGCCTGTACGAGGGAGACGGCGTGGTCCATGCTGGACGATCATTGCATTACTTGCGCTCGATCGTCAGCCCGGTACCGGACAGATGAGTCATCCCCTCCTCCTGGAACCAGGCGCGGGACGCCGGTTCGTCGAGGAGAAACCCTCGGAGGAAGCGAATCATGAGCGATGCGATGAGGGAATGCTGACGATCTTCGGGGTTTGAAAACGTATCGTGATTCACGCCCTCGATCGTGACGAGGTAGTGACCGGTCGCCACGGTCCGTTCGAACGGCGCGCGGCGATGCCTGGGCAACGTTCGGTAGATCAGGCTCGCATCGCAGGTTCCGGTCATGTTGAGGGTCGGGATGTGAATCGCATCGTACCCACCCGGAGGCACGACTCCGTCCATGCGAGGCATGGAGATCGGGATGATGACTCTGACGCGCGGATCGCGAAGCGTGCCGCCATCGGCCGTTCGAAGCCCGGCCACGGCGAACGCGGTGAATGCTCCGGCAGAGTGACCGGCCACCGCGACGCGGTGGAGGTCGGCGCCGGGATCGGTCGCGAGCTGATCGAGAACGAAGCTCACGTCGAGGACACGGTTGATCCAGTTCTCTTTCTTCTTCACTGCCCGATAGAGATGCAGATATCCCCGCTCGAGGACGGCCCGGTCGGTTCCGGCGTGCGTGATGTGAACCGCGAGAAAACCGGCCTCCGCGAGTGCCTCCCCGACATATGCGTACGAATCGCGATCCTCGCCGATGCCGTGCGAGAAGAGCACGACGGGCGCCGGTGACTGCACGGCCGGCCGGTACATCTTCACCGGAACTGCGCGGCTTCGTTGCTCATCCCGCCAGACCGCTGACGAGCTCGCAACGCCGCGGACGACGGCGGTCTGCGGCGGCTCGGGCACCTGCTTTCCCGTCATCCGCGGCAGCGATGTACAACAGGCTGAAGCGAAGAGCGCTGCAAGAAGAGAGGAGACTCTTTTCCCGACCGCGGTTAAACTCATGTTGCCCATGTCATCCAACAATGGTTCCAAACAGAAAGTTCACTACGACTGCGCGAAGTGTCCGGCCTACTGCTGCAGCTATGACAGCATCGTCGTCGAGAAGCGTGACCTCAAGAGACTGGCCCGTCACTTTGGAATCGACGAGGAGACGGCCGAGCGCCGCTTCACCAAAGTCGTCGAAGGCGAGAACGTGCTGCGCCACCAGAAGGACAAGTTCTTCCGGAGCGTCTGCATGTTCCTCGACACCAAGAAACGGCGCTGCACGATCTACGACGCCCGGCCGGGCGTCTGCCACGAATACCCCGACCAGCCTCACTGCGGGTATTTCGAGTTCCTGAAATGGGAGCGGGGTCATCAGGAAGATCCCGACTTTGTTCCCATGAATCGGTACTGAAATCGGAACGGCATAGTTATTTGTTGTCGGTACGCATGAGGCAGCCAGCTTTCCTGATCGCGCTCCTGGCGCTGGTCTTTCCCCTGTTCGGGCAGACCACGGACGTCGAGATCGCCGACACCGTTTCCGTCAACTACGTCATGATCCCGTTTACCGCCCTCGGCGCCAACGGGGTTCCCATCACCGACCTGCGCCAGCGCGATGTGAAGCTCCTCGTCGACGGCGTCCCGGTCAAGACCGACCTGTTCGAGCGCTCGATGAACGCCCCGGTGTCGTTCTCAATCATCATCGACGGCTCCGGCTCGATGGCTCTCGCCGGGAAGATGGAGGCCGCTCGCGCCGGCATCCAGACTCTGATCGCCAGTGCAAAGCCGGGCGATGAGTTCGCGCTCTTCATGTTCGACAACCGGCGGGTTCACGACGTCGTCCCCTTCACGTCCGACGGCGCAGCCATCCTGAAAGGCCTGGATTCGGTCAAGCCGTACGGCAAGACCGCTTTCTTCGACGCGATCGCCGCCATGCCGGCCAGGACAGAAGAGTCGAAGAACCCGACGCGGGCCATCATCCTGGTGAGCGACGGCATCGACAACGCGTCCCGTCTGACGAAGCTGCAGCTGGCGGCGAAGCTCGAGGGAGTGTCGATTCCGATCTACGCCCTGGCGCCGCGCGATCCCAGGCTGCCGCGCAAAAAAGGCCCGGTTTCGGAAACTCTGACCGACCTGGACGTCCTCGAGGAAGTAGCGGCCTCGACCGGAGGCAAGCTCTTTATCGGCAATAAGCCGCAGCATTTCGCGTCCGCCGTGATGGCCCTCGACCGGGCCCTCCGGGCGCAATACTTGATTGGCTTCCCTCCGACAGGCACCGGTGCAGTAAAGTACCGGCGCATTTCGCTGGAGACAGTGGCGCGTGTGCGGTCAGTCAGGGTACGGGCTGGTTACAAGGGCACGGAGCCACCCACACTCAACACGTCCCGCTGATCCGGCTAATACGAGAGGAAGGGAAGTCAGATGAGGAAGTTCGGGACGTTGTTCACCGCCGCAATGGTTGCGGCAATGCTGGGTGGTTGCGCCACCTCGGGATCCGTCGACGAGAAGATCGCCGCGGCCCAGGCGCAGACCGACCAGAAGATCGAATCCGTAGCAGGTCAGGTAGAGAGCCTTCAGCAGAAGCAGCAGGCCACGGATGTCCGCCTCGAGGAGCTGAGCCAGTCAGCCCGCGAGGCCCTGCAACGCGCCCAGGAAGCGGGTGTTCTGGCCCGTGGTCAGGTCGTCTTCGAGCAGTCGTTCACCGAAGACCGCGTGAAGTTCAGAACGGATTCCTACGAGCTGGACCAGAAGGCGCAGGAAGCGCTCACAGAGTTCGCGAATCGAGTGAAGGCTCTCGACACGCAGTACTTCATCGAGATCCAGGGACACACGGACGATACCGGCAGCTCGCGTTACAACGACGAGCTGGGACAGCGCCGCGCCGATTCGGTTCGCCGCTATCTCTCACGGGCCCACAACCTACCGTTGAACCGCATGTCGACGATCTCCTACGGCGATACCCTGCCGGTGGAGCCGAATCGCACCCGCGCCGGCCGCGCTGCGAACCGCCGCGTCGTGCTGGTTGTACTGGACTAGTTGATCAGTTGTTGACGGCTCTGGGCTCCTGGCTCTGGGCTCCTGGGGAGAACGGAAAATGAACGTCCCCCAGGAGCCCGGAGCCGGGAGCCCAGAGCCATTCCTACGCAAACGTCGCCACCACCGGCGCGTGATCGCTGGTTCCCACCTCGCGTTGCGACGGACATGAGACGGCCCGCTTCGCGATCTCTGCGCTCGCCAGCACGTAGTCGAGCCGCCATCCGATGTTCCGCTGCCTCAGATTTCTCCACGGCGCCCACCAGCTGAAGTAGTTTTCGTCCTCCGGATATAAGGTTCTTCCTACGTCGACCAGGCCCTGCCCGAGCAGTTTCTCGAACAGCTCGCGCTCCTGCGGCAGCTGCCCGATGGCGCGCGGCTTCCTCTCCTTCGGATGAACATCCATCTCGGCCCTGGCAATGTTCATGTCTCCGCACAACACGAGCTTCAGCCCGCGGCGATGGACATCGGCCGCATACCCGATGAGCGAATTGAAGAACGCGATCTTCGCGTCGAAGTCCTTCCCGCCGTTCGGAACGTACACGCTGGTGAACACTGTGTCCTCGATTTGCGCCTCCACGATGCGTGTCTCGTTGTCGAATTCGGGGTGGGTGAACGAGACCTCCGAGGCAAATGAGCGGCGGACGATGAGCGCCACGCCGGAGTAGGCGCCGGCACCGTGCCAGTAGCAGTTATATCCTTCGATCGAACAGATTTGCGGGATCTGCTCGAGCTTCGATTTGAGCTCCTGCAGGCAGATCACATCGGGCTGTTCGGCACTCGCCCAGTCGACGAATTGCTGGTGCCGTGCGCGGATTCCGTTGACGTTCCAGGTGGCCACTTTCATGGTGCGCCGATTGTATTGGTGAGCGGCCAGGTGGAGGTCCTCCAATGCGAAAAATTGCAGCTCTTCTTCTGCTCCTGCTTCCCTCTTCTGTCTTTGCTCAGAACATCGACCGTGGCCGCGACGAGAGCTGGCGGGATCGCCGTTTCACCTACTCCACGCCTTCGTACAATATGTTCGAGCTGACGCCGTTCGGCGGTTATCGCTGGGGCGGCACTCTCTACGCCGACCGCTCGGACCTGTTCGGGTTCGACTCCGAGCTCGCCAGTTCCGGCAACGTCGGTATGAACTTCGGCATCCCGATCGGCGGGAGCGCGATGAAGTTCGAGTTGATGGTCAATCAGCAGAAGACCCACCTGCAGACCGGCGCAGGTCTCTTCGAGCCCGAAGCCGCCATCGCCGATTTCGACGTGACGTATTACCACGGCGGACTGCAGATCCCCATTGGCGACCCCGAAGCCGGCGCGATCCCCTTCCTCGTGTTCAGCGCCGGCGTCGCGAACCTGCGCCCCGACATTCCCGGCGTCACCGCCGAGAACCGATTCTCAGCGTCGGCCGGAATCGGGGTGAAGATCCCGTTCAACCGGAACGTCGGCCTCCGCATCGAAGGCCGCGGCTACTTCACGTCGCTCGACGGCGACGACGAATGCTACCGCTGCTACGACACCTACGGCGACACCTTGACGCAGGGAGAGACCAATGTCGGGCTCGTGATCTCGTTCTAGAACGAATGTTCTAGAACGAATGATGAAGGATGAAGGATAGGTGTCATCCCGACCGTGAGCGAGGGACCTGGGGGCGCGGGCGGCATAAAAGCATGATGTTCGTGCCGCCCGTCCCCCAGATCCCTCGCTACGCTCGGGATGACAGGAACGTTCATCGTTCATCGTTCCAAAGCCTACTGCCAGCGGAAGATCTTCAATCCCACGACGTACGATACGACCGTCCAGATCGAGAGGTTGATCAGCATCGGCGCAACGGCGGCGAGGCCCAGGCCGTCGTTCATGACGGCGCGCAGTGCGTCGTTGACCGCGGTGAGAGGAAGCGCGCGGATGAACGGGATCGCCGCGCGCGGGAACCGCTCGTAGGAGAAGAACACCCCCGAGCAGATCCACATCGGCACCATCACCAGGTTCATCAAACCGCTTACCGCCTCGATTGTCCGGACACGTGACGCGACGAGCGTCCCCAGCCCGGCGAACGCCGTCGCTCCGAGAAAACAGATGGCGCTGAACAGAAGCCACGATCCGTGGATGCGCACGTCGAAGGCGAACCATGCGAATGCGACGAGCGCTCCTACCTCGAGGATGAGGAAGACGATCCGCGAGAGAAAGTGCGACACGAGGAAGTCGCTCTTCTTCATCGGCGTCGCCACGAGCCTCTTCAGCAGCTTCTTCATGCGGGCGTTCACGACGACGAAACCGATGCCCCACATGCCCGTGCTCATGAGGTTCATGCCCAGAAGCCCTGGAACGAGAAAATCGACGTAGCGCGCGCCTTGCTCCTCGACACGTTCATCGCGTGGCTCGAAAGCGCTCCTTCGTCCTGCCGCGATCTGCAGCGCGTCGTCGGCCTCCAGCCGTGCCGTTCTCGCCTCGGGCCGCGCGGGATCGAACCGGTACACCGGCGGCGTCCCGGCCACGAGCAGCGAGATCTTCCCCCGCCGAAGCTCAGCGCGGCCTTCGTCCGCACCGTAGATTCGCGGCTGCAGTGCGGGCGACGATGCGAGCGCTTTCAGCTGTCCCGCCGCTGCCGGACCCTCCACGATCCCCACCGGTACTCTCTCCGGGCCGCTGTCGCGGAAGGCGAACCCGAGGGCGACGGTCATCAGCAGCGGAAATCCGAAGACCCAGAACAGCGCCTCGGTCTCGCGCACGAACTCCTTCACCCGGACGATGGTCAATTCGATGAGCGCCGGCCGTATCTCACGCATCGCGCAGCTCCCTTCCCGTCAGCGAGACGAACAGGTCCTCCAGCGTCGCCGCGTGAGTGGTCAGCGTGATGAGCCGTGAGCCGCGCTTCTCGACGCCGACGATGAGCGGCGGGACCGCGTCGGCCAGAGAGTCGACCTGGAGATGCCATGCATTCGCGCGAAGTGTCGCCGCGTGGAAACCGGGGATGTCCGAAAACGCTCCCTCATCGACCGCGGGTTCGCTCGTGAACTCGATCACGTTCGGCGCGTCGAGACGGCCGATCAGTTCTTTCGGCGTACCGAGAGCGATGAGATGTCCATGATCGACGATGCCGATGCGGTCACAGAGGCGCTCAGCCTCATCCATGTAGTGCGTCGTCAGGAGAACGGTTCCGCCGCGCTTCCGAAACCGCGTGACAACTTCCCACAGCTGCAGACGGCTCTGAGGATCGAGGCCCGTCGTTGGCTCATCCAGAAACAGGATGTCAGGCTTGCCCACGAGCGCGCAGGCCACCGCGAGGCGCTGCTTCTGGCCGCCGGACAGCTTGCCGACGCGCGAATCCCGCTTCTCTTCGAGCGTGAGGTCGCGCAGCAGTTCCTCGGGCGACGGGCCCTTTCGATAGAACGACCGGAAAAGACGAAGCGTCTCGAGGACAGTCAGCTTGTCTGCCAGCTGCGTTTCCTGCAGCGAAATGCCGATCCGCTCCCGGATCTCGCGCTCGTCGTCCTTCCAGTTCAGTCCAAGGATCTCGACCGCGCCGCCGTCGGGTGTGGTGAGGCCTTCGAGGATCTCGATCGTCGTTGTCTTTCCCGCGCCGTTCGGACCGAGAAGCCCGAAGCACTCCCCTCGGGCGACCGAGAGGTCCAGCCCATCGACTGCCTTCACATCCGGATAATGCTTACGCAAGCCACGACAGGAAATCGCTGGTTCCATTGGCCGGCGAATACTACAGTGCCGCGGTGTAGAGGAAGTGGAATGAACGGTAACGATGTTCGGATCGCCATCAACGCCACGTCGGTCAATCGTGCGGATCTGCTCCAGGCCACGGGCCACTATCCTCCTCCCGAGGGCGTCACCGACATTCTCGGACTCGAATGCGCCGGACGCGTGATCGAGACTGGATCGGATGTGAAGAAGTTCCGCGCCGGGGACCGCGTGATGGCTTTGCTTCCCGGCGGCGGTTATGCCGAAGAGGTGACCGTCGACGCCGGTTCCGTGATGTCCGTTCCGGATCTGCTGACCGAGGGGGGGGCCGGGGCGCCGGGGGGGGGGGGG
>CALMZP010000102.1 GCA_937870635.1 uncultured Acidobacteriota bacterium | reverse complement strand
GACGTACGAGCCGAGGAGCCTGACCATCGTTCCGCGAACCGGATGGAAGAACTGCAGCGCAACGTTCGCGGTCTGATCGGACTGCCCCTCCAGGGGCCGCTCGAGGTTCGTGACGACAGCGAGCTGCTGGGCTCCGACCTGAACATCCGAGTGAATGTAGGCGTAGTTCACATTGACGGACCAGAAGTCCAGCATAGGAGTGATGCTCGCCAGGGATCGGCGGAACTCGAGCTCGGCTCCCCAGAGCGTCGCGGAATCGGCGTTGACGAACGATGTGCGCAGCTCCGTCGTCGGCTGGATGATCCGCTCGATCGGCTGGTCGATGCGTTTGTAGAAAAGGCTCGCCGCGATTACCTCGCCACCGGTCGGAAAGGTTTCCCAGCGGACGTCGAAGCTGTCCAGCGTCGCTTCCTCCAGATCGGGATTGCCGGCAACCGAGCGGCCGCCGGTCACTTCCACGAACGAGAACGGGCTGAGCTCGCGGAACTCGGGTCGATTCAGCGAACGGCCATATCCGAGCCGAAGATTCGTCCTCGGGCCGGCCTGATAGACGAAGTTGAGCGACGGGAGCACGGCCGCACTCTCGTTCACCGAGGCCACCCGCGCGGCGGTATCGAACGGATTGAATGTCAGGACCTGCTGATCGGAATCCTCGTAACGCGCCCCACCGATCACGCGCCACTTCCCGAACGTCGAGTCGGCCATCACGTAGCCGGCGCTCACGGTATGTTCGGCGTCGTAGGCGTCATTCACGCCGGTCACTTCACGGATCTCGAAACCGTCGGGCCGGATGTTCTCAGGCGTGAAGATCTCTTCGGCACTTCCGGTGAGGTCGAACATGCCCTGGTTCGGAACCGAAAAGCGGAACCGGCGCGATCCGAACTCGCGTGTGCGCTCGAAGCGGTCGATGCCGACCTTGAACATTCCCGAGCGGGTGCCGTCCGGATCCGCGTAGAAGATCGTGTAGGCGACTCCGCCCTGGTGGATCGAATCGGCGAGGTTGTAGAAATTCGTTCCGGCCAGGCCGACCTGCATGGCGAAAATGCCCGGCTCGCCTTCACGGTAGACGGTCTCGCGCAGGTCGGAATCGTTGCTTGCCCGTGACCGCGACAGGTTCCACTCAGCGAGGCTTCCGATTCCCGGACCTCTGAGGTTGTGCTCACCGCGGAGGCGCGCGGAGAAGATCTCTTCGAGCTGATAACGAACGCGGTGCGCCTCGATGAATCCGCCCGTATTCGTGTTGAGCCCTTCCTGGAAACGGTATTCGGATCCCGCGTCACGCGTGAGGATGGCGTTGAGGCTGACGCGGTTGGTCTCGTTCAGACGAAGCGAGAAGTTGCCGATGAAGCCACTGTTCGCGCTCTCGCGGTCCGTCCTCATGTCGTAGTCGTTGCGGGGAACGAGAACGTCCCCCGCATCGAGGCCGAAGAACCGCAGCTCTTCGTCCTGCCTGTCGTACTTGTGGTTGGAGACGGCGGACAATACGACTCCGAGCGGGCCGAAGGTGTTCCCGTAGGTGATCGCGAAATCCGTGGCCGGAGCGGCTGACGCGGCTGGATCGCCGGTCCAGCTGCCGGCGAACGACTCGCCGAAAACCTCCAGCTCCTGTGGGCTGAAACCGCCCGGGACGAGCGAGCTGCGGCGCTGGAGATAGCCGTCCGGAATCGTTCCGGGCAATTCCTGGCCGCCCCGGCCCCACCGGTCGAGGCCTCCGGAGTACCGCCGGAAATCGCTGCCGGTGGCCTGGGTCTGACCGGCGCCCATCGTCACCTTCATCGAACCGGAATTCGGAAAATCAGTGGTCGTCATCTCGACGACGCCGCTGCCGAAGTCGCCCGGACGATCGGGCGTGTAACTCTTGACGACGTTCACCGTCGACAGAAGTCTGGCGGGAAAGAGATCGAGTGGAACGACGCGCTTTTCCGTTTCGGTGGTCGGAAGCGTGGCACCGTTCATCGTCGTCCCGCTGTATCGCTCTCCGAGACCGCGAACGAACACGTACTTGTCGCCGATGAGCGTCACTCCGGTGAGCCGCTCGACCACGGAGGCGGCACTGGAGTCCGGCGTCCTGCGGATCTCGTCCGCCGAGATCGAGTCGCTCACGACGGCGGCCTGCCTTCTGGTCTCCAGAATTGCCACCTCTCCCGTCCGGCTCGCCTCGGCAACGACTTCGACCGTCTCGCCGAACGCGGGAACGAGCACGAACGCGAGCTTGAGGGCCTGGCCCGTTCCGAGCTGAACGTCGCGCTTCAGCGTCTGAAAGCCATCGAGGACTGCTTCGACGCTGTATTTCCCCGGGACCAGCCCACCCACCTGAAATTCGCCCTCCATCGCGGTGTAGACGATCTCCGGCGCGGACTCACCGCGAGTGACGGTGACCGTCACGCCGGGGATCGCTGCTCCGGTGTTGTCGCGCACCACGCCGGAGATGGACGCCTGGCCGGCCTGTTGTGCAGACGCGTCGAGCACCGCAGGGAAGAGGGTTGCGAGAAACAGGAACGAAAGAAGCGCGGACTTGAAGCTCGTGTTCATGGACGCGAGTTCTACGCCCCCGGTCAATTCAACGATTGAACTCGATGTAAAGCCTGAGTGAGGAGCCGCGGCTTCGAAGTGAAGGCACGTGCGTGCCTGTCCAGTTCACACGGATTCGGTGTCCGGGCACGAAGGGTTCACACCGGATGCACGCAGACGATGCCTCGGAAACGAACACTTGCACGCGACTATGCGAAGCCTGGCAATCATCGAGCGTGACCGTTCTTTCGCGCGTCGGATCGGCCACGCTTTCGAGACGGAGGGCTACGACGTGGAATGGTTCGGAGCCGCCGCGCAGGCGCTGAAGGTGCTCCGATCGAGAACGTTCGATCTCCTCGTGATCGACGCCGATCGTTCTGGACCGGAGCTCTGCCGCCGCATTCGGAGTGAAGCGTTGCGCAATGACGTGCCCATCATCGCGATCACCAATGACGCTTCCATTCACACCGAGACCCTGCTGGCGGGCGCCGACGAATCCGTCATCCGCAGCCTCAACATGCGCGAGCTCCTGGCGAGGGCTCGCGCGGTGTCGCGTCGCGCCGCAAACGGCCTGAGCGAGACGGCTGCCTATTCGAGCTCCGACCTGAAGATCTATCCCGACACGATGCGAGTCGTCCGCAACGGCGAGCAGATCGACCTCTCAAAGGGAGAGTCGGATGTGCTGTCGCTTCTGATACGGCACGCTCCGGCATCGCTGTCGGTCGAGAGAATCCGCACGGAGCTTTCCACAGCGGGAAAGTCGCTCAGCAGAAGCGGAATCGAGGCGCGCCTCAAGGGTCTGCGGCGCAAACTCGGTCCGGACCGAATCAGGAACCGGGTCGGGTTCGGGTACTCGTTCGATGGGAGTGACGAGTGATGGGAAGGATGAAGGATGAAGAGGAAGAATGAGCGAAGCCGACCGACCTCACGTCATTCTGAGCCGCGAAGACGGCGAAGAATCTCCAGCTACGCATCTTGAGACCCTTCGCTGTCTTCGCAGCTCAGGGTGACGTGGGGGACCGGCCTTCTTCATCCTTCATCCTTCCGCCTTCATCCTTCAGAGTCACTCCGTCTCGGCCAGTTTCCTCAGAATGCGCGGTGAGAGGAGCCATTCGAGCAGCGCGCGGCCGTCGGCGTAAATGCGCACTCCGTAGCAGCCGCCCTTTTTCAGCTCGAACTGGCGCGTAGCGGTGACACCGATCAGATCCATGAGATTGTCGGAAAGATTCGGCTCGTGACCGACGATGATGATCCGCCGCTCCTTGATGCTCGCCAGGAACTCGATGAACTCCTTCGGGTCGGCGCCGGGAATGAGGGAATCGGTCGTATTCACTTTCACTCGCGACCGATAGCCTTTTGAAACCCAGAGAGCGGTCTGGACCGCACGGAGAAGCGGGCTTGCGTAAATGACCTGAGCTTTCGGGAAGGCGCGCTCGAGTCCGCGTGCGACCTGCTTCATGCGCGCGTGCCCCTCGGGCGTCAGGCTGCGATCTTC
>CALMZP010000101.1 GCA_937870635.1 uncultured Acidobacteriota bacterium | reverse complement strand
CCGCCTCCGCGAAAGCGACGGCCTTTCTTCCTCGTGACACCGGCGAGCTCCTGAAAAAGCCGGCCGGGCGGCCGCCGGCCGACCGGTCTCTCGTCGCGGCGCTCGACGCGTCCAACCGCAGGTGGGGCCTCTTCATCGGCCGTCAGCTCGAGCGGTGGGCTGCGGGTAACACGATCACCCTCGTCGCCGGACAGCAGGTCGGGTTCGCGGGCGGTCCGCTGTACACCCTCGCGAAGATCGCGAGCCTGGTCCGGATGAAAAGAGACCTCGAGTCGGCGGGAAAACCGGCAACGGTCTTCTTCTGGCTCGCGACTGAAGACCATGACCTCGACGAGGTGGCGCAGCTGGCGGTCCCGATCAGCACGGTCGACCGCGGCGCCGTGAACAGACAGCTCGATCTCCTTTCCATCAGAACGACTCGTTCGATCGAGTCGAAAACCGCCGTCGGCGATGTCGCGGTGCCCGAGGCACTCATCACGGAGCTGCTTGCTCTGTACGAGATGCCCAGGCCGGCATGGCTGCGAGAAGGCGTCACGTTCCGCGACTCGTTCGCGGAGCTCGTTGCCTCCGTGTTCGGCGACCAGGTCATTCTCGTCGATTCGCTGCTGCCCGAGCTGCGACGCGCAGGCGCACCGCTCTTTCAGCAGATCGGGAAGCGCTGGCGCGAGATCCAGGGCTCGCTGAAAAAGCGGTCGGACGATCTTGAGGCCGCCGGTTACTCGCCTCAGGTTCTGCCCCGTGAAGACGGCGAATACACCCTGCTCTTCGAGCTGGATGGCCGCGGCGAACGGCACATCGTGGACAAGCCGCGCGCGATCGAACCGGAGCGCACATCGACATCGGCGCTCACGAGGCCGCTGCTCCAGGACGCGGTGCTGCGGCCGGACATCTTCATCGGCGGGCCGGCCGAAGTCGCGTACTACGCGCAGATCGCTCCTCTGCACAATCTGCTGGAAGTGCCGATGCCGCGCGTCGGGCTGCGCGGCCACCTGCTCATCGCGACGAAACGCATTCTCCGATTCGTTCCGCGGCTCCAGGTGTCGCCAGCCGAGATGTTCGCCGATCCGGGGACGCTCCTCGCGCGCCGCGAACCCGATACCGTCAACGAAGTCCGGCGGCTGGCCGAAGAAGGGAATCGCGAGCTGGTGAAGACGATCGAGCGGATCGGTGAGATCGCGCTGCCCGCCGAGCATTCGCTTGCCCGCGCGATCCATCGATCGGTCGGGCACATCGAATATCACTTCAACAAACTCGCTGAGCGCGCCATCAAAGGTCTCGTCCGCAAGGATCGTGAGCGATGGGAGGCCGCCCGGGAGATGGCCGCAACGCTGCATCCGGATGGACACGTGCAGGACCGGATCGTGGCGTGGTTTCCGTTCTGGCACCGTCACGGGCAGGAACTGATCGACCGGCTCATCGCTGAGATCGAGCCGGATTCGGATGTATTCAAGGTGATTTGGTTATGAATGAAGTGGACTATCTGTTTTTCGGCGCGCATCCGGATGACGTCGAGCTGTCCGCCGGCGGCACGATCGCCCGAGCGGTGAAGGAGGGCCTGCGGGTCGGGATGATCGATCTGACGCGCGGCGAGATGGGAACGCGCGGAACGCCCGCCATCCGCCGGCGCGAAGCCGCCGCCGCGGCCCGCGTCCTGGGCGCGTCGTTCCGCGATCAGCTCGACTTCGGCGACGGCGTGCTCCGCGGCGGCCGGGAAGAAGAACTGAAAGTCATCGAGATCATCCGCCATACCCGGCCACAGCTGGTGTTCGCGCCGTATCCGGATGACCGGCATCCCGACCACACCCGGACGGGCAGGCTCGTCACCGAGGCGTGGTTTTACGCGGGCCTGCGCCAGTTGAAGACGAAACTGACAGAGCATCGTCCTCAGGCGGTGGTTTACTACCTCCAGAATTACATGTTCCCGCCGTCGTTCGTCGTCGATACCACTGCAGCGTGGAAGACCAAGATGCGCGCGATCGCGGCTTACAAGTCGCAGTTCCACGATCCGAAGTCGAAGGAACCGCAAACGTTCATCTCCGATCCGGGGTTTCTCGAGATGATCGAGGCGCGGGGGAAACACTTCGGAGCGCTGATCGGCAGGCGTTACGGCGAGGCTTTCGTGACCAAACAGCCGCCCCAGCTGACAGATCTCATCGGCGCATATGGCGGCCGGGAGGTTGGCGGAAAGCGGAAGCGGTAATTACAGGCAAACACGATGAACATCGGAATTACCTGCTATCCCACCTTCGGCGGCTCGGGTGTCGTGGCGACCGAGCTCGGCATCGCCATGGCACACCGCGGAGATGACATTCATTTCATCAGCTATGCGCTCCCATCGCGCCTGAACATCCTTCACGAACGCGTGCGTTTTCACGAAGTGACGGTGACTCCTTACCCGCTCTTCGACCCGTATCCGCCCTACACGCTGGCGCTGGCCACGAAAATGGCGGAGGTGGCCGTCTACGAAAAGCTCGACGTGCTGCACGTCCATTACGCGATTCCTCACGCCATCAGCGCGCACCTGGCCAAGCAGATTCTGCGGAGCGAGCACCTCAAGGTGATCACGACGCTGCACGGTACCGACATCACCCTCGTCGGCCGGGACGAGAGCTATCTCCCGATCACGAAGTTCGGGATCGAAGTGTCCGACGGCGTCACCGCGGTCTCGCAGTGGCTGAAGGACGAAACCGCGGCGAATTTCGCCACACAAAAGCCCATCGACGTAATCCCCAACTTCGTCGATCCGGAGCGGTTCAAGCGTCACGACAAGAGCGCGTTCTGCCACATCTTCGGCGGACGGCCGGACGACCGGCTGATCTGCCACGTGTCGAACTTCCGCCCCGTGAAGCGGATCATGGATGTGATCGAAGTATTCGAGAAGGTCACGCGCGTCGTGCCGAGCCGCCTGCTCATGGTCGGCGACGGTCCGGATCGATCGCGCGCCGAGGCGTACTGCCGGGACCGCCGCCTGCGCGACCGCGTCTTCTTCCTCGGCAACGTCCCCAACCTCGAAGAGATCGTCGGTGCGAGCGACCTCTTTCTGCTCCCCTCCGAATCGGAGTCGTTTGGCATGGCGGCGCTCGAAGCGCTGGCGTCGGAAGTTCCGGTCATCGCCACGCGCGCCGGCGGGCTGCCCGAGGTAGTCGACGACGGGGTCGACGGTTACCTGCTGCCGATCGGCGACATCGACGGAATGGCTGCGCGCGCGATCGAGATCCTGTCGAACGATCAATTGCAGAGAGCGATGGGCCGCCGCGCGAGGGAGATCGCCATCGAGCGTTTCGACGTATCGAAGATCGTCCCCAGATATCGCGAGCTGTACGAGCGCGTCATCGCCGGCGCGCCGGTTGGGTGAGGGGCTCGCGCCGCTCACCCACGAAAAGCAACCGCAGAGACGCAGAGCACGCAGAGGGACGCAGAGGCGGCAGAAGAGCTCCGCGTCCCTCTGCGCCCTCTGCGTCTCTGCGGTGAAGGTCGTGCTTTACGCCATCACGGCTCGATGGTCACTCCGCCGGCCGGCGCTCCATTTTCGTAGATCTCGCCGTACCGCTTGTAACTGTTCATGACCTTGCGCACGTAGTGCTTCGTCTCGTCGAAGTTCACCGCGGAAAGGAAGAAGTCGTCCCCTGGTGCCGGCGCGAGCCGTGACCACAGCTTCACCTGATACGGCCCGGCGTTGTAGGCCGCCGCGGCCCGGTAGTGATTGCCATCGAACTCCTCGGTCAGCGTGGCCACGTACTTGGAGCCGAGGCTGATGATGATGCGCGGGTCGTAGAGGTCTTCGGGAGAGACGTCCACCAGACCGATGTTTCGGCCGATGTCGCGGGCCGTGGTGATGATGAACTGCAGAAGGCCCCGCGCCGCGGCGGCCGACTTTGCGCGCGGATTGAAACGCGATTCTTCACGCATGATCGAGAGAACGAGCTGCGGGTCGGCGCCGAAGCGTTCCGAGTCGCGGACGATGGCGGTGTAGAAATAGCGTGGATAGAGGAGCTGGCGGACAGACAGCGGAAGCAGGTCGGGCAGGTAATCGTCCGGCACCGATCGCATCAGCACTTCGACCGCGTAGATCGATTCGCGTGACGCATTGGCGCGATTGAGAGCCAGCGATTGCGTGAGCGCCTGTTCGGAATCGCGCAACGACCAGCGGTCGGTGATGTCCGCGGTGGCCTCGTCGAAGAGGCTCATTGCCATGAGCAGCGTTCCCCGGTCCGTATCGTCCTCGACCGGGAATGCCGGAAACCGCGCCGGCTTCAACTCCAGGATCTCTCGATACTCAGGCAGCTCGCGATAGATCGAGGCGAGGCGCTGAAGCTCGGCGTCACGCGACGCCGAAGACAACAGGATGCGATCGGTCTCCACCCGCTTCGCCGTTACGTAGTCCTTCGCGGCCATCAGCTTCGCCACTTCCGCTTCACGCGCCTGCAGCTCCTGGCGAAGCTTTGGCGCCATCGCCGGCGAGTCGAGCCGTTCACGAGCGAAGTAGGCGAAGTGATTCGGTGAAGGCGATCGCAGGACCGACAGGTACGCGTCGAACGATGCGCGAAGGTTCGAGCCCTCCAGCGCGCGGGCGCGCCAGTATGCGAACTCCGCCCGGTCGAACTCGTCGAGCCTCGCCGCGGGAACGGAATTCAGTGTCGCCAGGGCCGCGGCGCCGTTGCCCGCTCCGAGCTGACCGAGAGCGAGAGCGAGCGCTCCTTCGATGGTGGCACGGCCGTTCGGCGCGACGCGTCGGAGCAACGCGAGGTCCGACCCCGCCTCGGCAAATCGTTTCTGTTTTACCCGGCTCCGAATCCGCTGCGTCAGAGCGGCGCTCGTCGAAGGGAAATTGCCCTTGACGCCGATGGCGGCCGTCATCAGCTGCTCGCCGCCCCTGTCGTTGCCCTGCAGCTGCGCGGCCCTCGCCGCATGCCAGAGGAACGTCGCCTTCCACTGCGGGTCGCGCGTCAGATTCGCGCTGGACTGGTAGATGCGCTGGGCTTCGGCATAGTTCTCGTTCCCGAAATGGCTGCGTCCGAGGGCGAACCGTAGCTCGTCGCTGCGTTTCGGAAGCCGGGGAATCGCGGCGGTGATGAGTGCCGCGGCACGCTCGAAATGGCGATGGCTCTGAAACGTTTCGCCCATCAGCGCGAGTTGCTCGGGACCGAGTGTGCGGATGATCTCCGGCTTGTCGATGGCGCGGCTGGCCCGGTCGGCCGCGTCGTCGCCGGTCGCTCCTTTGAGGACTTCGAGGGCCGTGGCAACGGCGCCTTTCGTATCGCCGGTGCGCAGCGCCGATTCGATGACCCGCGCATTGAGATCGCGCCTCATGCGCGCGTCGACGGATGGCGCGATCTTCGCCGCGAACGCTGTGAGCCGTTCCGGCGACGAAAGAGCGGCGAGGTAGTCCGCCTCCTCCTCGATCGCGTCCGAACGGTAGGGAGAGCCGGAGAGATCGAGCGCGATCTCCTCGCGCATCCGGCTCGCCGCTTCGGGATCGCCTTCGGCCTCTGCGACCTGCGCTGCATGGTAGAGCGCGAGGTCGCGAAAAGGGTTGCCGTCAGCCAGGAACGGCTGCAGCTTCGCCTTCGCCTCGTCCAGTTCGCCATCTTCGATGAGGGCGCGAGCGTGCAGATAGCCGAGGGACCAGGAGTCGTAGCGGTCTTTGCGCTCCTGCTCGATGCGTGTCAGCAGCTCCGCCAGGGGCTCCGGTGCGAGCACGGCGAACGTTTCCGTCCACTTCTCGACCGGGGGAACCGTGGAAGGCGCCGCGACCGCGCGGTCAGTATCTCGAAAGACCCGATGCCGCCGCAGCCGCTGGCGCGAGAGCACGACGGCGAGGATGGCGATTACCACGAGCAGCGTGGCCGCTGCTGCAATCAGAACGAATCGGCGTCTCTTCAAGAATCTTCACGGGTAACGAGGGTTCCGCTGAGGATTGCCTGCGGAGCTCGTCTCAGGATCTCCGCCCGTGCAATGGCGTAGCCAAGAATCGCGTCGACGAGCATCCGCCGCCCATCCTTCGACAGCAGGATGAGGACCTTCTTCCGTACCTCGCGAACCTCGATGATGTCCTCCCACCGCATCCACCGGCCGCGCCTTCCGAAAAGCGACAGGAGCCGGTTTTCGTACATCACGCCGTGATCGCTGAAGTAGATGTGGTCGCCGTACTGCACCACGGCGGCGGCTACGGTCCCGAGGAACAGGAGGATCAGGCCGGCGATGGGGAGGGGGTGGAGGTCGTCTGCGTTCTCGGCGATGTAGGTGAAGAAAAGGGCCGCCGAGCCGAAGGCCGCCGCGCAGGAAATCAGCCTCGAGATCGGGGGCCGCTCGAAGACGAGAATGGAGTTCTTGTCCATCGAATCTTCAATTTCTAACACGAACAGCCAGTGTAGAATGCCGCACTTTTGACCGGGCCTCGGGGCCCATGGGATCGTCACAAAATGCGCTGGACTCGTTACTTCATCAATACTTTGCGGGAAGTTCCCGCCGACGCCGACGTCATCAGCCAGAAACTGATGATGCGTGGCGGAATGATCCGGAAGGTCGCCGCCGGCATCTACACCTACCTGCCGCTCGGACTGCGTTCCGTGCAGAAGCTCGAAGCCATCGTCCGCGAGGAGATGACCCGGGCCGGATCGACCGAGCTCCTGATGCCGGCCATCCAGCCGGCCGAGCTCTGGGTGGAGTCCGGTCGCTGGCAGAAATACGGGAAGGAGCTCCTTCGCATCAAAGACCGTCACGAGCGCGATTTCGTGTTCGGGCCGACGCACGAGGAAGTGATCACCGAGACGGTGCGCGACGCCGTCAGCTCCTACCGCCAGCTCCCGGTCAACCTCTATCAGATCCAGACGAAGTTCCGCGACGAAGTGCGTCCACGCTTCGGGCTCATGCGAGGCCGTGAGTTCATCATGAAGGACGCTTATTCGTTTCATTCGTCGCGCGAGTCGCTCGACGAAACGTATGAAGCGATGCGCGACGCGTACGGCCGCACCTTCCGCCGCTGCGCGCTCGATCACGTACCGGTCGAGGCCGACACCGGCAACATCGGAGGCTCGGCATCGCACGAGTTCATGGTTCTCGCGCAATCGGGCGAAGACGCCGTCGTGAGTTGTCCCAGCTGCCGCTACGGCGCGAACATCGAGAAGGCCACGTCCAGGTTTTTCGAGGATGAACCGGAGCCGGCTCCCATGACGGAGATGGCGCCATTGCACACCCCCGGGACGAAGACCATCGACGATGTCGGAGCGTTTCTCAAGAAGCCCACTTCCCGTCTCGTGAAGACGCTCGTGTTCGACACCGAAAACGGTCCAGTCATGGTCCTCGTCCGCGGCGACCGCGAAGGCAACGAAATCAAGATCAAGAACTTCCTCGGCGTCAATACGCTGGAGATGCTGCCGGACACGAAGTTCGAAGCTGCCACCGGCGGTCCGGTGGGTTACTGCGGTCCGGTCGGCACAAAATGCAAACGTGTTCTCGCCGATTCGTCGCTCAAAGGCCGGAAGGACTGGGTCGTCGGCGGCAACAAGCCGGACACGCACATCGGCGGCGTGAATCCGGGGCGCGATTTTCCGGAGCCGGAGTACGGCGACTTCACGACCGTCTTCGCGGGTGATCCCTGCCCGCGCTGCGGGAACAAGCTCGAGATCCATCGCGGCATCGAGGTCGGGCACGTATTCAAGCTCGGGACGAAGTATTCCGAGGCGATGAACTGTGTGTATCTCGACGAGAAGGGCGAGCGGCGTCCGATGATCATGGGCTGCTACGGACTCGGCATCGGCAGAACGGTTGCCGCCGCGGTCGAGCAGAGCCATGACGGCGACGGGATCATCTGGCCGATGCCGATCGCGCCGTTCGAAGTGGTTGTCACTTCCGTCGGCCGAGAAGAGAACGTCCTCGCGACAGCGACGGAGATCTACGAGAAGCTGCAGGCCGAAGGCATCGAAGTTCTCTTCGATGACCGGGACGAGCGGCCGGGCGTGAAGTTCAAGGACGCCGACCTGATCGGCTTCCCTCTGCGCATCGCCGTCGGCGCGCGCAGTCTCGCCAACGGGCAGGTCGAATGGAGCTTCCGCCGCGATCGCGCCAAGCAGCTCGGAGAGCCGGCGGCCGTGCTCGCGCGGGTGGTGGAGGAAGTGAGGAAAGCGCGGACGGCCTGACGGGACCCTGGACCCTGGACCCTGGACCTTGGACCTTGGACCCCTGGACCTTGGACCTTGGACCCCTGGACCCTGGACCCTGGACCTTGGACCTTGGGAGCTTCGGCCCGTTTGGGCGTAACCCCGGCGTGACTCGCTTCGGGGCGAGGGTCCAAGGTCCAACAAGGTCCAAGGTCCAACAAGGTCCAAGGTCCAAACAAGGTCCTGCTATCCTTTCCCCCATCGGTTCCAAACGGAGGTTGCATGCGGAAATCACTCGTTCTCGTCGCGCTCGTCGTGTGCGCGGCGGTCCCGGCTCTTGCTCAAAACACCGACATCGAATCGCTGTCCGGCCTTCAATTCAATTTCGGGAATCCCGGTGCGCGGTCCCTCGGCATGGGCGGTGCGTTTCTCGGTCTCGCTGACGATGCCTCGGCCGTCGAGGCCAACCCTGCCGGTCTGACGATCCTTCGCAAACCGGAGGTGTCGATCGAAGTGCGCAACTACATGGAGTCGCAGGTGCTGACCACCAGCGGCGTCTTCCCCGACCTCGACCGCACTGCTTTCAATCATCACAGCGACCGCGTGCAGATCGCGTTCGCCAGCGCCGTCTATCCGATCAAGAACTTCACGGTCGGCGCTTACTTCCACGAGCCTCTCCGCAACGTGGGAGAGGGTGCGGTCATCCCTCAGGAAAACGATTTCGGACAGGTCGTGCCGGTGCCGAGCTTCTTCCTCCCGCGCGGCGGCACTCCGGTGTCCGAGGCAGAATGCGAACGGATCAGGGAACAGGCCAATGACTTCCTGGCGTGCCTGGAGTGGGGTCTGAACCCGTTCGTCTCGGCAGTCGACATCCAGCAGCGCACCTGGGGTCTCGCCGGAGCATGGCAGGTCCATCCGAAGTTCTCGGTCGGAGCGACGATCCGTTATCAGACACTCCGCGAGCAGGCGCTCACGTTCCGCGTGTCGCCCGATCTCCTGACGGCTCAGGTCACGGCGCAGGCAACGGCGAAGGTGGATGAAAACGGAATCATCGAGCTCACCGAAGAGAACGACATCACCTACGCGGCCGGGTTCAAGTGGACTCCGAGCGACAAGCTCAGCTTCGGCGGCATGTACAAGAAGGGACCGAGCTTCGCGGCGCCGGTGTTCTACGGCGACCTCGATACCGGGTTCGCGCTCTCGCAGGTGGCCGACACGATGTTCAACGTTCCCGACGTCTTCGGCGTGGGTGCGTCCTATCGTCCGATCCCGGTGTTGACGATCAACCTCGACGCGATCCATGTGACCTACTCGAGCCTCGTTGACGATTTCTTCTCGCTCTCGCAGTCCGTGCGTGATGCCGGCTCACCCTATGAAGCGGACGACGTCACCGAAGTCCATCTCGGGGCCGAGTATGCGTTCACGGCGCGCGTGCCGTTCCTGCTCCGTGCCGGTGTCTGGAACGACCCGGCGCACTCGGTGGTCTACCGCGGACCGCTCGACAGCGTCGATCGCGTGGCCGAAGCGATCCTTTATCCCGAAGGCGAGGATCAGCTGCATCTGTCTGTCGGCGGCGGTTTTGCGTGGCCGCGATTCCAGATCGACTTCGCGTACGACACGTCGAAGTACTACAAGGTCGGGTCGATCTCGATGGTCACGAGGTTCTAGAGTCACTTCACCCCTTCACCGCAGAGACGCAGAGGACGCAGAGGGGGACGCAGAGTTCTTCTGCCGGCTCTGCGTCCCTCTGCGAACTCTGCGTCTCTGCGGTGAGCGTCGTCCCCCGACGGCCGGAGTCACAACTCTCCGAGCGGCACGTTCATCAATTCGAACCGCTCCCATTCGCGATAGTCGTAGTGCCACCATTCGGATGGGAGCGGGTCGAAGCCGTGCTTCGTCATCACGTCGCGCAGCTTCTGACGGTTGAGGAGCATCTGCGGAGCGAGCTCGGTGAAGGCATGAGCCGCGCGCGGCGAGAAATCGTCGTAAGCGGTGGGCATGATCAGCTCGTAGCCGTTGCGGTCGACGAGCGTCACATCGACTGCCGCGCCGCGATTGTGACGCGACCCTTTTGCCGGATCGGCGACGTAATCGGGATTGCGAATCGGCTCCCACATCGCTTCCGTGATGCCGTAGGGCCGATAGGCGTCCCAGACCTTGAGGCCCAGGCCCTCGCGCGCGAGCTCTTCCTGGATTCTCCGCAGCGCCACCGCCGCGGGCGCCCGCAGGAATGCCCTGGCCGCCGGGTACAACGGCCGCTTCATGAAGTTGTCTTCTGTGGCGTAACGGATGTCGAGTCGAATGCCGGGAATTGTGGCGAGGTCGACCATGCGTTTCGAGGCATCTGCGCGAGCCAGCCGTTCGTAGGTAGCGCGATCCGGCACGACACGCAAGCCGTGGCGGTTCGGCGGGATGGCGACGGAAGTCGCGCACGCGGCGAGGAAGAGCAGAAAGGCGAAGTTGATCCGTCTCGGCATGTCGCCTAATGTAGCGCCTCCATGGAATTCGACATCTTCTTCTCGATCTCACAGACCGAGGTGAACGGGTACATGCCGAGCGAGAGGGTGATGTTCGAGAACTTCTTCGAACAGATCGACCTCGCCGACAAGCTTGGATTCGGCACCGCCTGGGTCGCCGAGAGCCACCTGTCGACGGAAGTCCAGAAGGGGAACCCCGGCGCCGTGATCCCGCACTTCGTCGGTGAGATCGGGCTGAATACGGACATCCTTCAGCTCGCGCACCGCGTATTCGCGAAGACGAAGCGGATCGGGATGGGCTCCGCGATCATGAACATCCTCTGCAACGGCGGTCCGATCGCCGCTGCGGAGCGGGTCAAGACGTTTCTTACGCTCCACGGGCTCGACAAGGCGGAGAAACGGACGTTGACGGTCGGCTTTGCGTCGGGTCGCTTTCCCTTCATCAACATACCGTACGGCATCGTGCCGCGCGACGCGGTGGAGGAAGCAGCGTGGCCAGTGGTCAAGAACAAGATTTTCGAGGAAGCGACCGAGATCTTTCTGCGGCTTCTTCGCGGCGAGGTGCTGAGCTCGGATGCGGTGACGAAGCGATGGCTCTCCAGGCCCGACTTCCGCAGCGATGCGGACTGGCAGCGGGTCATATCCGCATACGGTTCTGACGCGGAGGCGATTCCTGTCAGGCCGCGCTGGGTCTTTCCGAATCTGAAGATCGTCCCGCAGGAGCCGCGGATGGACCTCCTGCGGCTCTCCATCGGGTCGCACGATCCGGCGGCCCAGATTTTCGCGAATACACTCCTTCCGGTGGGTGTCTTCAACCTGTCGATCACACCCGGCGGCGAGATCGAGAAAACGAACGAACGGATGAAGGTTCACTACAACCCGGCTGGAGGGGCGTGGCATCGGCGGCTCATGCCGCGGACCGTGCTGGTTTTCATCAACGACGACCCCGGGCGCGCGGCGGAGCAGGCGCGGGCGGCGCTCTCCAACTACTGGCGCGCGCTCGAAGGTACGCTGGATGACGAGAAGGTGCGGCGCGCCACGGATAATGCGCTCATCGGGAATGCCGAATCGATTGCCGGCCAGGTGAGGAGCCGGTTCCACGCTGAGGATCGGCTGATGCTCTGGTTCGATTTCAATAATCATGATTCAAAACAAGTCATGAAAAGTATGTCTGATTTTATGAACGACGTGGCCATGCAGTTCGGCGCGCGCCGGTAGAGGCCGACGTGAGGGTTACACTCGCCTCGGTTAACGGTTAACGGTTCCCTTAGAATTACGACCGCGTGCCCACGCCCGACGAAAGCCACCCGGTGAACTTCGCCCGGCCCATGCCGAACTGGCAGCCGCTGGTCGAGTACCGGCGCAACGGGGTGGCGGAGAACACCGTTCACGGCGCGGTGTCGTGGGTGTCAGGGCGCAAGCTCATTCACTCGTTTGGCGGCAACGTCGAGGTCTATGGCCGCTCGATGGTGAAGCCGCTGATGATGAAGGTCTTCGCGCGTGAGTTCGCGCGCGATCTCACCGGCGAGCAGCAGGCGATCTCCGTGGCTTCGCACAATGGCGACACCGAACATGTCCGCGTCGCGCGTTCGATTCTGCGCGAAGGCGAATGGGGCCTGATGCAGGCACCTCACGACGTGCCGCTCGTGCAGTTCGGCCGGCAGGTCCGCCGTCCGCGGCGCTGGTATCACTGCTGTTCGGGCGAGCACGCGGCGATCCTCAAGGGGTGCCGGCTGAAGGGATGGTCCCGCGTCGGGTACGTCTGGCCGCATCATCCGTTCTTCCAGGAGTACCTCGATTACCTGCGTGGTGTTCTCGCGCCGGACTGGACGAATGGCGTCATCGCCAAGGATGGATGCGGGCTGCCGACGGTCAGCATGACCGTGACCGATCTGGCGCGCCTTTTCGCCAACCTCGTCACCGAGAAAGACGAGGACTGGATCTGGAGCGCGATGACGAAGCATCCCGATCTCATCGGCGGCTTCAACCGGCTCGATTCAACGATCCTGAAGGCCGGCAACGGCCGCGTCGTTGCGAAGGAAGGCGCCGACGGCCTGCTCGGCCTGGCCATCGAGCATCCGGAGTATCCAGACGGACTCGGTGTCGTGGTGAAGATCGCTCACGGCTGGAATCCCCAGGCCACCTGGTACATCGCCCGCTACATCCTCGGCGTCCTCGGCCTCGACTTCAGGAATCCGTACAAGCTGCGCCGCCAGAAGGCCTTCATCGTGCCCGAAGTCATCCCTCCGCATCTCCGCGACAGGATGGCGGCCATCGTTCCCTGGGATTCCTGGGACCCGGACATCGATCGCTGGGAGTTCGATCCAGATGAGTTCACGACACTCTCCAGAGCTTAGTGGAGCGCGGGCGACCTCGCCCGCGAACACCAGCGCCGCGGGCGAGGTCGGCCGCGCTCCACTCGTGGTGTCGAACTTCATCAACGGCGAGTTCGTCGCGCCCGCTTCGGGCGCGTACATCGACGACATCGGGCCGGCCACCGGTGAGGTGATCGCCCGGATCCCCGACAGCGACGCCCGCGACATCGATGCCGCCGTCCGGGCGGCACATTCGGCATTTCCCGCATGGTCGCGAACGCCGGTCGCAGAACGATCCAGGCTTCTCCTCCGCCTCGCAGATCTCATCGAAAACAATCTCGAAGAGCTCGCGCGACTGGAGAGCCGCGACAACGGTAAAACGGTCACCCTGGCGCGCCGCCTCGACATCCCGCGTGCCGTGGCCAACTTTCGTTTCTTTGCTACCGCGATCCTCCACTATGCGAGCGAGGCGCATCCCACCGATGGCGTCGCGCTGAACTACACGCTTCGCCAGCCGCTGGGCGTGGCCGGGCTGATCTCTCCGTGGAACCTGCCTCTCTATCTTTTGTCGTGGAAGATCGCACCGGCGATTGCCACGGGAAATACGTGTGTGGCCAAGCCGTCGGAGCTGACACCGCTCACGGCGAACCGCCTGGCCCAGCTTGCGCGCGACGCGGGATTGCCGCCCGGTGTGATCAACATCGTCCACGGGCTTGGCGCGAAGGCCGGCGATGCACTGACCTCGCATCCGAAGGTGCCGCTCATCTCCTTCACCGGGGGAACCGTAACGGGGGCCAAGGTGGCCATGGCCGCCGCTCCGCATTTCAAGAGAGTCTCGCTCGAGCTGGGCGGCAAAAATCCAAACGTCATCTTCGCCGACGCCGATCTGCCCGAGGCCGTGAAGACATCGATTCAGTCGAGCTTCGCGAACCAGGGAGAGATTTGTTTGTGTGGATCACGAATTTTCGTGGAGCGCTCGATCCACGATCATTTCGTCGACGAGTTCGTGGCTGCGACGAAGCAGCTGCGCATCGGCGATCCGTGGGACGAGGCGACCGACGTCGGCGCGCTCATCAGCGCCGCACATCTGGAGAAGGTGAGCGGTTACGTGGAGCTGGCGAAGCAGGAGGGCGGCACGATCGTGGCCGGCGGCCGGCGGATCGACGGGGCCGGATTCTTCTTCGAGCCGACCGTGGTGACCGGCCTCGGCTGCGACCGCCGCGTCCTGCAGGAGGAGATCTTCGGCCCCGTCGTCACCATCACGCCATTCGACGGGGAGGATGAAGCGATCGCCTTCGCCAACTCGACGCGGTACGGTCTCTCCGCGACATTGTGGACGCGCGATCTGCAGCGCGCGCATCGCGTCGCGGCGGCACTCGACGCCGGCACCGTGTGGATCAATTGCTGGCTGGTGCGTGACCTCCGCGTTCCCTTTGGCGGGATGAAGGAAAGTGGCGTGGGGCGTGAAGGCGGGTTCGAGTCATTGAGCTTCTTCACCGAAGCGAAGAATGTGTGCGTGAAATTGGCTTGAAAGGCCATCCTGAGCGAAGCCAAGGATCAAAGAATGAACGGACAGATCGTCGGCGGACTACTCGCACCGCATCCACCCCACATCGTCTATGGCGAGAACCATTGGCGCAACGAGCCGAAATCCGAATGCGGATGGGAAGTGCTGCGCTGGGGATACGAGCGCGCGCGTAAACACTTTCTGGCGAAGAAGCCGGACGTGATTCTCGTCCATTCGCCGCACTGGCAGACCGTGATCGGCCACCACTTCCTGGGCGTTCCTGAATTTCATGGCCTCTCCGTCGACCCGATCTTTCCGAACCTCTTTCGCTACAAGTACGACATCAAAGTCGATGTCGAGCTCGCAGAGCTGATCGCCGAAGAAGGACGCAACGACGGCCTCGTGACGAAGTTGATGCGGAATCCGAACTTCCGCGTCGATTACGGGACGATCGTGTCCTGTCACATGATCAATCCCGAGTGGGACATCCCCATCGTCGGCATCTCCTCGAACAACTCCCCTTACTACTTCTCCAACGAGATGGGCCAGACGCAGATGATCCGCCTCGGCCAGGCCACGCGGCGGGCGATCGAAAAGAGCGGACGCCGCGCCATTCTTCTCGCGTCGAACACGCTTTCCCACCGTCACTTCACGACCGAGTCGGACATTCCCGAAGACATGTCCCGCGAGCATGTATACGAACACTCCGGCTACCTGTGGGATATGAAGGTCATCGACCTGATGCGCACCGGGCGTACGAAGGAGCTGATCGCGGTCCTGCCCGAGTTCATGGACCACGCGGTGTCCGAGGTGAAGGCGGGCTCTCTGGCATGGATGCTGTCCGCTCTGAACTTCCCCGATTACCCGGGCGAGCTCTATGGGTACTGGACGGTCATCGGAACCGGAAACGCCGTCGTTGGTTGGGACCCGCAGCTGAAGGCAGCCGCCACAACACAGGGGGCCGCAGCCTCCGTATGATCCAGCGCGCTTACATCGTGCCCGGCCAGCCGCATATCTATTTGGCACCAGAGCGGAACGCGGGATGGGCCTCGCTCCGGCAGGCGTACCAGGCGGTTGGCCGTGAGATCGCGAACAGCGGCGCGGAGCTCCTGCTCGTTTACTCGACGCAATGGTTTTCGGTCATCGGTCATCTCATGCAGGTCGACCCGAATCCGAAATGGACGCTCGTCGATCAGAACTGGTACGAGTTCGGGGAGATCCCGTACAGCTTCCGCATCGATCCGGCTTTCGGGGAGCTCTATGCCGGCATCTGCAAGGCGAACGGGATGCAGGCATCGACGGTCAACTATCACGGATTTCCGATCGACACCGGCTCCGTCGTTGCGTTGAAGCTCCTGAACCCTGACAACGCCATTCCTGCCTCCATCGTCTCCTGCAACATCTACGCGGAGCGCGATGAAAGCCGCGCCCTCGGATTCGCCGCCCGGGCCGCGATCGAACAGTATGGAAAGAAGACGATCGTCGTGTGTGTGACGAACCTGTCGAACCGGTACGAGGTCGGAGACATCGATCCGTCGCGCGACCGCGTGTCGTCGGCGAAGGACGACGAGTGGAATCGCAAGATTCTGGAGATGCTCGGCGAGGGCCGCCTCGAGGACGTGGCGCAGGTCGCGCGCGAATTTGGACGCGAGGCAAATGCGGACATGGGCTTCAAGGCGATCTGGTGGCTCGGCGCGCTGATGGGCGAGCACAACCGGTATGACGGGAAGGTCTGGGATTACGAGCCCGTCTGGGGAACCGGGAGCGCGATCGTCGAGCTGACGCCTTCGGCCAAGGAGCTCGATTTCGAGAAGGAGTTCGACGAGGCTGCTCCCGCGATTGCCGTGACCGGTGGCACGGGGCTCCAGACCCACAACGTCCTTGGCGAAGCACCGAAACGCGACGAGCAGGATACGGAGGACGCGACGCCCGTGATCCGCACCGAGCGCGCACCGAAACCCGTCGGGCCCTATCCGCACGCCCGGCGAGTCGGTGACCTTCTCTTCCTCTCAGGGATCGGCCCGCGCACCCCGGGAACCAACGAAATCCCTGTGGGCATTGAAGCGCAGACGCGTCGCTGCATCGAGAACATACGCGCGATTCTCGAAGACGCCGGAAGCTCGCTCGACAACATTCTCGACGTCACGGTCTATCTGACCGACATGAAGCGCGACTTCGAGCGGTTCAACGCCGTGTACGCAGAGTATCTGGGACACGTGCAGCCAACCCGGACGACCGTGGGCGTCGATTCGCTGCCGACGCCGATCGACGTGGAGCTCAAGGTCATCGCGTCGCAGTAGGTCCAAGGTCCAAGGTCCAGGCTCATCGTTCTATCAAGTTCCCCTTGCGCGATCGCAGGAGCATCTCGATCTCGTCGGGCGGCTTCGGATGGCTGAACAGGTAGCCCTGCACGAAGTCACAACCTTCCCGTCGGAGGTATTCGTGCTGAGCCGGCGTCTCTACGCCTTCGCCCACGACTTTCAGGCCCAGGCGGTGAGACATGGAGATCACGGCGCCGACGATCGCGGCGTCCCGAGCATCGGTCATCACGTCTTTCACGAATGACTGGTCGAGCTTGAGCGTGTCGATCGGGAACTGCTTCAGATAGTTGAGTGACGAATAGCCTGTCCCGAAGTCGTCCATCGCGATCCGGATGCCCAGCGACTTCAATTCGCGCAGCTTGAAGAGCGTGTTCTCTGCATTCTGCATCGCGCTGCTTTCGGTGATCTCCACCTCCAGCGAGGAGGGATCGATTCCGGTATCGATGACAGCTGAGCGGATCTGGCTGACGAGATCCGCGTGCTGGAACTGACGGGCGGAGAGATTCACCGCGATCGTGAACGGAAAGTCCAGCTTCTTCTGCCATTGTCGAACCTGCCTGCACGCGGTTCGAATGACCCACTCGCCGATCGGGACGATGAGGCCGGACACCTCGGCAATCGAAATGAAATGGGCAGGCGGGAGCAGGCCGCGTTCCGGATGCTGCCAGCGGATCAGAGCTTCCAGGCCGACCACGGCGCCGCTCGCGGCGTCGAGGATCGGCTGGTAATGAAGAAGCATCTCGTTCTGGCGAACGGCCCGGCGGAGCTCGTTCTCCAGGCCCAGGCGCTCCGCTGCCTGCGCGTTCATGTCGGGAGCGTAGAGCTGATAGTTGTCCCGGCCTTGATCCTTCGCCCTGTACATCGCCGTGTCGGCGTTGCGGACGAGGGTCTCGGGATCGGAACCGTCAGGTGGAAAGATCGCCACGCCGATACTCGTGGTGATGAAGAGATCGAGTCCGCCGACCTGGAACGGGATCTTGAGAGTCTCGATGATCTTGTTCGCGATTTTGGCCGCGTCTTCGACCTTCTCGATGCGAGGGATCAGAAGGGTGAATTCGTCGCCGCCAAAGCGCGCCACCGTGTCGCCCTCGCGGACGCAGCGGCGTACGCGTTCGGCAGCCGACTTGAGAAGGGTGTCGCCGACGGTGTGGCCGAGGGAGTCGTTGATGTTTTTGAAGCGGTCGAGGTCGAGGAACAGCACGGCAAGCTTCTGATTCGCGCGATTGGCCTGTGCCAGCGCGATGATGAGGCGATCCATGAAGAGCGGCCGGTTCGGAAGGCCGGTCATGGCGTCGTGATAGGCGAGATGTTCCACCTGGTCCGCCGCGATCGATGCCGCTTCGCGCTCATCCTCGAGAAGAGCGGCGATCATCCCCAGCCCGATCAGCGAGTGCACCAGCAGATCGAGAAAGCTCCACTGCAGGGGCATGTCGGGCCGCACGCCCGAAGGCAGCGCCAGGACCGCGACAACTCCTTCCCGAAACTGCTGGGCGCCGTGCGCGAGGAGCGCCAGTGACAACACTGCGAGGCCGACACCATCGCGCCTTTTGCGCGTGCGCCAGATAGCGATACCGACGCCGGCGAAGGCGATCGACGACAGCATCCCGTACACGCCGAAGCGGGCCAGATACCGTCCCGCTGCTGTGCTCTCGGCACTGGTGTACGGGAGAGTCAGCAGCGCGCCGAGCGCGCCGGCCGTGATCAGAAGCCACTTTGCCTCGCGGAGCCTGACCGGCCTGCGCCGAACCAGGTCATACGCGCCGAAGACCAGCCAGGCCACGCTGAGGTAGGCGAATACGTTGGCGACCAGCGCCGGCACGAGCCGGAATGGATGGAGGGGCGCAACGGCGAGGTTCGTGACCGCCCACCGCCCGCCAGCGATTCCCACTTCGCTGACGGCGATCGCCGCCCAGCCGTACATCCACTCGTAGACGTAAGTCTTCCTGTACTGACGGTAAAAACCGAGCAGCAGGAACGTCATTACCAGTGCCGTCACGAACTGAGCCATGAAGCTCAGCCCCGCGGCGATCTCGAGATCGGGCATCACTTGTCGACCGGGAACCCGTCGCGATTGTCTCCTGCCGCCACTCTAAATAAAAGGAACGTGCGCCGCGTCACCCAAATGGGTATCCATCAATAAGTCTCCGCGCAGCGCGGTCGAACGTGAATTGCGCGGAGCGGGCCACTGCTGCCGGCCGGTTCTTCTCCGGTGCACGCGCGATCGCTTTCACGACCACGGCCGCGAGCGCTTCCGGTGTCGATTCTCCTGCCATCCACTGCCCGGCAAGCGGGCCGAGGAGGCTGTCGATGCCGGGGATCGGGTATGAAGCGACGGGAAGCCCGCACCCCAGTGCTTCCAGAACGGCGCGGTGTCCCTCGTCTGATCCGGCAGCCGTGAACAGCAGAGCGTCCGCGGCCCGGTAATGCTCCGGGAGGTCGTCTTCGTGATAGCCGGCCCAGATGACGTGCGAATCGATCGAGAGCTCTGCAGCGAGTTTCTCGAGCGCCGGACGATGCTCCCCATGACCGATGATCATGAGCTTTGCCGCGGCGTTGACCTCGTGAACGAGGGCGAAGGCGTGCAGCGCAGCCTCGAATCCGCGCCCGGCCGAGAGCTTCCCGATGACCGCGATGACTTTGGTCGATGCGTCGATGGAGTAGGCGCTTCGTACGTTCGGACCGGTCGGGTTGAACAGCCTCGAGTCGAGGGGAGGCGGCGTGAAAACGCCCCGGCCTCGAAGGACAGGGGAATCAAGGAAGGTCTCGTTGATCACGAACAACGATCCGGTGCCCTTCACGAGCCACGAAGTGAAAGGATCCGTTCGAAGCGTTCGCCGGGAATGAAATGTGCGCGCGACGGCGACTCTCGATCCGCGGGCGGCGACGCGCGCAAGCAGGTGATCCCAGGTGAGGTGAGCGTGAAGGATGTCGATGCCCAGCTCGGAGATCCGTTTTCGGATCGCCTTTACCGTTCGCAGGAACGAGACGGGATTCTGCGCCCTGTCGATGATCGGGTGTGCGAAGGAATGCGCGGCGAGCTTCGCCTCGAGTTTGTACCCGCCGACGTACGCGAAGTGCGCCTCGACGCCCGCGGCGCGGAGCGCTTCCACTTCCGCGAACGCTGGCGCCGCCGCTCCGGTCCACCGGTTCCCGGCGGCAAGGTGAAGAATCTTCATCTGCTATAGTTCCGCGCCGATGGCCGTCGACCAGGAATTGCTCGAGATTCTAGCCTGCCCCATCTGCAAGGAAGAGGTGAAGCTGATCCCGCTGACCGATCAGCGACGCACCGTCGTTCGCGATAAATATCGCGAAAAGTTCCGCGGGGAGGAGCCCGTGGTCGAGCAGGGGCTGCAGTGCGTCAAGTGCCGCCGGGTCTACCCGGTCGTCAGCGACATTCCGGTCATGCTCGTCGATGAAGCGTTCGACGACGCTTGAGCTGCTCGGTGAGCTGAAATCGCAGCCGCGCGCCCTGCGCTTCGCCGCGGCCCTCTACCTGCTTCACATTCTCGCGCAGGGGAAAACCGCGCTCTCCGAGCTCACCGCGTTTCTCGCTCTCGTCTTCCTCGGATTTGCCATCGGCCGCGGCAATGTCCGGCCGACGTTCCACATCATCTATTTCCCCCTCTTCCTCTACGCCGCGGCGTCCACGCTTTCCGCCGTTGTCAACGGCGCGACTATTCATGCGTTTGCCGATGCGATTACGTGGTTCAAGATCATGCTGTTTCCCGCCGCGCTGATCCTGTTTCGCTCGATCCCGGCGCTCCGCCACCTGGCGCTTCGAACCCAGATCTTTTTCGCGGTCATCATCTCCATCAATGGAATCGTCGAGTACCTCTCGCAGGATCAATCGACCCTCGAGAACAGAATCACCGGGCCCGTCTCCCACGTCATGACGTTTTCCGGGCTTCTTCTTCCTCCGGCGCTGCTGCTGCTCGTGCTCGCGTTTCACCGCCGCCGCCCGTGGCTGATTGCATCGGCGGCTCTGTTGTCGCTGGCGCTGTTTCTCACATACACGCGCAGTGTGTGGCTGGGGTGGGCCATCGCGGCCGTCCTTCTGCTCGTGCTCGAGCGCCCTCGATGGATCCCCGTCGCCCTGGGCGCGGGGCTGATTTTCCTGACCTTCATGCCGATGAGCTTCTTCGGCCGGCTGGTCTCGACCTTCGACGTCGAGCAGTCTTCGAACCTCGATCGCATCCGGATGGCCGAGGGAGGCGTCGAGATGATCAAGGACTACCCCGTGATGGGTGTTGGACCGGCCTACGTCAAGGAGGTGTATCCACTCTATCGCCGCGCCGATGCGCCGCGATTCAGGATCCCCCACCTCCACAACAACATCCTCCAACTCTGGGCCGAGCGCGGCGTCCTCGGCCTGACCGCTTACCTGCTCCTCATCGGCCTCTTCCTCCGCGAGTGCATCCGGGGGTGGAACGGGCCGAACCGCGAATTTGCCCAGGCGGGGGTGGCCATCACCGTCGGCCTGGCCGTGGCGGGGCTTTTCGAATTCAATTTCGGCGATACCGAGGTTTTCTTCATGACCCTCGGCCTGATGGCGCTCATCGTGGCCTTCCTCGAGCGCCCGGATGAGACCGCTCCGCGGTCGGTGGAGTCGCGGGCGATCTCGGCCGCGGGGCAGGGGGAACTCGACCCGGCGGGCGGGATCGCCCGCCGCTCTACGAATGAACTCCTGCGACCCGTTGTTGCTGCGGGCTCGGAGCCGGCCATGCCCAGCCCGTAACCTTTCAATCATGCCTCCGTCGAAGGGAAGAGAAGCCGGCGAGATGAAACACCTGAGCGATCAGGAGTTGATGGCGGTCGTTCAGGGTGGTGACTACTCCCCGGCGTCCGAGATCTATGACCGGTACAGCGCCCGGATCTACAACTTCGCGTTCCGATTCCTGAAGAACGCCGAGGCAGCCGAGGACGCGGTGCAGGAAGTGTTCGTCAAGATGTTGAGGCATGCCAATCAGTTCCACGGGGACGCAAAGTTGTCGACCTGGCTCTTTTCGATCACGGCCAACTGGTGCCGCGACTATCTGAGAAAGGCTGACAACAAGGCGAAGGAGAGCGACGACGTGCTCGTGACGCTGCCGGCGCCCAACGAGCTCTCACCCGAACGGAACCTGGAGATGAGAGAAAACGAAGTTCGCGTGCGGAAGGCGCTCGAAGCGCTGACGCCGGAACAGAGGGAAGCAATTCTGCTGTCGCGGTACCAGGGGCTCTCGTACGCGGAGATCGCGCAGATCGCCGGCTGTTCCGAGGGAGCCGTCAAGACAAGGGTATTTCGAGCCATGGAAACGTTGAAGAAAGCGCTGACCGGACGGGACAGCGGAGGTGATCGATGTCTGAATGCCATCTCATGAGGGAGAGCATGCCGCTGCTCCTGACTGAGTCGCTCGACCGCGACCGGCGTGAGCTGACGCATCAGCACATCGAAAGTTGTGCAGCCTGTGGCGACGAGTGGGCGGCATATCGCGACTCGTGGGCCATCATGGGTGACCTGGCAGAAGTGGAAGTGCCGGCGAGGGTGAAGCAGCGCTTCCTCGAAGCAGCCGGCATCGCGGCTGGTGCGCCTCTCGAACAGCGTCGCTCGAACGTCGTGCCTTTCTACCGCCGGACCTCCGCGAAGTGGCTGGCGCAGGCGGCGGGTGTGGTGATCATCGCCGGCGGCGCGTATTTCGCCGGGAATCAGACCGGCGCGTTGAGAGTCGACCCGACGCCCGCGACGATCGCGAACGTGCAGCAGATGCCGTACTCGATCGCTGAGACGCGCGTTCTTCCGGCGAGCCAGATCAGCCCGCAGATCGAAGGGCGTCCGGACATCCAGAACGTTCAATTTCTCGATCACGAGGGCGACAAGATCGGGCTCTCGTTCGATGTCACCTCGCGCGTGACGGTGACAGGCAGTCCGAGCGATCGGAGCATGGTCCGGCTGCTCTCGTACGTGCTCGAGAACAACAAAGGCCTCAGCGCGTCGCCATCGCGGGCGATCGAATGGGTGAAGGAGACGTACTCCGACCCTCAATTCGCCGATCCTGAGATTGCCAGCGCGCTGGCCAAGGTGATGCGCAGCGATCAGCACGAAGGCGTGCGGATCCGCGCGGCGGAATCGCTGAAGACGATGCCGGCGCCGGTAGCCGGCGACACACGCGAAGCGCTCATCGACGCACTCAAGAACGATCCGAATCCGGCCGTGCGCATCAAGGCAGTGGAGGCGCTGGCAAATCTCGCGCGAAGCGGTGAGGCGCTCGACCCGGCCACGATCGACACGCTGCGCGCGAAGAGCGTGCAGTCCGATGAGAATCTCTATGTGCGCGCCAAGGCCGCCGAGGCGCTGAGCAACATCAAGCTGCAATGACCAGAACGCTCCAGACACTGACGGTGCTCGCCGCGCTGGCTCTCACCGGCGCCGCGGCGGCCGACGTCATCGTGACCGATCCCCTCGGCCATGAGTTCGCGATTGCGCCGGGTGGGCTAGTGGTCATCGACAACCTCGTCGGCAACATTCACGTTTCGACGCACAACTCTGCGAAAGTGTCGGTGAACGCAGACCGCGTCATCAGGGCGGTCGACAGCAGCGCCGTCAGTGAGGCGCGCCAGGCGGTGCAGCGCGTCGCGGAGGGCAACGACCGGATGAAGATTCTCCGTACGATTCATCCGGGCGCGAACCCGCGGTGGCAGGCGCAGGTCAACTATACGGTCGTCCTGCCGCGGAACGTCAATCTGAAGATTCAGTCGCAGCAGACCGGCGGTATTCGCGTGACGGATGTGAGCGGCGAGATCAGCGTCAAGAACATGATGGGAACGGTGGTCATCGAAAATCCCGGACGCGCACTCGCTGTCGAGAACATCAACGGCGACATCACGGTGGTCGCGCCGCGGGGAATCGGCGGGAACGCGCACCTCGTATCGATCAACGGGTCGATCTCGCTCCGCGTGCCGGCGAACTCCAATTTCACCTGGGATGTGGATACGGTCGCCGGCGAGGCGAAGACGAACCTCCGTCTCCGCGATGGCCGCTACATTTCGCCGACGCGTTTCCGCGGCAGCGTCAACAACCCGGGTAATACGACGGTGACGATGCAGAGCTTCGCCGGAAACGTCTTCCTGCTCAAGACGGGGTCGACCGGGACCGACGCACGCGCGCTGCGCACCGTTGCGCAGAAGTTCACCCAACCGTCGCCCGGAATCGGACCGGCGCTTCCACCCGAGCCTAACCGCGGGGGTGTTCAGCTTCCCCTCGTGCAGCAGAAGTTCTACCGGTACTCGACATCGATCGGCGACGTGAAGATCGATGAGGTCCGCGGCGCCGCCAAGATCTATACCGGCGCAGGAGAGATCAACCTCGGCACCGTTTTCGGATACTGCGACGTCTTCTCCCGCGGCGGACCGCTGAACCTCGGCGAGGTCATGGGCCCGCTTACCGCCAGGACCGAAGGCGGCAACATCTCTATTCAGCGCGCCCGCGAGGGCGGGACCATCATCACCGGCGGCGGAACGATCCAGGTTCAGTACCTCGGTGGTCCGACGCAGCTGAGCTCCGGCGGCGGCGACATCATCGTGCGCCGCGCAATCGGTCCGGTCAAAGCGGAGACGCGCTCCGGCGACGTGACCATCACGCTCGATCAGAAACTGAAGAGCGATCGCGTGACCGCGAAGACGGCCAAGGGAAACATCGTGCTGACGGTGCCGGCCGGCTTCGGCGCGGACATCGATGCGACCGTGCTCACGTCGGATCCGGCGGCGAACAACTTTCGCTCCGATATCCCGGGCCTTTCGGTGCAGCGCGAGCAGGTCGGCGCACAGTCCAGGATCCGCGCGACGGGGAAGATCAACGGTGGCGGCGAACGGGTCGAGCTCCATGCGCAGGACGGCGGGATTCATCTCGCGGTCGACGCGCCGCGGGTCAGCCCCATGGTCCCGCAGCAGTAGGCGTTCACCGTTCACCGTTCACCGTTCACCGTTCACCGTTCACCGTTAACCGTTAACCGTTAACCGTTAACCGTTAACCGTTCAGCTCGCTTATCACATTACCTGGCCGCCAGACATGCTCCGGTACCCTCGACCGTCAGGCCCACTCGGATTCCAGCGGCGCTACACTTCGCCGCGGTTAACGGTTAACGGTTAACGGTTAACGGTTAACGGTTAACGGTTAACGGTTAACGGTTAACGGTTAAC
>CALMZP010000100.1 GCA_937870635.1 uncultured Acidobacteriota bacterium | reverse complement strand
AACGAAGAGGGCAAAGTCGTGTCGCGCCAGGTGACGCAGGACCCGTACGGCGGGGAAGAGAGCGCGTTAGCCGGCGCCGCGGTGGACAAGATCACGATCACGGCCAGAAAGTCGGACGCGGGTACACTCGAATCCGTGGAGGTCGATGTGCGTCTGACGGAGGAGATCGCCGCGGACTCGCTGGCCAAAGGCGGCGCGCGCATCTCCGGCGCGACCGTGAGTCCATCGATCGCGAACTCATTCACGATCCGCTGGAGGTTCACGCCGGCGGAATGGTCCGCCCTCCCGTCCCTGACAATCCAGATCACCGATCAGCTGCGGGCCGCCGCCTGGTCCGACAGCACGCCGATCCTCCCACCACCCGACTGGGCGCTGGCGTCGAAGCCCGTATCAACGTCGGCATCGGTGCCCTTCGAGTACCGTGAATCGCAGACGTCGCTGACAACGTGGCTAGCCACGGTCAATGCCGGCGAATCAAGAACGACGACGCTGTACGAAGTGGAAAACCTGGCCACACTGGGCAGCAAAGAAGCGGCGAACCTCACGCGCCTGATCGTTGCCTCCACGTTCCAGGCCCTGCCGTTCACGGATCCGGCGACGGGGTTGGTTTATGCGAGGGAGAGGTGGCTTGACGCGAGAACGGGATCATTCCTTTCGCCGGACCCGATTCGCTATCGCGACTCCTCGAATCCTTACGCGTTTGCTGGCGGCGACCCCGTGAATCGTCGAGATCCGACAGGCATGTACGAGGAGGATATACATCACTACTTGACGTGGTTCCTAGCTCAAGCTGCCGGCTTTGATGACGTAGCCGCCGATCTGATCGGATGGCACACGCAGCAACTCGATATGGACGCGCGCGATGCGATGCACCCAGCTGTTGGGTCCGTTCCGTCAAATCCGGAAAACATGACCAACTTCCACATGGTATCTGAAGCACAGCTGCGAGCCCTTCAGACCGAAGCGATCCGAGTCGGCTCAGTGAAGTGGTGGGATGATCCTGCTGATCTGAACAGGCTCACAGGTGCGGCGCGAACGCAGTACGAGCAGCAGCTACGGATGTCAGCTAAGTGGAAATCGATTGGTGAGTACTTGCACGCTCTCGAAGACAGCTACTCCCACCAGAGGGGCCAGAAGGAGCGTGATTTTTCGACGACGTACAACAAGATCGTCGGACACGCGGCAGATTTTCACTATAACGACTGGACTTGGACCAGGCCAGACCTCGCGTTGACGATGGCAGAGAATGTCTACGATGAATTGGTGTCGCTGTGCCGCGCCAGCCAGCGTGCGTGCGCTGGAGCGTCATGGGGGGACATTGAGCGGACGGTCAAGATGTTCGTCTATTCGGTTCCTGATCTTACCCGCGAGGTTGCCGGGCCGTTGTCGGTACCGACGGTGAAATCCTATCAAAGCAAGGTGAATGAGTTGACGTTCACAATGCGTTCGGGACGAACCCTCGGCGGGTTCAAGATATCTTCACTAGAGCGTCAGAAGAGGCTGTTCTCATACCAGGAATACCTTCAGAGAGCAGCGCGTCGGCCACTGATCCCTGTCCTTCGCGTGTACCCGAGATGAGAACTCACCGAGCGGCCGCCCTTCTCCTGTTGTGGATGACGGCCTGTACCGACAAGCAGGATGTTGGAGATAGCTGGCGTGTCGTTCGGCCGGTGAGGCTCTTTGCCGAGAGTGGCTTCGCAAAAGGGACGCTCTATCGCCGGACGCCGAACATGGAGAAGGTCGACGATCTCGTTCTCTTGTGGCGGTCGTATGGCCCGTGTTTAGCGTACGTCACCGCTCATGGCGGAAATGCCACGTACGTCGTTTGCGGGGACCGCGCACCAGCTCTCGTCGGTCTCCACTGCGATTTTCAGCCTGCGGGCGTTGTGTGTGCTGATGACGCATCGATGATGGAAAGAAGGCGCGAGCTTCGTCCCGATGCGTTTCTGAAGCTCACGAGCGATCGACCGGCGCTTGCGAATGGATCGTGGAGAGCGCGTGACTCTGCCCAGACGAATCTGGAAATGCTCACACGCGCTGAGCGTCTTTCGCTTCCGCCTTGAACTCATCCCTACCACTTATCGATCCGGAGACGGCCGCGGCGATGGCGCGGGCTCAGGTCCAATGCCGATGCGCGCCGGGTTTTTGATGTGGCGGAAACTCTTCGTTGGGGCAGCGGCGCTCTGGGCGTTCGCGGCAGTCGCGTGGACCGCTGGTACCGACGGGATCAGCTCGTCGGTCACGTCTTCGTCCTCAGGAGCGATCCTCGCCTAAAGAAATGCGGTTACTGGTTGGAAAAAGAAAAGCCGGTGAGGCCACTTCCGACCGAAGTACCTGCGAAGTAGCTCCGATGTGCGCGCCTTCGCATACGGAGGCGCGGAGCGGATCGACGACGGCCGCTTCGCCTATGAGTACGACGACCGCGGGCGAATGATCCGGGCAACGGAAAAGGGGGCCGGCCGTCGCATCCACTATTTCTACAGCGGCAACAACCGCGTCGTCGGCCGCCGTGCCGAGTATGGTCCGCCGTACAGGCTGGAGGATCGTCCGGAGATCCTTGCCGAAGACGGCGTCCCGCCGGACGTCACGTACGTGTGGGATCCGATCACCGACCGCATCGCCGCGATTTTCAAGACCGGCTCGAGCCAGAATCCATCAATCGACCCGAACGGTGGACTGGTGCGCCAGATCATCCACGGAGGTCTCGGCTACGACGATCCGATCGAGGTCGTTTACGCAGATCCCTCGACCGGGAAGGTCGCGCGCATGCATCCGGTATTCGACGAACCGGCTGCCGGCGGCCTGCAGCTCCTGGCCAACGGCGAGGGCGAGGTCGTGTCGCGCCAGGTGACGCAGGACCCGTACGGAGGAGAAGAGAGCGCGTTGGCTGGCGCGGGCGTGGACAAGATCACGGTCACGGCCAGAAAGTCGGACGCGGGTACACTCGAATCCGTGCAGGTCGATGTGCGTCTGACGGAGGAGATCGCCGCGGCGACGCTCGCGGCCGGGGCCCGCATCGAAGGAACGGCCGTCGCGCCGTCGCTCGCGAATCCCTTCACGATCCGTTGGAGCTTCACGCCAGCGGAATGGTCCGCCCTGCCGTCGCTGACGATCCAGATCACCAATGAGCTGCGCGCCGCGGCATGGGCCGACAGCACGCTCATCCTCCCACCACCCGACTGGGCGCTGGCGTCAAAGCCCGTTTCCACGTCCGCCTCCATCCCGTTCGAGTACCGCGAATCGCAGACATCGCTGGCAACGTGGCTCGCCACGGTCAACGCCGGCGAGTCACGCTCGACGACGCTGTACGAAGTGGAGAACCTGGCCACACTCGGCAGCAAAGAGGCGGCGAACCTCACCCGGCTGATTGTCGCCTCCACGTTCCAGGCGTTGCCGTTCACCGATCCGGCGACGGGGTTGGTTTATGCGAGGGAGCGGTGGCTGGATCCGAGGACGGGGACGTTCTTGTCACCGGATCCGATGGGATATGTCGACAGCTCGAATCTCTACACGGCGTTTGCAGCCGATCCCGTGAACAACCGCGATCCTCGTGGTGAAGCGGTGTACGTCGTCTATCGTGAGTTCGCTGATGATCAATTGAAGAAGCTCTACCCGGCGGTGGGTCACTTCTACTTGACATTTGACGCTGAAGGTCTTCCAGATCCTGAACGATGGCGCAGATTGGTCAATCGTCTTGGTCCACAGAAAATGATCGGGCTCAAGCGAAACGCGAATCCCGATGCGGAGACGTTCTCGTTCCATCCAACCGAAGTGCTGACCGGCGACAGAAGAAATTCGCTCGTCCGGACGGCGTACACTGAAGGGTCCTATATCGGGCACAACGATGCCAAGCCCGATCAAGAAACTTTCGTTCGAGCTCGCACAGCGTTGAACATGAAGAGTCCCGTTCCATTCATCAAATTCGAAGCATCGGGCGCGAAGATTTGGCGAATCCCCGCGACTCAGGAGCAACAAGAACAGCTCTACATCGCAGCGATCGCCGAACGGAACTCAATCAACTCCGGGCTGAATCAGTCGGGTTCATATCTCCTGGGCACAAACAACTGCGGGTCTTGGGCGCAGTCGATGATCGAGCGTGCGGGGCTGCCATGGCCGATGGCTGCGCGGGTGTGCAACCTGGGAGGCGCGGGCGTCGGGGGGCCGGCGGATGTGGTGACGCCGGCTCTGACCGGTGGGCTTGCAATCGTGGGTGTAGCGCGAAAGAAGTTGCGAGAGTTCACCGAAGGAGCAGCTAAGCAACCGGCACGGCGGCCATGCGGTCGTGAGTGGTGCGGTGATGCACGAGGGTGGTGACAAGGAACATGACTGATCGGAATTTCATCATTGCGCTGGTCGCGGCTCCGTGGTGTTTTTGCATGTTGATGTTGATCTCGCTTTTTGCACTTCCGCCCGGCGCCTCTCGGCCGGTTCAATGGGTCACTGCCGCCGGTCTTGTCGCTCTGTTTGTTGGTTCTCCATTTCTTGCGGTTATGAAATTGGATTCATCCGGGCATCAGCGGCTGGCGTTGTGGATCGGCTTACCGCTCAACGTCATCATGTCTGTCGTGGGCGCAGCGATAGTCGTGTTCTTCATCGTGGCTTCACGCGGGACGCACTGATCAACGTAAATGCTTCCCTCTACCGCCAAGCCTCTATGGCAACGTTGAAGAATCTCAGCGCCTGTGGTTGACAAAAACTCCGATCGGACGAGTCAGAGTAGTGGAAGCATGCGAATTTTATGAATGATGCGATGTCGAGTCGATGGCTTTGAGGCCATTCATAGTCAATCGAGCGACGCGCAAGAACGGACGGAACAGTTTCGTGATGCTTGACACGCACCTCGAGCACTCGTGCGTGAGTACGGATACAACGCGAACGGACAGCTGTCTTCGATGCGCGTGACGGCCAACGGGTTGACCATCGG
>CALMZP010000099.1 GCA_937870635.1 uncultured Acidobacteriota bacterium | reverse complement strand
TGGGACGGCCCACGGGGGTTTCCGAGTCGGCGCTCGTGCATACGGCGATCCGCACGCTCGGACTTTCGGAGGTCAAGGAGTTCGATCCGAAGGAGCGGGTGATCGAATACCGGCTTGCGCATGACAACGCGCGCCTCGTCTCCCTGTCGCTGCGCGAATTCGCCGACGAGCTGTCGAGCAACTCCCCCGCTCCCGGCGGCGGCTCCGTCTCCGCGCTCGCCGGCGCACTCGGCGCCGGGCTGGCGGCGATGGTCGCCGTCCTCTCTCACGAGAAGAAGGGCTTCGAGGACCGACAGCAGGATCTCGATCGCATCGCCACGCGTTCCCAGCAGCTCAAGGACCAGCTTCTCGCGGCGGTCGACGCCGACACGGCTGCTTTCGACCGCCTCCTCGACGCGATGCGCCTGCCGAAGGGAACGCCCGAGGAGCAGAAGGTGCGCGACGTGGCGCTCGCGGATGCGACGGTCGGCGCCTCAGAAGTGCCCCTCGGCGTCCTCGAGAAATGCCCCGAAGTGATCGAGCTCTGCAAGGAAGTCGGACGAATCGGATTGCAGGCGTCGCTCTCCGACGCCGGCGTCGGGGCGCAGGTGGCGCGCGCCGCGGCGGCGGGTGCGTATCAGAACGTGTGCATCAACCTGGCGGGGCTCTCCGATCCGCGCAAGGAAGAGCTGCTCAAGCGCGCCGACAAAGCGTGGCTGCGCGCGCAGCGCCTGCACACCGAGGCCGAGAAAGAGATTCTGGAACAGCTCCGCTCAGGGTTGTAAGGAGAAACGAGCCCACGTCACCCTGAGGCGCGGAGACGCCGAAGGGCCTCAAGATGCGAAAGCTGCGCATTTTGAGGCCCTTCGCCGTCTCCGCGGCTCAGGGTGACGTGAACAAAGACCGCGCCGTCGGGATGACAGCGGTTCTTACGGTTCGAACACAACCTCGGTTCGATCTCCCACGAGCTGCCGCGGAAAGGCCGCGCGCTCCGGCGCGTACGCGTAGTCGCCGTCGCCGATGGAGGCACCGGGAGGGATCACGAGAATCGCTGTGATCGGACCAGTTTCGAGCAAATCGCTCAGAAGCAGCGAGCCCCCGGGTGTGACGGTTGTCGAGATCACGCTCTGCCGCTTGCGGAGATGCCACGCCAGTGCGTTGATGGGCACGACGAGATCGCCGATCTGAACCGTCCCCCACGCGAACTTGCCCGGCCAGCGATCCGAAAGTCGTATGGTCAACGATCTCACTCGGCCGGCCGGAATGCTGATGTCGAACACTTGATCGTCGCGAAGCTGCGGGTGCCGGAAGATGAAAAGCGGCGTCGTACTGGAAGAGACGACGACGATCTCGTCAGGTCCGTGGGTACGCGTATAAGCGAACCGTCCGTCCGGCTCGAACTTCCGGATCAGCTCAGTGACTTTACCGGTGAGATCGAACCAGATCACCTCACCGTTGGTAAACGGTCCGGAAGCCTGAACCTGACCGTACCGCTTTGTGATCCGATCGAGGGCGAAGTGCAAGGTCTTCTCACGCGTCTCGCCCATCTCGAACGATTCTGCGCATTTCGCCGCGTAATCGTCGTGACGCGCGCAAATCAGAAGTTTCTGGTTCGTCAGAACCGGACCCACGGTGAGGTGGCCCTTTTCGTCGGCTTTGCCGAATGGCCCCGCGAAGTGCGCGGACCGCTCCTTCTCATCCTTGATGGCTGCGAGTGTGATGACTGCCTCCTTGACGGGCAGTCCGGTCTTCGCGTCCGTCACGTCGACGTCGATCTTGTTCATAGGGACGTCGATGTCGAACGCCACGTTCTCTCTCGGCGGATCGAGCGGCACGAATCGATAAGGCGAAGATCCATCGCACGGAGAGACCGCTTGTGGATACGGCCCCGGAAGCCGTGTCATGACCGCGACGTATCGGCCCGTGTCAGGATCGGAGGTCGCTCCGAAGACCGTGGCGTGCAGCGGGTCGCCTCCCCTCGTCACCGTTCCGAAGAACGTCACGTAGCGGATCTCTGCATCCATCTCGCTGATCTCCAGCGGACGGGCTGTCGCTTTCATCGACACTGGCGGCAGATCGCGATAGGAAAAGCTGAGTGAGTAATCGCCCGCGGCGACGTCCTCGAACTCGATCGTTCCGCGCAGCTCGTTCTCCGGCAGGTTGCGCCTCCCGATCTCCACGCAGCGGGGTGTGCCTGGATCCGCCGGTTTTCGCGGGTCGCGGCACCGCGAGAGCACCGCCAGAAATCCGTCGAGCCGCTCCGATGGAGGGCGCTGAAATGGATCGGCAACCGCTTTACATTCGTCGGGGGTGATCGGTGGGCGAAAAGTGGCCAGATCGACAGGCGTCCACCAGTGGACGATGAGTTTCGTCGTCGTTTGCGCATCGAGGCCGGAATGCAGAGTCGTCACCGGCCGATCGAGTGCGGCGACGTCGGCCGTCGCCGCCTTCCAGCGCCGGCCCGATAGTTGAACTTTCCCTGAACCGATTGAGAGATGGCGAAAAAACAGCAGAGAGGTGCCTGGTGCGCCGGGAATGCCCGGAGCGATGGCGGGCCGGTGCTCCCTTCCTTTTGCGTCGATCGCGATGAATGCCGGCGGCTCCGCTTTCCCGTCCGGGAGTGACTGGAACGTCACTGGAACGACAAGATCCGTGCGGTCTTCTCCGCGTGGTTTGCGCTCTACACCTTCCCGGCTTCCCGCCGAAATCGTGAGTGGTCCGCCGACAAACGTGATTTCCCCCGTCTTGACCGCCAGAGGCACGAGCGTTACACCCGCGGGAACCACCGCTTCGCGGTCCAGCGGGATTGCGGCGGCCGTGCTCGTGACGTAGATAAACCGTCGCTCACCATCGAACACATCCCATCTGCTGAGATCGAGCGTGCCCGCGGCAACGACGTCGATTTTGTGACGCGAACCGCGCTTCGCATCTTCGGCCGTCATCACGAGGGCCGAGGCGCTGACGAGATCGTTGCCTTTCCGAGCGATGACCTGCCACTTCCCCGCTCCGAGATCGATTTCCCCCGAGGCGGAACTGCAGCGCAGATCGGACGTCGCGAAGAGCTTCTGAACGAATGTGCCGTCCGCAGGGATCGACGCGATGCAGATCTCCGCATCGGGGACGGGCTCACCCGCAGCCATGACGTCGAACCGGGCGGCAAGCAGAGACGCGGCTGAGAATGCGAAAACCACTGCGGCAAGGAGTGGGCGCATGCCGGTATTTTACTTAGATATTGCGTTGCTTGAGAGACGCGGGCGAGGTCGCCCGCGCTCCACTGAGTCACGTAAGAACGCCGGCCTGGTGGAGCGGCGGGCGGGATCGCCCGCGGCTCCATTTCCACTAGCTATAAAACTCCCACGCCACCTTCTTCAGCGCGCGATCTGCGCGCTCGATCAGCTGCAGGATGTCCTTCTTCGCGTGCGCGGCGGAGAAGAACGCCGCCTCCAGCTGCGACGGCGGCAGGTACACGCCTTCGGCGAGCATGAAGTGAAAGAACTTTCCGAATGCTTGGCGATTCGATTGGTCGGCGGAGAGCCAGTCGGTGACCGGGCCTTCGGTGAAGAACATCGTCCACATCGAGCCGACACGGTTGAGCGTCATCGGGACGCCGTGCTTTTCGGCGGCGGCCTTCACACCCGCCTCGAACTCCGCGCTGCGCTCTTCGAGATCCTGGTAGATCGACGAGTTCTTGAGGACACCGAGCGTTGCTTTCCCGGCGGCCACGGCAACGGGATTTCCGGCGAGCGTGCCGGCCTGGTACATCGGTCCCAGCGGCGAGACGAGCTCCATCAGCTTGCGTGAGCCGCCGTAGGCGCCGATCGGCATCCCGCCGCCGATGATCTTGCCGAGCGTGGTGATATCCGGCCTCACTCCGTACAACGCCTGCGCGCCGCCATACGACACGCGGAATCCGGTCATGACTTCGTCGAGGATCAACAGCGCGCCGTTGTCGTCGCAGATTTTGCGGAGACCCTGCAGGAATCCTTCGGCCGGGGGAACGCAGCCCATGTTGCCGGCCACCGGCTCGACGATGATCGCCGCGACCTCGCCGTCGATCGCCGCGCGGACCGCGTCGAGATCGTTGTAGGGAACGCTGATCGTCAGCTTCGTCACTTCTTCCGGGACGCCGGCCGAGTCGGGAACGTTGAACGTCGCCCCACCGGAACCGGCCTTTACGAGAAGCGAATCGACGTGACCGTGATAGCCGCCGTCGAACTTCATGATCTTCTTGCGTCCCGTCGCCGCGCGCGCCAGACGCAGCGCGCTCATCGTCGCTTCGGTACCGGAAGTGACGAGGCGCACCATCTCGATGCTCGGCACCGCGGCGATGATCATCTCCGCCAGCTCCACCTCGCCGATGGTCGGCGCGCCGAAGGAGAAGCCCTTCGTGGCCGCCTTCTTCACCGCTTCGACGACATAACGATGTCCATGGCCGAGAATCATCGGCCCCCACGAGCCGACGCAATCGATGTACTGAAGGTTGTCCGCGTCGAAGAGGCGCGAACCCTGCGCCTGCTCGATGAACCGCGGCGTGCCGCCCACACCGCGAAATGCGCGAACCGGAGAGTTCACCCCTCCCGGCATGACCTCCTTCGCCCGTTCGAAGAATGATTCGGACTGTTTACCCATAAGGGTGCGGATTATAGGGATTTTGGATTTTCGATTTTGGATTTTGGATTGAAAACCAAATCCAAAATCGTTCAATACGCGTTTTCGTGCTTCAGCCCGTGGATCACGGTCATGAAGAGGATCTTGAGGTCGAGCATCAGCGACCAGTTCTCGATGTAGTAGAGGTCGTGCTCGATGCGGATGCGGATCGAGGTGTTGCCGCGCCATCCGTGGACCTGGGCCCAGCCGGTCATGCCCGCTCGCACCTTGTGGCGCAGCATGTAGTGCGGATATTCGGAGCGGAACTGCTCGACGAACTGCGGGCGCTCGGGGCGCGGGCCGACGAGGCTCATGTCGCCGATGAGAACGTTCCAGAGCTGCGGGAGCTCGTCGATCGACCAGGCTCGAATGATCCTGCCGACCTTCGTGCGCCGCGGATCGTCGCGATCGGCCCACACCGCCCCCGTCTCCGTCTCCGCGCCGACGCGCATCGATCGGAACTTGAGAATCTCGAACGGTTTTCCATCGAGGCCCATCCGGATCTGGCGATAGAACACCGGCCCCCGATCCTCGAGCCAGATGGCCAGGGACACCAGAAGCATGAGCGGCGAACCGATGAGCAGGGCAAAGGCGGCGACGCCGAGGTCGAAACCGCGCTTGACGAAGCGGCTCCAGCCCTCCAGTGGCGTTTCGGAAAGATTGATGGTCGGCAGGCCATCGAGGTCTTCCACGCGCGACCGCAGGACCATGAACTGCAGAAGATCAGGGACGACGTGGATCGACACCGAATTCCTCACCAGCCTGTCCAGCAGCTTCATCATCGCCTCGGACGACGCGTGAGGAAGGGCGACGAAGACATGGTCGATGGCCTCCGATCGTACGACCTGCTCCGCCTCTTCGATCGTTCCAAGGCATGGGAGCTGGGCCAGGTGACCCTCCTCGCCGTTGCGCAGGTACCCGACGATCCGGAATCCGAGCTGTTCGCGATGCGCGTTCATCCGCTCGAAGACCGCGCGTGCGAGCTCGCCGTTTCCGGCGATGAGCACGCGATCGAGGTCCTTGCCGGCGCGATGGCGCCTCTCCACGGCCGCGCGGACGAGGATGCGGCCGACGATCGCGAAGAGCATCGCGCAGACCATGAAGATCGCCAGCGTGGCCCGCGAGTAGAGCGCCGCCTCGGGATCGCCGGGACGGATCCACAACAGGACGCCAGATAGAACCACGGTCGCGACGACGGATCCGATGGCCACCTGCAGCCACTCCTCCGCTTTGCCGCGCGTGGGGCGGATCGCGTAAAGCCCCTGCACGGCGAAGGCGAGCGGAAAGACGATGGTCACGATCGGCAGGATCTTGATGTAGGTCCAGATGTCCTGTTGGCCCTTGGTGACGGGGATGACCTCGTACTGGAAGCGGAGAGCCCAGGCGCAGAGCATCGCCAGGTTCGACGCGACCGCGTCGTTGACGAAGTAGATGGACGTCAGCGCCCGATGTTTTTTCTCGATCATGCTGTCAGCCGGGCGAGGGCGCTTCGAAAGCCCTCGATGAAACGCTGTTTCGAGAAACGCGCCGCGTGACGCCGCAGAGCCTCCCGTTCCCACTGGCGCGATTCGACTTCGTCGATCGCCCGGCGAAGCGACTCTACCGTCGGATCGTTGAAGAAAATTCCGGTCTGGCCCGGCACGACGGAGTCGAGCACGCCGCCGGCGCCGAGCGCCACGACGGGCGTGCCGAGGGCCATCGCCTCGAGTGGCGTGATACCGAAATCTTCGATCCCCGGAAGGATGAGGCTGCGCGCGCGTCCCACGACCGACACGATTCTAGATCTCTCTACGGAGCCCAGAAGCTGAACGTTGGGAGGAGCTTGCGCGCGGAAGCTCTCCAGGAGCGGTCCGCCGCCGATGACGACCAGATTTTTCGCAGCGGCTGCGGCCGTACGGATACCGAGGTCCACCTGCTTGTAGGGAACGAGGGCGGAAACGATGACGTGAAAATCGCCGCGCTCGTTCTCGAATGGCGCACCGAGGAAGGTCTCGTCGACGAAGGGGTGCACGACATCCGATTCCCGGCCGTAGTAACGCTGAATGCGGTCCTGGACGAACGCGGAGTTCGCGACGTAGCGCGTGACCTCATCTGCCGTCGACACATCCCATCGGCGGAGCCGCTTCGCCAGGATGCCCGCCGCCATTCGTATCACGGGCTTCGACGGCGGAAAGTAATCGTCGAACCGGTCCCAGATGTAACGCATCGGCGTGTGGCAGTAGCAGAGATGCGGCCTCCCCTGCGCGCGCACACCCTTCACGACGCAGTGACTCGAGGACACGATGAGGTCGTATCCGCTCAGCTCCCAATGTCGTACCGCGCTGGGAAAAAGCGGAAGAAGCTTTCGATAGTCGCGAATGCGCGGAGCGATCGACTGCAGCCAGGAGGTGTGAATGGTCCGCGACTCGATCGCCGGCGAGACCGAGCCTTTGAAGTGAAAGAGCGTGAAGAGGTCCGCGCCGGGAAGGGTCTCGAGAATTGCCTCGAGTACCAACTCTCCCCCGCGCATCCCGGTCAGCCAGTCATGAACGACGGCGACCCGCCGGAAATCATGGCTCATTACGTTCCTGCTCGGAGTCCTCCTCGCGTGCACAAACCTCACAGAGGTGGTCGTTCGCGAAGTACACGTCCCTCGGAACATCCGCAAGGCAGCGGATGCATCGGTGTCTCCCTGTCCGCTCGGAAAGGTCGCGAGGGGTCTCTTCGTCGAGCATCGAGGGGAGGATGTTAGCTGGATTTTGGATTTTGGATTTTGGATTTGAGTCATCCCAATCCAAAATCCAAAATCCAAAATCCAAAATCGTCAAAACAGCTCTTCGACCGGCCGATACGCTCCGTCCTTCGCCGACGGCACGTACTCGAATCCGCGGCCCAGAGGATCGTCGGGACGCATGATCGTGTAATCGATCCCCATCGCCGAATAGATCGTCGCGGTCACATCCTCGGGACGAATGTCGCGCTTCTCGCTCCACCCGTAATCGACAGCGCGGTCGCCGAGGGAGTCGGTGACGCCGATCGCGCGCCCTCCCCTCACGCCGCCACCGGCCATCACGACCGACATGCGCAGATAGTGGTCGCGGCCGCCGTCCTCACCCGTCCCCTTGAGCGCGCCGACCGTGCGTCCGAATTCGCCGAGGATGACGACGAGAGTTTCGTCGAGAAGCGTCTTGCCGGCGGCCGATCCCGGCATCGAAGCAAGGTCTGACAAGAGGGGCCCGAGGCCATCATCGAGAGTCTTACTCTGGGTATACAGCGAGTTGTTCGCGGCCTTGTTGTAGATGTTGTCGTGGTGATCCCATCCGCCGTGCGCCACGTGGACGAAGCGCGCGCCACGGTTCGAGGCGACGATGTTGCGCGCCACGACGAGCGAATCACCGAATGTCGTCGAGCCGTAGCGCGCCCGCTCGTCGGCCGTGAAGCTGAAGATCTGGTTGACGCCGGGCGTGTCGACGAGCACTTTGGCCTGGTTGTAGAAGCTGGCCATGTCGGTCGCGTCGCGGCCGAGGGTTCCGTCGGTACGGGGGCGGTCCATCGCATGGAGGAGATTCCAGCGCTCCTCGAGCCGAGGCGCACCGTCCGGATGGCTCAGCGAAGTCAGGCCGTTCTGATTCGCGGTGATGGCAAACGGCGCGTACTTCGCGGAGAAGTAGCCGGCGCCGGCCATCGTGCGTCCGAGTGAAACGAATCCGGGGAGGACATCCGTGGGCGCGCGGCGGAGCTGCGTTTCGAGCGAAACGACCGCGCCGATGTGCGGCGCGATGCCGCCGGTCGCTCCGCTGGGATTGCGGGAGATCTGCGCCCACTTTTCGGCGAGCGGATGCACGGCGGCCCAGGCCAAACCCGTGCGGATCAGCGCGAGCCTGCTCAGATGTGCCGATGTCTTCGGCAGAAGTCCCTGCGGCCAGCGAATGTCGCCGTAGCTCGTCGGTGCGAAATCGGAGGGCGTCCACGCGCCTTCCTTGAAGTCCCACAGATCGACCTGGCTCGGTCCACCTGACAGGAAAATGAAGATGCAGTTGCGCGCCGTGTTCTTGAGCGTCGGGCTCACCGAAGTCGCGCCGTGAAGAAGCGGCGGCGCGATGACGTCAGCGAACCACGACGCGACGAGTGCCGTACCACCGATTCGAAGGAAGTTCCGCCGCGAAAAGCCCTCGCCGGAAAAGAGCGTCGATCCGTCCGCCGGGCATGTGCATGGTTTCGTTTTCACAGGGCACCTCAATAGTAGAGAAACTCGAGGCGGTTGAGCAGCGCGTACTGCAGGTCTTCCGTTTTGCGGACGATGTCGCCACTGCTCAATTGAGCGATTGCCATCGCTCGCTCTTCGGCGGTCGGCCAGCGAGAGAGTGTCGCGAGATACAACTCGTCGGCGATCGTCCCCGGATCGCGAGTGGCCGTGAGCGTGCGCTGCACCGTGGAGTTTCCGGAGTTGCGTACGCGGGTCGTCACGAACGAGTCGTTCAGCATCGTCAGCGCCTGGACGATCGATCCTTCGCGCGAACGCTCGGTGCCGTCGCGGTCACCACGGCCGAACGCGTTGAGCGTCTGCCCGAGCGCTCCACGCGGTTCGGTGGGGTCAGGCAGCTCCATCGCCCGTTGCACCGTGAGGTTCCCTTGCAGCGTCATGCGCGGCAAGGCGACGCCCGTCGCACGCACGATGGAGTCGAGAACGGACTCGGCCAGCATCCGCCGGGGATAACGCCGCGCATAGTAAGGAGTCCAGGTCTCGTTCCACTCGCCCGGCGTGTAAATCGATGAGAGCTGGTAAGTGTTCGAGACGACGATCGTCTTCAGCAGCGCGCGAAGATCGAAGCCGCTGCCGCTGAACGACTCGGCGAGCCGCGTGATGAGTTTCGGATGCGTCGGCTGCAGCGTTGCGCCGGGCGCGAGCGTCGCCGGATCCTGCCGAAGCAGGTCGAACGAATCTGCCGGCTCGACAATGCCGAGCCCGAAGATCTCTTTCCAGATGTAGTTCGCCGTGGCGCGGGCGAACTGCGGATGCGCGGTGAGGATTCGCGCGAATGCCTGGCGCCGGGTTTCCCCCTCGCCGGGCACCGCACCAGACAGGAAGAATGCCGGCTCCACGGTGCTCGACTGCCCCGCCACGGCTTGCCGCGGCGTCTTGTTCCCTTGAGTGGTGTTGAGGACGTAGCCGCGGGGAACGCGCGGCGTGTTGGCGACGACAGGCTCCACGAACCACTCCACGCGATTCGTCGCCGGGTCCCGCTGCGGGCGATGGTAGTCCTGCGCGAAAAACGCCGCGTTCTTCCAGAAGTCTTCGCGGGTTCGGCGAACGAGTCCGGTGTTGACCTGCTCGAGATGGCCGACCCCGTTGTGGCAGGAGAGGCAGTTCAAGGGAAGGCCGAGGAACTTCTCGCCGGTATGTGCCGACAGGTTGTCCCAGGTGTCGTGAATCGGGCCGTTCGTCTGGATCTGACGCACCCAGTAGTTCGCCGGTCCGGCTGTGTTCTGACCGCCGCTGCCGGCGATCAGTTCGCGCACCATCTGATCGTACGGCTTGCGGGTCCGCAGCGACTCGCGGATGAACGCGTAGTAGGCGTTGCGCCCCGCTCCTCCCATGTTGATGTTCGAGGAGATCTGGACGTTCTGCACCAGATCCCCGAACCACACCGTCCACCGATCCACGAACTCCTCGGATCCCATCAATTCGTCGACGAGCCGATCACGCTTGTCGCTTCGCGTGTCGGCGAGGAACTCCTTAGTCTTCGCCGCCGACGGGATCTGGCCGGTGAGGTCGAGATGGACGCGGCGCAGAAACTCCTCGTCCGAGGCAGGAACGGTCCAGCGGATCCCGTCGGCCTGCATCTTCCCGAAGACTTCTTCGTCGATGAAGTTCTTCGGGACGATGACCTCGGGAGGCTGGACCACCGCGCGCCGCCGGCCGGCCGGCGCAACGAGCTCGGCCTGACGCGAGAGCCGCCGCCACACCCTCTCCGGTGGCGCGAAGGCGTCGGGATTGAACGAGCACTCGGCGCGGGAGACGGGAGCACTCTCCTGCGCCGTCGCGCCGGCAAAGGGCAGAAGAACGATACACAACAGGGCGAGTCGCTGGGGCATGCGCACCCTCCGTCCGGGAGCCACTATGTTATGCCTCATCGGACGCGGGAGGGGCGGTCAGCGTTTACAGGGGGGGAAAGGCGAAATGTTGAATGTTGAATGTTCAATGTTGAAACTGGCACGTTCAACATGCAACATTGAACATTCAACATTGAACATTTCGGTTTTGGTTTAGTCTCCCCCGGCGATGGTCGTTCTGCTCCGTTTCCTCAAGTCGCTGGCCGTCTCGCGTTTCCGGCCGAAGCTCGACCCGTTCGGCGAGGCCGTGGTACGGATGCGGGTGTGGCCCAACGATCTCGACCTGAACATGCACGTGAACAGCGGGCGCTATCTGAGCTTCATGGATATCGGCCGCGTCGAGCTCATCGCGCGGATGCGGCTCCTCCGGATCGCGCTCGGAAAGGGATGGCGGCCGATCAACGGCGGCACGATGATCACCTTTCGCCGCTCGCTCCTGCTGTGGGAGCGGTTCACCGTCCGCACGCGGATTCTCTGTTGGGACGAAAAGTGGTTCTACTTCGAGCACATCATCGAGAGGGGCAACGGCGATCTCGCCGCAATCGCCAGCGCGCGTGCTCTGCTTCGGGGGTCCGAGGGCAACGTGCCTCCGGCATCGCTCATCGAGCTGGCCGGCAGCGGAGTGGTTGCGTCGCCCCCGATGCCGGCACACATCGCCCGCTGGCATGAAGCGGAGAGCGCGCGTTGAAACGACAGGAGCGCGCCGATCGGATCGGCGACATTCTCGACCGCATCTACCCCCGCCCGCCCATTCCTCTGGAGCACGACGATCCCTTCACCCTCCTCATCGCCGTGCTGCTCTCCGCGCAGACGACCGACGCGCAGGTCAACAGAGTGACGCCGCCCCTCTTCGCAAAAGCGTCGGGCCCGGCCACGATGGCTGCGCTACCCGAACATGAGATTCATGCACTGATCCGCACATGCGGCCTCGCTCCCGGTAAGGCGCGGAACATCAAGCGCCTCTCCCAGCTGTTGCTGGTCGAGCATGGGGGCAAAGTGCCGCAGGACATGGCGGCTCTCGAAGCGCTACCCGGCGTTGGCCACAAGACCGCCAGCGTGGTCATGGTCCAGGCATTCGGAGTTCCGGCTTTTCCCGTCGACACACACATCCACAGACTGGCGCGGCGCTGGCAACTATCGAGGGCGAAGAATGTCGAGCAGACCGAGCGCGACCTCAAGAAACTGTTTCCCTCCTCCGATTGGGGGAAGCGCCACCTGCAAATGATTTACTTTGGACGTGAATACTGTCCCGCTCGGTTGCATGATACGAAGGCCTGTCCAATCTGCTCCTGGGCGGCCGCGAAGAATCACAGCGGACTGTGATCTATTTTGGAAATTCTCTCCCGGGTGAACACGTTGGTTGCTCTTACCGCAACAATTCAGTTCACAGAGAGAGCAGCAGGAAACACCAAGAAGGAGAAACTCAGGAATGCGCAGCACCGGTACTGTGAAATGGTTCAATGACGCGAAGGGGTTTGGCTTTATCACCATGGAAGGTGGCGAGGACGTTTTCGTGCACTTTTCAGCGATCCAGGCGCAGGGTTTCCGCAGCCTCGCCGAAGGATCGGCCGTTGAGTTCGATGTCGTGCAGGGCCCCAAGGGCCTTCAGGCCGCGAACGTGACGCCGGTCGGCTGAGACCAGCTCATCGCACCACTATGGGAGGACGGCCATCGCGGCCGTCCTTTTTGTTTGTCATGGTGTCAGGTCTGGAAAAACAACTTTTCTTCCATTCGTGCGTGGCTTGCCACGGCACGAATGGAAGAAAAGTTGTTTTTCCAGACCTGACACCATGACTCTATCGCTTCGCGTAGAGGCGCGCCGACACCGCCGTGTAGAAGATGGGATAGATCAGCGACAGCCACACCAGCCAGAGCGGCGCGGCCGGATATCGCGGCAGCATCGCCGCGATCATCAATCCCCAGATCAGTGCGCCAATCATGATCGGGGCCTTCCAGCGCTTCGGCGCCAGATTCGGATAGATGAAGCCGACGGGCGCAACCGTGAGCACGGCCAGCATCAGCAGCATGATCGCGTTCGGCCACGTCCCGACGTGGTGCGCCACGATTCCCGCGTACACCGCGGCGATGTTCCAGTACGACGGAAATCCGAGGAAGAATCCGCCCTCCTCATCCTTCGCTCCTGTGTTGGCAAATCCCAGGACGCTCGCGATCATGGCCGGGACGACGAAGAGGAGAACCGGCTGCGGAACCCATCCCATCCGGGCGATCAGCAGCAGCGGAAGAAACGTGAACGTCAGGTAATCGACGATGTCGTCGATCTTCCGGCCGTCGATCCGCGGCAGCACCTTCTTCACGCCGACTTTCCGCGCGAGCGGGCCATCGGTGGCGTCGACGATCACCGCGATGAACAGCCAGAGAAACACCCGCCTAGCGTCCGGCTCAGGCACACACATCTCGATCGCGGCGAGCAGCGCGAAGATCAGTCCCGACGCCGTATAGAGATGAACGGCCCACGCGGCCGCGCGCGCGCTCAAGCGAGCGCCTTCCGATATGCGTTCCAGACTTCGTCACCGAAACATGCGAACACGATCCGCTCGACCGGCGCGTTCCTGGTCTCGCGCACGGCGATCTCCGTCGCCTCTGCGACCGGATACCCGTACACCCCGCAGCTGATCGCCGGAAAGGCCATCGTCTTCACTCCGTGCTCCTCTGCAAGACGCAGGCTGTCGCGATAGCACGACGCCAGGAGCTCTGGCTCTCCACGGTCTCCGCCGAGCCAGATCGGTCCGACGGTATGAATGACGAACTTCGCGGGAAGCCGGTAACCGCGCGTGATCCGCGCCTGTCCGGTCGGACAGCCGCCGATGCGCCGGCACTCTTCGAGGAGCTCGGGGCCGGCGGCACGATGAATGGCACCGTCCACTCCCCCGCCGCCGAGGAGGGATTCGTTCGCGGCGTTGACGATGGCGTCAACAGCGAGGCGCGTGATGTCAGCCTTGACGGCTTCCAGAACGGCCAAGTTTCACCACGATGTCGAATTCGCGCGCGGTCACAGGCTGGATCGACAGTCGATTCCCCTTCCGGATGACGCCCATCTCCTCCAGCCCTCTCGTCGCTTTGAGGGTGTCGAGTGAAACGATCGCCGGGAACTTCTCCACGAAGGCGATGTCGACCATGTACCAGATCGGATCGTCGGGCGTGGCCCTGGGATCGAAATACTTGTGGCCCTTCTTCGTCGCGAACTTGTCGGGATACGCAGCGCGAACGATCTTCGCGACGCCGGTCACCCCGGACGGATCGGCGTTGGACGCATAGAAGAGAACCTTGTCCCCTTCCTTCATCTCGTCGCGGATGAAGTTCCGAGCCTGGAAATTACGGACACCTTCCCAGCTGGTCTTTCCGTCGCGCTCGAGATTCTCGATCGTGTACGCGGCGGGCTCGCATTTCATCAGCCAGAAGTTCATGAGATTTTGGATTTTGGATTCAATTTTGGCTCGAACGAATCCAAAATCCAAAATCTAAAATCCAAAATCTAACGGCTCCTGTATCTCTCCAGCGCCAGCCGCAACAGCTCCACACTCCTGCGCAGGTCAGGCTCCTTGAGCACGTAGGCGATGCGGATCTCGTCACGTCCGAGCGGCGACGAATAGAAACCTTCGCCGGGGGCGACCATGACGGTCTCACCTCGGTCTTCGAATTCGCTCAACAGATAGATCGCAAAATCCTCAGCGCTCTCCACCGGCAGCTTGGCCATACAGTAGAACGCGCCCTCCGGCTTGCGCAGGAACACGCCCGGAATGGAGGTCAATCCTTCGTACATCACATCGCGGCGCCTCTGATACTCCTCCACCACTCCGCGCGTGTACTCGTCGCCGAGAGATTCCGCGCCGACGGCCATGAACTGTGCGATGCCCGGCGGCGACAGCCGCCCCTGCGCCATCCGCAGAGCGACGTTGTAAATCTCCGAGTTGCGCGTCACGAACGCGCCGAGGCGAATGCCGCAGGCGCTGTAGCGCTTGGAAAGGCTATCGACCATGATCGCGAACTGATCGACGTCATCGAGCTCCAGCACGCTCGTGGCCTTCTGCCCGTCGTAAACGAATTCGCGATAGACCTCGTCAGAGATGAGAAAGAGGTTGTGGTCGCGGCAGAAGCCGGCCACCATCTGGAGCTCTTCCCGCCTGAAGACCGTTCCGGTCGGATTGCCGGGATTGCAGATGATCACGCACCGCGTCTTCGACGTCAGCTTCTGTTCCCACACATGCCTCGGCGGCATGTGAAAGCCGTCGCGGCCGCGGCTGGTCACCGGAACCACTTTCAATCCCGCCATCGTGGCGAACGCTTCGTAGTTTGCGTAGAACGGCTCGACGACGATCACCTCGTCGCCTTCGTCGGCGCAGGCCATGAAAGCGAACAGGATCGCCTCGCTGCCCCCGGTCGTCGCCAGGATCTGGTTCTGCGGGATCGTCAGCCCCAGGCGGCGTTCGTAGTAGCGCTGCATCGAGCGCAGGAACTCAGGTGTGCCCGTCGATGGCGAATACTCGATCACCTTCGACACCATCTGGCCGAGGCGGTCGAGCATGCAGGCCGGCGTTTCGATGTCGGGCTGGCCGATGTTCAGGTGGTAGACCTTCGTCCCACGCGCCTTCGCCGCATCGGCGAGCGGCGCGAGCTTGCGGATCGGGGACGAAGGCATGCGGGTGCCCCGCCGCGAAACGGAGAAGGCACCCGCCGACGCTTCGAGCTCGTGAAGCGACGTCATTCTTCGGTTTTCTTCTGACCAACGGGAGCTTCGCCGGGGATGAAGTTCGGCTGTCCTTCCCGCCCCTCTGACTTGTGCTTCCGGTCCTCGGCCATCCGCTCTTTGTGCTCCTCGTGGACGATGCCTTCGCCCTGATGGTTGCGGTCACCATCCTTGTAAAAGTTGGGGTTGGCGTTGTTTTGTTTGCTCATGCCAGTCCCTGCTGCGAACGCCGTGCCGAGGAAGAGGTTACAATTCATTGCAGATGTCGTTCAGAGCACGGGCGTTAGCGGCGGGCTTAGCAGTATGGATCGGCAGCTGCGCCTATATCGGCACCCCTCCTCCCCCCGCCCGCGAGTTCCGAGGCCTCTGGATCGCATCGGTCCGGAACATCGACTGGCCCTCCCGGCCGGGCCTGTCCACTGACGAACAGAAGCGCGAGCTGATCGCGATCTTCGACCGGATGGTGGCGAGCAACCTCAACGCGGCGCTCCTCCACGTCCGCCCGAGCGGGGACGCGCTGTACGAGTCTCCGATCGAGCCGTGGTCGGAGTACCTCACCGGCGAGATGGGAAAAGCGCCCGAGCCGTTTTACGATCCTCTGGCCTTCGCGGTGGAAGAGGCGCATCGCCGAGGGCTCGAGCTCCACGCGTGGCTCAATCCCTATCGCGCGCGGCGCCTCTCCGAGACGACGCCGGCAGCCTCGACCCACGTGACGGTCGCCAATCCGGAGCTCGTCCGCACGTACGGCTCTTTCCTGTGGATGGATCCCGGTGAGCCGCAGGTCCGTCAGCGCGCCGTCGATGTGGTGCGCGACATCGTCCGGCGTTACGACGTCGACGGAATCCACTTCGACGACTATTTCTATCCATATCCGGAGAACAACGCCGACTTCCCCGATGAAGAGACGTGGATGCGCCACGGGGGCGGCCTGTCACGTGCGGACTGGCGCCGCCAGAACGTCGACAACCTGATCCAGGACGTGGCCCGCGCCATCAAGGAAGAGAAGCCTCGCGTGATGTTCGGCATCTCGCCCTTCGGAATCTGGCGGCCCGGGCATCCGCGCAGCGTGCGCGGGCTCGACGCATACGAACAGATCTACGCCGACGGGCGGAAATGGCTGCGCGAGGGATGGGTCGACTACTTCACTCCGCAGCTCTACTGGGCGCGCAATGCTCCACAACAGCGCTTCACCGACCTGCTCAGCTGGTGGAAACAACAGAACGTCCACAACCGCCATCTCTGGCCCGGCCTCGGCGCCCACCGGGTGGGAAGCGGCCGTGGAAACGCGTGGCGTGCGGACGAGATCATCGCGCAGATCCACGAGATTCGCGCCCGGCGCGGCGCGACCGGCTACATCCTCTTCAACGCGAAGGTGCTGATGCAGAATCGCGACGGCCTGGCGGACCGGCTCGCGGAGATCAATCCGAAGCCGGTGCCCGTGCCGGCGAGCCCGTGGATGATGGGGCGATAACGCTGTCATCCCGAGCGTGAGCGAGGGACCTGGGGGGCGGGCGGCACAAAGATCGATCTTCGCGCCCCCTTGCACACCCAGGTCCCTCGCTACGCTCGGGATGCCACCGGCAAGAGCTTCCTACGCCGTCAACTGTCTCAGCACGAACGGCAGAATGCCACCGTGCTCGTAGTAGTCGACCTCGATCGGCGTGTCGATCCGGACGATCACCGGCACTCGATCCGTCACACCGTTCCTGCGGTGAATGACGAGTTTCGCGCGGCCGCGCGGTTTCGACACATCACCTTCGATGTCGAAGGTCTCGGTGCCGTCAAGTCCGATCGTTGAAGCATTCGTCCCATCTTCGAACTGCAAAGGCAGCACGCCCATGCCAACGAGGTTCGAGCGATGGATCCGCTCGAAGCTCTGCGCGACGACGGCGCGGACGCCCAGAAGCTTCGTCCCTTTCGCGGCCCAGTCGCGGGAGCTGCCGGTTCCGTATTCATGGCCGGCGAAAACGACGAGGGCGGCGCCTTCCTTCTGATAACGGACGGCGGCGTCGTAGATATCCATCTTCTCCCCGCTCGGCTGGTGCAGTGTCACACCACCCTCGGTTCCGGGCGCCATGAGGTTCTTGATGCGCACGTTTGCGAACGTGCCGCGGGTCATGACGCGATCGTTCCCGCGCCGTGATCCGTAGCTGTTGAAGTCCTCGACTTTGACCTTGTTCTCGACGAGATAGCGGCCGGCGGGCGATTTCGGCTTGATGGAGCCGGCCGGGCTGATGTGATCGGTGGTCACGGAGTCACCGAAGATCGCCAGGGCGCGCGCGGCGGTGATGGCCTTCTGCTTCTCGGGCCGCGCTTTGAAACCGTCGAGGAAGAACGGCGGCTCCTGGATGTACGTCGACTCGGCATCCCACTGATAGAGAAGACCGGGGGTCGTCGGAATCTCGTTCCAGAGCGGATTCTCCTCGGCGAAGCTCGCGTAAAGACGGCGGAAGTCGGCAGGATCGAGCGCCGACTCCATGGCGCTCCGGATCTCGGCCATCGTCGGCCAGATGTCCCTGAGGAACACACCTTCGCCGTCCGGGCCCGCGCCGATCGCGTCGTGCATCATGTCGATGTCCACGCGGCCCGCGAGCGCGAATGCCACGACGAGCGGCGGCGACATGAGGAAGTTCGCCTTGATCGACTGATGGACGCGCGCTTCGAAGTTGCGGTTGCCGGAGAGGACCGACGCCGCGATGATGTCGTTCTTGACCAGCGCGTCCTCGATGCGGGGATCGAGTGGACCGGAGTTTCCGATGCACGTGGTGCAGCCGTAACCGACGGTGTGGAAGCCGAGCTGGTTGAGGTACCGGTCGAGACCGCTCTTCCTGTAGTACTCGGTCACGACCCGCGATCCCGGAGCGAGCGAAGTCTTGACGACGGGAGAGACGCTCAGCCCCTTCTCCACGGCCTTCTTCGCGAGGATTCCTGCCGCGAGCATGACGCTGGGGTTCGACGTGTTCGTGCACGACGTGATCGCCGCGATCAGCACGTCGCCGTGGTGGAGCTCGGCCGCCGCGGCCGAAAGATCCTGCTCCGCGACCTTCGCGGACAGACGGTCCGGCGTCGGACGGTTGTTGACCATTTCCGTCTCGGTCACTTCGCTGGTGTTCATGGCCCTGGACTGGCCGGGCATGGTCGCAGAGTCCTGCTCGCCGCCGCCGGCAGTGACGCGGCCGTGGCTGCGCTTCGCGATCTTCGCCGCGCGATCCATCTCCGAAGCCTTCTTGCCGTAGCCGAGCGGCGCATCGGCCTGGAGCTCATTGATGAACTTCTGCTTGAGCTCCGTGAGCTTGATGCGGTCCTGCGGACGCTTGGGTCCGGCCACGCTCGATTTCACCGTGGCCAGGTCGAGCTCGAGCTCCTTCGTGTATGCGATCTGTCCCTTGAGCGGGATGCCGAACAGTCCCTGGGCCTTGTAATAGTTGCGGATCGCGTTGATCTGTTCTTCCGAACGGCCGGTGAGCTTCAGGTAACGCAGCGATTCCTCGTCGATCGGGAAGAAGCCCATCGTGGCGCCGTACTCCGGGGCCATGTTCGCGATCGTGGCGCGGTCCGCGAGCGAGAGCGACGCGGCACCTTCGCCGAAGTACTCGACGAACTTGCCGACCACTTTCGCTTTGCGCAGCATCTCGGTGATCGTCAGAACGAGGTCCGTGGCGGTCACGCCTTCACGCAACTCGCCGCTCAGGTGGACGCCGATGACATCCGGCGTGAGGAAGTACACGGGCTGGCCGAGCATGCCCGCTTCGGCCTCGATGCCGCCGACGCCCCACGCCACGATGCCCAGGCCGTTGATCATCGTCGTGTGCGAGTCGGTGCCGACGAGCGTGTCGGGATACCACACGCCGTCTTTCTCCATCACGCCGCGTGCGAGGTATTCGAGGTTGACCTGGTGGACGATGCCGATGCCCGGAGGAACGACCTTGAATCCGTTGAACGCCTGCATCCCCCACTTGAGGAACTGGTAGCGCTGCTGATTGCGCTTGAACTCGATCTCCATGTTGAGGTCGAGAGCGTCGGGACGGGCAAAGTAATCGACTTGCACCGAATGGTCGATGACGAGGTCCACGGGAACGAGGGGCTCGATGATCTTCGGGTCGCGGCCGAGGCGCGCCGCGGCGGAGCGCATCGCCGCGAGATCGACGAGGAGGGGCACTCCCGTGAAATCCTGCAGCAGCACCCGCGCGACCATGAACGGGATCTCCTCGGTCCGTTCAGCGGTGGCGCCCCAGTTCGCGAGCGACTTCACGTCGTTCTCGGTGATCTTTCTGCCATCCGCGTTGCGCAGGACGGATTCGAGGACGATGCGGATGCTCACGGGCAGCTTCGAGATCGGGCCGACACCCCCCTTCTCGAGTCTGGGAAGCGAGTAGAACTGGCCTTTGCGGCCGTTGCCTAGGTCGAAGGTGTCGAGCGTATCGAAAGTATTGTGCGGCATGATCTTCCCCGCCGCCGCAAGGTAGGAAAAACGCGCGGCGCGCGACGGCGCGGAGTGTATCAAAAAGCGGAGCGGCGCCTCGCCCGCGCAGTCGTCGCACCATAGTGGAAGGCGCGGGCGAGGTCGCCCGCGCTCCACCTACGCCGAAAGGCTGAAGGGTGAAGTGTCGAGTTCGCGCTCGGGCATCGCGCGCAGCGGAAGCGTGGACGACGCGGCCGCACACGAAGCGATGAGCAGCGCCAGGCTGGCCTGCCGGCGGGTGCGCGTCTTGGTGAAGATGTTCTTGAGATGCGTGCGCGCCGTGGAGACCTCGATATCGATCAGTTTCGCCGCTTCGGTCAGCGACAGCCCGTCATAGATCGCGATCGCGAGCCTCCGCTCCTGCGGTGTCAGTCCATACACCTCGGCCAGCGCAGCGCCGAGACGCTCCGGATCGCGCGGAGGCGAGTAAATGAGGACGATCGTCAGCGACCCCGTCGTCGTGAAGGCCGCGTGCACCAGCCCGTCCCCGCACGTCAGTCGCTCGACACCATCGCGCCGCGCGCGGTAGCGAAGGTGGTCCGTCAGGCGCGCTGCATCCTTCGTGAAAACTCCTTTTTCAAGGAGATTCCTCGCCGAGGCGTTCGCGTACAGGAGATGACCCTGATGGTCGGCGATGATCGCGCCCACGGCAAGGCACTCCAGAACGAGGTGATACGGGTAGTCGGTATTCATAAGCCACTTTTTTACGCGGCCCTGAGGAACTTGGCGTCACCCAAATGGGGGAGGCCGTCAGCCGGCGACGTGCTGCCGCTCGGAGTGCGTGCGCATCGAATCGAATTTTCGGCGCAGCGAGTCGAGGTCGATCCTTGCCTCTCCTCGAACGCAGAGGCGATGGATGGCGCGGCGCATGGCCTCGTCCTCGCCGCTGACCAGCAGGCCGGCCTGTTCGCCGCCGGAGATCGAGGGTGTGCTCCACATGACCTTCGCGTAGACATCGGTCGGACCGCTCTCGTCGTCGACCTGGAACCGGAGCTGACCTCCTGCGCCGGTCGGGATCTTCCCTTCGCTGGCGATCCGCGCCCCACGAATGGAGATATCGAGGATGGATACGGGAGCGATCTCACCGAGGCTTCCGGTGAGCGGCGCGGTCACGCGATAGCGATCGTGATCGCGGAAGTCTTCGATGCGATAGGCACAATCGTGTCCGCAGAGCTCATCGAGAAGTGCATCGACCGTCGTGCTGGCATGCGCAAAGGCGACGCCTGCCAGATAGCGATCGTGAATGTTCTCCATCAGCAGGGTATCGATCTCACACCAGAGAATGGTACCGGGGACGGTGATCTCCCCGCGATTCGAGACGATCACGAGGAAGACCGATTCGCCGGGCGTGAACTGCTCCACGAGCTCGATGCGCGCGCCCTTGATGGAGAGGTCGACGATGCGCACGGCACGGCCGTTGGCGAAGCCGGCAAGAGGAGGAGAGAGGAAATAGCGGGCAACGGTGCGGAGGTCGGGTCGTTTCACGCCTCCGGTTGTACCCGTCCCGGCGTCAAAGGAGCGTGATGAGAACTGTCAATCAGATGCGATTCACGCTTTCGTTCGGGCCATCCCCGCGATTTGACCTCTTCGAAGGTCAGTAGTGAGTTCGCATAGTAACTGCGGAGCGGTATCTCGCCGGGGCTCCATCGCCATCCGCCGACGACCACCTCGATGTGATGGCGGAGGACGAGGATGTCTCGGGCCGCGCGCCAGATGTCCGAGGCGCTGCGCTCGCGCATGAGCCAGACGCGGTGCGCCCATTTCGACCGGTAAGCATCGATCGCCGCAACGATTTCCTGCTCCGAGATCTCGGTACGACCGGCATGGTCGGCAAAGATGCGCGCCACGAGCGTCACCGGCGTGATCGGGAGCGCGGCGGAGATCTCGTCCATGACTGTCTCGGCCAGGCGCTGCATTTCCGGCTTCCGCTCCTCGAACGTCTCTGCGAGGAGCGCCGGGTGCCCGCGGGCGAAATCGTCCACCGACACCGGCGTGCCGAACGTCACGATCGCGTATCCGTACCTCTTGAAGCGGCGGAAGACGCTCCGGAAGAAATTCTTGAACAGGTAACCGGATGTGGTGCGCAGCTTCTCCATCCGCGTCGACCGCTCCTCCTTCCCCACCAGCTCTTCGCTGAGGTGGCGATCCTCGAGGACCCGATCGAAGTTGATCGCCGTCGGAATGATGTAAAGCGGCGCCGTGAAGTCGGGGTTCTGCTTCGCGCTGACGATGTAGTCGAGCATTCCCAGCTTCGGTTTCTGGAACGCACCGTCCCGCGTAAGCCCTCCTTCGATGAAGATTCCCTGCGTCACGCCGTGGCTGGTGATCGTCTGCACGAACTTCGACAGGATGGCGTGGTACAGCGGCTCCCGATAGCGGCGCCTGATGAAGTAGGCGCCGAACCATTTGAAGAGATGGTTCAGCGGCCACACCCTCGCCCACTCCCCGACCGCGTACGACAGCGAGATGAATTTGAACAGCATGTGCGCGACGAGAACGTAGTCGGCATTCGATCGGTGGTTGATCACATACACCACCGCGGTCCCCTTCGATGCGCGCGCATTGAAGTCGCGGATCGGCTTGCGCTCCACCACGACCCGGTAGAAGAAGTTCATGATCGCCCGTGCCGCCGGCGCGCCGATCCGGTAGTACGCGAGCAGGTTGAACTTCGGGACGATCTCGCGCAGGTAAGTCTTCGCCTGGCGCGTCGCTTCTTCCGTGGAGACGTGATGCTCCTTCGCGTAAGCCTGCACGGCGTGCACGACCTCGCGCGAACCAAATACCTCCAGCTCGATGTCCGCGTGCCGCCGCTTCAGCTTGAACCGGTCGATGCGGATCCGCCGTGAATGGTGCAGCTTCCGCGCATGCCGTTTGGCAACGGCGAACGCGAGCGCCGCCGTCAGGATGGCGGCCAGCCCGGCCAGGATGGGGAGCATGGGGAAGAGTTTACGCCTCTACCGATTGGTACAGACGCGTGAGCCTCGAGGGACGAACCGGCATGTTGAATGTTCAATGTTGAATGTTCAATGTTGAATGTTCAATGTTCAATGTTCAATGTTCAATGTTGAAAGCCTTTTAACATTCAACACTCAACATTCAACATTTCCGTCACCCGCGCCCGCCCCCCCCCCACACGCCGCGGGCGAGGTCGCCCGCGCTCCACTACTTCACCGCGAACACGGCCACCCCATTGCCCGGCATCTCCCGCGAAATCCGCAGTCGCCCCCCTTCAGAAATCGCGTCCACGGCGGCCCCCGTCTCCACATCGCGCACGCGACCGGTAAGTGCCAGCGCGAACTTTGCCGTCTTTGGCGCCTCCGCGTGATTGAAGACGAACACCAGCCGCTCGTTGCCGCTCTGCAGCATCCGGATCTCGATATCGGGGTCGCCCGCCTCGACCGGGTTCTTCACGCCTGCCCAGTCCACCAGTCCCCGGAGAAAGCGCCCGAGAATCTCGTCGCGGTCGGCTTCGAAGGCGGTGCCGAGGAAGGTGCCGATCGTGAGCATCTTGCCTTTCCCGAAGGTCGAGCTGACGATCGCCGGCGATCCATCGCCAAAACGCGCGACCACCGTTGCTGCCGGCGAGAGAGGTTCGAGGGTCTCCAGGTACAGCGAGCCGCGCAGCGTTTCCCCTCGCTTCAGCCCCGCGAAGTCGGCGGCCATGCTCATCTCCGTCTTCCCGGTCGGCGACTGCTGGATCGCCGTCTCGCGGCAGTTGCAGACCTCGTGGAGTCCGAAGCCGGGAATGACCTCGGTGGCTCGGCCTCGATCGTCGTTCCAGGCCAGCCGTGCCTCGCTCACAAGCGATCCGCCCTGACGAACGTACTCGCGCATCGCGCGTCCCGCAGGCGCGTCGATCATCAATGGATAGGGCACGTAGATCAGCTTGTAGTGATTGGCCTTTCCAGCGGCGAGATCATTGATGTGGAGGAAGTCGACCGGCACCGACGAGGGAAAAAGCGCCCGGTAGGTGCCGAGCATCGAGTTGCGCTCGATGACTGCCGACTCCCCCTGCGCGCCCATCGAGTACGGCGGACGCCGCCCGCCGACCATGTACGACAGCGGGTTGTAGACGATCGCCACCTCCGCCTTCACCGGTTTCGCGTTCAGGAAGAGCTGCTGGTTCGCGTCGACGACTTTCCCCACATTGCCCGCCCACCGCGCACGTTCGGTAATCGTGCCGTCGAGATTGATCAGACCGTAGCCCCCGGATTCGTATCCGGAGCTCATCGGGTACCACGCATATACGTTGACCCCTTTCGCGCCGCGCGCGAGAGAGCTCCACATCCACATGCGCACGTCCGCCGGCGTCACGGTGGAGCTGATGCGCAGTGCGATCGTCCCGAAGCCGGACTGCAGCTCACCGATGTAGAAGCCGCGGTCCCCGTGCGATGAACGCGCGAAATCGAGGAGGGCACCTCGCCACGCGGAATCCCGTCCAACGGGGAACGAATGCTTCGGATAGAACGACGTGCCGTAGTAGTCGACGACGTCGGCCATCATCCAGTCATCGGGCGATCCGTAAGGGTTGAGGGGCGACGTGAAGAGCGACGGCGCGCCGGCGTGACTCGTGGCCACATGATCCGGCAGTACCGCCTTCACCGTCCGGTAGCGCGCCGCGAGATCCTCCTGCAGCTTGTCGAGGATGAACATGCGCCAGTCGATGAAGTCCGTATACGACAGGATCGTGCTGAGACGGTTCGGCCTGACCTGTTCCCACGATTCGAAGCGGCGGTACCACGCCACGTTCAACGCATCGAGCGTCACGTACTTCTTCTTCAGCCAGTCGCGGAAGCGCGCCTGTGTATACGGGCAGAAGCAGAACTCCGGCGACGAGAGGTAATACGCGTAGCCCCAGCTGATGATCAGCGGCTCGCTCCACAGATCCCAGCCGAAGAACGCCGGCTTGGTCTTCATCTTCTTCGCCAGGGCGTCGTAGAAACCGAGGATGTTCCCGCGCACGCCGCCGTGATCGATGCAGTAGCCGGGCGATGCTTCGTTCGGCATCACGTCGCCGCTGATCGACACGAAGTGCGAGTCGGGAAACTTCTCCCCCACCCAGTCCGGCGCGGTCTCGGAGTAGACCTGCACCATCATGCGCAGTCCCTCTTCCCGCGCCAGATCCGCCAGGACGTCGAGTGTGTCGAAGTTGAACTCCCCTTCCTTCGGCTCGGCACTGGCCCAGTCGATCCAGGCCCGGATCGTGTTGAATCCGAGGGACTTGATCTGCTTGAGGTCAGAGCGCCACCGCTCCTGTTTCGCGCGTGGATCGCGCTCGAGCATCGGCGCCCGCGCCTTCCCTCCGCCGTACCAGACCGAGATGGGAACGAAATTCTCCGCAGCGGCTACCGGAAGTGTGACCAGCAGAAGCAAGGTGGCCATCAGCAGTCTCATGGCCGCTATGTTAATTCGACGTAAAATCAAAAGGTGATCGGCGAAGAGACCCTTCTTCACGTGGAAGCCAAACCGCGCCATTTCAAGGACGTCCGTGGTCGCCAAACGGTCGATACGCTCCTGCGCACCGCCCAGCAGCACCACGTCCAGCTCAGCACCATGGCCGACACGAAGGCCAGCATCCTCATCACCGTCTCTTCGATCGTCCTCACCATCGCGCTCAGCCGTTCGGGGGATCCGCAACTTCGCTCGGCGCTGCTGACCCTCGCCTTCTCCTGTCTCGTCTCACTCGTGCTGGCCGTCGTCGCCGTGCTGCCGTCCTTCGCAAAGCGCAAGGGCCGCCGCAATCTTCTCTTCTTCGGCCACTTCGCCGACATGACCGAGGACGAGTTCATGCACGCGGTCGAGCAGATCATCACGAGCGACCAATCCGTCTACGAGGCCGCCGTCCGCGACCTCTACTCCCTCGGCGTCTACCTCCACCGCAAGAAGTACCGCTTCCTGCGTTACGCGTACGTGGCCCTGCTGACAGGATTCATCCTGGCGACGGTGGTGGAGATTTACGTGTTGACGTTCATGTAGTCATACCGTCGCGTAACGCCATCCTGCCCGCGCCGGGGTTGAATGAAGAAGTTCGAATTTCGAATGAAGAAGTTTGAAATTCTTCATTTTTCATTCTTCCCTCGAAATTCTTCATTCGATCTTCAGCGGCGGCGCGGTACATGCAACAACCCGATTCATGATCAGGGGGCTGGAGCGCGGCGAGATCTCACTGACGATTCTTCCTCGCGGGGAGGACGGCGTCGAACGGCTCGTGCTGGTGCTCGCGCCCGAGGGACAGTCGAGGCATCGGACGATCGTCGTTGCCCGCAGGCGGGCCGATCGGTTCTGGGGATTCGTCGACGAGGTGGTCGATGAGCCACACGCCGGCCATGGATCGTACGAGCTCGCCTGGCGCGATGGCCTGGCGCGCCTTCGCTACAGCGTGGATGGCGAGAGCGCCGAATACACGGTCATCGTCGCGAATCCCGATCCCGGCGCATGGGGACTCGACGAGATGCCGCCGCTGCAGGAGGATCTGTTCGAAAAGGATGAGGTCCACGGCACGGTGCCGGCTTCTCTGTCCGCTCCCCTGCAGGAACGGTTCGGCGGGCGGCGCTTCGTCGCGCTCGATACGGTCGAGTTTCTCGACCATCCCGGGACGGAACTGGTCTTCAGCGGATCGTCTGTTTCGCTGTCGTCGCCCGCAATCTCAGCATCGCGATGATGCCGAGGATCGGTCCGGCAGCGAGGATCGAGAATGCGAAGCGCCAGCCGAGGAGCTCGACGGCGCGGGGCATGATGCCGATTGAGACGGTGGTGATCAGGAAACCGATGCACGTCTGGAGCGTCAGCGCGGTTCCCATGTAGCGCGGATCGCCGAGCTCCGTCACACACGCGGAGAACTGCGCCGAATCGGCGACGACCGAGGCACCCCAGATCGCGGCGATCAGGAGCAGAGCCCAGGCGCTGCCGCCGAAGAAGAAGCCGGTCACGACGCAGCATGCGCCGCTGATGGCCATCGCCGCGGATGCGATCTCCGCGCGGCCGATGCGGTCGGCGAGCAGGCCCGCGGCCACGCACCCGATCGCGCCGCTTCCGATCACGACGAACGATGCTACTTCGGCCAGCACCGGCGAATCGCCGCTGGCAACGAGGCTGGCGCGAATCATCACCGGCGCCCACGCCCACATGGCATAGAGCTCCCACATATGACCGAAGTAACCGTAGTTTGCGAGCCGCACGCCGCGATTCGAAAAGACTTTCGTCACCTGCGTGATGTCGAACGGCTGATTCGGGAGCGCGTGCGGTCCCTCCCGCACGAACCGCTCGACGAGAATGGCCGCGACCGTGGCCAGAACCGAGGCGATCGCGACGTTGACGCGCCAGTTCGCCGATCCGAACGCGTTGACCAGGTAGGGAGATGCCTTGCCCAGCGTGAGCGCGCCGACGAGCACGCCCAGCGCGAACCCGCGTCCCGACTTGTACCAGGTCGCGATGAGCTTCATCCCCGGCGGATAAACGCCCGCGAGGAACAGACCGGTCAGAAACCTGAGGATGAGCGCAGGCGCGAGCGACGACACGCCCCACGCGAGCAGCGCGTTCGCCCCTGCCCCGAGGATGGCGCAGAGTGCGACGAGGTGGCGGGGGCGGATGATGTCGGGAAGATTGAGCGTCGCGCTCACCAGCGTTCCGGCGACGAAGCCGAGCTGCACGGCGAGGGTGAGCCACGAGGCAGCGCGATTGTCGAGCCTCCACTCCGCGACGATCTGCGGCGCAACGGCAGAAACGCCGAACCAGAGCCCCATGGCCAGAAGCTCGACGGCGGCGAGCAAAGTCAGGGCGCGTATGCGCGCGACACGTTCTGTCATGGTCCCGCGCATGGTAAATGAGATAATCCGCGCGCACACCATTTGATGGACGTCTCCACAGGCAGCAGGCTTGGCCCGTACGAAATCCTTGCGCGCATAGGCGCCGGAGGCATGGGCGAAGTCTTTCGGGCTCGTGACACGCGGCTCGATCGCACCGTCGCCATCAAGGTGCTCCCGGCCGAGTTCGCGGACAACGCGCAGTTTCGAATCCGGTTCGAGCGCGAGGCGAAGACGATCTCGCAGCTCGACCATCCGAACATCTGCAGGCTGCACGACATCGGCGAGGACTCGGGCACGAGCTATCTCGTGATGGAGCTGCTGGAGGGTGAGACCCTCGCCGACCGCATCGCACGCGGGCCGCTTCCTCTCAGCGAGGTGTTCCGCTTCGGATCGCAGATCGCCGAGGCGCTCGACCGCGCGCATCGCTCAGGAATTCTGCATCGCGACCTGAAGCCGGCGAACATCATGCTGACCCACTCGGGTGCGAAGCTGCTGGATTTCGGGCTCGCCAAACACTCGGCGATCGACGTCGGCGCCGATGGCGCAACGCAACACAAGCCTCTGACAAAAGAAGGAATGATCCTGGGGACGTTCCAGTACATGGCTCCGGAACAGCTCGAAGGGCTCGAGGCCGACCCTCGCACCGACATCTTCGCCCTCGGCGCGCTCCTGTATGAGATGGCCACCGGCCGGCGCGCATTCGACGGCACGACGAAGACATCGCTGATCGCGGCGATCGTCTCGCAGGATCCGAAACCGCTCGCATCGATCCAGCCGCTCACGCCGCCCGCCTTCGAACATGTCGTCGCCCGGTGCCTGGCCAAACGGGCCGACGATCGCTGGCAGAGCGCGCACGACGTCGCAGAGCAGTTGCGCTGGATTTCCGAGGTCGGGTCGCAGGCCGGAGTGGCGGCACCGACGGTCGCGCGGCAGCGATCGCGCGAACGGCTGGCGTGGTCGCTGGCTGCCACGCTCGCGATCGGACTTCTCGCCACCGGATGGCTCTACTCCAAAGCCTGGCGCAAAGCAGAACAGACTGCTGTTTTCGACATCTCCGAACCCGAAGGAACCCGGTTCAACGCGGTCGGCGACGAGTCGGGTGCGGCCGTGGTCTCTCCGGATGGAACGATGGTGGTTTACTCCGTGGCCGCCGCGGCGACGACGCAGCTCTGGCTCCGGACGATCGCCACGGGCGAGGCGAAACCGGTCAGTGGCACCGAAGGGGGGTCGTTCCCCTTCTGGTCACCTGACAGCCGGCACATCGGGTTCTTCGCGCTGGGATCGATGAAGCGCGTCGATGTGTCGGGTGGAGCGCCGGTCACCATCGTTCAGGCTCCCGCGGCGCGGGGAGGCTCGTGGAGCAGGGACGGAACGATCATCTTCACGGCGGACACCCAGAATGCGATCTTCCGCGTACGCTCGACCGGTGGTGAGCCCGTTCCGGTAACTGTGCTCGAGCCGTCCACGCATTCGACCCACCGCTGGCCGTGGTTTCTGCCGGACGGGAAACACTTCCTCTATCTTGCGGCGAACCATCAGGCTCCCACCGGTGGAGAGAACGGGATCTATGTCGCATCGACCGAAGGCGGGAAGCCCCGCCTCCTGCTGAAAGCGACTTCGAACGCCATCTACGCGTCCGGGTATCTGCTTTTCGCGCGCGATCAGACCCTCATGGCGCAGCGCATGTCGGAGACGGGAGTGTTCGAGGGAGAGCCCGCGGTGATCGCCAACAATGCGCTCAACGATGGAGGCATCTGGCGCGGTGCCGTCTCCGCGAGTGAGACCGGGCTGCTCGTCTACCACACCGGCCGCGTGGCAGCCCTTTCGACACTGCGCTGGATCGATCGCAGCGGAAAGGATCTCGGCGTCGTTGCCGAGCCGGCGTCGTACTGGGATATCGAGCTTTCGCCGAAGGGCGACAAGATCGCAGTTTCCCTCGGCGACCCGCAGCGCGAGATCTGGGTTCTCGATCACGCGCGGGGAACGCGCACGCGATTTCCTCTCAACCAGGCGTGGGCGGGCACGGCCGCCTTCTCACCTGACGGATCGACGATCTACTTCGACGTAGCAAGCAACGCCAAAGGAACCATCAGGGCCCGTCGTGTGTCGGGCGGAGGCGATACGGAGCTCGCCGAGACGGTGCAGTACCCTCTGGTGCGAAGCGTTTCGCCGGATGGGAAATACCTTCTCGCCGAGAACCGTCAGGCAAAGATCCTCCGCTACCCGATCCAGCCGAAGAGCACACCGGAGGTGCTCACGCAGGAAGCCGGCGTTGAAGCTGCCCCCGAGTATTCGCCTGACGGGAAGCTCATTGCGTTCCAGTCGAGCCAGAACGGGCAGTTCCAGATCTTTGTGATGTCGTCTTCCGATCCAACTCAGAGATGGCAGATCTCCGCGACGGGCGGAATGCTGCCGCGCTGGAATCACGATGGCCGCGAGATCCTGTATCTCGACCTGCTCAACCGGATCACGTCCGTCGCCATCGAGCACACCGGAGAAGACGTGACCATCGGCCAGACAAAAGCACTCTTCGCGATCACCCCACGTCTCCAGGCGAGAGCTTTCGACGTCTCACCAGACGGCCAGCGGTTTCTGGTGAACACGATGACGGAACTGCAATCGCCGAACGCGGTCGTCGTTTCGAACTGGACCGCGCGCTTGAAGTGAGCCGGGCGACGTGCCTGAGGGGAGAAACGGGATTGCGCCCCGAAGGCCGGATGAGGGGGCGTTGAGAGGAGGAAGATCGAAATGCGGTATCAAAGAGAAAGCCGCGGCTGAAGGGCTGACGAACGTCATTCCCGTTCTCGGCGAGGAATCGGATCCGAAGCTGCCTGACGCGACGTTCGACTGGATCCTCCTGGTCGACGTGTATCACGAGCTCCAGAAGCCCGACCCGATGCTCGCCGCCTTTCGCAAAGCTCTCAAACCATCGGGGCGCGTCGCGCTGGTCGAATACCGCGAGACCACCTCCCACATCAGCCCCGCGCATCGCATGACGAAGGAGCAGGTGTTGCGCGAATGGGTGCCCGGTGGGTTTCGACTCGTGGAGATCGTCGAGTCGATGCCGATGCAGCGGCTCTACATCTTCTCCATCGACACGCGGTGAAGCCTGGCCACGGGCGTGCTGAGGATGAGCCGGACGAGATCCGACTGACTGTGCGCACCCACCTTGTGAAAGATTCTTTTCAGATGGCTGCGAAGAGTCTCGATGCTCACCGACGTCGCGTCCGAAACTTCCTGAAGCGACTTTCCGTCGGCAATCGCACACGCCAGGGCGGCCTCGGCTTTCGTCAGTTTCCAGACGTGCCGCAGATAATTGTCCAGCCCGCTACCGGCATGCGATCCATCCGAGATGAGAACCATCGATTCCGCTGCCGAACCGGGAAACGCATCGGCGGACGCACGGAGTGCCGTGACGAGGAGCGGCGCCGACCCCGAGGGGCGGGCCAGAGTGGCATGACGATTGGGCGTGTCCATGCTGCAGAGGATCGACCGTAACGCGTTCGTTTGCGCCTGGTTCGCCCCGACCAGGTGGCCATCGTGAACGGCGAGCCCGTCGCGCCGCGCAACGATGGCGTGGGCATGCAGGTTCATCCAGACCACTCGGCGGGCGCGGTCGAGAAGGATGATCCCTGTGAGGAGCGAGTCCAGCGCGGCGGCAAGGCCCGCCACGCGGCCCTCCGCCTCCCGAAGCCGCAGCCACGTGCGAAGAGCGGTGGTCACGTGGGGGACGATCAGCGCCATCGTTCGGTAGTCATCCGCGCTGAACTCGTCGGGGCCCCCATCGCGGTACACGACAAGCGAGGCGGTATATCGATCGTCGTTGAGCGCATAAGCGCCGATCAGGTGTTCGAACTGCCACCGAAGGTAAAAATCGTTCCAGACTTCGCTGCGGCGGACATCGGGCCGGACCAGCAGTTCCCGATGCGTGATGACGTCACCCTCCGGCCTCCGCGCTGCTTCCGCGGCGAGCAGATCGATCGCGCCGTAGTAATCGCGGTAGGCGTCGAGCGCGGCCGCGGGTGAGCGGGGATCGAGCGCGCCGAAGGGAAACGTCCCGGTGGCGAGATCGCGGAGGACGAGGCCGGAGATCGTGGCGCCGAGGGCGTCGGAGATCGACCGCATGACATCCGGCCATCGCTCGGGCTCGAGGGCGGCGCGATGGATCTCCCCGACCAGGCCGGAGAACCGTTCGATGTTCACTTTGAGTATCCCGAATGGTAGCGCACGCCGGAACAGATTGAAGGCGGCGGGCGTTCAGAGGCCCCGCATGATCTCGTTTTCCAACGTCAGCAAGCAATACGGCAGGCAGGTGCTCCTCGTGGAGGCGTCCTTCCAGCTCAACCCGGGCGAAAAGGCGGGGCTCGTCGGTCCCAACGGCTCCGGCAAGTCGACGCTTTTCCGGATGATCACGGGTGAAGAGACCGCCGATGACGGCGTGGTGGCCGTGCCGAAGAAGATGACCATCGGGCACTTCCGCCAGGAAGTGGACGAGATGAGCGGCCGCAGCGTTCTCGAGGAAGCGATCGCGGGCAGCGGACGGCTCGGCGATCTGCATCACGAGCTCATGGAGCTCGAGCATGCGATGGGAGACCCGTCCCGCCCCGACTACGACAAGGTCCTGGACCGTTTCGGCCACGTCCAGGAGGAGTACCAGGATCACGGCGGCTACGAGCTCGAAGCGCGCGCCCGCGAAGTGCTGGGCGGCCTCGGATTCGAAGACAGCCAGATCGACGGGGACGTCGGCGCTCTCTCCGGCGGTTGGAAGATGCGCGTCTCGATGGCGAAGATCCTTCTGGGACGGTTCGACGTGCTGCTGCTCGACGAACCGACGAACCACCTCGACATCGAGTCGATCGTGTGGCTCGAGCGATTCCTGCACGACAGCACGGCGACGATCCTCATGACCTCCCACGACCGCGACTTCATGAACCGCATCGTCACCAAGATCATCGAGATCGACGAGGGAGACATCGTCACCTATTCGGGCGACTACGACTTCTACGTGCGTGAGCGCGAGCTGCGCGAAGCGAATCAGGAAGCGCAGTACGCGCGGCAGCAGGCGAAGCTCGCAAAGGAACAGCGCTTCATCGAGCGATTCACCGCCCACGCGGCGAAGGCTGCCCAGGTTCAGAGCCGCATCAAAGCCCTCGACAAGATCGAGCGGGTCGAGCCGCCGAAGAAACGGAAGGTGGTGAAGTTCGACTTCCGCTCCCCCAGCCGATCCGGCGACGACGTGGTGATGCTCGATGGAGTGTCGAAGGCCTATGGGCGCAAAACGATCTACGACGACTTCGACTTTCATGTCCGCCGCGGCGAGCGCTGGGCGGTCATGGGAAAGAACGGCGCCGGGAAGTCGACGCTGCTGAAACTCGTCGCCGGCACCGTCGCGCCGGATGACGGAACCGTGCGCCTGGGAGCGAGCCTGAAGGTCGGGTACTTCGCGCAGCAGTCTCTCGATCTTCTCGATGCGGACCTGACGGTATGGGAGCAGATCCAGAAGGATTACCCGCTCGAGAGCATCGGGGTGCTGCGCAGCCTCCTGGGGGCCTTCCAGTTCTCCGGCGACGACGTCGACAAGAAGATCCGCTCGCTTTCGGGCGGCGAGAAGTCACGGCTGGTCATGGCCAGGATGCTGCTTGACCCGCCGAACTTCCTGATCCTCGACGAGCCGACGAACCATCTCGATCTCGCCACCAAGGAGATGCTGGTCGAAGCGCTGACGAAGTTCGAAGGGACGATGCTCTTCGTCTCCCACGACCGCACGTTCCTGCGCGGCCTTGCGAACCGCGTGCTCGAGCTGGCCGGCGACGAACACGACGGCCCCCTCACCTACGGCGGCTCGTACACCGAGTACGTAGAACGCACCGGCCGCGAAGCCCCCGGCGTGCATGCGTAGAACGTGACGGTGGCGAGTGACGGGTTACGAGTGACATGTCCGCCTCCACGTCACCCTGAGCCGCGAAGACGGCGAAGGGCCTCAGACGACGTGAATCGTATTTTGAGGTCCTTCGGCGTCTCCGCGCCTCAGGATGACGTGCGACACCCGTCACTCGTCACTCGTCACAACACTCGTCACGCGTCACTCCCCGTCACTCACCCTTCCATCAGATGCTCGATCTGATCGAGTAGTGTTTCCACCGGGTACGGCTTTCTGAGGAATCCCACGTTACTGCGCGAGAGGGGGCCTTCCAGGCGCGCCTCGTCGGCGTGGCCGGTGGAGAAGAGCACCGGCAGTCGCGGATACGAAGTTGCGACGTCGCCGAACACGGCCACTCCGTCGCGATCCGGAAGGCCCACATCGAGGACGATGATGTCCGGATGAAACCTGCCGACGGCTTCGACCACAGCGCTTCCACTGTGAACGACGTCGACGGTCATGTCGTAGGACCGAAGCAGGTCTGCCAGTCCAGCAGCCACGGCAACGTCGTCTTCGACGAGGAGAATGCGGCGGGGCGCGAAGGAACGGCTCTCGGTTACCGTATCGCTGGGGCGGATGGTTTCATAGCGCGCCGGGAGCCGGATACGAAAGGTCGTTCCCTTGCCCTCGTTCGTCTCGAACGAAATCTCACCGCCGTGCGCTCTGACGATTTTCTGGACGACGGAGAGACCGAGTCCCGTGCCGCCACGTTTCTTGGTCGTGAAGAGCGGTTCGAATGCATGTGCCGCGGTCTCGGCCGACATGCCTGATCCCGTATCGCTGACTGTAATCTCGGCGCAGGCCTCCCGCGAAGGCCATCCTGCCGGCACGGGACAACTCCCGGCGGCGATCCGGATCTCTCCACCCCTCGGCATCGCGTCGTTGGCGTTGATGGCGAGGTTGGTGATCACCTGATGAAGCTGCCCAGGGTCGCCGATCACGTGCAGACCCGGCGCGGTGCACTCGATGCGCACCGATACATGAGGAGTGGCGAGCTCCTGAAGTTCCGACGCAATTCCGGCAAGCCATTCGTCGACGTTGATGGAGATGAGCGCCGGCGCTGCGGCGGCCCGCGTGAAGCGTAGAACGTCCTCGGTGATGCGCCGGCCGCGCTGGACGCTGAGGCGGATCTGCCCCGCCGCTCGGGTGATCGCCTCGTCGGCCTGCATCCTTCGGTCGATCACTTCGGCGAACGACTGAATCCCCATCAGCACATTGTTGAACTCGTGCGCAACCGTTCCGGCGAGACGCCCCAGACTGGCGAGGTATTCGGCATCGGAGAGACGCCTTTTCAGGTGCTGCTGCTCCGATAAGTCCACGGCAATGAGGGCCGCGCGGCGCGAAGCTCCGACCGCCGGCAGCGGAGCGAGGCTCCAGACCACGGTGATCGCCGTTCCGTCCGCTCGCTGATGGAGGCCCTGGTGCGAGTGGACTTCCGCGCCGAGACGGATGCGGTCGAGGAGCGGCACGAATCCGTCGGACTCGGCCGGGAAAAGGATCGAAACCGTGGTCGAACGGACATCCTCGCCGTGCCACCCGTACATCTCCTCCGCGGCGGGGTTCCACGAGAGGATCCGCCCGGCGTCGTCGAGGCCGATGATTGCGAATGGCGCCGCGTTGACGACGGCCTGAATGAGCTGCGCCTCCTGGGCGGAGCGCATGCGCTCGGAAATGTCGCGAAGGAACATCGTGACGACCACGGTCTCTCCCCACTCGACCGCGGCCACGGTCGCTTCAACCGGAAATTCGTCTCCGGACCGCTTGAGCGCAAACGTCTCGAACCGCCTGGCCCCGCCCGACTTCGCCACGCGTTTCAGGGCCGTCCGATACTCCTCGATTCGCGCGGGCGGCACGATGAGGTCGGCAGCTTTCTCGCCGATCGCTTCGGCTGCGGTCCATCCAAACTGGCGCTCGGCCGCTTCGTTCCACTCCAGGATCAGATCGTCTATCGCGACGGTGATGATCACATCGAGCGATGCGTTGAACACCTGTCGCAGACGCGCTTCGGATTGGGCGAGCGCCGTCTGCGCCGCCTTCACTTCCTCGAGCGAGTGAGTCAGCACGTCGGTCTGCGCGGCCTGGCGCGCCAGCGAGTCGAGATCATCAGCGCGGACGAGCCGCCGGCGCAGCAACAGCAGATAGATGATGAGCGACGTGACTCCGATGAACACGAAGCCCTTGACGGTCTGGGTCGCCGCCGCCATCGCCGGCGGCAGCTGCGCCGCCAGGAAATCGGAGAAAAAGATCCAGAGAAAACCCGCGATGGCGTACGCGACCGCAATCTGTTCCGGGGTGGAAGGACGGAAACGTCTCGCAAATCGGGTTACACTAGGCGCTCGGCTCACCGCTTCTGATTCTAACTGCCGTCGCGTCATGAACTCCGGAAAAACTGCACTGGTCGTCGATGACGACCCCAGCACCCGCCTCCTGCTGCAGAAATTCCTCGCGCGCAGCGGGTATACCGTCGATACCGCCAACCACGGCGGCGAAGCGGTCATCATGCTCGAACGAAGTGATTACGGCGTCGTGATGCTCGATCTCATGATGCCCGTCCTCGACGGCCACGGAGTCCTCGACTACCTCCGTCAGAATCGTCCGCTACAGATGGGCCGGGTCATCATCGTGACTGCCTATCCGCGCCAGCTCTCGAAGACGGATCTCGGCGTCGGCGCCGTCGTCTCGAAGCCGTTCACGATCGACGTCCTCACGGGCGTGCTGCAGACCGTTTCCAACTGAGGTTACCTGCGATTGTCTTCCTGCGCTCACAAGAATCCGCCCGAGATCATCACCGAAGCCGAGCAGTGGCTGCACGATCAGGGCATCACCCCCGATCGATGGGCAGGACTCAAGGTGCGCCACGCCGAGAACACGCCCGGAACGATGTGGGAGTCGGTCATCATCGAGATCGAACGCCGCGGCGCAGACTGGGTCGTAACGCGCCTCGATCGCAACAGGACCCCGCTCGATGAGGCTCCGGGACTGAAGCTGGTGGGAGGAGAGTGATTTTGGATTTTGGATTTTGGATTTTGGACCAATCCAAAATCCAAAATCCAAAATCAGTTGTCGTGCTCTTTCCTCGGCGCAGCGGCGGCGCCGCACATGCTCCGCAACCGCTCGGCCGACTGGTGATCGGCGGCGAGAATCTGCAGGCCGGTGTGATAGACGGCGCGTTCGGGCACGGTGCGAACGACTTCACAATCGAGCTTGATCGGACCGAGGTCGGTCGGAACCTCGACGCGGCAGAATTCGCCGGGCTCGGGAAGGTTCACCTGATGCGCAATACGAATCCCTCCAACTGACGCATCGAGTACGTATACGCGCGCCGCGCCCACGGAGCCGCGAATCGGCTGGGAGAGGTTGATGCGGGGATATCGGCGGCGGTCTGCGCTGTTCATCGCGGAAGGGATGTCACAGTCTACCAAAAACGGTATATCGTCGCGCGCGCAATGTTGACCCGACCGGTCCTTTCCATTGTCTGCCTGGTATCTCTTTCGTGCGCATCTGCTACGTCCCCAGACACTTCCATCTCTCCATCGACTCCTCGCAGCATCATTTTCCTCATCGCTGACGGCGCCGGCACCGCTCACTTCACGGTCGCCAGAATGCTTCGCGGTGCCGATTTCCAGACGGGACGCCTTCCCTACACCGGTCTCGTCGCAACCAGCCCGCTCGACGACTCGATCGTCACCGACTCCGCGTCGGCGGCGACCGCCTTCGCTACCGGCGTTCGCGTTCGCTACACCGCATTGAGCATGGACGCCGCGGGCAACCGCCTTCCCACCGCACTTCAGGCTGCCGAACAACTCTCGAAGTCGACGGGACTCATCACCACGGCAAATTTCTGGGACGCGACCCCCGCGGCATTCGCGGCGCACGCACCGACGCGATATGAAACGGACCTGATCGTCGATCAGATGCTCGAGAGCGGCACCGAGATCATCGCCGGTGGCGGCCTCGCGCGTTTCGGCAGCGAGGGACGCCCCACAATTGATCAAGTGGCGGGCGCAGCGGGCTACGCACTCGCCAGGACCGCTGCCGAGCTCGCAGCAGTGAAGGGCGACCGCGTACTTGCAGTCTTCGACACTCAGCCGCAGGAAATCGATTTTCCCGAGGTCCGCCTTCCGGTTCTGACGCGATGGGCGCTCGATCGCCTCTCACCAGATCCGGAAGGATTCTTCCTCGTGGTCGAGCAGGAAGGAACGGACGGCGCCTCGCACGCCAATCACACGCAAAAGTTCATCGACAGCATGATCTCGTTCGACGAGGCCGTCGGGATCGCGCTCGATTTCGCCGCCGCCCGCAACGATGTGCTGCTCATCGTCGCAGCCGATCATGAGTGCGGTGGGCTACAGATTCATCGTGAGAAAGGTTCCGAGATGGAGCTCGTGTGGGCGACCAAGGCTCATACCGGCGAGGCCGTTCCTGTCTTTGCTTACGGCCCCGGCGCCGAGCAGTTCGTCGGATTCATGAACGGGGAAGACCTCGGCCGCAAGCTCATCGGCCTCGTCCGTTGACGGCCGCGGAGTAAAATCTCCGCGCCCCCATGTCCCGCAAAAATGGTCCGGAACGACGTAAGAAACAACGCATCCTCCTCAGCCGCGGTCTGATCGCCCGGTTCGGGACGACCGGCGCGGTGATCCTCGACATCACCGATGCCGGCGCGCGCATCGAGCATTTCGTGCGCCTCGAGCTCGGGCGAAAGGCGCGGTTCCGCTTCGAGTGGCTCGGTAACGAGGTGGCGGTCGAAGCGATGGTCATGTCGTGCCGGGTTCATCGCTTCGCACATGGTGACGAAGGAACGACTGTCTACCAATCGGGCCTTTCGTTCGTCGAGTACGCGGGCGACGCAGCCGTCGTCCTTCGCGAGATGGTCGCGACGATCGTCTCGCGGTCGCTTGCCGAACAGGTCGCGAACGCGCGCGGCATCGGGCCGGTCACGGAAAAGAACATGCCCGTGTTCCGGTCCGGCGTCGTTGCCTCGGCGGGGATCGATCCGTCGCAGAGGAAATCGCAGCGATACATCCCCGCCGCGGAAGTGGCGGTCGATCGCGGATACACCCGCTGCACCCTGATCGCCAACCGCCGGTGGGAAAAGAAGTGGAGCCGATCGCCGGAACAACCTGAGGATGGGTTTACGGTCCTGGCGACGGAGCCCCCCGACCACGTCGAGCAATTATGTGAGACCTACCTGAAAGGGACCACCGAGGAGCGCCGGCTCATCCGGCGATTCGCCGAGGTCAGCGTCGAGCGGGCCGAGGAGACTCCTGAACCGAGATGGGAGGCGTGAGGATCAGCGGTTCACCATTTCGTCGTGGTTCTGGTACTCGAATTCGGACTCTTCCGGTTCTCCCGTGCCCTGCTTCCGCTGGGCGCGCTTTTCGGCCTTGATCCGCTGCTTTTCCCGCTTCACCTGCTCACGCTGCCGCTTGGTCACGGATGGTCGTGGAGTTGCCATGGGTTTCTCCTGCCCGGGGATTTCTTCGAGGCGCACGGAGTGTGTGCGAGATCGAGAGTTCGGGTCTCAGCTGCGATGGTATCACTCGGGCATCAGAACGTCGGCGATGCGGAACACCAGATCGAGTGGCCTCCCCTCGTTGCGGTTCGTCAGAATCACGATCGAAAGCCGCTGATCGGGAAAGCGCACGAGGGCGTTTCGGAAACCGATGGTTTCCCCGGTATGCATGACGGTCCGCCTCCCCCGATGCTCGCTGATCCGCCATCCATATCCATACCGAATCTTCGGGTCGTCCGTCGCCACTCTCGGGACGGCCGCCTCGGAAAACGAGCCACGATCGAGGGCAGCCAGCCAGCGCTCCAGATCCGCGACCGATGAATACACTCCCCCATCGCCGAGGACTGCGCTGGTACTGCTCTGGTCCGTGCGACGCCACCCCGAACCGTCCCGGCTGTATCCGTACGCGCGCCGCTCGACGACGCTCACGCCTTCCTGATGCGCGACGGTGTCGGACATCGCCAGACGTTCGAAGATCTCGCGGTCGAGAAACCCGGCAAAGGTCATCCCGGAGATCTGCTCGACGAGGAGCGCGAGCAGCGCGTAGCCGGTGTTGCTGTAGCGATATCCGGTGCCCGCGGCGAAATACGTCGACCGCTGGTGATCGAGGAGACGGAGCACATCGCGATCGTGAATCTGGTCGCTGTCTTCCGCCATCACATCCTCGTAATCGATGAGCCCGGAGGAGTGCGTGAGGAGATGCCGGATGGTGACCTCGCTGGCTTCCACGGGCAACGAGGGAAAGTGTGAGCGCACGCGGTCGTCGAGCGACAAACGTCCCGACTCGACGAGCCGCAGAATCGCGGCGGCCGTGAACTGTTTGGTGATCGAGGCGAGTCGGTAATTCGTGTCTGGAGCGGCCGCCTTCGATTCTTCGAGATCCGCCATGCCATACGCCTTACGGAACGTGCTCCGGCCGTCGCGAAAGATGAGAACGCTCGCGCCGGGGCGGTCCCGCCCGGCGTAATCGCCCATGATCGAGTCGATGGCGTGTTCGTTCACGGTGGCACAGCCCGCCAGGATCATGGCAGCGGCAGGGAGGAATCTTCGCATGAGACCATTGTGACAGGGATGGTCGAGGTCGTTTCACCACCGAGGACACAGAGAGCATAGAGACACCCGGAGAAAGCCCGGGGGGAATGGTCTCTGTGCCTCTCTATGCTCTTTGTATGCGCCGTGGTGAAAACGGCACCACTCTTTTCCCGTATGATCGCGATTGTCTGACGCAATGAACTCTGAATCCCTCGAACACCTCCTCGTCGAGACCCGAACACTATCGCCGATGCAGCTCGCTGTTGCGCAGCGGGATGCAGAGGTGCGCAAGAAGCGCCTGGCGCCGACGCTGATCGACCTGGGCCTCCTGAACGAAGCGCGTCTCGCGGAGTGGATGGCGAAGACGACTGGCTTCCCCCTCGTCGATCCGCTTCCCGCGGAAGAAGCCGGAGCCCTGGCCTCACGCGTTCCCGCGGCGCTCGCGCGCGAATACGAAGTGGTGCCGATCGCCATGGACGGCGATGAGCTCATCGTGGCGACGATCGACCCGCTCGATCGGCGCGCTCTCGACGCGCTGCACATCGCCACCGGCATGAAAATCCGGCCGGTCATCGCGCGGTACAGCGACCTGGTTCAGGTGCTCGACGCCGTCTATCCAAAGGACCGGATCTCCGCGGAACCGGCCCCCTTCGAGTTCGGATCCGAGACGCTGCTCTTCTCGCATCGTCAGCCCTTCGCCGTCGGCGACGAGAGTCCCGGATCGCGCACTCAGATCTTCACGCCACGCCCCGATGTTCCGGCAGAGCCGTCGCAACTGGACCGTATCGAGCATCAGGTGGCCTCACTTGCGAAGGCAATCGACAAACTCGAGCGCAAACTCGACGCAATTGATGCCGTGCTCTCGCGGGTTCTACATCGCGAATGAGTGTTGCGGAAATACCGCGAACGATCGGACACTACGAGATCGAGCGGCCCCTGGGGCGCGGTGCGATCGGCACCGTCTATCTGGCGCGTGACACCCGCATCGGCCGCCGCGTCGCGCTGAAAGTGATCCACCTCACCGAACGGAACTTCGAGGACAGCACGTCGGCTCACGAGTTCTTCGTCCGGCTCCAGCGCGAGGCCGAGGTCGGCGGCCTGCTTCATCATCCGAATATCGTCACGCTGTACGAAGCGGGCTACCAGGACGAGCGCATCTCCTTCCTGGCGATGGAGCTCGTCGACGGCGAAACGCTCTTCGATCTCATGAATCGCCACAAGCCGCGGGGAGTCCCCCTCGATGCGACACTGCGCATCGCTCGCGACATCCTTCGCGGTCTCTCTTACGCTCACGCGAACGGCATCGTCCATCGGGACATCAAGCCTGCGAACATCCTCATCGCGGACGACGGCAGCGCGAAGATTGCCGACTTCGGCATTGCCCGTCCCGAGCAGTCATCGCTGACCGTCGCCGGATCGCTCGTCGGAACACCGAACTACATGTCGCCCGAACAGGTGACCGGCGCACCCATCTCGCCCCGTTCCGATCTCTTCTCGCTCGGCGTCGTGCTGCACGAGATGCTCATCGGAGCGAAGCCGTTCGCCGCGAATGAAATCCCGGTCATCCTCCACAACATCCTCCGCGCCGAACCGCCGCGCGCAGAGGGACCGCTGGGCGATCTCGTCGCACAGCTCCTTCAAAAGGACCTCGCGGCCCGTCCGTCCACCGACGAGGCGCTCGCACGAGTCGAGGGCCTGATCCGCGAAAGTGGAGCGCCGGCCACCTCGCCCGCGAAGAATCGCCGGCTGAAGCCGGCGCCACGTCTCGCTCCGCGTACGGCAGCGCTCGTGATTGCGACAGCGATTGCGGCGAGTACGATTCCGATCGTCATCATCGCCTCCCGAATCGATCCGAGCCCGACCGTGACGATCCCTTCCGCACAGCTCGCGGAATTCGAAGAAAAGCGCCGCGCGCTCGACGCGGCCGATGCGCTCTTCAATGAGGGCAGGTACGAGGAGAGTCTCCGCGGCTACGGCGCTTACCTCGATCGCTATCCTCACAGTGTCGCCGCACAGGAGGGCCGCGACCGCGCCGCGCAGGAAATCGCAGAGCGGTCGCGCCGCCGGCGCAGCCCTGCAGAAAAAGACATCACACCACGCGAGCTCCTGCGCCGCATTCGCAGGGCCATCAACCGCTAGCGCGCGCCCGCCGAACGAACGCCCTGAGTCCGGCCGTCCACGACGAATCGCCCGAGGCGCGTTTGCTCGCAGCTGTCGACAGCTGTCAGCCGGTACTCCTTGCCCCGTACGCCCTGGCTCGAGATTGCGATGCACTCGTTGCGGATCCCTTTCGCCACGAGATGCCGGCGCACAAGACGAATTGCCTCCGCCTCGTTCACCACGGCGCCGGCGGCGCGACGCGAGCCGCCAGGGCGGTCCGTCACGACCGCGACCGGCCGCGGTGTCGTCAGTTCGGTCGGTTGCGCCCGGCGCTGGAGCAGCATCATCCCCGCTGCCCCAGTGATGCCGGCTATCGCCAGGAACCCGAAGATCCATCGGAAGCGTCGCCGGCGCCCGGGAAGTTTCCCGTCGAACACCTCGCCTGCAAACGTTCCGCAAGCGGGACAAACCTCTTCGCGCCGCGGGATCTCAGCGCGACAGTTCGAGCAGTAGCGTTCCACGACCCCAGCCTACCAGCCGTGACGCCGCCCACCCCTGCCGCCGTGATGCCACCCACCCCTCCGCCGTGACGCCCGCCATCCGCCCACCCGTGACGCCGCCACCCCACCGCCCGTGTTGCGTGCGCGTAGAGTGCGTACATCTTTTCACGAATCGCGATTCGTCTCTCGACGGTCGGGCGGGCGGTGGCGTCACGGGGGAAGGGCGGGGGGCGTCACGGAGGAACGGGTGGGTGGCGTCACGGTGGCAGGGGCGGGTGGATAGAATTCGCTCCATGCCCGCCTCCCCTCCCTCCGACAAACGTCTTCGCGACGATGTCCGCCTCCTCGGCGACCTCCTTGGCGAGACGCTCAAACGGCAGGAAGGTCCCGAGCTTTTCCGCATGGTCGAAGAAGTGCGCGCCCTCGCTAAGAGCGGGCGCGCGGGCAACAGCGGCGACTTCGACCGGCTCGGCGAGATCCTCCAGCCGCGGCCGACGTCCGAGTCGCTTCCCATCGCGCGGGCCTTCGCGCATTTCCTGAATCTCGCGAACATCGCCGAGCAGCATCACCGCGTCCGGCGCCGCCGCGACTACCAGCGCGACCCGCACGCATCGCCGCAGCCTGGTTCCTGTGACGAGACCTTCGGGCGTCTCATCGCCGCCGGCGTCACCTCGGAGCGTCTGTACGACGCCGTCGCGCGGCTCCGCATCGAGCTCGTCATCACAGCGCATCCGACCGAGGTGGTGCGGAGGACGCTGTTGCAGAAGTACAAGAGAATCGCGGACCTGCTCGCGCAACGCGATCATTCCGATCTGACGGCGGACGAGGAGCAGGACATCATCGACGACCTTCGCCGCGAGATCACGGCCGCGTGGGAAACCGACGAGGTCCGCCATGAAAAGCCGACTCCCCTGGACGAAGTGAAGGGCGGCCTCTTCATCTTCGAACAGTCGCTGTGGGAAGCGCTGCCGAAATATCTCCGTGCCGTCGACGAGGCTCTCCAGAAACACAGCGGCCGCGCGCTCCCGATCGACGCCACTCCCGTGCGCTTCGGATCGTGGATCGGCGGCGATCGCGATGGGAATCCCAACGTGACGCCCGACGTGACCGGCAACGCGACTCTGCTGTCGCGATGGGTCGCCGCGGACCTATATGTCATCGAGATCGACGCTCTCCGTTCCGAGCTGTCGATGACCAGCGGCTCGCCGGAACTGATGAAGCTCGCCGGCGAGGAACGCGAACCGTACCGCGTCGTGCTGAAAGGGCTCCGCGACCGCATCGCGCAGGCGCGGTTCCGCATCGAAGAAGCGCTCCGCGTCGAAGGTGGCTGGAGACACGTTCCGAGCCCCGAGATTCTCGAGCCTCTCATGGTCTGCTATCGCTCGCTCCATGAGACCGGCAACGGGATCATCGCTGAGGGACGGCTCCTCGACCTCATCCGGCGCGCCCACACATTCGGCTCATCGCTCGTCCGACTCGACGTCCGTCAGGATGCGGCACGCCACAAGGCGCTGCTCGCCGCGATCACGCGCGCGCTCGGCGAAGGCGATTATGGCGAGTGGGACGAAAAACGCCGCCAGGAGTTTCTCCTGCGCGAGCTGGCATCGCGCCGTCCGCTCATGCCTCAGGGAATCGCGCTGACGGATGAAGAGCAGGACGTCTTCGATACCTTCCGCGCCATCGCCGCCATCGCCCCCTCCTCCCTCGGGGCCTACGTCATCACGATGGCGTCGCAACCGTCGGACATCCTCGCCGTCGCTCTCCTCCAGAAGGAAGCGGCGGTGGCGCGGCCGCTCCGAATCGTGCCGCTGTTCGAAACGATCGCCGATCTCCGTGGTGCCGGCAACACGATGCGCGACCTGCTCGCCATCGACTGGTATCGCCAGGCCATCGCCGGACGCCAGGAAGTGATGGTCGGCTACTCCGACTCTTCGAAGGATGCGGGGCGTTTCGCCGCCGCGTGGGAGCTCTTCCAGGCGCAGGAGCGCATCGTGGACGCGGTTCGCGCGGCCGGCGTGGAGCTGACTCTTTTTCACGGTCGCGGCGGAAGCGTCGGACGCGGCGGCGGGCCCACCTATGTCGCCATCAGCTCCCAGCCCCCCGGAACCGTTGATGGACGCCTGCGCGTGACCGTGCAGGGCGAGATGATCCAGGCAGAATTCGGAATGATCGGAATCGCGCTGCGGACCCTCGAGGTCTACACGACCGCGACCGTCGACGCGACACTCGCGCCGCCCGAACCACCGAAGAGTGCGTGGCGCGCGGCGATCCAGGCCATGGCCGATGCAGCCGCGCGGTCGTATCGGTCAGTCGTCTACGAGACTCCCGAGTTTCTCGACTACTTCCGCGCGGCGACGCCCGAGGTGGAGCTGGGTGAAGTGAACATCGGGAGCAGGCCGGCGAGGCGCGCCGCGAAGAAAGGGGTCGGATCGCTCCGAGCGATTCCGTGGCAGTTCGCGTGGACGCAGAACCGGCTTCTTCTCCCATCGTGGCTCGGAACGAGCGACGCACTCGCCGCCGCAGATGAGGCCATGCTGCAGGAGATGCTCGCGGACTGGAAGTTCTTCCGGTCGACGATCGAGCTCACCGAGATGGTGCTCGCCAAAGCAGAACCGCGGATCGCTGCGTATTACGACCGCGTGCTCGTTCCGGAGTCCCTTCGGAAAGTGGGCGAGGACCTTCGCGCGCGCCTGGAACGGACGAGTGAACTGATCCGCCGGGTGACCGGGCACGAACGGCTGCTGGAAACGAATCGCGTCCTCCGCCGTTCGATCGACGTGCGCAATCCCTACGTCGACCCGATCAACCTCGTCCAGGCCGAGATCCTGCGTCGCTATCGCTCGAACCCCGACCCGACGCTCCGCGACGCATTCGTGATCACCGTGAACGGGATTGCGGCGGGGATGAGAAATACTGGGTAGGACCTTGGACCTTGGACCTTGGACTTGGACGCTGGACGCTGGACCCTGGACCTTGGCAGCCGCGATCGTCCCCCAAGGTCCAGGGTCCAGGGTCCAATCACGCGCCTCTAGCGGTAAAGTAGCGCCGAATGCTTGATGACCGTCTGCCTCATCACCCCGTCTCCACCACCCAGCAGTCCTTCGCGGACCTGGGGCTTTCCCCCGACATTCTGGAATCGATCAAGGCGGTCGGCTTCGAACATCCGACGCCGATCCAGGCCGCCGTCATCCCGGCCGCGCTCGAGAAGCGCGATCTGATCGCTCTCGCCCAGACCGGATCAGGGAAGACCGCTGCCTTCGTCATTCCGCTCGTGGAGAAGCTCCGGCACGGCGGCGGAGTCCGGGCGCTCATCGTCTCGCCGACGCGAGAGATCGCTCTTCAGACTCAGGCCTTCATCGAGCTTTTCGGAAAGAACCACGATCTGACCGCGGCGTGCCTGATCGGCGGCGTGAAGATGAAGCCGCAGCTCGATGCGCTCCGCGCGAAGCCGGACATCATCGTCGCCACGCCGGGACGCCTGCTCGACCACATCGAGCGCAAGACCGTGAAAGTCGACGCCGTCGAGGAGCTCGTCCTCGACGAAGCCGACCACATGCTCGACCTTGGATTTCTCCCCCAGGTGCGCAAGATCGTGGCCCGTCTCCCGCGCGATCGCCGCACCATGATGTTCTCCGCGACGATGGGCGGCGCGATCGAAGATCTGGCGCGCACACTCGTCCGCGATCCGATCCGCATCGACATCACACCGAAGGGACGTACCGCGGTGGGCATCCAGCATCGCCTCTACATCGTCTCGCCGGAGAACAAGCGCCCCGCGCTGATTGCGCTGCTGCACCAGGAGCTCGGCACGACGCTCGTGTTCGCGCGGCGGAAGGTCGACGCGGAGTGGCTGTACCACATCCTCGAGCGCCAGGGTCACCCCGTGACGCGCATCCACTCGGACCGTTCGCAGGGGCGCCGCGTGGAAGCGCTCGACGACTTCCGCGCCGGATCGCATCGCATTCTCGTCGCCACGGACATCGCCGGGCGCGGCATCGACGTTCCCGGCATCGAGCACGTCATCAATTTCGATATTCCGGAAAGCGTCGACGATTACGTGCACCGCGCGGGCCGCACCGCGCGCGCGGACCGCGAAGGGATCGTCTCGACGATCGCAACATGGGAGAACCTGATGATGGTCCGCGAGATCGAGAAGAGCATCGGTCAGGAACTTCCGCGCTGCACCGTGCCCGGCGTCGAGCCGTGGGTCGAGGGCAAACGCGAGGCCGCCAAAGTCCGGCGGCGGTTGTAGCGCGGTGCGTATCACGCGCGTCGAGCTGACGCACATCCGCCTCCCGCTCCTCATCCCCTTCGAAACCTCTCTCGTCCGCACCACCGAGCGCGAGATCATTCTCGTCCGTCTCGAGGACGGCGAGGGAGGCGAAGGATGGGGTGAGTGTGTGGCCGAGGAGCGCCCGCTGTACAGCGAGGAGTGGACGGAGACGGCGTGGCCGGCTCTCGAACAGATTCTCGCGCCGATGATCGTGCGGGCTGACGTCGATGCGCCGGAGTCCGTGCGCTCTCTCTTTGCTCCGATCCGTGGCAATCGCATGGCCAAAGCGGCCATCGAGTCGGCGGTGTGGGACCTCGCCGCCCGTCGCCAGTCTCTTCCCCTCTGGAGGCTCCTCGGAGGTACGCACCGCGAGATTCCGTGCGGGGTGTCCATCGGCCTCAAGGGATCGAACGAGGAGCTCCTGCGGGTCATCGAGCGCGAGGTGACCGCCGGCTACCAGCGGATCAAGATCAAGATCAAACCGGGACGCGATGTCGATCTCATCGAAGCGGTGCGCAGCCGGTATCCCAACCTTCCGTTGATGGCCGACGCCAACTCCGCCTATACCCTCAACGATCTCCCGCTGCTCAAGCAGCTGGATGATTACGATCTGATGATGATCGAGCAGCCGCTCGCGCACGATGACATCGCCGATCATGCGCGGCTGCAGGAGGAGATCGGCACGCCCATCTGCCTCGACGAGTCGATCCGGAGCGCAGCCGATGCGCGCCACGCCATCGAGCTTGGCGCGTGCCGCATCATCAATATCAAGATGGGGCGCGTCGGCGGACACGCCGAAGCGCGCTCGATCGAGACGCTCGCCCGCACCCGCGGCGTGCAGGTGTGGTGCGGTGGGATGCTCGAGGCCGGAATCGGCCGCGCACACAACATCGCTCTCTCCACCCTGCCGGGATTCACGCTGCCCGGCGACGTGTCGGCGAGCGCGCGTTACTGGGACGAGGACATCATCGAGCCCGCGGTCACCGTGAGTGCGACCGGAACGATCGTTCCCCCGTCAGGCCCCGGCATCGGGTTCGATGTCAAACGAGAGCGCATCGCGAAGCTGGCCGTCCGCACTGTCGCCATCCAATGATTCGCCCGCTCACGACGATCGACGAATTCCGCGCCGTCGAGGATCTTCAGCAGAAGGTATGGAACGTCGTCGATCGCGAGGTGGTACCGGCGCTCCATTTCATCCCGGCGGTCGCCGTCGGCGCGATCCTTCTCGGTGCATTCGACGCCGACCGCATGATCGGTTTTGTCTATGGCTTTCCCGGATTCGAAGGCGGGCATCGCCTCATTCATTCGGACATGCTCGCCGTTCTGCCGCAGGCAAGGGGGCGAGGGCTCGGAATCGCCCTGAAGCTGGCCCAGCGCGACGCGGCGCTGGCGAAGGGCATCGACCGGATCACGTGGACGTTCGATCCCCTTCAGGCTCGCAACGCCCACCTCAACTTCACCCGCCTCGGCGCCACCGCCGATCGTTACCTGCGCGATTTCTATGGCGAGACCACGAGTCCCCTCCATCGAGGCATCGGCACCGACCGTCTGTGGGTGACGTGGCATCTGCAGGAGTCGCGGCGGCCGCCGTCCGGAGATCTCCGCATCGAGATCCCGCGCGACATCGGCGCTCTCCCCATCGACGAGGCCGTGCGGTGGAGGAGCAGGACGCGCACCGAGTTCGAGAGCGCATTCGCGCGGGGGTACCGCGTGACCGGGTTCGAGGGACAGAGCTACATTCTCGGTTAGGAGTGCGTCTCAAAAAGCGTGTCATCCCGAGCGTGAGCGAGGGACCTGGGGGATGGGCGGCACGAGGCATGATCTTCGCGCCACCCGGCCCCAGATCCCTCGCTGCGCTTCCAAGAAACATGAACGCTCGCCGGGTTCTGTGTTCACGTCACTTCTCGCTCTCAAGGCACGTCGCCCACGACGTACATGTCGCTCGGATGACGGCGCCAGCCCTGCCACAATAGGCACATGCGCAATCTTCTGATCGCAGCACTGCTTCTCACCAGCCCCCTCGCCGCGCAGGAGCGCGAGATGGAGCGCATCAACTGGATGGAGTTCAAGGAACTCGTGCCGACGAAGATCGACACGGTGATCCTTCCCACCGGCACGCTCGAGCCGCACGGCGTTGCCAACAACGGGGCCGACATCACCGCTCCTCTGGCGATGGCGCGCGCCATCGCGGCGCGTGTGAACGCGATGATCGCGCCGGCCGTGCCGTACGGAATCACCGGCTCGATGGAGGCTTACCCGGGGGCCTTCCAGATCAGCGAAGCGGCCTACCGGCCTTACATGCGGGACGTCCTCGCCGGCCTGGCGAAGAACGGCTTCCGCAACATCATCATCCTCAACGGACATGGCGGTCCGCAGACCGCCGTGCTGCAATCGGTCGCGGCGGACGTCTCCGCGGAAAAGCAGGTGCGGACGCTGGTCATCAACTGGTGGTCCTTCGCATCCGACGTAACGTTGCAGGTCTTCGGCGAAGACGGCGGTCACGCCGGCTGGAACGAGACCGCCATGATTCAGGCGATCGACCGCACTCTCGTTCACCCAGAGCGATACAGCGACAAACTGGCGACCGCATATCCCGCACCGGGAACCTGGAGCGCGGTACCGTTCCCCTCCTCGATCGGCCTGTACAAGCCGGGCCAGGGTCATCCGAGGTTCGACCAGACGAAGGCCGAGGAGTACTTTCGAAAAGTAAACGACAAGGTCGCGGCGCTCATCTCGGAGACGGTCGCAAAATGGAACGCGGCGCTCGACTGAAGAGTTCGCTGCGGATGGTCTATTTCGAGGCTCTCCGGAATTGGTTCGGATTCTGCTCAACTCCCCTGCGGGAGACTTGAATATGAGAACTACCAGATTGATGGCATTCAGTGCACTCGCGCTGCTCATGCTTGGCGCATGCGGTTCCACCGGCGACCTTGGCGACATCCTCGGCGGCGGCGGACAGAGCGCAACCAACGAGTTGCGTGGAACCGTCGACTATGTCGACGTGAACAACCGGTTCGTGGTCCTGCGCAACGTGACGGGTTACGGCAACATGCTTTCGAACACGGGCGGAGGTGACTCGGTCCGCGTGTATTACGACAACCAGACGTCCGTCGAGTTCCAGGGACAGACCTATCAGGTTGCCGATCTCGAGCGGGGCGACGAAGTCGCGGTCCGCGTCGACCAGTCCGGGAACACGCTCACGGCGCGCTCGGTCAGCGTCCTGCGCGACGTGACCAGCGGCACGGGAACGACGTACCCCAACAGCGGATCGAGCACATCCATTCGTGGGACGGTGCGCAACGTCGACGCCAGCCGGCGCACGATCGAGATCGATCGCAGCGGCTACGGCATCCAGACCTTCGACTACGACACGAACACTTACGTGACGTTCAGCGGCCGCAACTACTACCCGCAGGACCTCGAGCGTGGCGACGAAGTGGAGATCTTCCTCCGCGACATCGGCGGCGGCCGCTTCCTGGCGAACAACATCACCGTTCTGCGCAGCGTCAGCGGATCGGGCAGCGGAGGCTACGGCACAGCCTCGGCGACGATTCGCGGGACGGTCCGCTACGTCGACGCATCGAGGCAGGAAATCGGTCTCGAGCAGACGAGCTGGATCACGCGTTTCAACACGGGCTCGAACACCGGATCGCTGAACGTCGTGCGCTACGACTCGAATACCAATGTCGAGTACAACGGCCAGCTCTATTCCCCCACGAATCTCGAGCGCGGCGACATCATCGACATCGAAGTGCGGAACGCCGGAAGCTCGATGTTCCTGGCCAACCGCATCACGGTCGTCCGCGACGTGAACCGGCGGTAGAACCGCTTCACCCGCTCAACCACCTGCCCCATCTCCCCCGGCGCAGACTGGGGGAGATGGGGTCGCGGAGCGACGGATGAGGGGGAAAGAGACGAGAATGTTGATTGTTGAATGTTCAATGTTGAATGTTCAATGGCAACCGCCTTCAACATTCAACATTGAAGATTGAACATTGAACATTCCGTCTTCTACCCGACCCCCGTATCCGGCCTTTGGCCACCTTTTCCCCCACTCTTTGGTGGGGGAGAAGGTTTCAATAGCGCATAATTCTCCCCGGTCTCCCGATGAACTGTCCTGTCTGCAGCGTGCCCCTGATCGCGGTCGAGCGCGACAGGATCGAGGTCGACTGGTGCCTCTCCTGTCGAGGGTTGTGGTTCGACCGAGGGGAGCTCGAGCTCCTGTGCGAACGGTCCTCCGTGCCGGCGGACTTTCCGAAGCTATTCACCGCGGCCGCCACGAGCGAACGTGCGCGTCAATGCCCGCGCTGCAGGAAATCGATGGCGAAGGTCGCTCTCGCCGCAAACCCGCGGCTGATCACCGATCACTGTCCCGACGAGCACGGCATCTGGTTCGATGCGCGCGAGCTCGGCGCGGTGTTCGACCAGGCCGCACAGTCGCATGGCACCTCTCCCCCGCTCGTCCGCTTTCTGGGCGAAGTCTTCGGCAAGGAAACTCAAGGAGATTCGACATGATGGCTCTGATCATTGTCCTGGTGGTTCTCGCGGTGCTCGCGATCATGGTCGTGGGCATGTACAACGGACTCGTTCGTGCCCGCAACGAAGTCGGCAACGCCTGGAGCCAGATTGACGTGCAGCTCAACCGCCGGCACGACCTCATCCCGAATCTCGTCGAGACGGTGAAGGGGTACATGACGCATGAGCGGGAGACGCTCGAAGCCGTCGTGAAGGCGCGGCAGCAGGCCGTGCAGATCACCGGCGGATCGATCGAGGACAAGGCTCGTGTCGAGAATCAGCTTTCGCAGACTCTGAAGTCCCTCTTCGCGGTCTCGGAGAACTATCCGCAGCTGAAGGCGAACGAGAACTTCCTGGCGCTGCAGGAAGAGCTTGCGTCGACCGAGAACAAGATCAGCTTCGCGCGCCAGTTCTACAACGACTCGGCGCTCAACCTGAACAACAAGGTCGAGATGTTCCCCACGAACATCTTTGCCGGCATGTTCAACTTCCGGAAAGCTCAGTTCTTCGAGGTCGAATCGGCGGACATCCGCAAGCCGGTGGCCGTCAAGTTCTGATGCACGAGCTCATCCGCGCCAACCGGAGGCGCACCACGATGCTGATCGCGGCGATGGCGCTGCTGCTCGTCGCCGTCGGCTATGCGCTCGCCGAGTACGCCGCGCCCGGGGCCGGGATCTACGGGATCTTCCTTGCCCTGGTCGTTTGGGGCGTGCAGGCACTCGTCAGCTATTTCGCCGGTGGCAAGATCATCCTGTCGATGAGCGGCGCGCGCAAGATCGAGAAGAAGGACCACCCGGTCCTCTTCAACGTCGTCGAAGAGATGTGCGTCGCCTCCGGCAACCCGAAGGTGCCGGACATCTACGTCATCGATGACGATGCCCTGAATGCGTTCGCCACGGGACGCGATCCGGAGCACTCCGCCGTCGCCGTCACCGCGGGACTGCTCAAGGCCCTCGACCGCGACGAACTGCAGGGCGTCATCGCTCACGAGATCTCCCACGTCACGAATCGCGACGTCCTCTACATGACGATGCTCGGCGTGATGATGGGGACGATCGTCCTCCTGTCTGAGATCGGCATCCGCGTGCGCGGGGGAACGCGCACGAGAACGAGCCGTTCCCGCGACGGCGGCGGCGGGGCCGTCCTGCTGATCATCGCCCTGCTGCTGATGATCCTCGCGCCGATCATCGCCCGCCTCCTCTATCTCGCCGTCTCGCGCCGCCGCGAATACCTCGCGGATGCATCGGGCGCGCTGTACACGCGATATCCGGAAGGTCTGGCCCGCGCCCTCGAAAAGCTCGGCGGATCGCCGACGAAGCTGCGCAGGACGAGCGCCGCTGTCGCACCGATGTACATCGTCAATCTCGACTCGACGCATCCTCCCATCCAGGAGCGCGTCGGCATCCTCCGCTCCATGGGCGGCCGCGCAGGCGTGCAGAGTTACAACGAGGCGTTCCGCAAGGTGACCGGGCGGCCTGTGGGCGTGGTCCCCTTCTCGGCGCTTCGCGAGACGCCCGACGTCGCCGTGAAGGCTCCGCCGATCGACATCGCCGCGCCGTTCACGCATGCCGAACGGGTTCGGGAGACGACCGACCTCCTCTGGATGCTCAACGACTACATCTCGATCGAGTGTCCGTGCGAGACCCGGCTCAAGATTCCGCCGGCGTACCGAGGAAAGAAGATCGAGTGCCCGCACTGCAATCGCGTGCATACGGCGCAATAATCACGCATGGCCTGGCGCATTCACCGGCAGGCGAACGGCAGGTTCGCCATCCACTCCAATCGGATCGACGATTACATCGTCATCGATGCCGACGAGCTGCAGATCGCGCAGATCTACGCGGAAAAAGGGGTCAAGGTTTACCTGGCAAGCGCGCGCGCACAGATGACGACGCAGGTCATCAATGCCGGCGACGCCGGGGAAGCCAAGATCGAGGCGAGCCGGAAACGGGGATCGACGCCAAAAGAGGGGGTTGTTCCGATCGGAGTGACAGGCGAATCGCTGAACGATGAACGATGAACACGATGTGATCCCTCGCGCCCTGAAGATCGAAAAGCAACCGCAGAGACGCAGAGAACGCGGAGGGGACGCGGAGGGCCTTCAACTTTCTCTGCGGCGGTGAGGGTCGTTCCGTCTTCTCGGTCAGCTCAGAGCAGCGAAAACTGCCGTTCGCTGACGCGCCGGCCATTGATCGTCACCACCGCTCGGTGCTCGCCGGGTGGCCAGGCGTGGGTTTTTCCTGATGAGAACGCTGCCCATCGCGAGCCTTGCGGGACTTCCACCTGATCGCGCCGCATGACGCGGCCACTGGCTGCGACCCATTCCACTTCGATTTCCTGCTCGACGCTCGCACCCTGAACATTGACCGACAGATAGACCTCGCCACCGCGCGGGAAGGTTTCGCCGGTCGAGTCCGCCGGCACAGCGCCTTCACGGGTCACCGTCGTTCCCAGTGCGTAAAGATCGCGTGCAGGCTCGCTGAACACCGCGTGCGTACTGACGTTTCGACGATCTTCCTCGCCCCCGCAACCTGCGAGCGCGACCACGAACACAACCACCACGACACCGTTCTTCAACAAGGGAATCCTCCGGACGACTGCTAGTGCGTCAAATAACTGCACGAACCGTGCAAACCTGGCGCGCTCAACACTACTAATAACTGGTCACTACATTGCACTCTCCCCTCCTGCGCATCTGCGCAAGGAGGATTCACATGGCGGACACAAGAGACCGAGACATGAATCGAGATCCGATTACCAAAGAACCCGGCTCACACCCGGTAGGAACGGGAGTGGGATCGGCCGGCGGCGCCGCCGCAGGCGCCGCGATCGGCGCGATCGGAGGACCGATCGGAATGCTCGTCGGTGGCGCCATTGGCGCGATCGCCGGGGGTGCGGCAGGACACGCTGCCGGAGAAATGGTCGATCCGACCGGTGAAGAAACCTACTGGCGCGGCCGCCACAACCCCGACGAATGGAACGATTACGGCCCGGCCTATAAATATGGTTGGGAAAGCCGCTCCCGGATTCGCGACCGCCGCTGGGACGACCGCCTCGAGAACGAGCTGAAAGAGGGCTGGGACAAGGTCAAAGGTTCCTCCTCCCTTGCCTGGGACAAGGCGCGCACCGCAACTCGCAACGCCTGGGAGCGCACCGACAACACGTTCCGCACCTACGAGAACACGGACCGCAGCTGGCGCGATCAGTACAAGACGCGCGATTACGTCGACAAGAACTTCGACTACGACCGCGACTACCGCTCCGCGTATCGCTACGGCACGTACCTGCGCCACCAGAATCCAAAACGGACCTGGGACGCCAGCGCCGAGAACGAATTCGCGAGCGGATGGGACCGCATCAAAGGCGACTCCCGCCTGACGTGGGACCGCGCCAAGCTCGCCGCCAAAGATGCATGGCATGCAGCCGAGCGCAAGATCCCCGGCGATGCCGACCGCGACGGACGCTAGCTTCTTCAGGACAGGACCGCTAGATGCGGTCCTGTCCCGTTAACCGTTAACCGTTAACCGTTAACCGTTAACCGTTAACCGTTAACCGTTAACCGTTAACCGTTAACCGCTGAGAGCGTAACCAGCCCCACGTCATCCTGAGAAGACGGCGAAGGATTTCAAGCTGCGCATCTCGAGGCCCTTCGCCGTCTTCGCGGCTCAGGGGTGACGTTATTACTGGTCGCCGGTCCACGGTTAACGGTTAACGGTTAACGGTTAACGGAAAAGGGCCATAATGCGCGGCGCGTCGCTGGACGCCCCTTTTGCATGGCAGAAACGACTTTCGCCTCTCTCGGCCTGCGCGACTCACTCCTGCAGACCCTCACCGCCCTCGGATACGAGGCGCCGACGCCCGTCCAGGGCCGGACGATCCCGTCCCTCCTCGCCGGGCGTGACGTCATCGGTCAGGCCCAGACCGGCACCGGCAAGACGGCCGCCTTCGCCCTGCCGATCCTTCAGAAGATCGACCCCGAGAGCCGTAATACGCAGGCTCTCGTTCTCACCCCCACGCGCGAGCTCGCGATGCAGGTCGCCGAGGCGTTTCATACGTATGCGGCCGGGATGAAGGGGCTGGCGGTCCTCCCCGTCTACGGCGGAGCGCCGATCGTCCATCAGCTCAAACGCCTCGAGCGCGGCGTGCAGATCGTCGTCGGCACGCCCGGACGGCTCATCGACGTGCTCGATCGCAAGAGCCTCCGGCTCGACGCGATCCAGATGGTTGTCCTCGACGAAGCAGACGAGATGCTGAAGATGGGCTTCATCGACGACGTGGAGAAGATTCTCAGCTCGATGCCATCCACGCGGCAGATCGCGCTCTTCTCGGCGACGATGCCGCCCGAAGTGCTGCGCATCGCGAAGAAGCACATGCCGGACGCCGAGCGGATCGAGATCGAGCACAAGACGATGACCGCGCCGATGATCGAGCAGCGGTTCCTCAATGTGTCCGAGGCGCAGAAGCTCGAGGCGCTGACGCAGATCCTGGAGCTCGAGGAGTACGACGCGGTCCTCATCTTCCGGCGGACGAAGAATGGCGCCGCGGAGCTCGCCGAGCGCCTGGAAGGCCGCGGGTTCGCGGCCGAGGCGATGCACGGCGACATGAAGCAGAACGAGCGCGAGGCGGTCATCCGCCGTCTTCGCGCCGGGCAGGTCGAGATCGTCGTGGCCACGGATGTCGCCGCGCGCGGGCTCGACGTCGAACAGATCTCCCACGTCATCAACTACGACATCCCGTACGACGTCGAAGCGTACGTGCACCGCATCGGGCGGACGGGGCGTGCCGGGCGCACGGGACTGGCGACCCTCTTCATCACCCCGCGCGAGCGGCGGATGATGCGCGAGATCGAGAAATACACGAAGACCTCGATCAAGCCGATGAAGATGCCGACGCAGGCCGACGTTGCCGCACGCCGCGTCACGCAGCTCAAGGAGACGATCCGGAAGGCGATCGGCGAGGGCGATCTCGACCTCCATCTGCAGCTAGTGGAACAGCTGGCGGAGGAAGGGCCGCACGACATGGCCGAGATCGCGGCGGCGCTGGCCCGGATGGCCAGCTCCACGCGTCCCCTCGCCGTCGCGAAGGAACCCGAAGTTGCGGCTGCGCCCTTCAGGCCTCCCGTGTCGCGGCAGGAATCGATCGAAGGCGGCACGCGCCTGCGGATGGACGTCGGCAAGCGCGACGGCGTGCGTCCGGCGGATGTCGTCGGATCGATCGCGAACGAGGCCGGAATCGCGGGGCGCGACATCGGGCCGATCGACATCCGCGACGACGTCACCTTCGTCACCGTCCCATCCGAGTCCGCAGATCTGGTGATCGAGAAAGTGTCGAGGGCTCGCTTCCGCGGCCGCTCGGTGAACCTTCGAAAAGCCGGGCCCGGCGATGACGCGATGCCGGCGCGGCGCGACCGATCCCCGGCGCGGCCAGGCTATGCGCGGGATGAGAGGCCGAGACCGAGGCCGCCGGTACGACGCGATGAGAGCGAAAGCGGCGTTCGCGCCACCCGACCCTTCGCCAAACCGTACGCGCGCGACGATCGCCCGCCCCGCGCTGCGAAACCGTACGCGCGCGACGATCGGCCATCGCGCGGCGCGAAGCCCTATTCGCGCGACGACAAACCGCCGCGCAAGGGCGGCGCCTTCGACAAGTTCAAGAAGCCAGGTAAGAAGAGGTTCTGAATTGAGAATTGAGAACTGAGAAGTCCATTCTCGTTCTCAATACTCAATTCATTCGAACCCGCAGTCGAACATCCTGCGCCGCAGCACGAGCTTGCCTCCCTCCCGCACCATGATGTGAGTCTTGCGGATGAATGGCTGCACGACCATCGCGTTCTCGTTCCCGCGCGCTGCGCGCATATCGACCCGCCCCCGCTGAATGAGATCGTCGAGAAACGATTCAGCGGCGTGCTGCTCCGGGGCCAGCACCATGAGCGGCTCCGTCAGCCCATAGCTGCGGCCGCGAATGACCCGAAGGCGCACGCCTCCTCCGATGACCCTCTTAGGAAACCCCAGCGGCAGGATCCCCCGGCGCACGAAACCGCCCTGGATGACACTCCGATACTTTCTGGCAAACCGCTTCTCGTCGGCGCGGATGCAGTAGGTGGCGATCTGGCGAAAATAGTTCGGTACGATCGGGGCGGCGACGATCGCGTCAACGAGAATCTGCCCGGCGTCGCGCGCCGCCGCTTTCAGATCACCGCGCACGATGAACATCCCGGCGAGCATCTCGACGAATGCCCCGGTGAACACGCGCGAGAAGGAATGCGGCTCCGACGACAATTGTGCCGCGGGAGACGTCGGGGGCAGCCGATCGGGATCGCGATAGAAAAAGTTGTTGACCGCGTTGCGCAGGCAATCCGCCTCGGCCGCACCCGGGTCGAGCTGGCGCACGGCCCATCCCATCTGCTCGGCCAGCCGGGATACGCGTGACGACCGGTGGATCCGGCTGTCGGTGTCGCGAAGAACGGCCTCGCGCAGTGCCGGAATCTGCAGGCCGGACAGCACGGCGGAAATGTCACCGAACGATTCATGGAACGACGCCGCCTCCACGGAGGCTGCATCCCACAGGTCGGGCTTGATGGCGTCGAGCATGGCGTGCCCGAGCTCGTGCGTGGCGATGTCTGGACTCTCGCCCGAATAGACATCCTGGCCTGCGACGACGTAGTGAAAGAACGACAGCCCGGGGTCGTAATCGAACCCGCCCCGCGCGTAGTAGGCGTTCAGATCGCTGCCGGCATTGAGCTGGACAGGAAGCTTCGCGCCGGTCTGCCATTTCGTCCGCTTCGGGGCGAGCGGCGCCCAGAACCGAACGGCCCGCGCGAGCGCATCAGCGGCGGTCCAATGGCGGAACTCGTCCGATCCGACGGCATAGACGCCCGCTTTCGGCGCCTTCCCGCTGATCACCACCGGCAGCTTGAGCCTCGACAGCGTCGCCGGTGGACGGCGTGCCGGCTTTACCCTGGCCACCGAAGCGGGGTCATCATCCCAGGCGAGGATCGTCGTCTTTTTCACCGCCATCAGACGTGCCCCAGGCTCACGAGCGACGTACCGATGCGCACCGCGTCACCGATCTTGTCGAGAACCGCCGCGATGCGCTTGAGGCTCTTCAGAGCGGCATCGATGTCTTTCTGCGCCTCGCCCAGCTGCTCGTACAGCTCCTTCACCTTCTTCGAGTTCTTGTCGAACATCCGGTTGCGCCCCTCGACATAGTTCCGTTGCGCCTGGAGCCACTCATCGACGAGCTGCTTCGACTGCGCGAACGTCTCACATCGCTTGGCGAGCGCGTCCACGTTCTCGTCGATCGAACGGAACTGGTTCCGGAGAGCCCTGTAGATTTGAAGGTCAGTCATCTCTCGTGAGCCTCCACCAGCGCTGTGAGCGCTCTCGCTACCGCCTCCAGCTCATCCTCCTGTCCCGCGGCGAACGTCCGCGATCGTGCCTCGATGAGCTCTATGACTCCTGCGATCGTCCGCTCGTCCTCGAACGGCACCCTCCCCTCGGGCCACGACAGCTCGTACGACGCGAGCACGCGGTCGACCAGCGCGGTGCTCACCACCGCCTTCGCGTCGACGAGCTCGGTGGCAACCTGCCGATACTTGTCCGCGCGATCGCGTGCGATATCGCGGTAGAGCTCGCGCTCCGTCTTGAACAACTCCTGCATGCCCGTAGCGATCGGTGCGAGCAGCGCTGCGCCCCGCTTCAGGTCGCGGTTCTGTCGCCAGTCCGCCACGATTGCGATGAGCCGGTCGACGATGTTTTTCGTGAGAGGCTCGTCGAGGGGTGTGTCGGCGATCGCCCGAAGCTCGTCGTCGAGAGCGTGGACTTCCCTCGCGATCGCGCTGCCGGCGTCATATCCGGCGGAGCGTCCGAGCGCTTCGTAGACGTTGCCGAGGCGGCGAGCCAGGCGGGCACGGGACCGGAGAGCGGCGTGCTGCTGCTCGAACTCTTTCCTGGTATCGACCTCGCTCGCCGGCAATTTGACGAAGCCGCGCCGGAACGCGGTCAGTTCCCACGTGTCGACGGTGTCGCGCGCGAGTGATTCGTAGAAAAGTGCGAGCCGCTCACCGGTTGCCGCACCGCGGGTGGCGAGCGCACCCACATCCGCGCGCGTGGTCGTGCGGCACGCGATGACAGGCGCCAGCAGGAGCAGGACGATCGATGCCCGGACGAAGGCCACTCAACAAAGGAGTGACGGAGAGGAGAATTGTCCTACCCATCGTCTCGGTGCCTGGTGCCTGGTGCCTGGTGCTTGGTGCCGTTGGTCGGTGTTCACGTCATCCTGAGAGCCGGCGAAGCGCGGGCGTTGCATCTCAGGTTACGTAACTTGAGATCCTTCGGCGTCTTCGCGCCTCAGGATGACGTGGCGGAGTGACCGCGGTCTCAGCACCAAGCACCAAGCACAGTCAGTCTTTCAACTTCAGCACGAGCGGCATCGGGCTTTCGCTCGTCGTCGACGGAATGTCCCGGCTGAAGCGGAGCGTCGTCCCGTCGAAGCTCCAGCCGCCGTCGCTGCACGCCGATTTTTCTTCGATAGGCTTCCCTTCCCTCACGCGCAGCGCGTTCGCGGTGGCCTCGCGCTCGGCGCGATAGCGGAAGGCTCGGCGCCACACCGAGGTCAGGTCCACCCCCAGTTCGTTCGGACGGGGCGTCACATCGCACCGGGTGAGAGCGAACAACTCCGCGGCGATGAGGCGATCGTGCTCCACGGACGATGCGAGCGACTTCGTAGGAAAGATTTGCGCGCCGTCCGCCCAGTAAGAGGCCGACTGATGCTGAAACGCCTCCAGCAGCGGCCGCACGACGTCCCTCCCCTGGACCTCGGCGAACCACGCCGGCGGGGGAAGCGGCATTTTCCACGCGACAGCGTTGATCATCCGCGCCATCGACATGGCCGCGGTCTGCGTCATCACCTGAGGCTGCCCACCCAGCGCCCGCGCGAGCTTCCACACCGCGTGCAGGTCGTCCCACGCCGCGGGGTCGTTCGCGCGAGCCTTCGACAGACCGTGCGCGACGAGCTGCCGGGCGACCGTCATCACGACTCCTCGCATCTCGGAAGTCTGAGCGTCGCCGACCTCCTCGTCCCGCCGCTCCCACACGATCTGCTCGCGCAGAAGCAGATCGCGGATCGCGGAGACATCTGAGAGCGCCGGTGGCTGACCGATCGTCATCTCGCCCTTCGCGACCTCGCGCGCCACGTACCCTGTGATGGCCTCGTTCGCCGGCACAGCGCTGCCGAGGGCTTTGAACTTCGCGAATGCTTCGTTGCCCGGGCGCGGCGGAAAGCGCGCGAACACCGAGTCGAGCGGCCCCATCCCGCCCGGCTCTGGCGATTGGTTTATTCCTGCCGACGAATTGGCTGCCAACTGGTTTGCTTTTGACCTGAAAGGGGCCAAGCAACTCATGGCGGATGCCGGTTTTGCCGACGGTTTTGCCATCACCCTCTATGCCATTGCCAACCACGACGCCACCCAAACCGCCGAGGTTGTCCAAGAGCAATTGCGCGCCATCAACATCGAAGTCGAGATCATCTCTGAAGAGATCGGCACTTTTGCCCAACGCGTCGGCGAAGGCACTTTCGACTGGTGTTCCACGGGCCGCGGGATGCGCCCCGACCCCACCCGTTTTGTCAACGACTTTGGCGCACCCGACCAGGGCGTAGCGGCGAAGTGGTTTAACAACGGTGATGGTTGGAGCAATGAGGAGTTGGTTGGCCTCTATCAAGAAGCGCTCGTCAACCTCGACAGCGCCACCCGCCACGAGCAAATCCGCCGCATCCAGGAGATCGTCTTGGAAGAGGCCCCGCATATCTACATCTGCCAGCCCTATAAATTCCATGCCGTCCGTAACGAGGTGAAGGATATGTATGTGGCCTTTAACGACTTCCATACCGGTCTACGCACCACCTGGTTGAGCGCGTAAGGCGCATCCGGCAGGAGTCCGCTAAGCTCCTTTGTCACCCCGTAGGGGTCTCTCTCCCAGTGATTGCGGGCGAGAGATTCCTACGGCATGACAGGGCTTCGACACCAGCGATCTCCAATAGCATCTAACCCAAACGACCCTGGATTGCTATGTTCAAATATCTCCTACGGCGTATTCTGATCCTGATCCCGACCTTGATCGGCATGTCCCTGCTCATCTTTGTGATGATGCGCCTCTTGCCCGGTGACATTGTCGATGCGATGGTGGGGATGGACTCGACTGTAACTGACGAAGCCAAGGAAGCATTGCGCGCCTCCTTTGGCCTCAATGACCCGTGGCCTGTGCAATATGC
>CALMZP010000098.1 GCA_937870635.1 uncultured Acidobacteriota bacterium | reverse complement strand
GCCGCCTGCCGTGAAACGTCAATGCTGACGCGACTCCTGCCGTGGCTGTACGCGAAGCTGCGTGTCGGACGCTGGCTCCGTAACCCGTTTCTCGAGCGCATCTATCTCGCGCTCCTCTTCGCTTACAAGCGTTACGCGGAGGATCCTTTTGCCTCGCTGGCTCGTAAGAGGCCGGATCTTTTCCGCGGAGGACACATTCTCGATGTCGGCGCGAATGTCGGTTACACGGCGGCAATTTTCTCGAATGCCGCCAGCGATGGTTACCGGGTGTACGCGTTCGAGCCCGAGCCGGTGAACCTACGGCGTCTCAGACGCGTGATCGAAGCGAAAGACCTTGGCGCTCGGATCTCGGTGATCGCCTCCGCGGTTGGCGACACGAATGGCGAAGTGGAGCTGGTCGTCAATGAATCACATCCTGGCGATCATCGAGTGTCAGCAGTCACGACGGACGATGCGACCATTCGGGTCCCGGTGACGACGCTCGATGCATTCGCAGCGACGCATCATGTGACCGGCATCTGTTTCATCAAGATCGATGTGCAGGGCTTCGAGCTCGCCGTGAGCCGCGGGATGAGGGACGTGATCGACGGGAATCGCCGCCTCGCGGTCGCCTTCGAGTATCAGGAGCCGAGTGCAAAGTCCTGGGGATATGACGCTGCGACCATCGCAGGGTTCTACACGCAGCGTGGCTTCGCCCTTTACGTCCTGACGCACGGAGGAGACTTGGTGGACGCCGCGCCGGAGGCGATCGCGCGTCTCCACAGCCGCCGCGGCTACGTTGATCTGCTGGCCGTGCGGGAGGGTCCCGGTTGAAGAGGACGCTCGGCCTTCTCGTCGCGGGCGGTACGTCTGCGCTCGTGACGGTCGCTTATCTGGTGTACGTGGGGCGCGTTCTCGGTTTGTCCGAATATGGCGAGTTCTCGGCCGCGCTCGCTTTCATCTACTTCGGCGCCATCACTCTCAGCCCGCTGACCCCGGCCATAGCGCGCACTGCCGCCAGGCGTTTTGCCCGCGGGGAGGCAGAGTCGGTAATCCATCTGCGGCGCGGTGTCGTCACCCCGCTGATGATTGCGCTTTTCGTTGCCGCGATTCTGCTCGTTCTACCGGTGCTGGCGCTCGCGCGCGCTCTGAACTTCCGGTCGCCGCTTGCGCTGATGGTTGCACTTGTAGCTGCGCTGACCTTCGCGCTCCTGAGTGCGGATCGCGGGTTTCTGCAGGGACTCTTCCGCTTCCGCGCCTACAATGCCAGCGTTCTCATCGAGTCCCTCGTCCGACTCATTGCAGCGATCGCAATCTTTCGAATCGTCGCCCCGTCTGCAGCCGCCGCGGTCATTGCGTATCTCGCCGCAATCGTGGCAGCCGAGATCTTCAACGCTGTGCTTTTCCGAGGATCGGGGGCCGTCAGCGAAAAAGCCCCGGTGGATTGGGAAGAGCTGCGCGGCCTGTTCGTGCCGATGATGGCGCTGATGCTGGCCGCGGCGCTCTACCAGAACGCCGACATGATGGCGGTCAAGCGGTGGTTTCCGCCCGCCGTCGCGGGAGAGTACGGCGCCGCGGCGGCACTGGCGAAGATGTTTGGCGCCGTCTTCACGCCGCTTTACGTTCTTGCCGGCCCGCTGCTGACGCAGCATCAGGAACGCGGTGAGCGACTGCAGGGGCCGGCGCTCCGCATCGCAGCCATCTTCGTCGGAATCTCGTCTGTCGGGCTCGCGCTCCTGCTGCTTCAGGGACACCAGATCGTTCGATTGCTTTTCGGTGAGGCTTTCGGTGGCGCGGCCGGGATCGCAGTCCATCTGGGCGCGATCTCCATTCTCATTCACACGTCGCTTCTTCTGTCGCAGGTGTTCATCACCGTTCATGATTTTCGATTTCTGCGGTGGTTTGCCATCGCAGCCACGGTCCAGGTCGTGGGGCTGGCGTTGTTTCATGCGACCATCGGCGAAATCGTGATGACCTTGTATGCCGCTCAATTGACGTTGATCCTTCCTTTGTCGTTGCAGGTCGTCAAAGGCGCACGGACGACATGACCGATCAGGAGCGTCGCTGCCGGATGCACGCCGCCGGGGCAATGGCCGTTCTCGCTCTGGCCATTTACCTGTCCAGCGGCACGATGGCGCCCTATGGCGCGACGGATTCCCATCCCCTCGTGCTCGAGCCGTGTCACTACCTGGTCAATGTCGATCATTACCATTTCGAGGCCGTCTATCGCATGATTGGGGGCGAGGAGCCCTCGCGATGGGCCGGCAGCGTCGTCCTGCGACGGCTGCTGTTTCCGGTGGTTTCCTACCCCTTTGTGAAGGCGGCGGGCTTTCTAGCCGGCGGACTGATCGCGAGCATCCTCCTCAACGTCATCGCTCTTTATGTTTTCGCCTCATTCGTCCGGCGGAAAGTCGGCGACCGGGGAGCCATTGCCGCCCTCTGGCTGGTGGCGACCTATCCCGGCATCACGTACTGGGCGGGGTTGCCGTATTCCTATGTGGCGATCGTTCCGGGGTCGCTGTTCGGACTCATCCTTCTCTACAGGATGCAGGACCGCACGACGTTCGAGGATGTCGTCCGCGCTGCGTTTCTCCTCGGGCTGATCTTCACCGCTTACGATCTCTTTCCGTTCTTCGGTCCGGCCGCGGTGATCATCCTCTCCGTGGCACGACGCTTCACGGCTGCACTCGTCGCGATGATCGCAATGGTTCTGCCCGGAATCCTGGTTGCGCTCATGTTCGTGGCGATGGGTGTCCCTGTGATCAACACGAACACGGCAAACTATTTGAGCGTCGTTTTCTCTTATCTGAGCTTCGATCGGTACGGCTCCGAATGGTTCGCGTACCTGGCCGAGCTTCCGCTGGTCCTGTTTTCGAATGCGATTTACAGCAACCTCGTTTTTCTTCCGATCCTGGCCATCGCGGGCGCCATCCTGCTGCGGAGCAGGCGAGCTGTCGTCGTCGATCTTCCGGAGAAAGCGCTCCTCTCGACGGCGCTGGCTCTGTTTCTGTTCACCAATGCGGCACCGCCGTACTACGGCTGGCAGATGCGGGGATACTGGCTGGCGCGTCTCTATCAGCCGCTCGTCGTCGTACTGCTGATGATCGGCGCGCGCGCCACGCAAAGTCTCGAGGGAAGCGTCCAGGGGCGATGGCGCGTCGCGGTCGGCCTGACCATCGTCCTCAACGCCTCCATCGCCTTCGGTCCCTTTCTCATGAACCCGCTCGCCGGCTTCGTTTATCACAAGTTTTACGTTCATTCGCCACCCGAATCTCTGCTCGTCAACATGCAGCGATATGGCCGGCGGCCACTCGGATTCTGCAGTCAGTCGCATGAATGGGATGGGATCAGAAGCCCCAAAACCCCGCTCAACAGGCCGGCGTTCATGTACCGCTACCCGCCGCGATGACTGTGCGATCATGAAAGGCCTCATCCATCCATGCTGAAGAGCTTCTTTACCAGCGTCTACGACAACGCGGCGAACATGAATCGCCGCAACATCGTGGACCTCGTGCGCAAGGCGGGAGCGGACGGTGGTGGCATCCTTCTCGACCTCGGCTGCGACGATGGCATCTGGACGATGAAGCTCGCCGGCGAGATCGGTGCGAAGGAAGCTCACGGCGTCGAAGTGGTCGAAGAGCAGGCCCGGAAAGCGCGTGCGAACGGCGTGCGGGTCATTTCCGCTGATCTGAACCGCCCCCTCTCTGACCTGCCGTCCGGTCACTACGACGTCATTCACGCGAACCAGGTGATCGAGCACGTTTCCAGTGTCGATCTGTTCGTGTCGGAGGTCTTCCGGGTGCTCAAGCCCGGTGGTGCGGCCGTCGTCAGTACGGAGAACGGGAGCAGCTGGCATAACGTCTTCGCGGCGGCGATGGGATGGCAGATCTTCTCGCTCACGAACGTGTCCTCGCTCAAGGCCGGTCTCGGCAACCCGTTCGCGATTCAGCGCGGCGGCACGCCTTACACGGGCACGTGGACGCACAAAACGATCTTCAACTACCGCGGCCTCATCGAAATGTTCGAGACGCACGGCTTCCGTCATGTCGAGATCGCCGGCGCCGGATACTTCCCGCTGCCGGCCGTGCTTGGGCGGCTCGATCGGCGTCACAGCGCGTTCATCACGGCGCTGGCGCGAAAGTGATCACCCCGCTACGACCAGCCGGCGGAAGAGCCAGAAGATGAGGCGGCTCGGCAACAGAAGCATCAACGAGTGCATGATGATGCTCAGGATCGCAGCGGGCGTCGGGCGAAAACCGTAACGTCTGATCGCAGCGATCTTCAGTCGCGTCGTGTCACGCAGTGCAGGCTTGAGCAGAAGATTCTTTCCCGAGGCGGTGTGGATCCGGTAGGCCACCAGCGGTTCCTGCAGATTGTGGTACTTGCCGAAACGCGCGAGCCGCAGCCACAGCGCGTAATCCTCGGCGGCCGGAAACTCGCTGGTGTAACCCCCCGCTTCAATGAGCTTCGCCCGCCGCGCCATCACCGAAGGCTGGGCGACGCAGTTCACCAAGACGAGGCGCCGTTTGATCTCCTCGTCAGTTTCCGGATAGCGGCGCGAGCCGATCGTCTCAGACCGCTCGTTGATGTAACGCAAGGCAGTCCCGACCAGAATGTGGTGGGGATGATCGCGGAGAAAGGCAACCTGTTTTTCCAGTCTTCCCGGCTCGCAGAAGTCGTCGGAGTCGATGAACGCGATCAGCTCGCCGCGCGCCTCCGTGAGGCCGGCATTCCGCGATCCGCTCAGCCCGAGTGGTGCCGGCGGGTGGATGATCCTGATCCGCGGATCGGCAAACCGCTTCTCGATCGTTGCGCCTTCCGCGGGATCGCCGTCGTTGATCATGAGGTACTCGAAATCGCGGAACGACTGTGAGAGGACGCTGACGATCGTCTCTTCGAAATACTCGATGTTCCGATAGAACGGCGTGAATACCGTGAGCAGCGGCGGGGAGGGGTCAGCGGCGGTCATAGCCCGAGGCAGCGTAGATCCGCTCGACGACTGCAAGCGCGGCGCGGGCGTCGTCGAGGCCCGCTGCCGGCGTCCTTCCGAGCCTCACGTCCTCCAGGAACTCGTCGAACTCTGTCTTCCACGACGTGTCGGCGCCGGGGTACTCCCACGCTTCGGTTTCAGGAGGGCCCATCTCCGGCAGCATCCGATACCAGGTCACGCGCTCGACGCCGTAGCTGCCTCCCAGGCCTTCGACGTGAAGCTTGCCATCCCGGCCGTAGATCTCGAGTGAGAACAGGTTCTTCCACTCGGTGCACGACGCGTGGAGAAAGGCGGTCTGCCCGGTCGCCGTCTCGAGGAGCAGAAATGCATTGTCATCGACGGGCATGTCCCAGAAGAACGTCCGTGCTTCGCCCGCAACGGATGTGAACTCGCCGAGATACTGGCGGGAAAGGTCGATGAGATGCACGCCCTGGTCGATCAATTCTCCGCCGCCGGAAAGAGCCGGGTCGGCGCGCCATTCGCGATCGTATCCGACCCGACCGCCGTGACCGTAGCGGCCCCGCACGAACATCATCTCGCCGAGAAACCCGCGGTCGAACACCTCTTTCGCTTTGAGGAGCGCGGGGTGATAGCGATGGTTGAAGCCCACGCGCACCAGTTTGCCGCTGGATCGCTGTGCCGCCGCGATCCGGTCAATGTCCGCAACGTTGCGCCCGGCCGGCTTTTCGATCAGCACGTGTTTTCCGGCTTCGAGCGCAGCGACGGCAATGTCCGGAAGGAGGCTGTTCATCGTGGCGGCGATCACGATGTCGACGTCGCTGCGATCGATCGCCGCGCGCCAGTCATTGGAGGGAACCGCATTCGTCCCCGCCGCAAGCGCGGCCGCCTTTTCGCGGACGATGTCCGCGCAGGCCACGAGCTGCGCGTCGCCGAGTGCCGCTGCTCGCTTCTTTCCGATGAGGCCACAGCCGACGATGGCTACGCCGGGTTTCCGGGTCATCGATCTCCCCAGCCGAAGCCGCGATCCTTCGGGACGATGCGGCGCAGGGTGTAAACGTCTCCGCGCAAGTCCTGGCGATGGTCGGGCAGGGTTTCCCACGGATCCCAGATCGCGCTCAGTAGTTTGCCGGTGATCCCGTCGCTCGCCGCAGATGCAAGGAACACGGCGAGCTCTGCGCCCCGCGCCAGCGGCGCTCCTCCCTCGTTCTTCTGACGGACGGATCTCTCGTAGAAGTCGCGTCCCACCTTCTCCGGGCCCGCCTCGAGGATCTCATCGAGCAGACGGGTGTTCAACGGCCCCGGCGCGATGGAGTTCACATCAATGCCGCTGCCGCGTGTCTCTTCGGCGAGGGTCTCCGCGAATCGCACGATTGCCGCTTTTGACGCCGCGTACGCGCTGATGCCGGGGAGGGGTGTGGTTGCTCCGCCGCCGGAGAGCTGGATGATCTTTCCATATCGCTTCGCCCGCATGTGGGGAACGACGTGGCGATAGAAGAGCACTGACCCGTTGACGTTGATCTCCATCGCCCGGATCCATTCGGCCCAGTCGATCTCCTCGATCCTTCCTTTCGGCCCGTAGACACCGGCATTGTTGACCAGGATGTGCACCTGGTCGAACGCGTGGATCGCCGCGCCGGCGATGCGGCGGACATCTTCCTCGTCGGAGACGTTCGCCGTTTCCGCGATGATCTGCTGTCCCGGCCGCGCCTTGCCGCGGAGCTCTTCCGCGGCATCATTCAGACGGCCGGCGTCCCGCGCGCAGATCACGACGTTTGCGCCCTGAGCGACGAACGCGCGCGCGATCTCGAGGCCCAGCCCCTGGTTTGCGCCTGTGACGATCGCGTTCCGCCCGGCCAGAATCATGGCAGGCCCTTTCCCACGCTGAAGTAGTAGAGATGGGCGCGGTCCACGATCTCTGCGGCCAGGAAGCGGTTCGCATCGATGACCACGATTGGCCGCTGCGGCAGCGCCGACTTCGCGGACTCTCTGATCTCCGGCCACTCGGTTGTGACGACGACCGCCTCAGCGTCTGCAGCCGCCTCACGGGCCGTCTTCTTGAGATCGATGATCGAGGCGAGCTCCGGCGGCAGACTCTTCACGGCCGGATCGTACGCCGTGACCTGCGCGCCCTCCGATGCGAGAGCCTGGCAAAGCTCGATCGCCGACGAACGGCGCAGAGTGTCGGTTCCGGGCTTGTACGTCAGACCCCAGACGCAGACCTTGCGGCCCGCCATGGTTCGAAGCTCTGCGTGAATGCGATCGAGCGCCCACGACTTGTGCTGATCATTGCTTCGCTTGACGCTCGTGATGAGCGGCAGCGGCTCGATGGTGCTGAGGAAGGTGATGTCTCGCGCCAGCGTGCCCCCCGCGAATGCTGATCCCGGCGAAAGATAGGCGCGACTGCCGATCCTGAGATCTGTCTTGAGCCCGCGTTCCACTTCCTTCGCGTCAGCTCCCACTCGCTCACAGATCCGCGCGATCTCGTTGATGAAGGTCACTGAGGTTGCGAGAAACGCGTTGAGAGCGTGTTTCGTCATCTCGGCCGACTCCACCGACATCCATTCGATCCTGGTCGTAATCGGCGCCATGAGATCTCCGAAACGCACTCGGTCGAGCTCTTTCCGTGTCCCGGCCACCACGCGATCCGGCTTCATGAATGCATCGATCGCCTTGCCGAGTCGAAGATTTTCCGGGGAGTAGACGAACGAGACCGCCTCGGGCCGCTTCAGCGCGAGGTAGGCATTCTCGAGCCCTGCCGTTGACCCGACCGGCAGCTGCGAGGAAATGACAACGAGTGTGTTGTCCTTCATGAATCCGAAAAGCGATCGGGTGTGCTCGATCACGCTTTCCGGATCGGCCCGATCATCGTCGTCGACCGGCGTGTCATAGGTGACCCAGATCACATCGCGATCTCTGATCGCCTCACGATCCGTCGTGAATCGCAGACGCTTCGCCTCGATGCCGTCCTGCGTGAGCGTTCCCAGGCCGGGCTCGAGCACGGGCGGCTTGCCTTCATTGAGTCGATCGATCGTCTTTCGATCATCGTCGAGCCCGACGACGTCATGGCCGGCGGCGGCCAGGCAAGCTGCCGTCACCGAACCGAGGTGCCAGAGACCCGCTACGCAGACCTTCACGCGCGTGCCTCCAGGAGCCAGGGGTGCGCCTGCAGGAAATCGACGGTCCGGATCACGCCGTCGCGGATGGAGAGTGTCGGCTTCCACCCGAGAGAGCGGAGGCGCGTGCAGTCGAGGAAGATGAAGGGGCTGTCCCCGATCCATCCACGCTCGCCGCCGGTGAACTCGATCCGGGGCCGCACACCCATCCGATCGCAGATCCAGCCCACTGAGTCGGTGACTTCGCAGTATTCGTCGGCGCCGAGGTTGAAGATGTTCACCTTACCGCCTGCCCGATCGAGACCGAGGAGCATCGCTTCGACGCAGTCCCCGACGTAGAGATAGGACTTTCGCTGCTGTCCGTTGCCTAGGACGGTGAGCCGGGTCGGATCCGCGCGAAGACTGCGTACGAAGTCGAAGACATGGCCGTGCGAATAGCGTTCGCCCAGGATGGACACGAACCGGAAGATGACGCCGCGAAACCCGTAACCCTCGCAATAGGCCGAGATCAGGCCCTCGCCGGCGAGCTTCGACGCGCCATAAAGCGAAGTCTGGACCGGGAAAGGCGCATCCTCGGGCGTGGGGAAGACGTCCGGCTCGCCGTAGATCGATCCGGTCGAGGAGAACACGATCCGGCCGATGCCGTTCGCGCGCATGGCCTCGAGAACGTGGAAAGTCGCCAGCGTGTTCTGATCGACATCACGGCGCGGATTCGTCAGGCCGTAACGGACGTCGGCGTTGGCAGCGATGTGGAAGACGGTGTCGCAGCCGCGCATGGACGCGGTCAGGAGAGACTGGTCCAGCACATCGCCTCGCGTGACGGTGACCCGTCCGCTGGCCAGCGCTTCACGGAGGAACTCCTCTTTGCCGGTCGAGAAATTGTCGTAGACCACGACATCGTGTCCGGCGGAGATGAGACGGTCTGTGAGGGTGCTGCCGATGAAGCCGGCGCCGCCGGTGACGAAAGCCTTCACGAGCGTGGGCGAGTATACCTTCTGGTATCGTCGATACGTGCTACTGCTCGCCACCGTGGCGGCGTTTGTCCTCCTCGGACATGAGATCTGCCGCCGCGTCTGGAAGGGCGGCGTCGATCCGTTCGAGCGCGCCTGCTATACCGGGTTGATCGCCCTCGTCTCGTGGCTGGCCACTCTCTGGCTGACCGCCATCGTGCACGTGATGACGGCACCGGTGCTGCTGGGCCGGACCTTCATCGTCGCCACGGTCGCCCTGCTTCTATGGTGGCGGCGCACCAGAGGTGTCACGCATGCGCCTGCCGGCTCAGTTCCGCCGGCAACTGCGGCGACGATTCTCCTCGTCGCCATTCCTCTCGTTCTCTGGAGCGTTTTCATCCTCTGGCGCGGCGTGATCATCCCCCCCGTCAGCCACGACGCGCTGGCGCATCACCTTCCGAAGGCAGTCCTCTTCTCACGGGCGGCGGGATACGAGCATCTATCTTTTCTCGACGCGCGGATCCGGAACATCCCGGCGAACTACGAGCTGATGCTGGCGGAGGTGATCCTCATCGAGAGGAGCGATGACATCACCGAGTGGCTGTCCCTTCTTTCGTACCTGCTCCTGCTTGTTGCGTCGGCAGCGCTCTGCGAACGATGGTGGCGAACTCCGCCCGCAGCGAGTGGCGTTGCCGCCATGTTCGTCGCCTCTGTTCCCGTTGCGCTCCTTCACAGCGGAGCCCACAAGAACGATCTCATGACCGCGGCTCTGCTCGTGGGCGCACTCGTTCTCGCGGGACGCTGGGTCGCGACCGGCGAGGTGCAGACGGCGACGGCCATGGTGGTCGTATTCGCGGCCGCCGTGGGAACGAAACCGCAGGCGGCCGCGGTCGCGCTGTGTGCAGCGCCGCTGCTGTTTCGCGGCTTTCGTCTGAAGACGATGGTGAGGCTCGCGTTGGCTGGTGCCATCGCGTTTCTGCTGCTTGGTGGATTCGTCTACGTGTCGAATGCTGTGAACGAGAGCGTTCTCATCGGCATCGCCGGCACGCATGACGAGCAGACTGTCGTGGCTTACGGCGACTGGATCAATCTGTGGCAGGCGCCGTACGTGCTGCTCGCGGCGCCGTTCGTCGGAACGAGGTACCAGTTGCCCGTGCCATGGTCCGAGACCCCGTGGTTCTGGCGGAAGTATGAGATTTTCTTCTCGCATCTGGGGATCCCGTTCGCGCTTTGTGCGCTCGCGATGCCGGTCGTGATCATTCGATGGAGCCGCGGACGATCCCGCCCGCTCCCAATGGGGGCCGGCGGGCGGGATCGCCCGCCGCTCCACGATGAGCGGGTGGCGGTGACGGCGGCAGCGGCAGCCGCTTTGCTGCTGATGCTTCCGGTCGATTTCCGGCCCCATGGGATGTTCGCGATTTCCCTCCCCAGATATGCGCTGTTCGTCGTCCCGATCGTGTTCGGATGGACGGTCGGTCCGCTGCTGAGAGGCCGCTGGACTCTTCCGCTGGCGGTGATTGCGGCGGTCTCGTTCGGTGCATACGCCGTCGACAATGCGGTGAATGACACGTTCGCGCCGATGGAGTACGTGCGCTGGGCCGCGAAGAATCGGGGGACGAGGGTCGTCGCCTTCGATGCCAACCGCGCAGCATCGCTGGTCGACCGCCGCGCCGGGCCGCAGGATGCCGTGGCGATCGACGCGGGATACGGGACCTGGATTCACCCGGCCTTCGGCAGGGAGTTGACGCGGCCGGTTCATTTCATTCCTCCGGGAGTCGGGCCGGTGGAGATCCCGGAGAGCGTCCGGTGGGTTGCGATCGACCGGAGTTACGCGTCGATATGGGAACATCCGGACTTCAAGGACCTCAGCCAGGCGCGCCGCTTTCTCGTGCGGGGAAAGCCGGGCCCGGAAGAGATGCGTGTACTCGACGCGCTCCAGAAGGATCGGCGGTTCGAGCTGGTGGTCTACAATCGAGTTACGAATCAGGCGGTCTTCCGGCGCATTCACTGATGCAGATCTCTCGGGGTGGCGTCTACGTCGTCGTGCCGGCGTACAACGAGGCAGCGGCGGTCTTCGGCGTGGTCGACGAGCTGCGGCGCGCGTATCCGAACGTGATCGTGGTCGACGACGGCTCGCGCGATGCCACGGCTGCCGAGGCACGGCGCGCCGGAGCGATCGTCCTCCGTCACGTTCTCAATCGCGGTCAGGGTGCAGCCCTCCAGACGGGCATCGAATACGGCCTCCGCTGCGGCGGAGAAGTGATCGTGACGTTCGACGCCGACGGTCAGCACCGTGTCGAAGACATCGACCGGCTTCTCGATGCGCTCGATCAAACGAACGCCGACCTGGCGATTGGCTCGCGCTTTCTCGACCGTCAATCGAAGGTGCCGGCCCGGCGCCGCGCCGTCCTCCGCGTCGCGACGCAGTTCATGCGGATCACCTCCGGTGTCCCGCTGACGGACGCACACAACGGGTTGAGAGCGCTGCGGCGCACGGCCGCCGAGAAGATCAGGATCACGCTCGACGGCATGGCTCACGCGAGTGAGATCGTTGACCAGATCCGGCGCCATCAGCTCCGGGTGACGGAAGTTCCTGTGGTCATCCGGTACTCCGAGTACTCAATGAGCAAAGGGCAGTCCGGGCTGGCCGCGTTCCGGATCGCATTCGACTACCTGTTCAAGAGGCTCTTCCGATGACGACCTTCCAGCTGGTGACTCTCCCACTTCTGGCGATTCTCATCGTCATCACCGCGGTGGCAACCGCGCGAAGCCGCGTGACGCCGCGGATCGGCCTCGGCTGGATTCTGCTGTGGCTCTCCGCTGCGATTGCCATCGCCTTCCCTGATCTTCTGGTCTGGCTCGCTCAGGTTCTCGGAATCGGGCGGGGAACGGATCTGGTCCTCTACGTCTTCATCCTCGTTGGATTCGTTGCGTTCTTCGCGACGTATCTCCGCTTCCGGCGGCTCGACGAGCAGATGACGAAGATCGTCCGGCACATCGCGATCGAGAACGCGGCACGCGAGCAGGACGCGAAGCCAGCCCAGGACCCCCGCGCCTCATGAACCGAGGGCTTTTTCTGGATCGCGACGGAGTGATCAATGAGCTGGTGTTCTACCCCTCACATGGCGAGTGGGAGTCGCCGCGCAGCGTCGAAGAGCTTCGGATGCTGCCGGGAATCGAGTCGCCTCTCCGCGAAGCGATCCGCCGCGGATGGCTCCTGTTCCTGATCACCAATCAACCGAGTTATGCGAAGGGAAAGTGTTCGCTGGAAAGCCTGCAGCAGGTCCACGAACGGGTGTTGGAGCGACTTGGGGAGGCTGGGGTCGTCATCACGGGATCTTTCGTGTGCTACCACCATCCCGATTCGCAGATTCCGGGGTTCGGGCCATGCCAGTGCCGCAAACCGAGCCCGCATCTCCTCCGCGAAGCGGCTGCTAGATATGACGTCGATCTGACGAAGTCGTGGATGGCCGGCGACTCCGGCACGGACATCGAAGCCGGCCGCAGCGCGGGGTGCCGCACTGCGCTGATAGAATACGAACATTCAGAGGCGCGGCGCGGGACGGTCAGACCCGACCTCGTTTGCGCGGATCTGGCAGAACTGGTTCAAAAGATCGCTTGATGCCGACGCCGAATCTACGCATCCACCTCTACTCCGACGGTGCGGATGTGCGCGACATGGTCGCCGCGCGCGCCGCAGGCCTGGTGAAGGGTTTCACCACGAATCCGACGCTGATGCGCAAGTCAGGCATCACCGACTACGAATCCTTCGCGAAGGACGCGCTTCAGGCCGTGTCGGGCATGCCGATCTCGTTCGAGGTATTCGCGGACGAGTTCGACGAGATGGAGCGCCAGGCGAAGCTCATCTCGACCTGGGGCGAGGGCGTGTTCGTCAAGATTCCGATCACCAATACCCGCGGCGAAACGGCTGTGCCTCTGATCCGCCGCCTGTCGAAGGCGGGGGTGAAGCTCAATGTCACCGCGATCCTCACCTTGCAGCAGGTGAAGGATGTCGTCGACGCACTCGACGCAAATGTTCCGGCGATCGTCTCGGTTTTCGCCGGCCGCATCGCGGATACGGGCCGCGACCCGGTTCCGCTCATGAAGGAAGCGCGGGAAATCGTCGATGCCAAACCGAAAGCCCAGCTTCTGTGGGCCAGTCCGCGCGAGCTCCTGAACATCATCCAGGCCGACGAGTGCGGCTGCCACATCATCACCGTGACGCCCGACATCCTGAAGAAGCTGGCGATGGTCGGAAAGTCGCTCGACGAGCTGTCCCTCGACACGGTCAGGATGTTCTACCAGGACGCCGCGGCGGCGGGATTCAGGCTGTGATCGTCACGCGGACGCCCTTCCGCGTCACGCTGGGTGGAGGCGGCACGGACCTCCCTTCCTATTACTCCCAGAACCGCGGCTTCATCTTCGCCATGGGCCTGGACAAGTACATGTACGTGAGCGTGAACAGGCCGGTCGTCGGCAGCAAGATCGTCCTCCACTACACGCAGAGTGAGGTCGTCGATCACGTGGGCGAGCTGCGCCACGAGCTGGCCCGCGAAGCGCTTCGCATGCATAAGGTCGAGAGCAATTTCGAGGTCGCCTCCATGGCCGACCTTCCGGCCGGAACCGGACTCGGATCCTCGAGCTGCTACCTGGTCGGACTCCTCAACGCGCTTCATCACGACCGGCGCGACTACGTGCCGCTGCAGACTCTCGCAGAAGAGGCCTGTCACATCGAGCTCGACATCCTCAAGGAAGGGATCGGCAAACAGGATCAGTACATGGCCGCATTCGGCGGCCTCACGGTGATGGAGATCGCCCGCGACGGGAAGGTCGAAGTCCGGCAGCTCCGGCCCAGCAGCAGCGACGTCGCCGAATTCGTCGCGCATACCCACATCTATTACACGGGCGCGCAGAGAGACGCCCGCGAAGTACTGGCCGATCAGAACGTCGCCATGCAGAAAAAGGACAGCTCCGATCACGCCCGCGTGTCGGAAAGCCTTCACCGCATCAAAGACCTCGGCTACCGCATCCTGGAAGCCGTCGAATCGAACAACTTCGATACGTGGGGCCAGCTCCTCGATGAACACTGGCAGAACAAGAAGAAGATGTCGAAGAAGATCTCGTTGAGCCGCGTCGACGAGATTTACGACACCGTACGCCAGCGTTTCGGCGTCCTCGGCGGCAAGATCATCGGGGCAGGCGGCGGTGGATTCCTCATGCTCTACACGCCGAGCAAGCCAAAGACGCTCGAGCGTTTCATGCTCGAACACGGCATGCCCCGCATGCACTACACCGTCGAGCCGGAAGGCACGAAGGTCGTCGCGCAGATGGGTCCGGGTCTCCTTTCCCCCCAGCAATCGATGGCGCTGTCGCGGGAGAGTACGTGATGCCTCCTCCCGCTCATCGCCGGGTGGGGATTCTCGGCGGCGGGATCTCGGGAGTCGCGCTCGCGTCGCAGCTGGGCGATGACGTCGACGTACTCGAGAAACGGAGTCGCATCGGCGGCCTGTGTGGAACCATCAGCGAGAACGGATTCACGTTCGACGCAGCCGGGCCGCACATCATGTTCAGCAAGAACAAGGATGTGCTGAACCTCATGGTGAGCGTCCTCGGCGACAACGTCCACCAGCGCCGCCGCGAGAACAAGATCTTCTTCAAGGGACGGCTGGTCAAATACCCATTCGAGAACGACCTCGCCGCCCTGGCGCCCGAAGACAACTTCGAGTGCATCCTCGGCTATCTCAAGAATCCGCGCGCGAACGACACGCCGGCGAACCTCGCGGAGTGGTCGTACAAGACGTTCGGTGCCGGCATATCCGAGAAGTACTTCATCCCGTACAACAGGAAGATCTGGAATCACGACCCGGAGAAGATCGGTCTCGAGTTCGTTTCGCGCATCCCCAAACCACCGCTCGAGGACGTCCTGAAGTCATCCATCGGGATCCCAACCGAGGGATATCTGCATCAGTTGAATTTCTACTATCCGATCGAGGGTGGTTTCGAAGCGATGGTCCGCGCATTTGCAGAACGCGCGAAGGGACGCATCGAGACAGGGTGGGAAGTGGCGTCGGTCCGGTTCGCCGACGAGCACTGGCACGTGATGTCGAAGGGAGCGGAGGAGCGGCTTTACGACGAGCTGGTCTCGACGCTGCCGATCCATGACCTTCTCGCGATATGGGAAGAAGCCCCGCAGGAAGCTCGGACCGCGGCGGGGCGGCTCCGTTACAACTCGCTCATCAACGTCGTGATCGGATGCAATGTTGATCCGGGATATCCGTACACCGCCGTGTACGTCCCGGATTCGGAGATCCTCTTCCACAGGCTGTCGTTCCCGAAGGCGTTCAGCGAGCACTGCGTTCCGCCGGGCTACTCGAGCATCATGGCCGAGATCACCGCGAACGAAGGCGACGGAATCTGGGAGCTTTCCGACGAGGAGATCGTGCGGCGCGTCGTGGACGATCTGGAGAAGATCGGATTCGTCGAGCCGTCGTCGATCGTCTATCGGCGCGCCGTCCGTTTCAAATACGGATATCCGGTGTACGACCTCGACTACCGGAAGAACGTGACTCTCATGCGCGACGCGGTGGAGCGGACCGGGATGCATCTGCTCGGCCGTTTCGCCCAGTTCGATTACATCAACTCGGATGTCTGCGTGGAGCGGGCGCTCGCGCTGGCCCCACGGCTGTACCAGTGAGTGTGATTTTGGATTTTGGATTTTGAATTTTGGATTTTGGAAATTCAAAATCCAAAATCCAAAATCCAAAATCCAAAATCCGAGATCGGTCGCCAATGAACTACGCCTACTTCGAGGACATCAACTGGGGGCTGCTGCGCCTGTGGGGCGCACGAAGCGGCGCGTCGATCCTCGACGTGGGATGCGGATATGCCACGACCTCCCAACGCCTTCGCGCGCTCGGCAATCGGGTCACGGGGATCGAGTCGAGTCGCGAGGCCGTCGAAGTTGCGAAGAGCCGTCTCGATGAGGTGATCGAGGCAGACCTCCAGGACCTCTCCGCCCTCGGCGACCGGAGATTCGACTGCATCATCTTCGCCGACGTGCTCGAGCATCTGCCGTGGCCGTTAGAGATCCTCCGGAAGTACCATCCTTTTCTCGAGCCGGATGGCAGCGTCATCGTGTCCCTTCCCAACGTCGGCCTCTGGTCGATGCGCCTCTCTCTGATGGCGGGACGCTTCGAGTACGGCGACACCGGCGTGCTCGACAGAACGCATCTGCGTTTCTTCACCAGGCGGACGGCGCGGCGGCTGATCGAGGACGCGGGGCTCGTGATCGAGCGGCACACGTACAATCCAGGCATCGTGAGACCGTTCGTCCCCCTGGTGAAAAAGTTGATGCGGGCCGAGGAGAGTGGTGATCCCGGGGCGATCCTGGAATCGCGGCCGTATCGCGTCTATCTGAAGACGCTGTATCCCGTCGAGCGCGCCGTGACCGCGCTCTGGCCGGGCGCCCTCGCATTCCAGATGATCTTCGAGGCGCGCCGGCGGTGAAGGTCACGGTCTCGATGATTACGATGAACGAGGAAGGGGCGGTGGCGAAGGTCATCGGCGACATCCGCCGCGTCGTGCCCGAGGCCGAGATCCTGCTCGTCGACTCGAGCCGCGATCGGACTCCGGACATCGCCGCCTCGCTCGGCTGTCGGGTGATCCGGCAGTTTCCGCCGCAGGGATATGGACCGGCCATGAACCGCGCTGTCCGCGAAGCGTCTGGCGATGTCGTGGTGACGCTCGATTGCGATGATACGTATCCGGTCGAAGCGATTCCGCAACTCGTCGACCTCATTCGCGAGGGCAACGATCTCGTGAACACGACACGCGTGCATCGCCGGCCGAAGGCGATGCCCTTCGCAAACTTTCTGGCCAATCGCGCATTCGCCCTCGCAGCGCGGATCCTGCACGGCATCCGGACGACGGACCTCCACAGCGGCATGCGCGCCTACCGCAAGTCGATGATCGATCAGGTGGAGTGGAGTGAGCACGGACCGGCGCTTCCGGTAGACATGCTTCTTATCCCGTATCGCCGGGGATTCCGGATCGCGGAGGTCCCCATCGATTACCGCGAACGTATCGGAGTGACGACGCTGCACCGGTTCTCGAGCACCTTGTGGACGCTGAAGAGGATCTGGTGGGCGCGCCGGGCTCGATGAAAGTCGTGATCCTCGCCGGTGGGCTCGGTACCAGGCTCGGCGCGCTCGCGCGCGGACTGCCGAAGGCGATGGTGATGGTTGGCGGCCGTCCCTTCCTCGAATACATCATCGACTCGTTCACCGAGCGTGGCTTCACGCAGTTCGTTCTGCTCGTCGGCCATCACTCGGATGTCATCGAGTCGCATTTCCGGAGCGGTCGGGGAGAGCTGCGGATCGAATACAGCCGGGAGAAGGAGCTGCTCGGCACCGGCGGCGCGATCCGCGAGGCGCGGCATCTTCTCGGTGACCGCTTCGTCCTCACCTATGGCGACGTTCTCCGCCGTTTCGACTACGATCGTTTCGTGAACCAGCACACCGACCACGCGCTGGCCGTCTACCCGCGGATGACGACTGGCAATACGGCGGTTGCGAACGGGCTGGTGACCAGGTTCGACAAATCGGCGACCGACCTCCCGTATGTCGACGCGGGCTTTTCCGTCGTGCACAGCGAGGCCATCGACCTGCTCCCGCCGTACGGCGTCTGTTCGTTCGAGCAGATCGTGTACGGAGGGCTTGCGCAGAACGGCCGGCTCGAGGCCGAGATCGTCGATCACACCTTCTTCGACATCGGAACGCCGGAAGAGCTCGCGCGAACGCGCGCCGCCCTCGAGGGAGCCGTTTAGTGCGCGTCGTCCTGACCGGGGCCGCGGGGTTCATCGCCACGAATCTAATCCCGCGCCTGCTCGCTCGCGGCGACGAAGTCTTCGGCGTCGACAACTTTTTCCTCGGCCGCCGCTCCTATCTGGAGCGGTCGCTCGCGCATCCGCGCTTCCATTTCTTCGAGTTCGACCTGCTGAAAGTCGAACCGCTGGCCGAGGTGTTCGCGGAAGCAAAGCCGGACCTGGTGTGGCACGTGGCGGCGAACAGCGACATCAGCTACGGAACGGCCTACACCGACTTCGACCTCAAGGGCGGGACGCTGGTCACCTACAACGTGCTCGAAGCGATGCGCCGGAGCGGCGCGAAGCAACTCATCTTCTCGAGCAGCGGCGCGGTGTACGGCGAGCCGACGGTGATGCCGACGCCGGAGAACTACGGGCCGATCCTGCCCATCTCGCTGTATGCCGCGAGCAAGGTGGCGTGCGAGACGCTCATCAGCGCGTTCGTCCACAACTACGACATGCGCGCGTGGATCTTCCGCTTCGGCAACATCATCGGGCCGTATCCGACCCACGGAGTCATCTACGATTTCGTGAAGCGGCTTCTCGAAGATCCGTCGCAGTTGAAGATCCTTGGCGACGGCACGCAGGCCAAACCTTACGTCTACGTCGAAGACTGCATCGAGGGGATGGAGTTCGGATTCACCAACGCGCGCGATGCGGTGAACTGCTACAACCTGGCCGTGCCCGACCAGACTTCGGTGACCGAGATCGCCGAGGCTGTGATCGCGGAGCTCGGCCTGGATCGAAGGAAGGTCGACGTCCATTACACCGGCGGCTCGCGCGGGTGGCGCGGCGACGTGCCGCAGGTACAGCTCGACACCACCCGCATGACCGCCCTCGGCTGGAAGCCGCGGCTCAGCAGCGCCGATGCCGTCAGGCGAACCATTGCCGAAGTCGTAGCGCAGTTCCGCAGCGGCGTCATCTCGTGAACGGGAAAGTCCGCATCCTCATCGTGCTGACGGTCATCGCGGGCGCCGCGCGGCTGTTCGCGATGACCTTCCTCCATCCTCTGAACTGGGATGAAGTCGAGTACTTCCGCGCGACGAACTGGGTCCGCGAGGGTCTCGTTCCGTTTCGCGATTTCTGGGAACACCATACGCCGCTGCAGTGGTTCGTTTTCGCGCCGGTCACGGCGCTCACATCGAGCCCCGGCGCCAGCGCGATCATCCTCATGCGGTGGGCGCAACTGCCGCTGTGGATCGTGGCGTTCTGGCTCGCCCTGCGATTGATGGATCGGGCCGGCATCGATCGTTTCGGGCGGTGGGTGGCGATCGTGCTGGCGGTGTCGAGCTCGCTGTTGATGATCTCGGTGATGGAGTATCGCGTCGACGTCCTCGCCAATGTCCTCTACCTGGGCGGACTCGCGCTGCTGCTGGAGCGCGGGCGACCTCGCCCGCGTTTCGCGAGCTTCGCCGCCGGCGCCCTCTTCTGTCTCGCCGGTCTCGCCAACCTTCGCCTCGGTCCACTCCTCGCGGTGACGGCGCTGCTCAGTGTTGCGGTGGACATCCCTGAGAAGCGGTGGCGATTCAGGAAGGAAGCGTTACTGCTCGCTGCCGGCGTCGTGACCATCCTCGCCGCGGCGCTTCTCTACTTCGTGGCAACCGATTCGCTGCGCCCGCTCTATCAGCATGTGTGGGTCGAGAATTACATCGGCGAGAAACACGCTGAGCGCGTACCGCTCGCGTTCCTGCACCGCATCCTGGTGCCCTTCGGCGTTCGCATTTACGGTGGTGCGGGGCTGTTCGATGTGGCGGGGCTCGACCTCTCAGGCGCCGCAATCATCCTGTCCGGACTGGTCGGGCTCGTGTTTGCGCTGCGCAGGTGGAGGACGCCTGATGCGCTGTTCTTTCTCGCGCTGCTGCAGATCGCGAACATCGCGTTCGTGGCCGGGATGAAGTTCGTCTACCACTATCACCTGCAGATCGTTGTGCTCCTCATGCTGCCCTTCGTTGCCTCGGTCCTGCGTCCATCGCGTTCGCTCGTCGCGTTTGTGGTCGCGGCGGCGCTGCTCCACGTTCCGATCGTCGTCCTTCGAGGAAAAGAGCGCGAGCTGCGGTATCAGGATCAGGTCATGCGCGAAGCCGACGCGCGGACCGCGCCCGGATCGAAAGTGTTCGACGGCGTCGGCTGGGCTCTGCGCCGCGAGCCTGCCTGGCATTTCTGGTTTCTGCCGGTGCTCGCGCGCCAGCTCGTCGCGAGCGGTCACGCCGCGCCGTATACGCTCGCCGCGTGGATGTCCGATCCGCCGGCGGCGGTCATCACCGATCGCAACGCCGTCGTGTGGCTCGCTTCCGATCCCCGCCTGGGGGCGTATGTCACGAAGCATTACCTGCCGCTGTTGCGCAATCTATGGTTGCCGGGTATGAGCGCACGGCTCGACGCGGGAGGGCGTGTGGAGTGGGTGGTGCCGGCCACAGGGCGGTATCGCCTGGTCGCCTCGCCTCAATTCGCGGGTCTTTCGTGGTTTGTCACGCCTTTCGGACTCCACGCCCCGGTTCAGATGACGGGCGGCGCCGGCGGGGTCAGTCTGATGGTCAACGGCGTTGCCGTTGATCCGAGCCGGCCGATCGAATTGCGCCACGGGCAGAGGGTCATGGCGTCCTCATCGAGTGCCGTGGGGGTATTCCTCATCCGCGGCGACGAAACGTCGTGGTTCCAACAGCCGCCGCGAGACGTCACGATCGATGCCGAGGGTCCGCGGACCTGGCATTGGCCGATGTTGAACTGAAGGGCAACCACGTTCACCGCAGAGACGCAGAGGACGCAGAGGGACGCAGAGACGACTCAAACTCTCTGCGTCCCCTCTGCGTCCTCTGCGTCTCTGCGGTTGCTTTTCCGTTCCCTTCGCCTATCTGACCGACTCCCACTTTGTCTGCGCCACCTTCAGCGCCGGATGCGAGACGAGCAGATGCCAGACCACCGCACACAACCCTTCCGTGTGCGGCGTGATGCGCTCCGCTGAGACGACCGGGATCACCACACACTCGTCGGCGGCTTTCTTCGTGTAACCGCCGTCCTTGCCCACGATCCCGAATACGCGCGCGCCGCGGCGCTTCGCCTCGTCGATGGCGCGGACGAGATTGACCGACACGTTCTTCTCCACGTTGCCGCCGCCGACGGAAAAGATGAGCAGCGCGTCTTTCGAATCGAGCCGGGAAGTCTTCAGCCACTCCACGAGCACGCCTTCCCATCCGTCGTCATTGATGCGCGCGGTGAGCTCCGAGACATTGTCCGTCGGCGCATACGCTTCGAACGCGCAGATCTTTCGGAAATCGTTCACGGCGTGGCTGGCGTGGCCGGCCGAGCCGCCCACTCCGAGGATGAAGAGGCGGCCACCGGCTTCGCGGGCCGATGCGAGTCCGGCGGCGAGACGGTCGATGCCGTCGACATCGAGCTGCCGGACCGCCTGGATGGTCTCGTCGAGAAACGTTCTGCTGAAGCTCATCCGGTGATCTTACAATCCCGTCGATGCCTGGAGCGGGTCGCGTGGCCATCGGATCGGTTGCCGGCGCGATCGTCGCCGCGATCTGCGCTCCGCTGATCCTCCCGCTGTTCGAGGTTCCGACCGGCGGCGTCGGGTTCGTGACCATTCACCAGTACCCGAAGGGCTGGGACTACGCCGTGGTGGCCCTGATCGTTTCACTGTCGGCGATAGGCGGATGGCTCGGTGGAGCGCGGGCGACCTCGCCCGCGGCTTCTTCTGCCCTTGAAACCGAACGCGGGCGAGGTCGCCCGCGCGCCGCCACCTGGCTTCTCGCGTTCCTCGTGTTCCTGTTCATGATCTTTGCGCACGACCAGCCATACGCGCTCATGGACATGTTCCATGAAGGGGAGCATCTGACTCCCGCTTTCGTCATGCGCGAGGGAGGGCGGCCGTTCGGCGACATCTTTCTCCTGCACGGCCTCGGCGCGGATGGCGGACTCGATGCGCTTTTCATGGGCGATCCCCCGTCGCCATGGCGCGCGCGAAGGATGTACACGATCCTCAACGCCGCGGCGATCGCGCTTCTCGTTCCCGTGGCCGCCGAAGTCTGTGCCACGGCGACCGGCATCTGGCTGGGCGTTCTCCTCTCCATGGCCGCGCTCGGCGCAGGTCAGGCCATCGGCTTTCCGTATTACCGGCTGGCGCCGCTCCTGGTCGCGACGCTCGCGTTTCTTCGATACGCGCGGACTTCGAGAGTAGGGTGGCTCGCGGCCGCCTTCAGCGCCTCGACCCTCGGCGTCCTCTGGAGCCTGGATACCGGCATGTACGCGGTCGGCGCGAGCGCTGTTATCGCCGCCCTCGGATTGCTCGCCGGCAGGCGGCTCCCTACGTGGCGTGAAGCCGCCGCGCTGGCCGGCGCGACCACGCTGCTCTTTGTGGTGCTCCTCATTGTCCGCGCCGATCTCCGCCAGTTCCTGCTCGATTCGTTCGTCATCATTCCGTCAGCGATCGACGCGATCTGGTCGCTGCCCGCCTCGAGGACGCCGTCGCTCGAGACGGCGCGGTATTACGGCCCGCTTCTCTTCTACGGATTTCTTCTCGCGATCGCGCTCCGCGCGCCTCGCTTGCAACAACGGCAGATCGCCGTGATCGCCGTCTTCGCGATCATGCTGTTCCGCACCGCTGCAGGACGTGTGAGCTGGAGCCACACGCGATACGCGATGCCGCTCATCGGCATCGCCGCGGTCGCATTTGTGATCGAGCCCCTCATCCGCCGGCGCCGTCCATGGCTCGCAGTTGCGGCGGCCCTTCCGTTTCTCCTCGTGCTCGAGGTGAGCGTGAACGCGGTCGACGGAGCGCAATCGGTGTGGCGATGGCGTTCGCGCCAGCGCCACGACGGCCTGGTCCGCTATCCCCTGGGAACGGGAAAGGGTCTGTACACGACTCAGAAGAACGCCGACGAGCTCGCCGCGCTGAACGGGTTCATCCACGCACTCGGACCCGATGCGCGGTTCCTCGACTTCTCCGGCGAGCGCGCCCTCTATTACTTCCTGCGGCGGAAGCCGCCCCTGCGCTGCCCGGACCTCAACATGCTGTCGAACCCCGCGCTTCTTGCCGAAGCGATGGGGGAGTTGACCGCGAACCCTCCCGCGTGCGTGATCGTTGCAGGCGACAGGATCCTTCGAGAGTTCGACGGTGTCCCGAACGAAGTCAGAGTGCCGGACCTCGCGCGCTGGATCGAAGCGAACTATCCCCGGCGCGTCGAGATCGGCCGGTTCAGCGTCGCCGTGCGTGAATGATCGATCTCGACGAGATTTTCCATAAGCTCAGCAGATCCGCCTTCCGGCGCAAGTTCCGGTTGACCGGCAGGGAGCTCGCGTATCTGGAGACGTGGGGCATCGAGCACGTCATGAAGCAGGGAGCGGATCTCATCGCGCAGCGTCTCGCGCCCGCCCAACCGAAGAACGACGGTCGCCAGACGCCGTGGCGCAACCATCCAATTTTCGTGGCTCAGCACGCGACGGCGACGTGCTGTCGCGGATGCCTGGAGAAAACGCACGGCATCGCCAAAGGGAAGGAGCTGACGCCTCTCGAGACGGAGCACGTGCTCGCCGTCCTTAGAATGTGGCTCCTGGAAGCCGTTAACCGTTAACTGTTAACCGAAAGTCAGCTGACAGATGGAGCCGCGGGCGATCCCGCCCGCGGTCGTTTCCTCCTCCTCCCCGCGGGCGAGGTCGCCCGCGCTCCACTATGCAGCGCACAAATATGCAGCGCACAAACGCAAGCACCGCGGGCGGGATCGCCCGCGGCTCCACTCCTCTTCGGTCCGCAAGCTTGACCGTTCCTCGTTCCTCGTTCATCGTTCATCGTTGATATGGCAAAGCTCATCTCCCAGCCGGCGATCGTCAAAGCGGCCGGCAACAAGCCGAAGATCATCGAGGAGTACATCGGGATCGTGAACTCGGGGACAGAGGCGGTGAGTGTGGCGCGGATGAAGAGTCCGGGGGGGTGGGTCGAGCCGGGGCAGACGCCCGAGTTCGACGAATACACCGTCGTCCTGCGCGGCACGCTCCGGGTCACGACGAAAAAGGGGACGCTCGATGTCCATGCGGGGCAGGCCGTGATCACTACCCGCGGCGAGTGGGTCCAGTACTCCACCCCGGGGGCCGAAGGGGCCGAGTACGTCGCGATCTGCGTTCCGGCGTTCACCCAGGGTCTGGTGCATCGCGACGAATGAGCCGCGTCCTGGTCCTGTCCGAGGCGGAAGTCGAACACCTCTTCCCGATGGTCGAGGCCATCGGCGTCATGGAAGAGGCCTTGATGGCGCTGGGCCGCGGGGAAGCCGAACAGCCGCTGCGCAGTAAGCTGATGCCTGCTGCCGCTGCCGGGCTGCTCGGTCTGATGCCCGCTTGGCGGGGAGGGCCGAAGCCGGTCTTCGGACTCAAAGAGGTCTGCGTCTTTCCGGGCAATCCCTCCCGCGGGCTGGACACCCACCTCGGCGCGGTCCTTCTGCACAGCGGCGAAACGGGCGAGCTGCTCAGTGTGACCAACGCGGCGGCGATCACGGCCATCCGGACCGCGGCGGTCTCCGCCGTGGCCACCCGGCTGCTGGCCCGGCCGGAGGCGTCACGTCTGGCGATCCTGGGCGCGGGCGTGCAGGCGCGGAAGCACCTCGAAGCGATGCAGTGCGTCCGTAACATCAATGAAGTCAAGGTGTTCAGCCGCAGCGGAAGCCGCGGTCTGGGCACCGAGGCAGCCTCAGCGGAGGAGGCGGTCGTCGATGCGGACATCATCGTGACGGCAACCAGTGCCCGGGAGCCGGTGCTCGTGTGGGAGTGGGTCCGCCCTGGGGCGCACATCAACGCGGTGGGCTCGAGCGTTCCGGCGGCGCGCGAGCTGAGCTCGTCCCTTGTGGCCGCGGCGTCGCTTTTCGTGGACCGGCGGGAGTCGACGTTGCGGGAGTCGGGGGACTACCTGTTCGCGCTGAAGGATGGGGCGATCGGCGGGCCGGGACACATCAAGGGTGAGATTGGCGAGCTGCTGCTGGGGACGGTGGCCGGGCGGCAGTCGAATGAGGAAGTGACCTTGTTCAAGTCGCTGGGGCTGGCGATTGAGGACGTGGCAGCCGCGGCTTTTCTCTATGAGAAGGCGGTCCGGCTCGGAAACGGTACGTGGGTCGAGTTTTAGCGGAATAAGGTCGTAAGTGCCTCCGTTAGCTCGGGTCCGGGCTTGACAAGCCTCGCCGTGCGGCTTAAAGTGCGCGGGTTTTCCCTTCCGGGAAGTCCTTTTGTCGCTGTACGTGTCTCGTCATTAGAGGATAGGAATGCCAACGATCAACCAGTTAGTGGCGCAGGGTCGCGCGAAAACCGCGTACAAGACCAAGTCGCCGGCGCTGCAGAACGCACCGCAGAAGCGCGGCGTCTGCACGCGCGTGTACACCTCGACTCCGAAGAAGCCGAACTCGGCGCTCCGCAAGGTGGCCCGCGTCCGTCTCGTCAATGGAATCGAAGTGACGACGTACATCCCGGGAGTGGGACACAACCTTCAGGAGCACTCGATCGTTCTGATCCGTGGCGGCCGTGTGAAGGATCTTCCTGGAGTCCGCTATCACGTGATCCGCGGAACGCTGGACACCACCGGCGTCGCGAAGCGGATGCAGGGTCGCTCGAAATACGGCGCCAAGCGTCCGAAGAAGGGTTAACGACACATGCCACGCAGACGTGAAGTTCCGAAGCGCGAGATCCTTCCGGATCCTGTCTACAACAGCCAGCTGGTGACGAAGTTCATCAACTCGCTGATGACGCAGGGCCGCAAGTCGGTTGCCGAGCGCGTGTTCTATGGTGCGCTCAAGCGCGTCGAGGACCGGGCCAAGGACGATCCGGTGAAGCTGTTCAAGAAGGCGATCGACAACGTCAAGCCGGCGCTCGAAGTGAAGAGCCGCCGTGTCGGTGGATCGAACTACCAGGTTCCCGTGGAGGTCCGGCCGTCGCGCCGCACCGCCCTGGCGATCCGCTGGCTGATCTCCTACGCCACCGCGCGTGGTGAGAAGACGATGCAGGACAAGCTGGCCGGCGAGATCATGGACGCCGCCAACAACCGTGGCAACGCCATCAAGAAGCGCGAAGACGTGCACAAGATGGCCGAAGCGAATAAGGCATTTGCTCACTACCGCTGGTAACAGCGGTCGGATGTAATCGGCAGTTGCAGTTGCAGTAAGTTCTATTCACCTGAAGTTCCCCTAGCTCCGTCTCGACCGGATAACACAGCGCCAGACTGGTTCTGCGGTTCCGGACCGAGCAACGGGAAACGACACAACTGAATATTCAATCCGATGCGGTCGGCGCTCGATCTGTCGCCGGCTGCGCGCTGTTGTCAGTATCCGTACGAGAAAAAAAGTCATGGCACGTCCTGTATCTCTCGCAAAGACTCGCAATATCGGCATCATGGCTCACATCGATGCCGGTAAGACGACGACCACCGAGCGCATCCTCTATTACACCGGCCGCACGCATAAGCTCGGCGAGGTGCACGAGGGCACTGCGACCATGGACTGGATGGTCCAGGAGCAGGAGCGCGGCATCACCATCACCTCCGCCGCCACCACCGCCATGTGGGGCGACACGCGGGTCAACATCATCGACACTCCGGGGCACGTCGACTTCACCGTGGAAGTGGAGCGCTCGCTCCGCGTCCTCGACGGTGCCGTCGGTGTGTTCTGTGCGGTCGGCGGCGTGGAGCCGCAGTCGGAGACGGTGTGGCGTCAGGCCGACAAGTACGGTGTTCCCCGTATCGCGTTCATCAACAAGATGGACCGCATCGGCGCGAACTTCAATTCGGTTCTGAATCAGATCCGCCAGAAGCTCGGCAAGAACGCGGTTCCTCTCCAGCTCCCCATCGGTGCCGAAGACAAGTTCAAAGGCGTCATCGACCTCGTCCGCATGAAGGCTCTCCTGTTCAAGGACGAGACCCTCGGCGCGAAGTACGAAGTCAGCGACGTTCCTGAAGAGCTCCGCGCCGACGCCGAGCATTACCGCGAGAAGATGGTCGAGTCGATCGCTGAGCAGAACGACACGCTCCTCGAGAAGTACCTCGCCGGCGAACAGCTCGAGATCACCGAGCTGAAGGCAGCGCTCCGCGCCGCCACGATCGCCCAGAAAATCACGCCGGTCATCTGCGGCTCGGCATTCAAGAACAAGGGCGTGCAGCCGCTCCTCGACGCCGTCGTCGACTACCTCCCGTCCCCGATCGACATTCCGCCGGTCAAGGGTGTGAATCCCGACGACGAGTCGTTCATCGAGCGCGCGGCGTCCGACGAAGAGCCGTTCGCGGCGCTCGTATTCAAGATCATGACCGACCCGTTCGTCGGTCAGCTGGCGTTCTTCCGTGTTTACTCGGGCCACGTCGCCACCGGCACCGCGGTCCTCAACACCACCAAGGGCAACACCGAGCGCATCGGCCGCCTCCTTCAGATGCACGCCAACAAGCGTGAAGAGATCAAGGAAGTGTGGGCGGGCGACATCGGCGCGGCCGTCGGCCTGAAGAACGTCACCACCGGCGACACCATCTGCGATCAGAAGCAGCCGATCGTCCTCGAGACGATGACCTTCCCCGAGCCGGTCATCGCCGTTGCGATCGAGCCGAAGACGAAGGCCGACCAGGAAAAGATGGGTCAGGCGCTCGCCAAGCTGATGCAGGAAGATCCGACCTTCAAGGTCCACACGGACCCTGAGACGAACCAGACCATCATCCGCGGAATGGGCGAGCTCCACCTGGAGATCATCGTCGACCGCATGGTGCGCGAGTTCAACGTGGCCGCCAACGTCGGCAAGCCGCAGGTCGCGTACCGCGAAGCCATCACCCGGAAGTCGGAAGCGGAAGGCAAGTTCGTCCGCCAGTCCGGCGGCAAGGGTCAGTACGGCCACGTCAAGATGCGCTTCGAGCCGATCCCCGAGGGTGGCTTCGAGTTCGTCAACGACATCACCGGCGGTTCGGTGCCGAGAGAGTTCATCAAGCCGACCGAGCAGGGCATCCGTGAAGCGCTCGAGCGCGGCATCGTTGCCGGCTACCCGATGACGGGTGTGCGCGCGATCCTCTATGACGGTTCGTACCACGACGTCGACTCGTCGGAAATGGCGTTCAAGATCGCCGGCTCCATGGCGTTCCAGGAGGGCGCGAAGAAGGCCGCTCCGATTCTTCTCGAGCCGATCATGGACGTCGAAGTCGTGACGCCGGAAGAGTACGCGGGCGACGTGATGGGCGATCTCTCCCGCCGCCGCGGAAAGATTCAGCAGATGGACGAGCGCGCCGGAGCGAAGGTCATTCGCGCCCACGTGCCTCTGTCGGAGATGTTCGGATACGCAACCAACGTGCGGTCGATGTCGCAGGGCCGCGCCAGTTACACGATGCAGTTCCTCGCATACGAGCCGGCGCCGAAGACGGTCGCCGAGGAAGTCATCGCGAAGAACTCGGGAACGACACAGAGAATCTGATTTCAGAGCTGACAGCTGAGACCTAAGAGCTAAGACAGGGAGGTAGATCCAGATGGCAAAAGAGAAATTCGACCGCAGCAAACCGCATGTGAACGTCGGCACGATCGGGCACGTCGACCACGGGAAGACGACCCTCACGGCCGCCATTACCAAGATCCTGGCCGCCAAGGGCACCGCCAGCTTCGTGGCCTTCGACCAGATCGACAAGGCTCCCGAAGAGCGCGAGCGTGGCATCACCATCGCCACCGCGCATGTCGAGTACTCGACCGAGAAGCGCCACTACGCGCACGTCGATTGCCCGGGTCACGCCGACTACGTCAAGAACATGATCACCGGCGCCGCGCAGATGGACGGCGCGATCCTCGTCGTCGCCGCGACCGACGGCCCGATGCCCCAGACGCGCGAGCACATCCTGCTCGCCCGCCAGGTCGGCGTCCCGTCGATCGTCGTCGCCCTCAACAAGGTCGACGCAGCGGATCCGGACCTCCTCGAGCTCGTCGAGCTCGAAATCCGCGAGCTGCTCTCCAGCTACGAGTTCCCCGGCGATGACATTCCCATCGTCCGCGTCTCCGCCCTCAAGGCGCTCGAGAGCGGCGATCCGAACTCCGAGTGGGGCAAGAAGATCATGGAGCTCATGGACGCGGTCGACAGCTACATCCCGCTTCCGGAGCGCGCCATCGACAAGCCCTTCCTGATGCCGGTCGAAGACATCTTCTCGATCTCGGGCCGCGGCACCGTCGTCACGGGCCGTATCGAGCGCGGAATCGTCAAGGTCGGTGAGGAAATCGAGATCGTCGGCATCCGTCCGACCCAGAAGAAGGTCGTCACGGGCGTCGAAATGTTTCGCAAGCTCCTCGACCAGGGTCAGGCGGGCGACAACGTCGGCCTTCTGCTCCGCGGTGTGGAGCGCAAGGACGTCGAGCGTGGACAGGTCTGCTCCAAGCCCGGCTCGATCACCCCGCACACGAAGTTCAAGGCCGAGGTCTACATCCTGACGAAGGAAGAGGGCGGCCGTCACACGCCGTTCTTCAACGGCTACCGTCCGCAGTTCTACTTCCGTACGACCGACGTCACCGGGACGGCGCAGCTGGCCGAGGGCGCGGAGATGGTCATGCCTGGTGACAACACCTCGCTGACGATCAATCTCATTGCTCCGATCGCGATGGAGAAGGGTCTCCGCTTCGCAATCCGTGAGGGCGGCCGCACGGTCGGCGCCGGAACGGTCACGGACATTCTCGAGTAAGCGAAAGCAGGGACGCGGGCGCTCGCCCGCATCCCAACTGTTCTTTAAAGGCAAAACATCATGATGAACGAAAAGATCCGCATCCGACTCAAGGCTTACGACTATCGCGTCCTCGACCAGTCCACGAGTGAAATCGTCGACACGGCGAAGCGCACGGGAGCCAAGGTGGCGGGACCGATCCCTCTGCCGACCCAGGTTTCGCGGTACACGGTGCTGCGCAGCCCGCACGTCGACAAGAAGTCGCGTGAGCAGTTCGAGATGCGGACGCACAAGCGGCTGCTCGACATTCTCGAGCCGACGACCCAGACGGTCGACGCGCTCATGAAGCTCGAGCTTCCCGCGGGTGTGGACGTCGAGATCAAGGCGTTTGGGAAGTGACGACGCGCCGTAGCGCGTCGGCATCCTGAGCGACGAGCAATCAGCAAGTCGCGAAGGATCTCCAGGTACGCATCCTGAGATCCTTCGCTGGCGCTCAGGATGACGTGAACACACGAACTCGAAAGGGTTCCAAGGTGAACTAAATGGCAATCGAAGGAATCATTGGCAAGAAGGTCGGAATGACCCAGGTATTCGCTGAGGACGGCGCGCTCGTCCCGGTGACGGTCATTCAGGCCGGGCCCTGCCTGGTGGTGCAGAAGAAGACCGCCGACAAGGACGGCTACGACGCCGTTCAGATCGGCCTCGTGGAGAAGGTCTCGAATCGGCGGATCACCAGCCCGATGCGCGGCCACTTCGAGAAGGCCGGCGTGCAGCCCGTCCGCACGGTCGCGGAAGTGCCGTACAGCGGCGACGCGAACGTGGGCGACAAGGTCCAGGTCGATATGTTCAAGGTCGGCGACTCGATCGACGTCGTCGGTCAGTCGAAGGGCAAGGGCTTCCAGGGCGTCGTGAAGCGTCACCACTTCGCCGGCGGCCGCGCCACGCACGGCTCGATGTTCCACCGCGCCCCCGGCTCCATCGGCGCCTCGGCGTTCCCCTCGCGCGTCATGAAGGGAATGAGGATGGGCGGCCGCATGGGTGGCGATCAGGTGACGGTGAAGAACCTTCGCGTGGCGAAGGTCGATGCCGAGAACAACCTGCTCTACATCAAGGGCGCCGTCCCGGGTGGAAAGAACGGTCTCGTCTACGTCCAGTTCTCCAGGAACGGGAAGAGGAGCGAGTAACCATGCCGACCATTGACATCAAAGACTGGAACAACAAGAAGGTCGGCTCGGTCGAACTGCCCGACGAGATCTTCGCGTATCCGTACAAGGAGCACCTGATCCACGAGGCGGTCCGGAACTACCTGGCCGCGCTCCGTCAGGGAACTCACAAGACCAAGACCCGTTCGGAAGTCTCCGGGTCGGGCAAGAAGCCGTTCCGCCAGAAGGGTACCGGCCGCGCCCGTCAGGGTGGCGCCCGTCCGCCGATCCATCGTCACGGCGGCACGGTGTTCGGTCCCGTTCCGCGCGACTACTCCTACAAGATGAACGCGAAGGAGAAGAAGAACGCGCTGAAGTCGGCGCTCTCCCAGCGGGTCAAGGAAGGGAACTTCGTCCTGCTCAGCGATCTGTCGATCGACGAGCCGAAGACGAAGTCGTTTGCCGAGAAGGTCGCGAAGATCGGCGTGGAGGGCAAGGCCCTGATCGTCGACACGTTCGAGAACACGAACGCGATCCTCGCGGCGCGCAACAACCCGAAGCTCCAGTTCGTCGACGCGTCGAACGTCAATGTCTACGACGTCGTCAACAGCCGTTACGTCGTGCTCAGCCAGGCTGCGCTCGAGCGGCTCAGAGAGGTGCTCGAGTCATGAACGCGAACAAGATCATCCGCCGTCCGCTCGTGACGGAGAAGTCGACGCTCATGCGCGAAGCCGGCGCGAACGTCATCGCGTTCGAGGTCGACTCGAAGGCGAACAAGATCCAGGTCAAGACCGCGGTCGAAGAGCTTTTCAAGGTGAAGGTCGAGGAAGTGCGGATCTTCAACGTGCCCGGCAAGAAGAAGCGCATGGGCCGGTGGGAAGGCACGCGCCGCGACTGGCGCAAGGCTTACGTTCGGCTCAAGGAAGGCGAAAAGGCGCCGGACTTCATCGAAGGCGTTTAACCGCAAGGCGATCAACAGAGGACACTATGCCTGTCAAAGGATACAAGCCGACCAGCGCCGGGATGCGTTTTCAGACTCATCACACGTTCGATGAGATCACGAAGACCAGGCCCGAGAAGGCGCTGACCAAAGGGAAGCCGAAGACCGGCGGCCGCAACTCCATCGGCCGGGTCACCTCGCGCTTCATCGGCGGCGGCCATAAGCAGAAGTACCGCGACATCGACTTCAAGCGCGACAAGCGCGGGATCCCCGCGAAGGTCGCGGCCATTGAATACGATCCGAACCGCACGGCGCGCATCGCGCTCCTGCACTACGCCGACGGCGAGAAGCGCTACATCCTGGCCCCCAACGGTCTGGAAGTGGGCGCCACCATCACCGCCGGCCAGGGATCGGACATTCTCGTCGGCAACTCGCTCCCGCTTTCCGACATCCCCCTCGGCACGACGGTTCACAACATCGAGCTGAAGGAAGGAAAGGGCGGACAGATGGCCCGCTCGGCCGGCGCGTTCGCGCAGCTTATGGCCCGCGAAGGCGAATGGGCGACGCTCCGTCTCCCGTCCGGCGAGATGCGGAAGGTTCACATCCGCTGCTATGCCACGATCGGACAGGTCGGCAACCTCGAGCACGAGAACATCTCGATCGGCAAGGCCGGCCGCACCCGTCATCGCGGAAAGAAGCCGCACAACCGCGGCGTCTCCATGAACCCCGTCGATCACCCCATGGGTGGCGGCGAGGGCAAGACCTCCGGCGGACGCCATCCGGTCAGCCCGTGGGGCCTTCCCACCAAGGGTTACAAGACGCGCCGCAACAAGACAACGAACAAGTTCATCGTGAAGCGCAGAGGCAAGAAATAAGGATGAAGGAGGAAGGATGAAGGATGAAGGGCGATAGAGGACTGACGCTGAGGGTTGACCTTCAGCCTTCGTCCTTCAGCCTTCATCCTTTCTCCCGGAGAAAGCAATGGCAAGATCACTGAAAAAGGGCGCGTTCGTCGACGACCATCTCGCCAAGAAGGTCGAGACCATGAATCGCGAGCGGGACAAGAAAGTCATCAAGAGCTGGTCGCGTCGTTCGACGGTGACCCCGGACATGGTTGGGCACACCATCGCCATCCACAACGGCCGGAAGTTCGTGCCGGTGTACATCTCCGAGAACATGGTCGGCCACAAGCTCGGCGAGTTCGCGCTGACCCGGACGTTCAAGGGTCACAGCGGCAAGAAGGTCGAGAAAACCGCCAAGCCCGCTGGAGCACCCGCTCCGGCAGCAGCGGCTGGAAAGTAAGGAACAGTCATGGAAGCGACCGCAACCCTGAAGTACCTGAAAGCTTCACCGCAGAAGGTCCGGCTGATCGTCGACCTCGTGCGCGGCAAGAAGGTCGAGGAAGCGCTGCACATTCTGCGCTTCACGCGGAAGTCGGCGGCCAAGGACCTGGAGAAGCTGGTCCGGTCGGCCGTGGCCAACGCGGAGCAGAAGGAAAACGCGCCGGACGTCGACGAGCTCGTGGTCTCGAAGATCTACGTCAACGAAGGGCCGCGTGAGAAGCGCGTGCAGCCCGCGCCGATGGGCCGTGCCTATCGGATCCAGAAGCGCAAGTCGCACGTGACCGTGCACGTTTCCGACGAAGTCAAAGCAGTGAATGCGCGCAGTGGCGAAACGAAGAAGACGGCGCCGCGCGCGCGGGCCAGGAAGTAACGGAGGCAACCTTGGGTCAGAAAGTAAACCCGTACGGATTTCGGCTTGGATTCAACAAAACGTGGCATTCCCGCTGGTTTGCAGGGAAGGCCTACGCGGAGACGCTCCACCGCGATCTGAAGCTTCGCGAAGATCTGAAGAAGCGTCTCTCGCACGCCGGAGTCTCGGAGATCGACATCGAGCGCACGGCGAACAAGATGCGCATCAACATCTACACGTCCCGCCCGGGCATCATCATCGGACGGAAGGGTGCCGAGGTCGACAAGCTGCGTGACGAGCTGCAGAAGCTGGTCAACGGCGAGGTCTACATCAACATCCAGGAGATCCAGCGTCCGGAGCTCGACGCCCAGCTGGTGGCCGAGAACATCGCCACACAGCTCGAGCGCCGCATCGCCTTCCGCCGCGCCATGAAGAAGGCGATGGAGTCGGCGTTCCGGTTCGGAGCAAAGGGAATCAAGGTTCGGGTGGGCGGACGCCTCAACGGCGCCGAGATCGCCCGCAGCGAGTGGTATCAGGACGGCCGTCTGCCGCTGCACACCCTGAAGGCGGACATCGACTACGGTCTGGCCCTGGGGCGCACCACGTACGGAATCATCGGAGTGAAGGTGTGGATCTACAAGGGTGAAATGGCCAAGGCCAAGTCGCGGAGACGGCCGGCGTAAGCCCCCGGAGCCAGGAGTCAATCAGCCATGTTGATGCCGAAGAAAGTGAAGTTCAGAAAACAGCAGCGCGGACGCCGTCGTGGACTGGCGACCCGCGGTGCGAAGGTGTCGTTCGGAGATTACGGTCTCCAGGCGCTGGAGGCGGGATGGGTGACGGCGCGGCAGATCGAAGCGGCCCGTATCGCCATGACCCGCCACGTGAAGCGCGGCGGCAAGATCTGGATCCGGATTTTTCCGGACAAGCCGGTGACCAAGAAGCCTCTCGAGACCCGCATGGGTAAGGGAAAGGGCGCGCCGGAAGAGTGGGTATGCGTGATCAAGCCCGCGCGCATCCTCTACGAGATGGAAGGTGTGACGCGGGAAGTGGCCGAAGAGGCGTTCAAGCTCGCGGCGCACAAGCTTCCGATCAAGACGCGCTTCGTCACGCGCGAAATGATGGAGGTGGGTGAATGAAGGCCGCGGAGCTTCGCAACAAGACCGACAACGAGCTGGAGACGCGGCAGCGCGAGCTCACCGAGCAGCTGTTCAAGCTCCGGTTCCAGCGGGCGGCGGGGCGGATGGAAAATCCGATGAAGATGCGCGAAGTCCGTCGTGAGATCGCGCGGATCAAGACTTTGCTGAACGAAAAGGCTCGGGCCTGACCTGAAGAGCTGGGAAAGACAATGGCAGAAAAAGAAGCAGTGAAGAAAGCGAACGAGCGGACGAAGGTCGGCGTGGTCGTGTCGAACAAGATGCAGAAGACCGTCGTCGTCGCCGTGGAAAGCCTCGTCCAGCACGGGATGTATCAGAAGTTCATCAAGCGGACGAGCAAGTTCCTGGCGCACGCGAACGACCAGCTCAACGTCGGTGACCGGGTGGTCATCGAGGAGACGCGGCCGTTGTCGAAGCGGAAGCGGTGGAACGTCAAAGAAGTGCTCGAACGAGCGAGCTAAGGACTGCGGAGCTAATCATGATTCAGATGGGAACGATTCTGCAGGTTGCAGACAACACCGGCGCGAAGAAGATCGCCTGCATCAGAATGCTGGGCGGATCGACTGCCGGGCAGTACGCCCGCATCGGCGATGTGATCACGGCCTCCGTCAAGGAAGCCTCGCCGGATGGCACCGTCAAGAAGGGCGCGGTGGTGAAGGCCGTCATCGTGCGCACGGTGAAGGAAAGCCGCCGCCGCGACGGGTCGTACATCAAGTTCGACGACAACGCGGCCGTTCTCATCAACGACGCGCGTGAGCCGGTGGGAACCCGCGTATTCGGTCCGGTGGCCCGCGAGCTTCGTGAGCGCAAGTTCATGAAGATCATCTCGCTGGCGCCCGAGGTCATCTAGAAGGCCCGAGAGCCGGGAGCAGAGAGCCAAAACATGTACGGAAAAGCAAAACACGAGGAAGAGCATCACGGGAAGTCCCACCTCAAGAAGGGCGACAACGTCGTCGTTCTGTCGGGGAAGGACCGGGGCAAGCAGGGGAAGGTCCTGCGCGTGAACGCGACGAAGGGGACTGCCATCGTCGAGCGCGTGAACTTCCAGAAGAAGCACACCCGTCCCAACCCGCAGAAGAACATCAAGGGCGGCATCCTGGAGCGCGAGTCGGCGATCCGCATGGACAAGCTGCAGGTGATCTGCCCGAGCTGCAACGAACCAGCACGTCTGGGATCGCACCGCACCGAAGAGGGCAACGTGCGTTTCTGCCGGAAGTGCAAGGCGAACCTCGGCAAGTAGCCGACAGGAAAGAAAAATGGCATCGCGACTCAAAGAGCACTACACGAAGGAAGTCCGCAAGCGACTGCAGGACGAATTCAAGATCAAGAACCCGATGGCGGTTCCCAAGGTCGAGAAGGTCGTCATCAACATCGGTCTGGGCGAAGCGATCTCCAACGCCAAGATCCTCGACGCGGCCGTCGACGAGCTCGGTCAGATCACCGGTCAGAAGCCGGTGGTGACCAAGGCCAAGAAGTCGATCGCCAGCTTCAAGCTGCGCGAAGGGCAGTCCATCGGCACGATGGTCACTCTGCGCGGCGAGAAGATGTACGAGTTTCTCGACCGGCTGATCAGCACCGCGCTGCCGCGCGTGCGCGACTTCCGTGGCGTCCCGACGAAATCGTTCGACGGGCGCGGAAACTACACCCTCGGCATCCGCGACCATCTGATCTTCCCGGAGATCGACATCACCAAGGTCGACAAGTCCAAGGGCATGAACATCACCATCGTCACCACGGCGAAAAACGACGAGCAGGCTCGCTTCCTTCTTCGCGAGATGGGCTTGCCGTTCGGCAAGTAAGGGAAGAGCAATGGCTAAAACATCGATGATCGTCAAGGCCGAGCGGAAGCCGAAGTTCTCCACGCGCAAACGCAACCGCTGCAAGGTGTGCGGGCGCCCCCGTGGGTTTCTCCGGAAGTTTCAGCTCTGCCGAATCTGCTTCCGCAATCTCTCGCTCGGCGGGTACATCCCCGGCGTGACGAAAGCCAGCTGGTAATGATGTGGCGAGTGACGGGTGACGAGTGACGGGTAAAGGCTTCTTACCCGTCACTCGTCACTCGTCACCCGTTACTGAAAAGGACACAGGAGTCACGAATGTCAATGACTGATCCCATCGCGGATATGCTCACGCGGATCCGCAACGGAATTCAGGCGCGCCACGATCGCGTCGAGCTGCCGGCTTCCAAGCTGAAGGTCGAGATCGCGCGCATTCTCAAGAGCGAGGGCTTCATCAGCAACTACAAGCTGGTGGAGGACAAGGTCCAGGGTGTTCTCCGGATCTACCTCAAATACTCGGAAGACGGCGAGCCCGTCATCCACGGCATCGAGCGCATCTCGCGCCCCGGCCGCCGTGTCTACCGCAACAAGCAGGAGATCCCGCGCGTCCTCGGCGGCCTCGGGCTGGCGATCGTCTCGACTTCCCGGGGCGTGCTCTCCGGCCAGGAAGCCGTGAAGACCGGCGTCGGCGGCGAAGTCCTCTGCCAGGTCTGGTAAGGAGATAGGCAATGTCTCGCATCGGTAAAAAAGAGATTCCGATTCCCAAGGGAGTCGAAGTCAAGAAAGACGGGAACGCCGTCACGGTCAAGGGCCCCAAGGGCTCCCTCACCACTCCGCTCGTCACCGGCATCGACGTGAAGGTCGAGAACAACGTCGTCCAGTTCACGCGCGCCGACGAAGAGAAGAAGACCCGCGCTTTTCACGGCCTCATGCGCGCCCTCGTGGCGAGCAACGTCAAGGGCGTGAGCGAAGGCTTCAAGAAAGAGCTCGACATCATCGGCGTCGGTTATCGCGCCGAGGTGAAGGGGAAGGAAGTGGTCTTCCAGCTCGGGTATTCGCACCCGGTCAAGTTCGCGATTCCGAAGGGCATCGACATCGCCGTCGACGGAAAGACCGGACACATCACCATCACCGGGATCGACAAGCAGAAAGTCGGGCAGACCGCGGCCGAGATCCGGGCGCTCCGCGAGCCCGATCCGTACAAGGGCAAGGGCATCAAGTACTCGGACGAGATCATTCGCCGCAAGGCGGGTAAGGCGGCCGGGAAGTAAAACGGCGAGAGCCGCTTAAGCCGGGAATTGAACCTCGGCGCACAGGACAAAGACATGGATAAAGCAAAAGAGAGAGTCGTTGCCAGAAAGCGCGTCAAAGAGCGCATCCGGCGCAAGGTCACCGGCACCACCGAGCGTCCGCGCCTGGCTGTGTTCCGGAGCCTGAAGCACGTGTACGCGCAGGTCATCGACGATGCCACCGGAACGACGATCGCGTCGGCGTCGAGCCGCGAGAAGGACTCCTCTTCGAAGGGCGCGAACGCAGCGGCGGCCAAAGCCGTCGGCGCGCTGATCGCGAAGAAGGCGAAGGACAAGGGAATCACGCGCGTGGTGTTCGATCGCGGTGGCTACCAGTACCACGGAAACATCAAGGCGCTCGCGGATGCGGCGCGTGAAAACGGTCTGGAATTCTAGGAGATCAAATGCAGCGTCCACAGCGTCAGGGTCAGGGCGGTCCGCGCGGCGATCGCCGCGGCGATGAGAGATCCGAAAGCGGGATGATCGACAAGGTCGTCCACATCAACCGCGTCACGAAGGTCGTCAAGGGCGGCAAGAACTTCAGCTTCTCCGCGCTCGTCGTCGTCGGTGACGGCCAGGGCCGGGTCGGCTTCGGTTCGGGCAAGGCCAAGGAAGTTCCGGCCGCCATCAAGAAGGGCATCGAGATCGCCAAGAAGAACATGATCTCGATCTCCATGAGCGGAACGACGATTCCGCACGCCTCGCTCGGCCACTACGGCGCGGGCAAGGTCCTTCTCAAGCCGGCTTCGGACGGTACCGGCGTCATCGCCGGTGGTCCGGTCCGCGCCATTCTCGAGTCGGCCGGAATCCAGAACATCCTCACGAAGTCGCTCGGAACCGCGAACCCGCACAACGTCGTCAAGGCGACGTTCGAAGCCCTCAAGCAGCTTCGCAGCGAAGAGCAGTTCAAGGCCCTCCGGGGCAACGGTTCCGAGGGTGCGCCGGAAGGTGAAGCATGAGCGCGAAGAAGGCTGACAGGAAAGCTGGCGGCACGATCCGTCTCAAGCAGGTCCGCAGCGGCATCGGCTGCCCGCGCGAAATGCGCGAAACCCTCAAGGCCCTCGGCCTCGGCAAGATGCATCGCGTGACTGAGCGCAAGGACACCAAAGAAGTGCGCGGGATGATCGCCAAGATCCCGCATCTCGTTGAGGTAGTGGAGTAATCGAAAGGATGAAGGATGAAGGATGAAGGATGAAGGTTCTGGGCGCCGCTGCCCTTCAGCCTTCATCCTTCAGCCTTCATCCTTCGGAGCACGATCATGGAACTCAATAATCTGAAACCCAAGAAGGGCGCCAGGCACGCCAAGAAGCGCGTCGGCCGCGGTCCGGGATCCGGGCATGGCAAGACCGCCAGCCGCGGTGAAAAGGGACAGAAGTCGCGGTCCGGCTACAGCCGTCAGATCGGCTTCGAAGGCGGCCAGATGCCCCTGCATCGCCGGCTTCCGAAGCGCGGCTTCACCAACATCTTCAAGAGAGACTACGCCGTGGTGAACGTCTCCGACCTCGAGCGCTTCGACAACGGAGTGACCGTGGACGAGGCGATGCTTCGCGGCGCAGGCCTGGTCAAGGGACAGAACGACGGCGTCAAGATCCTCGGCGACGGCAAACTGTCCAAGAAGCTCACCGTGCACGCGGCGAAGTTCTCGGCGTCAGCACGGAAGCAGATCGAAGCGGCGGGTGGAACCTGCCAGGAGATCGGCTAACTTGAATCTCGCAGAGACCTTCCGCAACATTTTCGCCATTCCTGATCTGCGCAAGCGGATCATCTTCACGTTCCTGCTGCTCGCGGTCTACCGCCTCGGGTCGCACATTCCGACTCCGGGTGTCGACCCCGTGGCCCTGTCGGAATTCTTCAAGGCGATCGGCGGCGGCGTCTTCGGCTTCCTGGATCTGTTCTCCGGCGGCGCACTCTCGCGCCTTTCGGTGTTCGCGCTCGGCATCATGCCGTACATCTCCGCGTCGATCATTCTCCAGCTCCTCACGGTCGTCTGGCCGTACCTCGAGAAGCTTTCGAAGGAAGGGGAGATGGGGCGCCGGAAGATCAACCAGTACACGCGTTACGCCACGATCGTACTGGCCATCATCCAGTCGCTCGGCGTGGCGTTCTGGCTCCGTTCGCAGACCGCACCGGGCGGCGCGCCGCTCGTTCCCCCGCACGTTCAGGATGCATTGTGGGGACTCGGCTTCCCCATCATGACCATCCTCACGCTCACGACAGGAACCGCGTTCGTGATGTGGCTCGGTGAGCAGATTTCCGAGCGCGGCATCGGCAACGGCATCTCGCTCATCATCTTCGCCGGTATCGTCGTCGGGCTTCCGTCCGCCACGATCGGTACGATCGACGACATCCGCACCGGCGAGCGCGGCATCTTCGCGATGCTCTTCCTGCTCATCTTCATGCTCGCGGTCGTTGCGTTCGTCGTGCTCATGGAGCGCGCGCAGCGCCGCATCCCGGTCCAGTACGCCAAGCGCGTCGTCGGCCGCAAAGTCTATGGCGGTGCCAACACGTACCTGCCGCTCCGCGTGAACACGGCGGGCGTCATCCCGGTCATCTTCGCGTCCTCGATCCTGGTGATCCCGCAGACCCTGGCGACGATGATCAAGGCGCCGTGGGCTCAGGCCATCGGAAACCAGCTGACCATGGGGCAGCCGCTCTATTACCTGCTCCAGGTCGTCGGCATCATCTTCTTCTGCTATTTCTACACGTCGATCGTCTTCAATCCGGTCGACACGGCCGACAACATGCGGAAGTACGGCGGCTTCATCCCCGGCATCCGTCCCGGCAAGCGCACCTCGGAGTACATCGACCGCGTGCTGACCCGCATCACGTTCGTCGGCTCGATCTATCTCGCCGCGGTGTGCATCCTCCCCGAGTTCCTCATCAGCGGTTTCCGCGTGGCGCAGCTCCCGTGGTTCGGGGCGCAGCTCGATGCGTGGCTGCCGATCTGGTTCACGGAAGGCATGGGCCTGAACTTCTACTTCGGCGGCACGTCGCTTCTGATCGTCGTCGGCGTGGCCATGGACACGATCCAGCAGATCGAGTCGCAGCTGGTCATGCGCCATTACGACGGCTTCATGAAAAAGGGTCGTATCCGGGGGCGTCGCGGGTGATGAGGCACGTCACTCTGAGCGAAGCGAAGAGCCTCGGAATGCGCAGATGTTTCGCATTCGGAGGTCCTTCGCCGTCTTTGCGGCTCAGGATGACGTAGTGATGACCATGAAACTCATCTTCATCGGGCCGCCGGGCAGCGGCAAGGGGACTCAGGCGAAGCGGCTGGCGAGCCGTTTCGGGATTCCCCACATCTCCACCGGCGACATCCTCCGAGAGGCGGTCGCCGACGGGACGGCTCTCGGCCAGCAGGCGGCGCCGATCATGGCGGCGGGCCAGCTGGTTCCGGACGACCTGATGGTCGGAATCATCCGGGAGCGCCTCACCAAAGCCGATGCAAAGAAGGGCTTTATTCTCGACGGCTTCCCGCGGACCCTGGTCCAGGCGGAGAAGCTCGACACGATTGTCTCCGGGAATGGACAGGGGGACCTTCGTGTTCTCCAGCTGCTCGTACCAGACGAGGCTATCGTCAAGCGGATCGCACTCCGACGGACGTGTGCCCAGTGTGGTGCGATCTATCACCTGGAGAATCAGCCTCCCGCCGCCAAGGATGTCTGCGACAAGTGCGGCGGGGCTCTGATCGCGCGTCCGGACGACACGGAAACGGCCGTCCGGAAGCGTCTCGAGTCGTTTCACAGGCAGACGGCTCCGGTGGCGTCGCACTACAAGGCGAAGCAGCTGCTTCGCGAGGTCAACGGGATCGGTCCCGTCGATCAGGTCTTTGAACGAATCGAAAAGTCGTTGAACTGAACACGCTCAAGCATGCTCGACAAGATCAAGGGGCCGGTCCTCAAGTCGCACGAAGAGATCCAGATCATGGATCGAGCGAACCGGATCGTCCTGGAGATCCTGGAGATGATGCGGCGACTCGTGAAGCCGGGGGCGACCACGGCTCAGCTCAACGCGATGGCTGAAGAGGAGCTGGCGAAGCGCGGCGCGAAATCGCCGTTCAAGGGCTACGCTCCGATGGGCCTGCCGCCGTATCCGGCGGTCGTCTGCGCTTCGGTCAACGACGTGATCGTCCACGGCATCCCCAACCGGAACAAGCTTCAGGAAGGGGACATCATCGGTCTGGACTTCGGATCGATCTACGAGGGATTCGTAGGCGATGGCGCGATCACGGTTCCGGTCGGGAACGTGACGCCGCGCGCGGCGGAGCTGATCAGGACGACGAAGGAATGCCTCGATCTCGCGATCGAGGAGATGCGTCCCGGGCGTCACCTCGGCGACATCGGAGCGGCGGTGCAGGAGCTGGCGGAATCCCGCGGGTTCCATGTGATCCGCAACTTCGTGGGCCACGGGATCGGCCGAAAGATGCACGAGGAGCCGCAGGTCTACAACTACGGGAAGCGCGGACGTGGTCTGGAGCTGCGGGAAGGAATGGTCCTGGCCATCGAGCCGATGCTGTGCGAGATCGGTCCGAAGCTGAAGACGCGCATCGAGCGCGCCGGCAGCGGCGGGATGATGCAGGACGTGAAGACGGATGCGGACGGGTGGACGGCGCGCACGCTCGACGGAGCACTCGCCGCTCACTTCGAGAACTCGATTGCCGTGACGGCCAGCGGGCCGTGGGTTTTGGGTAGATAGGCTCTCAGCTATTGGCTCTGGGCTCTTGGGAGCGAATTCCCCAAGAGCCCAGAGCCAAGAGCCCAGAGCTCAGAAGAAAGGAACTATGTCGAAGGAAGAAGCAATTGAAGTGACGGCGACGGTGCTGGAGACGTTGCCGAATGCGATGTTTCAGGTCGAGCTGGAGAACAAGCACAAGGTGCTGGCGCATATCTCCGGCAAGATGCGCAAGCACTTCATCCGCATTCTTCCGGGAGACAAGGTTCTCGTGGAACTGTCGCCGTACGATCTGACCCGCGGTCGGATCATCTATCGATACAAGTAGCGCCCGGAGTCATCATGAAAGTGCGTTCATCAGTCAAGAAAATCTGCACGAAGTGCAAGATCGTTCGTCGTCAGGGCGTGATTCGGATCATCTGTGAGAACCCGAAGCACAAACAGCGGCAGGGATAAAGGCTAGGAGCTTCATCAATGGCACGTATCGCGGGTGTGGATCTTCCACTCAACAAGCGGGTCGAGATCGGCCTGACTTACATTTTTGGCATCGGCCGTTCCCGGTCGAACGACATCCTGGACAAGGCCCAGGTCAGCCGCGACACGCGGGTGAAGGACCTCACCGAGGATGACGTTCGCAAGATCCGTCAGGTGATCACCGACGAGGGGAAAGTGGAGGGCGATCTCCGCAAGGACGTCGGCCTCGACATCAAGCGCCTCATGGAGATCAACTGCTACCGGGGCATGCGGCACCGCCGCGGCCTCCCGGTCCGTGGCCAGCGCACGCACACCAACGCACGCACCCGCAAGGGTCCGCGCAAGGGCGCGGTCGCCGGCAAGAAGAAAGCAACCAAGAAATGAGGGTAGCGCCGCGTCAGCGGCGCCAACACTCATCCTGAGCGCAGCGAAGGATCCAGGACAGGAAAAAACATGGCGACAGCAAGAGCACCTAAGGCGGGACAGCGTCGGGCGGGCACCAAGCGCAAGGAACGGAAGAACATTCCTCACGGCGTGGCGTCGATCGCGGCGACATTCAACAACACCATCGTGGCGATCTCCGACCCGGTCGGCAACGTGCTGGCGTGGTCGAGCGCGGGGCGCATCGGCTTCAAGGGGTCCCGCAAGGGCACTCCCTTCGCCGCGCAGGTCGCCGCACAGAATGCCGCGCAGCTCGCGCAGGAGCACGGCATCCGCAGCGTCGATGTGAAGGTGAAGGGACCGGGAGCCGGACGTGAGTCCGCCATCCGCGCGCTTGCCGCGAGCGGTCTCGACATCAAGAGCATCAAGGACGTGACCCCCATCCCCCACAACGGGTGCAGACCGCCGAAGCGCCGGCGCGTCTGATTCGTCCCGTCAACGAGGTATCAAGTTACCGCTTGCAGCGGCGGCGGTATGCGGAACGCGTCATGGTGACGCGGGTCCGACAAAACAGGAGGCACAGTGGCTCGTTACTCTGACCCGGTGTGCCGGCTTTGCCGGCGCGAGGGTATGAAGCTTTTTCTCAAAGGCGATCGTTGTTTCAAGGACAAGTGCTCGATCGAGCGCCGCAATTACGCCCCCGGCCAGCACGGCCGCCGGCGTTCCAAGGTTCTGGGCTACGGCCTGCAGCTCCGCGAGAAGCAGAAGGTCAAGCGGATCTACGGCCTGCTCGAGAGCCAGTTCCGTCTCTACTTCCAGCGCGCCGAGCGCAAGACGGGTATCACCGGTGAGAACCTCCTTCGTCAGCTCGAGCTCCGGCTCGACAACGTGGTGTACTCGCTGGGCTTCGCTGCTTCACGTCCGCAGGCGCGGCAGCTCGTGCGCCACGGCCATATCGAAGTGAACGGCAAGAAGATCAACATCCCCTCCTATCAGGCTCGGAAGGGTGATGTCATCCAGGTTCGCGAGAAGAGCCGGAAGAACGACCAGATCCGTCAGGCTGTCGAAACAGCTGCCGGCCGCGGCGTTCCGTCCTGGCTCGAGCTGAATGCCGAACAGTTCCGCGGCACGGTCACCGATGTTCCGAAGCGCGAAGACATCCGTCTCCCGATTCAGGAACAGCTCATCGTCGAACTCTACTCGAAGTAATTAGACAGTGGGGCTCGTGGCTCTCAGCTGTTCGCTCAGCTGAGAGCTGGGGCTTCACATGGCAGGAGGCCGCTCACATGCTGTGGTCAGATTTTCAGAAGCCGAAGAAGCTGGACTACGATCCGGAGACTCTCACCCCGAACTACGGGCGTTTCGTCGCTCAGCCGTTCGAGCGTGGTTTTGGTACCACGATCGGTAACGCGCTTCGCCGCGTCCTGCTCTCCTCGATCGAGGGTGCAGCCGTCACGGCGGTTCGCGTGGAAGGCGTTCTTCACGAGTTCTCGTCGCTCACCGGCGTCGTCGAAGACATGACGGACGTCGTTCTCAACCTCAAGCAGGTCCCCTTCAAGCTCCATGGCGAAGGGCCGAAGACCCTTTACCTCGAAAAGAAAGGCCCCGGTGTGGTCACCGCAGCCGACTTCGAGGATGACGCCGACATCGAAGTGCTCGATCCGACGGCGCACATCGCAACGCTTTCCAAGGAAGGCACGCTCAAGCTCGAGGCCCGTCTCAAGATCGGCCGCGGCTACCAGGTCGCCGATCGCAACGCCGACTCGGACCTGCCGCTGGGCTACATCCCCATCGACTCGATCCATTCGCCCGTCCGCCGCGTGAACTATCACGTCGAGGGCGCGCGCGTCGGCCAGATGACCGACTACGACCGTCTGATCCTCGAAGTGTGGACCAACGGCGCCGTGTCGCCCCAGGAAGCGGTCAGCCTCGCTGCCGATCTTCTCGGCGACCACCTCCGCATCTTCAGCTCGTTCGAGACGAAGGGCGAGCAGATCGAAGAGACTGCCGCTCCGGAAGTCGATCCGCGCATGGCCGAGATGCTGGCCAAGCCGATCGAGGAGCTCGACCTCTCCGTCCGCTCCGCCAACTGCCTCAAGAATGCCAACATCCGCACCCTCGGCGACCTCGTGCAGCGCACGGAGCGCGAGATGCTTTCGACCAAGAACTTCGGCCGCAAGTCTCTCGACGAGATCAAGGATGTCCTCGCTTCTCTCGGCCTCTCGTTCGGCATGTCTCGCGCGGCTCGCGCCGGCGCCGAGATGCGCGACTAAGGAAGGAAAGTAAATGAGACACGGAATGGCGAATCGCAAGCTCGGGCGGACATCCAGCCATCGCATGGCCATGTTCCGCAACCAGCTCGCGTCGCTCATCGGCAACGAGCGCATCGTGACGACTCTGCCGAAAGCGAAAGAGCTCCGGCCCCTGATCGAGAAGCTGATCACCCTCAGCAAGAACGACAGCGTCCATGCCCGCCGCAACGCCGCGAAGATGGTTCAGGACGACGCCATGGTGGCGAAGCTGTTCGGTACCCTCGGTCCCCGCTTCGCGGAGCGTCCGGGCGGTTACACCCGCATCATCAAGCTCGGAGCGCGCCGCGGTGACGCCGCCGAGATGGCCATCCTCGAGTTCGTAGGCTACGAACTGGCGACCGAGGCCAAGACGGCACCGGCCGCTGCAGCCCCGACGCGCGGCAAGAAGAAAGAAGCGGCGACCGAAACCGAGGCCGGAGAAGAAGCGGCCGAGGAGAAGAAGCCGGCGAAGAAGAAGGCCGCCCCGAAGAAGGAAGCCGCCGAAAAGCCAGCGAAGAAAAAGGCTAAAGAAGCAGCGCCGAAAAAGAAGTCCACCAAGAAGAGCAAGTAGGTTTCACATTCGTAAAGATGTGGAGCGCGGGCGATCTCGCCCGCGCTTTTTTTTGGCCTCCGCTGCCTTGACGTGGCGCCGGCTTCAGCCGGCGGCCTTTCCGCGAGGACTCGCCGGCTGAAGCCGGCGCCACGTCACTTTCCGCTCAAGGCAACTTTCCCTTCATCTGGCTCAACGTCACATCGCCGCGATGGGACGGCACGGAGCCGTCGTCGTCTCGTTTCCGGCCGTCCGGCAGGCCGTAGGTGAGGTCGGTGGCGGTGAACTCCACGCCCTGCTGCGCACGGACTTCGACCAGGGCCTCGTTCGAGTAGACCGTCACGCCGCGCCTGGCACTGGCGCGCGGGCGATTCGGCGCGGCTGGCTCGACGCCGTTGACGCGCAGGACGTCGACGCGGTCGCTGAAGTCGAGCATCAGCCGGTCCGCTGCGCGTCGTGACGCGAGTCGAACGGTCACGAGATCGCCGTTGCGGTTGACTGTCGCGCTGACTGTCGGTGAGGGGAGCTCATGGTCGATGGAGCGCCGCTGCGGACGCTCCGCGTTGTACACAGGGAAGGCGAGAGTGATTGCCGAAGCGGCGACGGCCACCGCAGCGACAGCGGCGCCGAGCCCGAAGCGGCGCGGCTCCATCCATGGAATGACCGTCGTGAACACCAGGGCCACGATGACCGCGATACCGATCAGGCTCGTCTTCCCCAGAGCTGAATAAAGAAAGAGCGCGAGCGGGAAAAGCACGGACGCTGCTGCGATCGAGGTAATGACCGCGGCAACCACGGGTTGCACGGCTCTGGCGGCGACACACAGTGCAAACGCTGCCGCCGGGACGAGGAAGAGAAACGCCGTGCCGGGCAGTCTGATCGCGGCCGCTGCGGCCACGAAGTTCCACACGAGTCCTGCACCCGCGAAGAGGCCGCGGCGATCGCTGGTTCGGGCCATGCTGAATGCCAGGATTGCCGCGGCGATCCCGGCGAGCCACATGGCGATCAGCACAGGTTCGGGCGTCGCGAGCCGTGAGGCTGATCCTGCGCGGCCGTGCGCGACGTATGACGATCCGGCTCCGACGATCGCCGCGATCAGGACAGCGGCCATCGAGAGCGCAGCGCCAGCGAGAACTGTCCGCCAGGAGAGGCCGCGCATCCCGACGAGCAGCACGAGCAGGCTACCAATCGCAATCCACAGGGTCCATCGCTCCGGCCACGCGATCAGGTAGAGATTGAGCACGTCAAAAAACGTCGCGTTGTGATCCGTGCGTGCGAATCCGCGCTGCAGTGCCTGCGTGACCGCGAGGAGGTTGTCGCCGTGGTGCTGCATCGTCCGCGGATCCACGTGCGCGAGGTCGTCGAGCGGGGTGTGATACCAGTGAACGTCGCCGATCGCGCCGAAGTTCAGCGCCGCCAGACCGGCCTTCTTGAACACGCTGACGTCGGTGTCGTTCGGCAGCATCTCGTAGATCGTGTAGAAGAGTGAGCTTGCCGCCGGCCTCGCCATGGCCCGCATGACCGGGATGAGGCCGGCGTTTCCGCGGCTCGTCTCGAAAAGAAACGACGGCCCGGACGTGCCGCGGTACTCGACGTTGACCACGACCGCCACCCGGTCCTTCCACGGCGACGTCACGAATGCCTCCGCGCCGAGCAGTCCCGCCTCTTCACCGTCGGTCACGAGAAACGCCACGTTCGAAGGCCGTCCCAGCGCCCGGGCCACCTCCATCAGCGCGGCCGTGCCCGCGCCGTCGTCGGAGGCGCCGGGACCGGCGCCAACCGAATCGTAGTGGGAAACGAGGAGGACCCACGGCCCGGCGCTTGCCGGCGGCGAGGCTAGCACGTTCTCGACCGTTGCGCAGGTAGGCGTGGCGTTGCAGACGAACTGGCGCTGGACTTCCGCCGTGTAGCCGAGGGAACGGAAGCGGGCTTCGATCCGCCGGCGGATGGTGCGGTTGAGCGGGGTGCCGACGGGATGCGGCCTGCCCTCGCGAAGCAGCTCGCCGAGGATCGCGACCGCGCGGGCAGCTGAGAATCGGTCGGAGGGAGCGTCGGTCGGAAGGGGATTTGGACCGCGGAGCCGCCACGCGATCAGGGTCAGGAGGAGGACAAGAAGACCAATGACCAGAACGAGATGGCGGTGCGGCATCCTCGGATTGTAGTGGAGCGCGGGCGACCTCGCCCGCGACAAGACAAGCTGCCGCACTCCAGGTTTGTGACGATCTGCAACCCTTTCGCTCCCGCTCCGTATCGGAATCCACCAGGAGAGACTTCAGCATGCGTAAAGCCGCCATCTTCATTCTTGCCCTCGCCATGTCGGCCGTCGCCTATGCGGGCGACGACCTGACCGAGACCATCGATAAGTCCTTCAACGTCCGGCCGGGAACGGAGTTCGAGATCGAGAACGTGAACGGCAGCATCACCATCTCCGGGTGGGATCAGCCGCGCGTCCGGGTCATCGCCACCAAGAAGGTGAGCTCGCGCGATCGCGACGCCGGCCAGCAGGCGCTCCGCGCGCTGAAGGTCGAGATCCGCCAGACCGACCGCGCCCTCGAGATCGACACGATCTATCCGAAGAAGAACGACCTCGACTTCTTCGGCATGATCTTCGGAAAAGACGTCAATGCGCAGGTCAGGTACGAGATCAGCGTTCCGCGGTCGATGAATGTCTCGGCCGACACCGTGAACGGCGCCATCCGCCTGCGCGACGTCAGCGGCAAGATCGACCTCGACACGACGAACGGCAAGATCGAAGTGTCGAACTGCTCCGGCGCGGTGGACGCTTCCACGACCAACGGCGGCATCGATGTCGAGCTTCTCTCGGTCATCCCCGGCAAGGACATGAACTTCGAGACGACCAACGGCCGCATCACGCTTTCGGTGCCCGCCGGCCTCTCGGCGGACATCAATGCTTCGACCACCAACGGTTCTGTGCGGAGCGACCTGCCGCTCTCCACGACGCGCATGAGCCGCACCTCGATCAAGGGCACGCTCAACGGCGGCGGCCCGGAGATCCGGCTGCGCACGACCAACGGCGGGATCGAGATCCAGTCGAGCCGCGGATCAGCGAAGAGCTGACCTCATTTTGGATTTTGGATTTTGGATTTCTGATCAATCCAAAATCCAAAATCCAAAATCCAAAATTGAATCATTCCGGCGTCACGTATGCCGCGGTGATCCCGCCGTCCACGAGGAACGTCGATCCGTTCACGAACGACGACTCGTCGCTCGCCAGAAACAGCGCCGCGTTGGCCATCTCCTCCGCCTTGCCGAAACGGCCGGGCGGGATGTGGACGAGGCGGCGCTGGCGGCGCGCCGGATCGGACAGCAGCTCCTGGAGGAGCGGCGTCTCCACCGGTCCGGGACAGAGCGCATTGGCGCGGATGTTCTTGCGCGCGAACTCGACCGCGATCTCGCGCGTCATCGCCAGAACGCCGCCCTTGCTCGCGGTGTAGGCGATCTGCGGCGTGGCCGCGCCCATCACGGCGACGAAGGAAGCGGTGTTGATGATCGATCCTCCCCCCGCTCGCAGCAGCGCGGGAACCGCGTACTTGCAACCGAGGAAGACGCCCTTGAGGTTGATGTCGATCACCATGTCCCAGATTTCTTCGCTGGTGTTGGTGACCGAGTCGTCATCGGGGTGAAAGACGCCGGCGTTGTTGAAAACGATGTCGAGCCTTCCGAACTGTTCCTCCGCAAACCTCACCATCCCCTCGGCGTCCTTCGCTTTGGAGACATCGGCGGCGAAGGCGCGCGCGGCCGAGCCGATCTCTTTCGCGGTTGCTTCCGCGGTTTCCTTCCTGAGGTCGACGACGACGACTTTCGCCCCTTCACGTGCGAATAGAAGGCACGACGCCTTGCCGATGCCGCTGCCTCCGCCGGTGATGAGAGCCACTTTGCCGTTGAGACGCATTGTTCGTTCTCCGCTCAGGCCTGCTCGAAATAGCGACGGCGTTCGTAATCCGTCACGACCGAGTCGAACTTTTTCTGTTCCGTCTTGAAGAAGTGCAGGTAATGGCCGACGACGTCTTCGCCCAGGACGTCTCGTGCCCATTTGCTCTTGTCGAGTGCATCGATCGCCTCGTTGAGCGAGTGCGGCACCTGGGGCAGGTCGCGCGCCTGATAGACATCGCCTTCGAACGCCGGGGGCGGCTCGATGCGGTTGGCAATGCCGTCGAGTCCCGCGGCGAGAGCGAGAGCGAAGGCGAGATACGGATTCGCGTCGGCCCCGGCCGCGCGGCACTCGATGCGCAGCGACGGGCCATGTCCGACGATGCGGAACCCCGCGGTGCGGTTGTCGAAGCTCCAGGCGATGCCCGTGGGAGCGAACGAGCCGGGGACGTAGCGTTTGTACGAGGCTGGATAGGGAGCGTAGAAGGCGAAGGACTCGCGAATGTGAGCCATCCATCCTCCGAGGAACCAGCGGAAGGTCTCGGAGCACTTGGCGGGACCGAGAGTCTCTTTGCCGGCGAAGAGCGGGTGGCCCGAGCTGGCGTTGGAGAGGCTCATATGGATGTGGCAGCTCGAGCCCGCGTAGCGCTCGTCCCATTTCGCCATGAAGGTGATCGCGTTGCCGGTGGCCCAGGCGATCTCTTTCGCGGCATGTTTGTAGATCGTGTGGCGGTCGGCCATCTCCACGAGCTCGGCGTAGCGGAGGCCGATCTCCTGCTGTCCCGGTCCCCATTCGCCCTTCGACGATTCGACGGGAATTCCTGATCGCTCGAGGTGCGAGCGGATGGTGCCGATGAGGAACTCTTCCTTCGAGCTCTGGAGGATGTGATAGTCCTCGATGATCTTTCCGATCGGCTCGAGGTTCACGAAGCGCTTCTCCGCCACCGCCTCGAACGAGTCCTTGAAGACGTAGAGCTCGAGCTCCGACGCGCCGAACGCCTTGTAGCCCTGGCTGGCGGCGCGATCGACCTGGCGGCGGAGGATGCTGCGCGGCGCGAACGGAACGAGCTCGTCCCGGCCGTCATAAAAAATGTCACAGAGGACGAGCGCCGTCTTCTCGTGCCACGAGGCGACGCGCATCGTTTCGAAGTCGGGGAGGGGGCGGAAGTCGCCGTAGCCTTTCGCCCAGCTCGTGAACGCGTAGCCGGGGACGGGGTCCATCTCCATGTCGCACGCGAGGAGGTAATCGCACGCGTGCATTCCGTTCTCGATGACGTCCTCCACGAAATACTGCGCGGTGAATCGTTTGCCCACCAGACGGCCGTACATGTCGGGGAAGGCGGCGATGATCGTGTCGATGTCCCCGTCAGAGACCATCCGCTTCAGCGTTTCGACGTCGACTCGTCCCGGCATGCTTTCACTCGCTTACATCGATGTAGATCGTCTTCCATTCGGAGTAATGCTCGAGCGCCTGCAGTCCGAGCTCGCGACCGAGGCCGCTCTGTTTGACACCGCCGAAGGGAGCTTCGAGATGGACGCTGCTCCCGGAGTTGATCGATAGATTGCCGGTCTGGATCGCCCGGGCGACGCGCATGGCCCGCCCCAGGTCGCGTGTCCAGATCGAGCCCGACAGGCCGTATTGACTGTCGTTGGCCATCGCGATCGCCGCGGCTTCGTCATCGAACGGCATCACCGCCACGACGGGACCAAAAATTTCCTCCCGCACGATCTTCATGTCGGGACGGGCGTCGAGGAAGACCGTCGGTTCGAGGTAGCTTCCCGCGCCTTCGCGAGATTGCCCGCCCGTCGCGATGGTGGCTCCTTCATCCCTGCCGGCTTGGATGTACTCCATGACGCGTGCGCGGTGCGCGGTGGTGACGAGGGGTCCCATCTCCGTCGCATCGGCGAGCGGATCGCCGACCTGCACGCGTTGAAAGCCTTCGACGATCGCTTTCGAGAATCGGTCGTAGATCGATCGCTGGACGAGCACCCGGCTGCGCGCGCAGCAATCCTGTCCTGCGTTGCCGAGGGAGGAGGAGACGGCGGAGGCGACGGCGCGGTCGAAGTCGCAATCTTCGAAGATGACATTCGCGGATTTTCCGCCGAGCTCCAGGGTGACGCGCTTGATGTCATCCGCGGCGATACGCATCACACGCGATCCGATCTCGGTTGAGCCGGTGAAGCCGATCTTGCGCACGAGCGGGTGGCGGATGAGCGCATCTCCCGCGACCGAGCCTGCCCCCGTGAGCACCGTGAACACCCCCTCGGGGAAACCTGCTTCGCGCGCCAGCTCTGCGAGACGCAGCGCGGTGAGCGGAGTCTGCTCCGCGGGCTTGAGAACGACGGTGTTTCCCATGGCCAGCGCGGGCGCAACCTTCCAGGAAGTGATGGCGACCGGGAAGTTCCAGGGGACGATGACGCCGCAGACGCCGAGCGGCTCGCGGAAGGTCATGAGCACGCCCGGCGCGGCCCCGGGGATCGTCTGTCCTGTGATCTTGTTCGTCGCGCCGCCGTAATACTCGAGACAGTTCGCGGCCAGGCCGACTTCATCGCGCGAATCGCGAATCGGTTTGCCGACGTTTCGCGATTCGAGCTGCGCCAGCTCGTCGGCGTTCTCGCGGATCAGCGCGGCGAGGCGGAACAGGAGCCGTCCTCGGTCGCGTGAATTGATTTTCGGCCAGTCGCCGGAACGAAAGGCGCGCTCCGCGGCAGCGACGGCACGGTCGACGTCGTGGCGCTCCGCTTCCGGCACGGAGGCGAGGCGCTCGCCGGTCGCGGGCTCGATCACGTCGAACATCACCGCCATGGACGCCGTGCGGTGCAATGGCCGGGCCGTGACCGTTAACCGTTAACCGTTAACCGGGCGCCCGGCTGGCGAGGATCGTGCCCACGAAGGGCCTCAAGATGCGCGATCTCCGTATTTTGAGATCCTTCGCCGCGCTTCGCCTCAGGATGACGTGGAAGGGTACGCTCGCCGCGGTTAACGGTTAACGGTTAACGGTTAACGGTTAACGGTTAACGGTTAACGGTTAACGGCCAAGGCCCCTAGTCCGGTGGCGGCATGTCCGCGGCCGGCGTGGCGGCCACGCTGTGCCAGCCGATCGCGGCCATGACGACCAGGGCTCCTCCCACGGCGTAGAGGGAGGGGCGTTCGCCGACGAAGAGGAAGACCCAGATGGGGTTGGCGACGGGCTCGATCATCCCCGTGAGGGACGCCTGCGTCGCGGTGACGTGCTTCAAAGCTCGAACGAAGAGAACGTACGCCAGACCGATCTGAAAAAGGCCGAGAAAGAGCAGGACCAGGAACGATTTCATGGAAAGCCGAAGATCGCCCGCCACGAAAGGGAGGAGAACGGCAGCGAGGACGAGGTTTCCCCATGTGATCGCCGATTGCGCGGCGCGGTTCTCGAAACGCAACGCGAGGATCAGGCCGGCGAAGAAGACGCTGGAGAGCAGCGCCATGAGGTTTCCGCTCATGCCCCGCGCTTCGAATTTCCCGACGAAGAAGAGCGCCATCCCGGCCAGCGCCACGGCGATGGCGATCACGTCGTGCTTCCGCATCACCTCACCGATGACGATCGGAGCCAGCAAGAGGACCCAGACGACGCCGGCATACTGCAGGAAGATCGCGTTCGCGGCCGTCGTCCATTTCGTGGCGACGACGAACGTCGTGAGGCAGGCGCTATAGCTGATGATCGCGGTTGCGAACGCCGGAGTCGACTTCCACGTCCGCCGCGCCCACACTTTCGGCCCGAACAGGAGAAACAGGGCGATGGCGGCGAAGAGCGAGCGATAGAAGGTGACCTTCAGCGGCGCGTCCTCGACGGCCTTGATTCCGATGCCGCCGCTCGACCAGAGCAGCGCCGTGGCCACGATGAGGAGAAGGCCCTTCTGGCGATCCTGCAAGCGCGGGAAGTTTATCCCGCGGTCCGCCGGCGCCGGTGGCGGGCCGTAATCGCGTAGCCCAGCAGACCGTTGACCACCATCAGCGCGTTCGTCGCGACGAACACCCAGTTGCGGACGAGCATGCTGTAGATGAGGAAGCCGCTCGAGGCCGCAAGCTGGCCGATGAAGAGCCAGGTGGACACACCCTTGCTGGTGTCGTCATTCCACTGCTTGAAAACCTGTTTGCCAATCGTGACGACTAGGATGGCCGAGCTGACCCAGCCGATGGCTTCGACCAACAGCGGGTTCACGTCAGTTCGCGAGGTAATCGCCGCGGTCGACCGAATCGCGGTAATCACTCTCCGCCGGGGGACAGTTTTCGGCCGGTGCCGGCTGCGGCATCACGGCGGCGCATTCGCGAACCACTTCCGCGAGGGTGTCGATCTCCAGCGGCTTCGTGACCACGGCCGAAACGATCGCCGGGTCGATGTAGATGTCGTTGTTCGGATCGCGCACGGCGATGATGAAAGTCTCCGCGTCGGGCTTCATTCGCCGGAAGGCGGCAAAGAACTGGTCGGCTTCGCCGCCGGCAAGTGCAAGATCGATGAGGATGAGTGCGTAGTCGCAGGTCGAGATGTGGTCGAGGGCCTCGCGCGTTGAAGCGGCGGTGTCCACGCTCAATGACTGGTGACGCAGTACGGCGAACAGCATGGCGCGGAGAGCAGTGTGCTCTTCGATGATCAGAATTCTCGGATTGTCGGGCATCCAGTTTTCCTCACTTGCCCACCTCATAATCTCAAAAGCTATGCCACGTGCTGGGGCTCTTCGGCGTTCAGGCAGGCACTGACGATCTTTGTCAGGAGCTCGACATCGAAGGGCTTGCGGATCGTGCCCGCGACGAGGTCGGGATCGTAGTCCCGGGGCGCGTGGGCCGCAGTGAGAAGGAAGATGAGGGGCCTCTCAGCCGCGGGGCGAGCCTTGATGTGATCGAGAAACTCATAGCCGCTCATGCGCGGCATCATCGCGTCGAGGAGCACGACTCGATAATGATTGCGAGCGAGGCATTCCAGACCTTCCGCGCCGTCTTCGGCAGTGTCGGCGGTGATCCCCTGCCTGCGCATCATGGTCACGAGCAATGTGCGGATCGAGCGGTCGTCTTCCACGATGAGGATTCGTTGGTCCACCAGGGGCTCTCTCTCGCCTGATGACCATTGCAAGGCGCGAGCACTCAGCAGTAAGAGCCTGCCTACGTCACGGCGTGGAGCGGCGGCTGCTTACGGAAGAAACGCACGATCTCCGTTGCCGCGATCCGCGCCATGCCGTTCCGCGCCTCTTCGGTCGCGGAACCGATGTGAGGGACGATGACCACGTCTTTCCGCTCCAGGAGCCGCGGGTTCACAGCGGGCTCGTCCTCATAGACATCGAGTCCGGCCCCTCGCAGATGACCCGCTTCCAGCGCATCACAAAGAGCAGCCTCATCCACCAGCGGCCCTCGAGAGGTGTTGATGAGATAGCTGCCCTTTTTCATCATGGCCAGGGCGTCCCGGTCGATGATGTGCCGCGTGGCGGCCGTCAGCGGGACATGCAGCGAAACGACGTCGCTCGTCGCAAGCAACTCCTCCAGCGGCATCCCTCGTCCCCGCGAGTGATGAACGACTTCCATGCCGAACACGTATGACCGGGCCGCGACCGCGGATCCGATGCGTCCCATTCCGATGATTCCAAGCCTCTTCGCCTGCAGCGAAGAGCCGAGGAGCTTGAGCGGCTCCCACTCGCAGCGGCCTGTGGCGCGGACTTCCGCGTCTCCTTCTACGATCCGCCGCATGACGGCGAGCATCAATCCCATCGTCAGGTCGGCCGTCGCTTCGGTGAGAACGCCCGGCGTATTGGTCACGACGATCCCGATCTCCCTTGCCGCTTCGATGTCGACGTTGTTGTATCCGACCGCAAAGTTGGCGACGATCGCCAGATTCGGATTTGAGCTCAGCACGCGCCGGGTCAGTGGATCGCTGAGCAGCGTGATCGCGCCATCCGCATCGGCCAGAATCGTGATCATCTCCTCCTCGGATCTCGACTGCTCGGTCGGGTGCTCGACGACCTCGAAGTCATTCGCGAGAAGGTCGCGAGCCACGGCCGGGAACGCCGCCGTCAGCACGATGTTCGGCTTCACTCGGCCTTCCTTGCGAGGAGCCATCCGATCGTGAAGATCGCCCCGCCGATGAAGAGGAGGCGCACCTCCAGCTGCACGTTGTTCTGAAACAGCCCCACCATGAGCGCAACCGGGAGAATGAGGAGCGCGATCAACTGCAGAAAACGTCCGATGAGAAGGGTCATTTCGCGGCGATCGCGAGAAGGTCGTCTTCGAAGAGGCTCGTGGGACGCTCCTCGATCCTTCCCAGCTCCTGGTCGCCGCGATAGTAGATGAAGGTCGAGACCTTCGTGATGTTCTTGCCTCGCACGAGCCCGGCCGGCGCGGCCTTCGATTTGTCGAGGGCGAAGAACGTCATCGGCAACGTCGTGGCGTGACTGGTGCGCAGCATCTCATCGATCTTCAGCAGCTTCGGCACCTCGCGGGCACTGTCCGAGCACCACGTGCCCATGAAGACCTCGAGCCGGTCTCCGGGCCTGACCGCGGTCGCGATCATCTCCACCACGGATGGGTCGGGCTGGTACTGCGATTTCGCCGCAAGGTAGTTCGGCACCACTTCGATCAGCTTTTCGAGCGTGAGAGTGCCGAGGACGAGTGGGCCGGGTGTTTCCTGGATGCCGAGGAGGTCGGCGGCCGGAGGCGGCTGGCGCTCGTCGATGACGATGGTTTCGACGCGGTCGCCGCGTTCGGTCTGGTCGACCACGCCGCTCATCCCTGAGGCCACACGGCCGAAGACCGTATATCCGCCGTCGAGGTGCGGCTGTGGCGAATGCGTGATGAAGAACTGCGACCCGCCGGTGTCGGGCCCGGAGAGAGCCATGCCCATCGCGCCGCGCGTGTATTTCTGGCGGTTGATCTCGTCCCGGATCGCATACCCCGGCCCGCCGCTCTGGTCATTGCGCGGGTCTCCCCCCTGAATCACGAAGTTCGGCACGACGCGCATGAACGTGGAGTTGTCGAAGTATTTTTCACGAGCGAGCCGCGCGAAGTTCCACGCGGTCATCGGTGCATCCTGCGCGAGCAGCGATGCTTCGATGACACCTCGAGTGAGATGGATCGAAGCGGTGTGCGGCATGCGCGCCCACTGAGCTACCGCGGCGTAGTCCGTTTCGCGGACGGCCAGCGGCGTGTACTGCGGGCGCGGCATGTCCAGCTTCTCGACGATGAGATCGGCCGCCACGCGGCGAACCACCGGATCGCCGTCGGTGAGAAGGGACCGCAGGAACGGCTCCCGTCCGGCGTAGTCGAGATCGGCCAGACCGCGGATCGCCGCGAGCCGCGCGTCGTTCTCGCGATCGCCGCGTGATCTTCGTTCCATCGCTTCGAACACCTGCCGCTTCTTCTCGGCCCCTTCAGTTTTCGAGATCGCCAGGCGCTCGATCGCGCTGCCGCGCACGATCGGGTCGTCGTGTTCGAGCGCGGCGCGGATCATCCCGATCTCCGCGTCGACCGCGTCATCGGGAATCGATCCGATGACGTTCATGCGGACGAGAACGTCGGGGTCTCCTGCAAAACGGCCGCGGAACATGGCTCCGTTCTTCGGAAGCGCCGCTGCAGCCTCGAGAACGCGCACCTTCTGCCAGCTCGTCAGCTCGGCGGGCACGAGCGATGGGTTGGAATCGCCGAAATGTTTCGCGATTGCTCCGGCCGCCAGCTCGCGCTCCCAGCGCGATCCATTCGACGCGATCTCGAGCAGCCGCTTGCGCGCCAGCTCGTATTTCGTCGCGTAGTAGCCGAGGGCGTCGACGGAGGAGGCTCGTGTTCCGGTGTCGGGATCTTCCGTCGCGGCGACGATCCGGGGAACGTCATCGATCACGAGGACCGACGCATCCTTCGCCGCGACGCGGGCGATGGCCACCATCGCATTCGTGCGCACCCAGGGGTGGATGTCGGCCGCCGCGCGCATCAGCGTGTCCATCGATTCCTTTGCCGCGATCCGTCCGAGTGCCGCCACGGCGTACGTGCGAATGGTGGTGGACGGATCGCTCGCCAGAAGTTCGAGACGCGCGCGCGCTGGAGCGTACGCGCGGCGCGACAGCGCATAGGCGGCTTCCTGACGGATGGCGGCCGAATCGGCTTCCAGTGCCGTCGCAGCGAGCGCGCTCGCTTCGTCGCTGTTGAATCGGAACAGGAATCGCAGCGCCATGCCGCGAACTCCCTCCACATTCGCGCGTGTGAGCTCCGCGTAACGAGCCAGCGGAACGGACGCGTTCATCTTCGCGAGGGCTTCGACCGCTTCTGCTGCCACACGGACATCAGCCGCGGAAGCGAGTTTGAACAAGGCATCTGTGCCCGCGGCGTCGCCGATCTCGCCGAGTGCGAATGCAGCGGCGGTGCGGACGGAGGCATCGGGATCGTCCGTCAGGGCGATGAGCGTCGTGACGCCGGCCTGGAGCTCTCCGGCGTCGCGCACCCCGTCGCCATCCGTATCGATGAACGTGTGCGGGCCGATGCGGCCGAGGGCGACGGCGAGGCGCTCGCGGTGGAGGGTGTTGGGGTGGGCGGCCCATTCCGCGGTCCAGGCGGCGTCGAATTCACGCCTGTCCTCGAGTGCCAGGACGCGGGCATCCTCCTCGAGGGTGAACCCATGGACCGCCGGGGCGGCCAGGGGAGGGGGAGGAGCGGTGGCGCAGGCGGAGGCGGCGGCAGCAAGGGCGGCGATGAGGAGGCGGCGCATAGGGGCGTGATTCTAGCCCCCTCCCTTGCCGCCGTGACGCCACCGGCCGCCGCCCCTTGCCCCCGTGACGCCCGCCGCCCCCCGCCCGTGACGGGGAGAGAGAGATGATGCAGAAGATTGAGATGAACCCACCCCGGGCGGACGGGACGGAGGGCAGGGCGGTCGGCGTCACGTGCGCGTGGTCGGCGGGCGTCACGGCGGTATGGGCGGACGGCGTCACGGTGGGCAGGGCGGGCGGCGTCACGGGCGGAAGGGGGGGCTGTGACATCGCTCACGCGCCCATGTGCGCCTTTCCGCTTGCTATGCCGCCCCCCAGACATGAAACTCGCCGTCGCAGATGTCCGATCTCGCAATTGAAGCCGAGAACCTCGCCCGTCGCTATGGCCGGCGATGGGCGCTCGCGGACGTCTCCATCCGGATCCCCGCGGGATCGGTGACGATGGTCGCCGGCCGCAACGGTTCGGGAAAGTCGACACTCTTTCGCGTTCTCTCCACCGTCATCCGCCCCGACCTCGGCCGCGGCTCGGTCCTCGGTTTCGACCTGAAAAAGCACCGCGAGGACATCCGGCGCTCGCTCGCTCTCTTGTCGCACTCGAACTATCTGTACGAGTCGCTCACCGCCAGGGAGAACCTCGAAGTCGTCGCCGATCACCTCGGCATCGAGCGAACGCCGATCCCGATGCTCCTCGAACGCGTGGCCCTCGGCTCCCGCGCGGATGATCCCGTCTCGACCTTTTCCGCCGGCATGCGCAAGCGCGTCTCGTTCGCGCGCGTCCTCCTGCAGGAACCGCGCGTGGTCCTGCTCGACGAGCCGTATGCGCAGCTCGATCCGCCGGGCTTCGACCTCGTCGACTCCGTGGTGCGCGAGCTGAAGATGCGGGGAGCGACCGTGCTCATGGCGACGCATCAGCTCGAGAGAACGGCGGGTGTCTCGGATTACGCGCTGACTCTCGAAGCGGGGCGCGTACAGTCGTTCACGGCCATCGGAGCTCGCGCATGATCGCCGCCCTTCGAAAGGAGATGCTTCTCCAGTGGAGAACACGCGCGCAGTTTCTGGCGGTGTTCGTGTTTGGCGCGACGTCGCTGCTTCTGTTCAGCTTCGCGGTCGGGCCGAATGCTGAAGATCTCCGCAAGTTCTCGGCCGGTTTTCTCTGGCTGGGGTTGCTGCTCTCCTCGACGCTGACGCTCTCGGAAAGCTTTCATGCGGAGATGGAGAACCGCGCGCTCGAAGGACTGCTGCTGCTCCCTGCCGACCCGCGAGTCCTCTATTACGGAAAAGCGATCGCGAACTGGCTGCAGCTGACGTTCCTCGGCATCGCTCTAGTTCCGGTCATGGTGGTCCTCTACGATGCCGGCACGACGCGGATCCCGATGCTGATCCTCGTCGTGGCGCTGGGAGCGGCCGGCCTGTCCGCGCCGGGAACGCTCTACGCGGCCATGACCGCCCAGGTGAAGTCGAAGCAGACCCTGCTGCCTCTGCTGCTGTTCCCGCTGATCGTCCCGGCGCTCCTGGCGTCGGTCAAGTCCACGTCCCTTCTGATTCTCGGAGACCCGATGGGAAGCCTCGGATCGTGGCTTTCCCTGCTCGGAGCGTTCGACGCCATATATTGGGCTCTCTGCGGGTTACTCTACGGACGGGTGGTCGAGGAGTGATGCGCCATGCATGAGACTGCTAACAACCGTTATCCCGTTCTTCCCTTCATCCTGATCGGCCTGGGCGTCCTCTGTCTGGCCTTCGGGTCGTATTTCGGGCTCTTCGTGGCGCCGCCTGAGCGATACATGGGCGAGGTTCAGCGAATCATGTACGTGCACGTGCCGACGGCCTGGAACGCGCTGCTGGCCATCACATTCGCCTTCGTCTGCGCGATCGTTTTTCTCTTCAACGGCAACTTCAAATGGGACGCACGGCTGGAGGCGGGGATCGAGGTCGGCGTCCTGCTGGCCTTCCTGCTGTGTGTGCAGGGAGCGATCTGGGCCAAACCGACATGGGGCGTGTGGTGGGACTGGGATCCGCGCCTGACCACGACGGCCGTCCTGCTCTTCGCCTTTCTCGGAATCCTGGCGTTGCGGAAGTTTGTTGAGGATCCCGTCAAGCGCGGGATCTGGTCGGCGGTAGCGACGATCATCGCGTACGTGGATGTTCCGATCGTCTATTTCTCGGTCCGCTGGTGGAACTCGCTGCATCAGCTGCAATCGTCGCCGGCAACGGTGTCGTCGCAGTTCTACATCCCTCTACGCGTCAATGCGTTCGGGATCCTGTTCCTCATGACCGGGTTCATCATGCTCCGCGCGCGGCTCGCGTCGCTGCGCCACGTCAACGAGATCGCACCTCCACCGATGATGGCGGAAGAAGCAGGAGAGCTGGCATGAGCGGCGTCGTGCAAGGTGGGATGGAGTTCGTATGGGCGGCCTACGGCATCACTTTTGGCGCCCTGGCGATCTATGGGGTGACGTTGATCACACGGCTTCGTGAGCAGTCGTCCCGGAACACTTCGGAGCGTTCGGGACAATGAGTGCCGTGATGAACACTCCCCATGCCAGTGACGCCATGAGGCGTCGCACCCGCTACTTCATGCTCGGCGCATTCCTGGTGGCGGCGATCGCGTTCGCGGTCATCGCGGCGAGCGGAATCAACCAGAACCTGGTCTATTACTGGACTCCGACCGATCTCCACGCGGCCGGGGACAAGGCCTACGGAGCGACCATCCGCCTCGGCGGGATGGTGTCGCCTGGGTCGATCAGGAACCACGGCGGCGCGTCGGGAGTCGAATTCGACGTGCATGACGCCGGCGGGAAGGTTCACGTGAAGTCGTCCGGCGTTCCGCCGCAGATGTTCCGCGAGAACATCGGTGTGGTCGTCGAAGGCACGATGGTTCAGGGCGGGTACTTCAAGAGCAATCGGCTGATGGTGTCGCACGACAACGAATACAAGGCACCGGAAGCCGGTCATCCGATGAGTCAGGAAGAGCTGAAGAAGCTCATGAAGACCACGGAAGGCATGGAATAGAGCTGAATGTTCATGTCACCTGACGCGGGCAGCAGACGGATCAGATCGGACTACCTATGAACGCCAGCCTCGGACGGTTCCTCATCCTCGCATCACTTCTCGTCGCCAGCGCCGGTGCGCTGGTCGCGTTCGCGGCGGGACGTACACGCTCCCAGGAAGGGTTGAAGTGGGCGCAGCGGTTTGCCTATGCCTTCTCGATCCTCATGGGCGGCGCGGCGCTGCTCATGGAGTACGCACTGCTGACGCACGACTTCTCGGTCAGCTATGTCGCGCAGGTCGGATCGCGGGCCGTGCCGACGTGGGTCACGATCTCGAGCCTCTGGTCTTCGCTGGAAGGGTCGATCCTGTTCTGGGGATTGATCCTCGCGGCGTACATCGCGGTCGCGACGTGGTTCACGCGCAATGACTACCAGGAGTACATGCCCGACGCGATCGGCGTGTGGCTCACCTCCGCGGCGTTCTTCGCGTTCCTCATCGCCGGTCCGGCCAACCCGTTCCAGACGGTGCCGAATCCGCCGATGGACGGTCCGGGACCGAATCCGCTTCTACAGAATCACATCCTGATGGTTGCGCATCCGCCGTTTCTCTATTTCGGCTACGTCGGGATGACCATTCCGTTCGGACT
>CALMZP010000097.1 GCA_937870635.1 uncultured Acidobacteriota bacterium | reverse complement strand
AGCGTCGTCGAATCCTATCCGAGTTGGGTTCGCACCAAGTTCCTGCTGTCCGGCATTCGGGCCGCGATCGAGACGCGTAGCCGCGGAGTCCGCTTCCTGGGCATCGACACGCGCCTCCACATGCTCGCCCTCGGGTTCGGTCTCACCTTCCTCACCGCCTGGCTGAACATCTTCGATCTCGGCCGCGCGCGCGAAGGCGAGACCGTGTTGATTCACGGCGGCGGCAGCGGCGTCGGCACGGCGGCGACCACACTCGCAAAACTCGCCGGCCTTCGCGTGATCGTCACGGCGGGTTCGGGGGAGAAGTGTCGGCGATGCCTCGAACATGGGGCCGATGAAGCGATCAATTACAAAACCGAAGACTTCACACAGAAGGCGAAGGATGTGGACATCGTGCTGGACCACATCGGTGCCGGTTATCTCGTGAAAGACCTGCGCGTGCTTCGAACGGGGGGCCGCGTGCTGGTCATCGGCTCGATGGGCGCGGAGCGGATGGCTCAGATCGATGTGACCGCTGTGCTCGCGAAGCGACTGCAGATCATCGGGTCGACGCTGCGATCGCGGCCCACCGCTGAGAAGGCGGCCATCGTCGGTGGATTTGTGGCGCGCTTCGGAAAGGATCTCGAGGCCGGGCGCATCCGGCCCGTAATCCACAAGAGCTTCCCCCTCGCCCGGTGGTCGTCAGCCCATCAGCTGATGAAGTCGAGCGACCATTTCGGCAAGATCGTATTGCGCGTGAGGGATTGAGTTCGTGCTGTCATCCCGAGCGTAGCGAGGGATCTGGGGGACGGGCGGCGCGAACATCATCCCTCGTGCCGCCCACCCCCAGGTCCCTCGCTCGCGCTCGGATGACAGCGGCGTTCCCATTCACTCCAGAAAGTACAACCCGCCCCAGATTTTCAGGTCGATCAGCTTTCCTTCGCGCTCCCGGGCTTTCAGCCAGGACGGCAGGTCTTCGAGCGCAACGGCGTGGACGGTGATCGATTCACCACCGACGCCACCGCCCTCTCCCTTCTTCTGAACGCCTCGCGCTCGGTAGAAACTGACGAGTTCCGAGGTGATACCGGCCGAAGTCGGCCCTTTCGCGAGCAGCTCCACCTCATCGCACGTGAAGCCCGTCTCCTCCTCGAGCTCCTTCCGCGCGGTCTCCGCCGGATCGCTGCTTCCTTCTTCGTCGCCCACGAGGCCGGCCGGATAGTCGATCACATGCTTTCCGACAGGCTTACGGAACTGTTCTGTGAGGATGAGCCGGCCGCGATCGTCCTGGGCGATGACGGCAACCGCTTCCTTCCCCTGCTTCCGCTCGACGTACTCCCATCCGTCATTCTCGAGAATGAGGACGCGTTTTCCTTCTGCAATCTTTTTCATCGTTCACCAGAGTGTCGACTGCGCCGTCCTCCGACGGAACCACGCCACGGACAGCTCCGCTTCTTCTTCATTCATGCCAATGCGGCGGCACGAGGCTTCGAAGAGGCTGCCGATCTGCTGAGCGAAGATTCCCTCGCCGCGGCCGCGCACACCCCACCGGGCGTCGTAGAGCTTTCCGCCGCGCAGGTCCCGGATCCGATTGAGCACTTTTTCCTTGCGATCGGGGAAGTGCTCCTCCAGCCATTTTTCGACGAGCGGTGCGACGGCCCAGGGAAGGCGAAGCACCACGAACCCGGCCCACTTCGCGCCCGCTTCCCGCGCCGCCTTGAGAATCGCCGGAATCTCGTGATCGGTGATCGCCGGCACGACCGGTGCGACCATCACGCCCGTCGGCACTCCCGCCGCGGACAACTTTGCGACCGCATCGAGCCGCAGCTCGGGCGTCGAGGCGCGCGGCTCCATCGTGTTGGCAAGTTTCGGGTCGAGCGTCGTGATCGATACGAAGACGCGCGCGGCATGGAACCGCGCTAGCTCCGCCAGATGATCGACGTCGCGGCTGACCAGATGATTCTTGGTGATGATCGCCACCGGGTTCCTGAAGTCCGCGAGTACTTCCAGGCACCGTCGTGTCAGCTGCATGTGGCGCTCGATGGGCTGGTACGGGTCCGTGACGCCGCTGATCGCGATCGTCTTCGGCTCCCACGACTTCGCATTCAGCTCATCCCGTAGAAGCTCGGGTGCATCCTCTTTGACGAGAATCTTCGATTCGAAATCGAGGCCGGCGGACATGCCGAGGTATTCGTGAGTGGGGCGGGCGAAGCAGTAGATGCAACCGTGCTCGCATCCTCGATAGGGATTGATGCTCGCTTCGAAGCCGACGTCAGGACTGTCGTTCGTGGTGATGAGCGTCCGCGTGGGATCGCGCAGGTAGATCGTGTTCGGCGATCCCTCGTCCGGCGGCGCTTCGTCGTCGCGGACGTAGGCGAGTGTCTCGAACCGGTTCTGTGGATTCCAGCTCGCACCGCGGCCTTTGATGGCTGTCACGGAAATCAGCGTACAGGCGGCGTCAAGAAAGCTACGGTTGGTAGAGAACCGTCACCTCAGCCGCCGCAGCTGTGGAGCACGCCATGCCGTGAGCACGACCACGATGATGGTCATGACCCCGCCGAACAGCACCGACGGCACTACACCAAGGAGACGGGCGGCGACGCCGGATTCGAAAGCGCCGAGCTCGTTCGAAGCGCTGATGAAGATCTGATTCACCGAGCTCACCCGGCCGAGAAGATGATCGGGCGCGCGCGACTGAAGGAGAAGACCGCGAATCACCACGCTGACACCATCGGCCGCGCCCCCGAAGAACAGCAGCGCAAACGACAGGTAGAAGTTGCGCGACAGTCCAAAGGCGATCATCGTTCCGCCGAAGATCGCCACCGCGACGAGCAGCGTCGCTCCCGACCTTCGGAGCGTCGGCCTGTGCGCGAGAAAGACTCCGACACCGATCGAACCGAGAGCTGGCGCCGCCCGCAGAAGACCCAGCCCCTCCGGTCCCGCCCCCAGCATCTTCGCAAACACCGGGAGCAGCGCCACGGCCCCGCCGAACAGCACCGAGAAAAGATCGAGCGTCATCGCCGCCAGCAGCACGGGCTCGTTGATCACGAACCGCAATCCCTGCTTGATGCTCTCCAGCGCCGGCTCCTCCTCCGGCGCAACCGGTCGCACGCGGTGACGCACCGTCGCCAGCGCAGCGAGCGACAGCGTCATGAGGACGATGACGGCCGTGTACGCCGTGACTGCCCCGGCAAAGCCGTAGATCACGCCGCCCGCGGCGGGACCGGCCACGGCCGCGAGATGCCACCCGCTGCTCCGCCACGCGACACCGTTCGGATAGAGCTCCCGGGGTATGACTTCGGCACCGAGCGCGCTCACGGCGGGGCGCACGAACGCACGGCCGATTCCGCCAATCAGCACGACGAGGTAAATCGGCCAGATCCGGTCGCCTGTCAGGAACGACGATTGTGATGTCATCGCCAGAAGTGCGATGGCGGCGGCGATCATCGCCACAGTTCCACCGAGGGCGACTGCGCGGCGTGGGAGGCGATCGGCTACGTGTCCGGCGTACAAGGCCAGCCCAAGAAGCGGGATCGCTTCGGCCAGGCCGATCAGCCCGAGGGCCAGCGGGTCGCCGGTGATCGCGAAGACCTGCCATCCGACGACCACGATCTGCGCCTCCCGGGCGAAGGTCAAAGCTGCGTGGCCCGTGATGATCCAGCGGAAGTCGTGAATCCGTAGAGCAGCGTAGGGATCGTGCGCCAACGGGCTCGAGTGTAAACTGTGCGCCCCTCATGCTGCGTGAGTCGAAGTCGGAGCGGAGCAGACGACAGGTCCTCGACGCGGCCCTGGCCCTCTTTTCTTCTCAGGGATTCAAGGCAACCAGCGTGCGGCAGATCGCCGACGACGCGAAAGTCTCGATCGGCAACGTCTACCACCATTTCCCCGACAAAGAGGCGATTTTCAAGACGCTGCTCGATGAGCTGACGGAGATCACCGGCTCCCGCGCGTTCCCGTTCCGCCGCGCTCTCTCCGCCGGCCGCTTCCCCGACAACCTCGAGAGCCTCGGCTACGCGGTGCGCGACAGCGTTCGCGACTATCGCCAGTACATCACGCTCATCTATGTCGACGTGCTCGAGTTCGAGGGAACGCACATCAAGAACTTCTACGGCGACATGGCGCGGCGTTACGCGGACCTCATCGCCGCGGACGAAGCCATGGCAGACATTCAGCGCCGGCTGCGGCCTGGCGTCTCGCCGATCTCCGCGCTGATGCTCACGCAGCGCCTGTTCTTCAGCTACTTCACGATCGAGATTCTTTTCGGAGTGAAGGAGCCCTTCGGCAAGGATTCGACGGAGGCGGTGAGAGAGATCGCGGACATCTTGAAGAACGGGTTCATGGCTTAGGGGGTAAAGGCTTCATCCCGTAAGGGCTTTATCCCGAGCGAAGCGAGGGATCTCCGGAAGCACCGGCAGGATGCCTCCTGCCACCATGCGGATGGTCCCTGCCGGTGGTACCGGAGATCCCTCGCTTCGCTCGGGATGCTGCGGCTTACTTCACGTCCACGATTTTCGCGATCAGCGCGGCATCGTCCGGCAGCAGCCCTGCCGCCCGCAGCCTTGGCGTCAGCTCGCGCCAGCTCGGCTCGAGAGTGAAGGCTTTCTGGAACAGAGGCAGCGCTTCGTCGACGCGCTTCATGTTCACGAGCGCGACGGCGTGCCAGTAGATCATCTCCGCCTGGCGGCTCTGCGGTACGCCCGGCGTCGACGCGGCGAGCTTCGCCGCGGCGCTGTATTCGCGTAAGGCGGCGTCGTTGTCCTTGTGCTCGACCGCGAGATCGCCCGCGTTCATGTGGTTGTAGGCGCGGGCGATGTTCACGAGGCGGCGCAGCTCGACGAGCGGCCGCTCGTGGTCGTCCACGCGCAGATCGAATACGCGGTCGACCCACGATTTCCCCGTCGGTTTCGCGCTGACGATGACCAGTGCTGCCGACTGCTTGCCGCGGATGTCACCGCCGGCCGCTTCCGCGGCGTCGAGCGCCGCGAGCATCCGATCCGCGAGATCGCCGGTCGCGTCACCGTACGCTTTGGCCATCGCCGGCCAGACCTTGTCGTTGCGCATCAGGTTGGCCTGAACGGCGAAGTCGCGGCCGATGTATATCGTGCCGCCCGCCGACCCGCACGTCACCGGCGCACTCGTCGCCGCTGCTCCTGCCGCGACGCTGCCCGCCGCGGCAATGTTCCGCCCCCCGGTGAACGAGGCCACATTTCCGTTCATGTCAACGAAGCCGAGTTGTCTCACCTCACAGGCCGCGTCTCCCGCGAGCAGCGCCCGCATCGCCTCGGGCGACGACTTGCCGGCGCGCAGAAGTTCGAGCCCGAGTTTCCCGTAGGAAGGGTCGACGAAGCTCTGCGTCGCAATCGCGCCCACACCTGACTCGGCCCACGGCACGATCGGGCCGACGGAGAACCAGTGCGACTGAACGGCGACGCCCATCTGTCCGGTCGCGGGATCACGGGCGACGATCGAATACGTATTCACCGGCCGGACCTGCGCCACGGCCGTCTGAGCGACGAGCAGAAGCCAGATGATGTTCTTCATGGGCGGTCACTATATCCTTCTCAGCCATGAAGAAAATCTTCGCCGCCGTCCTGCTCGCTGCGTCGGCCGTCCTCGCTCAGGAACAGCCGAATGATCAGGCTTACACCGACGCAATCCGCCGTTACACGACGGACCCCAACTTCATGACCGAGCTCGTCGATCACCTTCCGGCGTCAGCGACCGTCCCCACGCCTTTGAAGTTTCACGGGTACATCGCCGGCCAGGAAGGGCGGCTCACGTATGCGGAAGACGTCTACCGCTACATGCGGGCGCTCGATGACGCGTCGCCTCGGGTGAAGGTCTTCACGCTCGGCAAATCGGAGGAAGGGCGGGAGATGATCCTGGTCGCGATCGCGAACGAGGAGACGATTGCGAATCTCGATCGCTATCGGGAGATCACGCGGCGCCTCAGCGATCCGCGCAAGCTGAGCGAGGAGGACGCACGCCAGCTCATCGCCGACGGGAAACCGATTTATTACGCCACGGGCGCGATGCATTCGCCGGAGACGGGAAGCCCGGAGATGCTCATGGAGCTCGCGTATCGTCTCGCCGTCGAGGAGACGCCGTTCATCCGCAGCATCCGCGACAACATCGTCACCCTGCTCACGCCGGTGATCGAAGTCGACGGCCGCAATCGCCAGGTCGATCTCTGGCGCTACCGCGAGAAGAATCCCGGCGTGCCCACTCCGCCCCTCGTCTACTGGGGGCATCACGTTGCGCACGACAACAACCGCGACAACATCGGCCTGGCCCTCAACCTCAGCAACAACGTGATGAAGGCTTACTTCGACTTTCATCCGCAGGTCGTCCATGACCTGCACGAGTCGATTCCGTTCCTCTACATCTCGACCGGCACAGGCCCGTACAACCCGGCGCTGGACCCGCTGATGATCGACGAGTGGCATCGCATGGCCTACAACGAGGTCAACGAGCTCACCCGCCGCGGCCTGCCCGGCGTGTGGACACATGGCTTCTACGATGGATGGGCACCGAACTACATGTTCTGGATCGGCATGGGGCACAACTCCATCGGGCGGTTCTACGAGACCTTCGGCAATCGCTGGCCGACGACCGAAGAGCGCGTGGTCCGCGGAACCAGTGAACGGCAGTGGTTCCGCCCGAATCCACCGCTGCCGAAGGTGCGCTGGTCGCTCCGCAACAATGTGAACTTCCAGCAGAGCGGACTTCTTCTCGCGCTCAACGACATGGCGAAGAACCGCGCGCGGTTCCTCGAGAACTTCTGGACGCTGTCGAAGCGGTCGATTGCGAAGCCGTCGAACGAGGGGCCCGCCGCGTACGTCTTTCCCGCCGACCAGAAGCGATCGGGCAATCTCCGCGATCTGATCACCGTCCTCCAGAAGCACGGGGTCGAGGTTCACGCGACGCAGCAGGCGCTCACGATCGATCCGGCGTGGCCGCCGGCGAAACCTGCCGAAAAGGCTGCAGACGCGAAAGCGACGGATGCGAAGGCGAAGGATCCGAAACCGAAGAGTCCCAACGTCACGTTCGCAAAGGGCTCGTACGTCGTACGGATGGATCAGCCTTACAGCCGGCTGGCCGATGCTCTCCTCGACGTGCAGTTCGTGCGCGGTGAAGACCGCGTTTACGACGACACCGGCTGGACTCTCGCCTATCTCAAGAACGTCGATTTCACGCGCGTCGCGAATGCAGACGTTCTCGAGGTCCCCATGAATCTTCTGGCTGCGCCGCCGGCAGCACCGGCATCGCCCGCGTCCTCGGACATCGAGCACGCGCGAAAATACTTCGCGGACCCGTCCACGAAGAAGCCGCGCATCGCCATCCTTCACACCTGGCTCCGCACCCAGGACGAAGGGTGGTACCGCCTCGCGCTGGAAAGTCTCGGCGTCCCCTACGACTACATCTCCACCCAGGACGTCGCGGCCATGCCCAACGTGCGCGAGAAGTACGACGTCGTGATCTTCCCGCCGGTGGGTGCGTCGTCGATCTCCGGCGACATCGTCAACGGCATGGCGCCCGGTCCCGCCCTACCCTGGAAGACCACCGAGCTCACACCGAACCTCGGCGGCATCGACGAGACCGACGACATGCGCCCCGGCCTCGGCCTCTCGGGCGTGCAGCACCTGACGCGCTTCGTCAAAGACGGCGGTCTCCTCATCACCGTGCGGGACACCGCGGAATGGGCCATCGATTACGGTCTCGTGCGGTGGGTGCAATCCGTCCCGCTGGCGAAGCTCAAAGCCCCCGGCACGATCGTTCGCGGAAAACTCACCGTGACGAAGAGCCCGGTGACGGCGGGCTACGACGAGACGGTTCCGCTTTTCTTCAGCAATTCGCCGATCCTGAAAGTCGGCGTGCGCGAAGAGCAGCGTGCGCAGGGCCGTCCCAGCGGCCGCGGCGGAGCAAACGATCCCGATGTTCCGCAGGGACGTCCGTTCGTTCCGCTTCCCGAACGAGAGAAACCGAAGCCTGGAGAAGAAGGCTTCCAGCCGCCGGAAGATGCGGCATACAACTTCGAGCCGTACATGCCTCGACCGGAAGACCGTCCAAAGGTCCTCGTGACCTTCCACGACAAAGCCGACCAGCTGCTCATGTCGGGCATGCTGGAAGGCGGCGATGAACTGGCCGGCAAGCCGGCAGTGATCCTCGCGCCTCGCGGCCGCGGCCATGTCCTTCTCTTTGCCGTGAACCCGATGTGGCGGATGAACACACAGGGTATGTATCCGCTGGTGATGAACGCCGTGATCAACTGGGACAAGCTTCGCTGAGAACCCATGTGGAATCCCGAGCAGTACGAGCGATTCAAGACCGAGCGGGCGCTGCCATTTCGCGATCTCCTCGCGCTGATCGAGCACCGGCCGCGCATGCAGATCGTCGATCTGGGGTGCGGCACGGGCGAGCTGACGCGCGAGCTGCATGAGCACTTCTCCGCGGCAGAAACGCTCGGGATCGACAGCTCGGAGACGATGCTGTTGCGCAGCGGCTCCGGTGGCGAAGTGATGCGATTCGAAAAGGGCGACATCGAAGCGTTCGTGACCGACCGCCCTTATGACCTCGTCTTCTCGAATGCCGCGCTGCAGTGGGTCCCGGATCACGAGAAGCTTTTCGCGAAGTTCGCGAGCTTCCTCACGCCGCACGGCCAGATCGCGATCCAGATGCCAGCGAACGACGACCACCCATCACACGCGACGGCGGCGGAGGTCGCCCGTGAGATGCAATTCGAGCCACGGGCAGATTACGTGCTGCCGCCTGAGCAATACGCATCGATCTTCCATCGGCTCGGATTCAAGCGGCAGCATGTGCGGCTGCACGTGTACGGCCACGAGCTTGCGTCGGCGGCCGATGTGGTGGAATGGAACCGCGGCGCGCTGCTCACCGATTACGAAGAACGCCTCGGCGCCCGGTTCCCGCAATTCCTGGAGACGTACACGGAACGATTGATGGAGCGGTTGAGCACGGCCACGCCTTTCTTTTATACCTACAAGAGAATTTTGTTGTGGGCGTCGTTTTGAAACGAGTGCTGGGTGCTGGGTGCTGGGTCAATAGTTCACGTCATCCTGAGCCGGCGAAGCGCGGCGAAGGATCTCGAGATGCGAAAGTCTGGCAACTTGAGATCCTTCGGCGTCTCCGCGCCTCAGGATGACGTGAACCAATGGCTCAGCACCAAGCACCAAGCACTCACGATAGGATTGCCGACGAACGAATCATGCGCGAAGAACGAAGAAAACTCAGAGATGAGCACGGCCAGCTGCTGACACTTCTCAACGAATGGGATCCGGCAGGCATCGTCGGCGCCGGCGAAGGGCGCCACCGTTACAGCCCGCTGGCGGACGCACTGCTGGATGTGCTCGGTGATGGCGGCTCAGAAGAAGAAGTCACCACATTCCTGGAGCGTGAGGTCGCCGGGCAGTTTGGCCGCAAGCCGGCCGATGCCTCGCGATTCGCTACGAAGGTGGTGGCCTGGTCGCGGATGGCGTCGGGAGAATGATCGACGCCAGACAGGCCCTGGACCTTCTTCGCGAAGGGAACCGGCGATTTGCCGCCGACATCCCCAGTCACGCGATCACCAGCGAGTCGCGCCGCCGCGAGCTGGCCACCGGACAGGCCCCTTTTGCCGTCATCCTCGGCTGCTCCGATTCACGGGTGCCGGCCGAGATCATCTTCGACCAGGGTCTCGGCGATCTCTTCGTCATCCGCGTCGCAGGCAACATCGTCGCGCCGTCGCAGATCGGCAGCGTTGAATTTGCCGTCGAGCGATTCGGCACGCGCCTCGTCATCATCCTCGGTCACTCCACCTGCGGCGCGATCGTGGCGACCATCGAGGAGCTCCAACGGCCGCGCGAACAGCAGTCGCGCAATCTCCAGTCGATCGTCGGCCGCGTGCGGCCGTCCGTCGAGGCGCTGCTGGCCACGGACATGAGGAAGAATCCCGAACTCCTGATCGAAGAGGCCGTGCGCGCGAACATCCGCGTCTCGGCCAATCATCTGCGCCACGGATCGGAGATTCTCGAGAACCTGATCGCGAAGGAGGGGCTGGCAGTCGTCGGCGCGGAGTATTCGCTCGAGACCGGCCTGGTCGATTTTTTCGCAACGGAGGGGTTATGAGCTACGTCGACGGATTCGTCCTCCCGGTCCCGAAGAAGAATCTTTCCGCCTACCGCGTGTTGTCGAAGAAGGCGGGAAAGATCTGGCGCGAGCACGGCGCGCTCGAATACCGCGAATGTGCCGGCGACGACCTTGCCCCTCAGGGCGCGGTCGCGTTCACGAAGATGATGAAGCTCAAGCCGGGCGAGACGGTGGTGTTCGCCTGGATCGTGTTCAAGTCCCGCGCGCATCGCGACCGCGTGAATGCGAAGGTGATGAAGGATCCTCGGCTGGCGAAGATGCCGACGACGATGCCCTTCGACGTGAAACGCATGGTCTACGGCGGCTTCAAGGTGGTGGTCGACGTCTGAAGCGTTTCTGGGCGGAGGATGGAGTGCGGCAGCTGCTGCCGCACTCCATCCGTAATACGATGCGCAACATGCGAGGCTACCACTGGCTTCTCTGCATGTTCCTCCCACTCACCGTCAACGCCGACATCTCGATCCTCCCGCGGCCGGTGAGCGTCCAGCCTGGCGAAGGGACCTTCACGCTGAAAGCGGACACACGGGTCATCGCTGACAACGCCGCGCAGAAGACCGCGCAGATGTTCACCAGCTGGATGGCTCCTTCGACCGGTTACACATTGAGCGTCGCGGCTGGAAAAGGCGCAGAGAACACGATTCAGTTCGCACTCGACCCGTCTCTCGCCCGGCTCGGCGACGAGGGCTACCTGCTGGAAGTGACGCCGAAGCGCGTGTCCATTCGCGCCCCGAAGGAAGCGGGACTCTTTTATGGAGCGCAAAGCCTGCGGCAAATCTTCCCGCCGGCGATCTTCGCCAGCACGCTGCAGAAGGATGTGGCCTGGAGCGCCCCGGCGGTGAAGATCGAAGACCAGCCGAGGTTCCGCTGGCGCGGCGCGATGCTCGACGTCTGCCGTCACTTCGCTCCGAAGGAATTCGTTCTTCGCTTCATCGATCTCCTCGCCGTTCACAAATTCAACACGTTCCACTGGCACCTCACCGACGATCAGGGCTGGCGCATCGAGATCAGGAAGTACCCCCGCCTGACCGAAGTCGGTGCATGGCGCAGACACACGCGGCTCGGCCATGAACGAAATCCAAAGGGCTTCGACAGGAAGCCACACGGCGGCTTCTACACGCAGAACGACATTCGCGAGGTGGTCGAATACGCGCGCCAGCGCCACATCACGGTGGTCCCCGAGATCGAGATGCCGGGGCACGCGCAGGCCGCCATCGCCGCGTATCCCGAGCTCGGCGTGACGGGCGAGCAGCTCGAAGTGTGGCCGCGCTGGGGTGTGAACGCGAACATTTTCAATCCGAGCGAAAAAACCATCCTCTTTCTCCAGGACGTGCTGACGGAAGTGCTGACGCTCTTTCCCGGACCGTTCGTGCACATCGGAGGAGACGAGGCGATCAAGGATCAGTGGAAAGCGAGCGCGGAGGTGCAGGCGCGCATCAAGGAGCTCGGCCTGAAGGACGAGCACGAGATGCAGAGCTACATCGTGCGGCGGATGGACAAGTTCCTCGCCGACCGCGGCCGCCGCTTGATCGGGTGGGATGAGATCCTCGAGGGCGGTCTCGCTCCGGGCGCAACGGTGATGTCGTGGCGCGGGGTGGAAGGTGGCATCACCGCGGCGAAGGCGGGCCATGACGTGGTGATGGCTCCGACCACGCACGTCTATCTCGATTATGCGCAGTCGCAGGAGCCAGGCGAGCTTCCGAACATCGGCGGGAACCTGCCGCTCGAGAAGGTGTACAGCTTCGAGCCCGTCCCCGCCGCCCTCACCGCTGACGAAGCCCGCCACGTCCTCGGCGCCCAGGGAAACATCTGGACCGAGTACATGCAGTCGCCGGGACACGTCGAGTACATGGCATTCCCTCGCCTGACCGCGATCTCCGAGGTGACATGGACTCCGGCAGCGAAAAGGAACTACGAGGACTTTCTCAAACGAATGCGGGTCCATGAGGGCCGTTATCGCGCGCTCGACCTGAATTTCAGGCCGGTGCCGGATGCGCCGCCGGCGGCCCCTCCTGCAGCTCGCTGAGGCGCGGATGATGCCCGAGAGCTGGCGCACGCGGTTGGCGCGATGGGGCTTCAACTGGTTCCCCGCCTACCGCGGCACCGGTGCGCGCATCACGTTCATCGCAAGCGACTGGAGGGAGATCCGCGTGCGGCTGCCGCTGAGCTGGCGCACGCGTAATTACGTCGGCACGATCTTCGGCGGGAGCATGTACGGCGCCGTCGATCCCGTCTACATGATCATGCTGATCCACTTGCTCGGCCCGGGCTACGTCGTCTGGGACAAGGCGGCCACGATCCGCTTCCGGAAACCGGGGCGCGAAAGTCTGACGGCTACCTTCCGAGTCACCGAGGAAGAGCTGGACGCCATTCGCGGCGAAGTGGACAGAAATGGCCGCGCCGAACGCACCTATACGGTCGAGCTGGTCAATGCCGCCGGCGAGATCCATGCTTCCTGTGAAAAATTGCTAAGCATCAAATCGAAAATCTAAAATCCGAAAATCATGTGCCGGAACATCAAAACGCTCTTCAATTTCGAGCCTCCCGCCACGGATGAAGAGATCGAGGCGGCGTCCCTTCAGTTCGTACGGAAGCTGTCGGGCTTCAACAAGCCCTCGCTCACTGAACGACTGTCGCGGCTGGATGGTTAACAGGTGGCTCGATCCATAATGCACCCATGCGCTTTTCGGTGCGGGAGTACGTCCGGTGGGAGGACATCGATGCCGCCGGGATCATCAATTATCAGGCTTATCTGAGGTTCTTCGCGCTGGCGGAGGTGGAGCTGTTCCGTTCGTGCGGATTGTCTTACAAGACTCTCTTCGAGGAGATCGGCATCTGGCTCCCCCGCGTCCATGTCGAGTGCGACTTCTTCCATCCCGTCAAGCTCGACGAGCTGCTCATCGTCGAGGCGTTCTTCGGGAAGCTCGGCGGAAGCTCGATCAAGGTGAACTTCGTGGTGAGGCAAAGCGATGTCCCGGACGTCGTCGTCGCCACCGGCCACTACGTTCTGGTCTCAGTCGCCCGCGGGGAGTTCCGCCCCATCCCGGTTCCGGACCTCGTGCGCGAGAGGCTGACCCCCTACGTCGAAGAGGCGTAAACTCGAATCCCATTCGCCCATGAACGTCGAAGAGCTCCGGGCGGCGGAACGGTTCACAGCGTCCGAGCCACTCCCCGCCACATTTGCCGCGTATCCGATTGCCATCGTCAATCTGAGCACCATCGGAGCGCTGGTCGAGCATCCTGCACCCATCCGTCTCGGCACGGTGGGACGGTTCATGATCCGCCGCGGCGACATCGCCGTCGACGTCAAGGGCTTCCTCATCTGGAGCCGTCTTTCGAAGACCCCCGGGGCGGACGGCGCGCAGGTTTACCGGTCGGGTCTGCGCATCGAGAGCGGAAACGCGGAATACGCGCTCGCCCTCCACCTGCTCATCAAGAGCGGCGCGATGAAGCGCGAGGCCGACACGCTCGAGCGGAAACGGCGCCGCCTCGTCGAGCGCATGGCCGAGAAGAACCGTTCCGGCGTACGCACCCTCCCTTCATCGAGCGAGGACATCCCCCCGGATCAGGTGCTCCTCGTGCAGCACGCTCGCGAAAGGCTCCTGGCCAACCCCGATGAAGCGCAGAAGTGGTATCACCGAGCCAAGTACGCCATCACGCACGGCGCGTCGAACATCGAGATCGAATCGATCCGCAACCGTGAGGAAGTCCTGGCCGTGTGGGAGTACCTCGAGCGAAGCATCGACATCCAGACGATCTCGCGAGTCTTCGACCGCATGCGGACGGATATTTGAACGATGAGCGATGAACGATGAACGATGAGCGATGAACGATGAACGATGAACGAACAAAGCATGGAGCAACACGTCATCCTGAGCCGCGAAGACGGCGAAGGATCTCAAGTTACACAGCCTGAGATCCTTCGCTGTCTTCGCGGCTCAGGATCACGTGGCTTGGACTTCGGTACCTTCATCGTTCATCGTTCATCGTTCATCGTTCCAAACCATCGCCCATCGTTCGTTCGCACCAAATCCGATGAAGTTCGGCTCCGGCTGCAGCTCCACTCCGAAGCGTTCGCGCACACGCGACTGAATCAACTCCACCAGCTCCCGCACCTCCGCCGCCGTGCCGCCGCCGCGATTGATGATTGCCAGCGAGTGCTTGGAAGACAGGCCGACGTTGCCGTGCCGGTAGCCTTTCGTGAATCCGGCGTTCTCGATCAGCCACGCCGCTGAAAGCTTAACGAGACCGTCGCCCGCGGGGAACGAAGGGCCGCCGAATTCCCCCAGCTCGTCCGCGCGAATGACCGGATTCATGAAAAAGGAGCCGTCGCTGCGGGTATCGGGATCGGACGGGTCGATGACCATTCCCTTCCTCTTCCGGATCGCAATGACCGCTTTTCGAACGCTGGCCAGGTCGGCGACCGCGACCTCGTGCTCGTCGAGATACTTCTGCAGCTCGGGATAGCGTATGGACGCTGATCCTCCGCGCTCCAGCCGAAAGGTCACATTGAGAACGACGTAACGCCCGGGCTCGTGATTCTTGAAACGGCTGGCGCGATAGCCGAACTGGCATTCGGCATTCGTGAACGGTACGACGCGCCCGGTCATCCGATCCAGCGTTTCCACGCGCACGATCGTCTCGCTCACATCCTGACCATAGGCGCCGACGTTCTGAATCGGTGTCGCTCCCGTCGATCCTGGTATGCCGGAGAGGCACTCGACCCCCGCCCATCCCTTGCCGGTCGCGGTCTCCACGAACGAATCCCACGGTTCGGCCGCCGCGACCTTCACCGTAGCGTAACGGTCCTCGCTCTCCACGACCACCCCGCGGAGGCCGATCTGGATGACGAGGCCTGAAAAACCCTCATCCGAGATGAGAAGGTTGCTGCCGCCGCCGAGGACGAATACCGGCAGTGAACGCTGCGAGGCCCAGTCAAGGGCCTCGCCCAATTCGTCGACTGTCGCCGCCGTGATGAAGTACCGGGCCGGACCGCCGATCCCGATCGTCGTGAGCGGTGCGAGCGGTACGTTCTCCCGGACCCTGGGCTCCGCCATCAGACCCCGGGCATCGCCTTCCGCAACGGACGGAGGAGCAGGAACAACACGACGGCCGTGGCGAACGCCATCAGGGCGAGCACCATGAAGAACTTCGTGTGGCTCCACAGATCCCAGTAACCGCCGATCGCAGTGAGCTTGTTGCCGATTGCCGTGGCGGTGAACCAGCCGCCCATCATCAGTCCGCGCATGCGCACCGGCGCTACCTTGGAGACGAGAGCCAGGCCCATGGGGCTCAGCATGAGCTCACCGAGGGAGATGACGCCGTACATGAGGATGAGCCACCACAGGGAGGCCTTTGTCGTCTGCCCGGTGCTGATCTGCGTCGCGTCGTGGCCGTCGATGCGGACGAAGTCGCCCGGTTTCGGCGTCGGCCCGCTGTGATTCACGCGCCACGCCTCGAGCGACACGGTCGTGTCGCTCTTCTGAACCTCGATGCTCGTCGGCGGAATCGCAATTCCGAGATGCTCGCGCGCCTCGGGCGAGATCGAGACCCACGTCCCTGCCTGATCGACTTTCTCCACGCGGAAAACGGGAGCGGTGTATCCGTGGCTCTGTGCGGCGAAATACAGAACGATCATCGAAAGGCCGGTGAGGATCATCCCGTACATCATCTTCGTCGGCGTGGACGGCTCCATGCCCCGCTTGTCCAGCCACGTCCAGAAGCCGGCCAGCGGCAGCGAGAGGACCACAATCCAGATGGCGTTGATGGCGTTGGAGAGAATGCCGCCGGCGCGGATAAAGGTCCACTCGGTGTGGTCGTCCGCCCAGAACGTGAGCGTAAGGCTGTTCTGGTGGAAGATCATCCAGAACACGATGACGATGATGAAGATGACGATCAGCGCCATGATCCGCTTCCATTCCGGAACGGCCTGCATGTTGCGCGCTTCTTCATTCAGCACCGGCGGCAGATCCTCGGACGTGGCCACGGCGTCCTGATGGCCGTGCGAGCCGTCCTGACGCATGAAGTCGTTCTTCTTGCCGCGGATGCGGTCCGCATGAGCGACGTGACGCCGGTTCGTCATGAAGAGCGCCATGGAGATCAACATGCCGAGGGCGCCCATGAAGAATGCCGGGTGGAAGCCCCAGCGTGGCTGAATGAACCCGGCGACGATCGGAGCCAGCGCGGCGCCGACGTTGATGCCCATGTAGAAAATCAGATACGCCTTGTCCTTCAGGTGGCTTCCCTCGCTGTAGAGGTTCCCAACCATCGAGGACACGTTCGGTTTGAAGAAACCGTTTCCGATGACGAGACACGCCAGCGCGGCGTACACGATCATCAGGTTGTCGGGAACGGCGAGCAGGGCATGGCCGGCGATGAAGAAGACGCCGCCCACGATGATCGCCTTCCGGAATCCGAGGAAGAGATCGGCGATGAGACCGCCGATCAGCGGGGTGAAGTAAACGAACATCAGGTACCACGACTGAACCGTGGCTGCCTGCGCACTCGAAAAACTGAAACCCTGCACTGAATCGCGGAGGTACAGCGCCAGCATGGCGTTGACGGTGTAGAAGCTGAATCGCTCCCACATCTCCGTCCCGAACAGCACATACAAGCCGCGAGGATGTTTGTCAGTCGCCAAGACTTCTTCGGCCATGCAATCGCTCTCCCTTTTTCCCGGCGGTGCAAAAAGCGCCGCAAGTATGGGGGATGTGGGGGATACGGGCAAACCCGAAGGCTCCGCCCGCGTTTTGCGAGAGGCTAAGCCGGCTGTCGCTTCGGGGCGATTCGACCTTCGACCTTCGACCTCACCCTTGATCCTCCGGTATTCAGGACGGTTTCTCCAAAAAACCGGTCGAAGGAGTGGAGTGCGGCAGCTTGGCTCAACGTGGCGCAGGGAATCGAGTTGGTGGAACGGTGACGAGAGACATTCTTGGATTTTGGATTTTGGATTTTGGATTGCTTGCGCCTACATCGCTGGCGCGCTGATCCAATCCAAAATCCAAAATCTAAAATCCAAAATCGGGGTCAGAAGCCCCGAAACTGTCCTACCTGCGCGTCGCGTGCGACGAACATCAGACTCTTCCCGGCGACGCTATATGCCCAGTCGTGGCTTACACCGGTGACCATCAGCGAATCGTCCGGACAGAGCTCGCCGAGCGCCCGTCCGAGCGTCTGAACGTCCGACCGATCGTTTGATTTGACGATGAAGGTACTCTCGAACGGAAGCGCCACGACGGTGCCCAGACGGTCGAGCGCGTCGTGGAGCTCGGAGTAATCGGCGTCCGGCGTCAGGCTGTGCCGCACGAGAAGAAAGTCACGCGACGTCGTGAATTGCGTGCACGCCACGAGAAGGCGCGAGTCGCCGGCCACATGGGTGCGCAGATACCGAACGAGGGGCGCTGCGTGTCGTCCCTCCGGCAGCCAGACATGCCAGCTCTGATCGAAATTTGGTTCCGCGCCGAGCTGGCGCATTGCGTAGGACAGCTCCGCGGTGAGGTCTCCCTCGTAGCAGATCTGGAACAGCTTGATCTCCCCCATCACACCCTCCCGTCGATCAGCGTTCGACGCCGCGTCAATTCTAGCGCTTCAGACGGCTCCAGGACCACTCTTCGGGCTGCTCGGCGGCGCTCGCAGGCCCTTCCGCCTCCGCCACGCGGCGCAGAAAACTTCAGGCCGTGCGCGAGTAGAACGTCTGTGTGTGCCCGCACTCGAGGCACCAGTAATGGACTGAATCGCGGCGCGCCCACGGGTTGCGCGAGTCACACACGGGGCACTGCGTCTGCTGGGGAGTGAACGGCCGTTCGCAATGGTCACAGGCCAGCGCCTTCCCCTCGGCATTTACATCGTCCTCGCAGCTGACTTCGCTGCATTCAGGGCACCGCCAGCACACCGCCATTTCTCCCGGCACCTCCCCCATCCATTTGTTGGCTGATATTAACAGATGAAAATTATAGATGTCACGGAATGATGACGGGGATCACGCCGCCTGCCGCGGTTTGGAGTAGAGTTGCCCCCTTCAGGAGGCAGTCATGGACCGTGACACGAGACGATTTGTCTTCGGCGGCGCCGTCGGCCTCGGGGCAGCGCTGGCAGCGCACTACGGCCTCGTCAACCACCACCGGCACCTTCGCGAGGCGGAAGCCCGCGAGAACGCGCCGAATCCCTCTGCCAACCGCAACAGGCAAACGCAGCAGCCGGCCACCGATCCCGCGGACAGGGAGCATTGACCCCTTTGAACGAACGATGCTTTTGAACGATGAACGATGAGAGCAATCGAGGGTGAGTGCGGCGCCGGGTCCACGTCATCCCTGAGCCGCGCAGACGGCGAAGGATCTCAATCTGCGTATTCTGAGATCCTTCGCTGTCTTTGCAGCTCAGGATGACGTGTTGATTGCCTTCATCGTTCGTTCATCGTTCAAAAGAATCGTTCATTGTTTCGAGCTGACTTTCGCCCAGGTGTCCTTGAGCGTCGCGGTTCGGTTGAACACCAGCCGCTCCGGCGTGGAATCGGGATCGACGCAGAAGTATCCGAGGCGCTCGAACTGATACGTCGTCAGCGGAGCTGCTCCGCGGACGGAAGGCTCCAGCCTGGCGTGGGTCACGACCTCGAGCGAATCCGGATTGATGTCGGCGATGAAGTCGCCGCTCTCCTCCGGGTTCTCGCTACGGAAGAGACGATCGTAAAGGCGCACTTCGCAGTCGATCGCATGCTCGGCCGACACCCAGTGCAGAGTGGCCTTCGGTCTGCGGCCGTCGGGCGAATCACCGCCCCGCGTCGCAGGATCGTATGCGGCACGAAGCTCGACGATCTCGCCGTCTGCATCCTTGACCACGTCCGTGCAGGTGACGAAGTACGCCGAACGAAGGCGGACTTCGCGTCCAGGCGCGAAGCGGAAAAATTTCTTCGGCGGGTCTTCCATGAAGTCGTCGCGCTCGATGTAGAGGACGCGTGAAAAAGGCACGCGCCGCGTCCCTGCTGACGGATCCTCCGGGTTGTTCGGCGTCTCGAACTCCTCGGTCTGCCCATCGGGATAGTTCTCGATGACGACCCGCAGCGGGCGAAGCACCCCCATGACCCGGCGCGCGGTGAGGTTCAGATCTTCCCTCACGCTGAACTCGAGGAGCGCGACGTCGATGACGTTCTCGCGGCGCGCCACGCCGACGCGGTCGCAGAAGTTCCGGATGGCCGCCGGCGTGTATCCGCGGCGCCTCATCGCTGCGAGCGTCGGCATCCGCGGATCGTCCCAGCCGCTGACATGACGCTCTTCGACGAGCCGCAGAAGCTTCCTCTTGCTCATGACCGTGTAATTGAGGTTGAGACGCGCAAACTCGATCTGGCGTGGCCGCGACGGAACGGGGAGGTTCTCGATCAGCCAGTCGTAGAGCGGCCGGTGATCCTCGAACTCCAGGGTGCAGAGCGAATGCGTGACGTGCTCGATCGCATCGGACGGCGGGTGCGCCATGTCATACATCGGGTAGATGCACCACTGATCGCCGGTGCGGTGATGCGTCTCGTGGCGGATCCGGTAGAGAACGGGATCGCGCATGTTCACGTTCGGCGAGGACATGTCGATCTTCGCGCGGAGAACGTGCGCGCCGTCCTCGAACTCACCGGCGCGCATGCGGCGGAAGAGGTCGAGATTCTCCTCGACGGAACGATTGCGGTACGGACTATCCTTGCCGGCCTCCGTCAGCGTGCCGCGGTACTGCCGCATGTCCTCGGCCGAGAGGCTGTCGACGTACGCCTTCCCTTCCCGGACGAGATGTTCCGCGTACCCGTACAGCTGCTCGAAGTAGTCGGAGGCGTGGCGCGGTTCGCCGTCCCATTCGAATCCGAGCCAGCGCACGTCACGCTCGATCGCGTGCGCGTACTCGGCTTCTTCTTTGGTCGGGTTCGTGTCGTCGAAGCGGAGATTGCACTTGCCGCGATATTCGCCGGCGATTCCGAAGTTCAGGCAGATCGACTTCGCGTGCCCGATGTGCAGGTACCCGTTCGGCTCGGGCGGAAAGCGGGTGACCACCCTCTCGTGCTTTCCAGCGCGAAGATCGTCCTCGACGATCTCCCGGATGAAATCAAGCGAACGGGGGGCCTCGACGGTGGTCATGGGCGCGGGAGTCTACAACGCGGGCGGGAGCACACGCCATTTCGGCCATTCCCTTCTCCCCCGGCGAAGACTGGGGGAATGTGTCGCGAAGCGAGGGAGGAGGGGGGCGGTCAGGGGTGAGGTTCGGGGAGGTTATAGAGAGACGGGAATGTTCAATGTTGAATGTTGCATGTTGAACGATGAACGGTGAATTACCTCACTATTCAACATTCAACATTCAACATTGAACATTGAACATTCAACATTCCCGTTCCCCCTTTCCAAAGAACCTTTCCGCTCCCCCTTCCCAATACAATCCCCCCCATGAAAACCACCGCCCTGCTCCTCTCGCTGTTCCTGGCGGCGGCGACGTCTGCCGACGATCTCGAGCGCTCCGTGGCCCTGATGGCGAAGACGGGGTCGGCGTATGCCCCCTCGTTCTCGCCGGACAGCAGCCGGATCGCGTTCATCACCAACATCAGCGGTTCGCCGCAGGTGTGGATCATTCCTGCCGCCGGCGGATATCCGAGGCAGGTGACGGCGCTCGAAGACCCGGTCACGGCGATGCTCTGGGCACCGCGCGGCGAGTGGATCGCGATCCAGGTCGCTCCGGGCGGCGGGCTCAATTCGCAGATTTACGTCGTGCGGCCCGACGGCACCGGCCTGCGGCGCCTGACGGCGGGTGGGAAAGAGAACAACTGGCTGGGCGAGTGGACGCCCGATTCAAAAGCGCTGGTGATCGGATCGAATCAGCGGTCCGGCGATTCGGTCGACAGCTGGGTGCTCGACATCGCCAGCGGCGAGATGCGTTCGATCGCGCAAAGCCAGGGAATCAGCGTGGTCCTCGACATCAGCGTAGATGGTCGGTACGCCCTGATTGATCGTCTTCGCAATCGCGGCGACAACGACATCTACCGCGTTTCGATGGCCGGCGGCGAGGAGATTCTCCTGACGAGGCACACTCCGCCCGCGGAGTTCGACCAGGCGCAGTTCGGTGCGACCCCCGACGTCGTCTACATGACCGGGAACCCGGACCGAGATCGCTCCGCGCTTCTCCGGGTGCGCATTGCGGGAGGAAAACCGGGACCGATGGAGGTGCTTGCCAGCCGCACCGACGCCGAGCTCGCAGGGATCACCCTGGATGAATCCCGTGCCGCGGGTTACCTCGTCTGGAACGTTGCCGGACGCAGCGAGGTGACGAAGCTCGTCGTCGACGGAGCGAAGCAGAGCAAAGTCACTGAGCTTCCCGCGGATATCGTCGCGGACATCGAGGTCGCGCGATCCGGATCTGCGGCGGCCTTCGTCCTCTCAGGTTCGAACCGCATCGTCGACATCTGGATCACGCCGGATGGCTCGTCGTTCAGGCAGCTCACGTTCAGTCCGCATCCCGGCATCGATCTCTCTTCGTTCGTGCGGCCCGAGCTCGTCACTTACAAAGCTCACGATGGCCTCGAGCTCTCTGGCTGGCTGTACCGCCCGCGCGACGCAAAGCCTCCTTACGCGACGGTCCTGAGCTTTCACGGCGGTCCCGAAGGACAGGAGCGGCCGACATTCAACAGCACCTACCAGGCCCTGGCCATGAACGGGATGGCCGTCTTTGCCCCGAACGTGCGAGGGTCAGCCGGTTTTGGGAAGAAGTTCGTGAACCTCGACAACGGCGCGCTGCGCGTCAACGGCGTTCGCGACATCAAGGCGACGACCGACCATCTCGTGACGGCCGGCATATCCGATCCGAAGCGTCTCGGAATCATGGGCGGCTCCTACGGCGGCTACATGGTGATGGCCGGCGTCACCGAATATCCCGACCTCTTTGCGGCGGGAGCGAACCTGTTTGGCATCATCAATTTCGAGACATTCTTCAAGCACAGCGAACCGTGGATGGCAGCGATCTCGACGATCGAATACGGCAATCCGGCTACAGAAGCGGCGATGCTTCGCACGCTCTCACCGATTCACAAGGTCGACCGCATTCGCACTCCCCTGCTGGTCCTCCATGGCGCCAATGACACCAACGTGCCGGTCATCGAGGCGGAACAGACAGTCGAGTCTCTCAAGAAACGAAACGTCCCCGTGGAGTACATTCTTTTTCCCGACGAGGGTCACGGGTGGAGGAAGACCCCGAACCGCATCCGGTCGACGGTATCCATCGTCCGGTTCTTCAAGGAGCGCCTGAAACCGTGAATTTCGGCCCGACAGGTATCATTTCAGGCTACCAATGACCGACCCGGCGGGCGACATCCGCAAGAACTACGGCCCTTACGAGGTCGAGAGCGTGCTCGGTCGCGGCGCCATGGGGATGGTTTATCTCGCCCGCGACCGCCGCATCGGCCGGAAAGTCGCGCTCAAGACGGTCCATGTCGAGGAGCGTTTCGACGACGAGAGCGAAGCCAACGAGTTCTACAAACGCCTTCAGCGTGAAGCGGAGTTGTGCGGCTCCCTGCAGCACCCGAACATCGTTACGCTCTACGAACCCGGCTACGACAACGACACGATCGCCTGGCTGGCCACGGAATACATCGACGGAGAATCGCTCCGCGAGCGGATGAAGAAGCGGAAGCCGCTTCCCCTCGCCGAGGCGCTGCGGATTGCCGAGGACATTCTGCGGGGGCTGGCGTTCGCACACACGAAGGGCATCGTCCACCGCGACATCAAGCCCGCGAACATCCTCCTCACCGCGTCGGGCGAAGCAAAGATCGCCGACTTCGGCATCGCCCGGCCGCTCGACTCGAACCTGACCGCGGTCGGCGAAATGCTCGGAACACCGAGCTACATGTCGCCGGAGCAGGTGAAGTGCACCGCCGTCACGGCCCGTTCCGATCTCTTCTCGGCGGGCTCGGTTCTCTACGAGATGGCCACGGGTGTGAAGGCGTTCGCCGCCAACGACGTCAGCTCGATTCTCCGGAACGTCGTGGACCTCGAGCCTCCTCCGGCGCACGAGGTCCACGCGCAGGTACCGCCTGCACTGTCGGCTTTTCTCAAGAAGATGATGGCGAAGGACCCGGAGAGCCGCTATCAGAGCGCGGCAGCCGCGCTCCAGGATCTCCAGGCCATCAGCGCAACGGTCATTCCCGAACCGATCGAGGAGGGCGGGCCCTCCGAAGCCGTGTCGACACTGGCGGCCTCGCGGCGCGGGCCTGAGACATATCCCTCGGTCACGAGCAAATCGAACAGCGACATGACTCCTGCCGTCGGCAGCCGGGGTACGACTGCGCGAAGTCATGACCGGCCGATCTCGGGCGGCCTCTTCGCTGCGATCGTCGGCTCGCTCGTCCTCATTCTCGGCGGAGTTTCAGCGGCGCTCTACGTCGAAGGGAATCGCGCACCGGCGGTGTACTTCACCGAGGCCCAGCTCGAAGAGTTCGCCGTGAAACGCGAATCGCTCGAAGCCGCGCGGGCGATGTACTCGGCCGGCGAGTACGACCGCGCCCTCAAGGCCTACGACGCCTATCTGGGGAAGTACCCGGGCAGCCCGGTGGCGAAGGAAGAGCGGGCGGAAGTGAAACTCGCACTCGACGCCGAGACGCGCGGCGCGGACTCAACCGTGGACGTGCCGGCGAAGCGGCCGAAGAAACCCGCCCCGTCGACGAAGGACCCCACGAAGCGTCCGTGGTGGCGGCGCGTGTTCGGCCGGCAGTAGCCTGGGGAGCCTGACGGGTTCAGTGGAGCGCGGGCGACCCCGCCCGCGCCGTGTCGATTTTCGCGGGCGAGGTCGCCCGCGCTCCACTCTGTCTGCCGAAGGGACGCGTCTCCAGGAGCCACCCCATGGCATCGCTCGTGTACGACCGACGGGCATGAACTCCCTCGCGCTCGTCCTCTACCTCGCTGTGTCCACCGTGAACAATCTCGTGCAGCCGCTCGGCGGCGCTCCTCAGGTCCTCATTCCCGTGGCCGGCAACGTCCCGGGGTTGAATGCAACGCACTTCCGCTCGGACATCGCGGTGATCAACCTCCGCAACGTCACGCAGCGCGTGCGCTTCGACTGGCTGCCGCAGAGCGGTGGAGCGACACGCGCACCGCTGACGATCGACATTGCTCCCTCCAGCGCGATTCGCGTCGAAGACTTCGTCGGCGAGGTTCTACAGATGAACGGCCTGGGATCGATCATCGTCACGGGCATGACGTCGGCCGATACCGCCGATCTCAACGCCGTGCTTTACGTGACCTCACGCATCTGGACGCCGCAGCCGGCCACGGGTGGTACGACGTCGCAGAGCCTTTCGACGGTACCGGTGAGCGCGATCAATACGCCTGCGGCGTCGATCTTTGGTTTGCGCCGCGACGCGCGCTATCGAGTGAACGTCGGAATCGTCAATCTCGACGCGACGCGGACGCAGACCTTTCAGGTGTGGGATCCGGTGATGACCAACCCGCCCATGGTTCACGTCGTGACGGTTCCGCCGATGAGCATGCAGCAGGTTGCGCTCGCGACCGTCACCGACGATGCGGCGCAGATCCTCGTCGGCAACATCACCGATGCCGCGGCGCGCTCCAATCGCTGGATCACGTACGGATCATCGATCGACAATACGACCGGCGATTCGTGGTCGGAGCTGGGAGTGGCCGGGACGGTCGCGCCGTGAGCTATGACGTCACGCAGAACGCGACGGTTTCGCGAAGCTTCGCGTGATCGAACGGTTTGCGGAAGATCGCGCTGACGAAGCCGCGGTACGGGCCTTCGATGACCCCGTCCGGCAGCGCGGAGGTCGGCGCGCCGGTGATGGCGATGATCGACGGACAGTCGGGGCGTTTGATCCGGAGCTGCTCGATGAACTGCAGCCCGTCGGTGTCGGGCAGCATCATGTCGAGGACGATCACGCTGCAATCGGAAGAGACGGCCTTCTCCAGGCCCTCTTCTCCCGTCGCTGCCTGCTCGACGGTGAAACGGCCATCCTGCGTCAGCTCGGCGAACAGGAGCTTGCGCATCATCTCGTTGTCCTCGACCACGAGGACCGTCGGCTTGCCTGACATGGAAGCAGGATACGCCCAAAGCAGGCGCGGCCGTTAGTGGGCAGCGAGGGCCAGCCGGGCCTCTGGCAGGATGATCTCCACCCACCGCCTGTACTGGTCCGCCGATGGATGCAGGCCGTCAGCGGCGGTGAGGTCCGGCTGACTGGCGGCCTCCCGCGAAACGGCGGTGACGTCGGCGTAATGCGCGCCGGCCCGATCCGCTTCCTCGCGATTCACACGATTGTAAGCATCGATCTGCGCGGCTACGTGCGCACGATCGCGATCGGCGGCGAACGGTGTCACACCCCAGTCAGGAATAGACACGACGACGACGCGTCGAGAAGCGTCGCCAGCGAAGGCAACGGCGCGGTCGAGCAGCGAGACGAATCCGGGCCGGTAGGACTCTGCCCCGCGCCCGCGATACTGGTCATTGACTCCGATCAGCAGCGACACCAGATCGAACGGACCCTGCGGCCTCGCGGCGTCGATCGCGGCGCTCAACTCGTCCGTCGTCCATCCGGTTTTCGCCACGATCTCCGGTTCGTCCAGATGCAGGCGCTGTGCAAGAAGGGCAGGCCAGCGATCGCCCGGGGCGACGGCCTCGCCGATCGTGTACGAATCTCCGAGCGCCAGGAAACGCGTCATCGCGACGGAGCGCCGTACCGGAGCGGGAAGAGGCGCGGCTCTTCTCCGGAAATGACGTACAAAAAGAGATCGTCGTAGCGGGTTTCCTCGATGCGCGGCGGGTTCTCCACTCCGAGCTCGCGCAGGAGGTTCGACGTGCTGTTCGAATGGCCGACGACCAGTACCGTCTGCCCCGCGTGCTTCTCACGAATCGTCTTCGCGAGGTCGGCCGCGTAGGTCTTGCCTGCCGTGATCACGACCGGTTTGATGCCGCGCGCCTTCGCCAGCGGCGCCGCCGTGTCGCGCGTGCGAATGTACTGCGTCGTATAGATCGCGTCGACGGGAACGTCGGCCAGCACGCGCGCCAGTTCCGCAGCGCGGGCCACCCCGGTCTCGCTGAGCGCAGGATCATCCGCCGTGCTCGCCACCTTTTCGGCATGGCGGACGAGGATGACGGTTGTGAGGTCCGAAGCCGCAACGGGAAGAAGAGTCAGGAGCAGCGCAAGCAGGTACATGCGGGCAACTATAGAGGATGGAGTCGGCAGCCGCTGCCGCACTCCAGTTACTTGAGCATTGTCGGTCCGGCGAACATCTGGTTCACGTGTCCGACCGTCACCTCGCGCACGTTGAGAGGGTAGTTCGCCCACGCCGCGTCGAGCTGCACCGTCGGCACCTTGGCCTCGGGAATCTGCCACACGGTCGTCCCGTCCGCGAGCTTCGCCTGCGTGAACTCGTAGTCCTCGAACGTCTTGCCGAAAACGGCTGCATTGCTGCGCAGCTGATCGACCGTCGGCTGCACGAATGCCGTGCTGGTGACCACGACGTATTTCACGTTGTCGGGACGAAGATGCCGGCGGATCGCCGCGTTGACCTGCTCCGGGGTGACGCGATCGATGTTCTGCAGATAGGTATCGAGAAATCCGCGGCCTTCCATCCCGTAGAACGCATCGTCGACCCGCGCGCTGATCAGCCTTGGAATGGTCTCGGCGAGATTGAGATAGAGCACACGCGCCTTGTTCTTCGAAGCCTCGACCTGATCGGGCGTCAGGCCGTCGCGCACCATCTGGTCGAGCTCATACGTGATCGCCTTCATCATGTGCACGGCGTGCTCGTGCTTCACCGGCCGGACCCACAGCGAGAAGTACTGCTGCTCACGCGGCTGATTGAACAGCTGGAAGAGCGCGGCCGGTCTTCCCGCCCAGTATTCGATGTATGAGTAGTCGCCGTAGTTGTATCCGCGCTCCTCGCGGATCTTCTGATAGAGCTGGCCGAACGAGTCGCGGTGAGTGCCGAGGTAGACGTTGGCGACGTAGAGGGGCCAGAAGTCGGAGTCGGCACGCGACACCGCGATGGGAAAACCGGCGTGAACGGACGCCGCCGGCGCGTTCGGTTCTTCGATCACGACGGCTTGCCGCCCGGTGAATGCGGCGGGCTGCACCACTGGCGCCGGCGGCGGCGGAGTCGTCGCGTCGCGATTGACGCTGCTCACTGCCTCCCTGACCTGATTGACGATCGCCTGATCCGTCGTGGAGATGCCGACGATGATGTTCTCAGGGCGGTAATGCGCACGATAAAACGCGATGACGTCGTCGCGCGTGAGTCCTGGAATGCTCGCATGGGTTCCGATCACATCGTGCTCATAGGACGTCCCGGCAAGGACGTACTGGTCGATTGCGGCGAGGCCGAGGTTCTCCAGGTCCGTCGTGCGGAGGGCCGTGATCGCCGAGAGCCGTTCGTTCTTCAGCCGATCCAGCTCGTCCGCTTCGAAGAGAGGCTCGTTGAGCATCGGCCGCACGACGTCGCGCACATAACGGCCGATCACCTCGCGCGGCGCGGTGAAGAAGAACGTCGTCGTGCGCGCGGCGGGGAAGGTCGTCGGACGCGCGCCCGAGCCCCACGGCATGGTCAGCTCCGCCAGCTGTTCCTTGGTCATGCTCCCCGACGCGGTGCGGTAACCCCCATCGGTGATCATCTCGGCAGCCAGACCGGCGAGACCCTCCTTGCCTTGCGGCTCCGATGTCGATCCATGGGTGACCATCACGCGAATCGTGATGAGCGGAGCCTGGCTGTCGAGCGTGACGACGCGCGGCTCACCCGCCGCGTAGGCCGGAACGACAGGAGACGTCGCCGGCGGAGCTGCCGCGACCGGCGGTGCGGGATCAACGGCCGTCGTGCAACCGAACGAAAAGAAGAGGACCGCGAGGATGACCAGGTGCTTCACTTCGCACCTCCTTTGGGAGCCAGAGTGATGGTGACGCGGTTCTGCGGTCGGAAGTGGGTTTTCGCGAACGCATCGACGTCCGATGGCTGGAGGCTCGCGATCGCGGCGGCTACCTTCTCGAACACCTGAGGATCGCGGGTGAACCGGTAGTAGTTCGCGAAGTTCTCGGCGATGTTCGACGGCGAGTTCAGGCTCGCCAGTATGTCGAAACGCAGCTGCGACTTGATCGATTCGAGGCGCTTCGCCGCGTCCGGCTGCGAGGAGAAGCTCGCCAGCCCCTCGAACGCCGAGGAAACATCCGCGGCAATCCGATTCAGCAGCGGACGACCCTGCTGCCCGTACTTCTCCTCGGCCACCGTCACATCAGTCGAGAGCGGCCGCGCATCGAAGCCGGCGGCCGAGTTGCTGTCCACATACATCGCGATCGCCACCTGATCGTCGAACCGAAGCTTGCGATAGAGCGGTGCCGTCTCGCCGCCCATGATCTCCGCCATCGCCTGAATCACTGCTCCTTCGGCGGAGCCGGGGCTGAAAGCCGGCACACGGTACGAAACACCGACGCGCGGCGGCACTTCGGACGGCCACTCTTCGTGGTGAGTCTTCGGCCCGTTGACGGGACCGGGATCGGGCTGCTGGGGAATCGGCCTCTTCACCCAGGGCCCGTAATGTTTCTCGACGACACGGAAGACTTCCTCCGCCTTCACGTCGCCGGCCACTATGACGACCGCGTTGTTCGGGCGGTAGTAAGCGTTGTAGAACGCCACCGCCGACCGGTAGGCGTTGGGCATGTCCTTCACGTCATCGAGATAGCCGATCGTCGAATGGCCGTAACCGTGAGCCTTTCCGTACATGAGATCCGTGAGGATCTCCTCGAGGCGGAGACTCGGATCAGACGCGATCCGCCGGTACTCGCCATAGACCGCACCGGCCTCTGTTCGGAAGACGCGTTCGGAGTAGCGAAGCTCGCGGAAGCGTGAGCCCTCGAGCGCGGCAAGCTTCTCCAGATTCGAAGTGAACGTCAGCGGGTGGTAGTACGTCACGTCGTACCACGTGTACGCATTGTTGAATGCGCCCATCGATTCCACCGCGGCCTGATAGGCCTGAGGGGTGTCGTGATCGTGGCGGAAGATGATGTGCTCGAAGAGATGGGCGAGCCCGCTGCGCCCCTTCTCGTTTTCGCGCCCCGACCCGGCGAGGATCAGCGTGTTGAAGCTGAGTACGTCCTTGAATTCGGGCGTCTCGATGACGATCACATCGAGCCCGTTCGGCAGCGTGCGTTTGTGGACGGGATAAGGAAGGAACTGGCCGTGGGCCAGGCCCGCAATCATCGTCACGAGGAGAATCATCGATCCGAGGCGTGTGCGCATGGGTCCTCCGGCGCGCGATTGTATGACCGCACGGGCCCGTAGATTGCTCCGCGTCATCGATGTGACATTCCCTCTCATACTTCTGCTCGCTTTCACGTCGTGGTCTCCGGTGGGTCCTGAGCGCGCGTCCGTCACGGCAGTCCACGCGGGCGCCCACACGCTCGCAGGGACGGCCGAAGGGCGCCTCTTCGCCCTCGAGGATCAGAACCAGTGGAGCGAAACCGCCACACTGGCCGGTCCGGTGACGGAGATCGCCGAGGGTTCCGGGGAAACGTGGGTCCGGGCGGGTGATTCGCTGTACCGCTCCGGGGTCCTCGTCCTTCGAGATGTCCGCTCGTTCGCGCTCTCACCATCGAACGTTCAGGTCGTTTACGCGGCGACGTCGAATGCGATCCTCTTCAGCAGCGATGGCGGCACTTCCTGGTCCGAACGCGCGGGGGGCGCGATGTCGATCGATGTCGATGCGGCCGATTCTGCGATCGTCTGGGCAGTTCGCACGAACGGCGTCGTCGAGAAAAGCACCGACGCCGGCGTCACGTGGGTTGCGATGCCAATGGGTGGGGCGGTCGAGCGGATCGATGCGCACCCTCGCCGGAGCGGTACGGCCTTCGCGATCGGCGCGAACGGCCTCGGATTCCGCACCACGGACGGCCAGCGCTGGACTCTCCTCTACTACCTCACGGGCAGACTGACGTTCGACCCGCGGAGGGATGATCACTTTTTCGCCGTCGACAGCGCCGGCAGGCTCTTTCACAGCGACGACGATGGCGACTGGCTCGACGTCGTTCACGGCGGACCGATCCTGAGCCTTTCGTTCTCCGGCGACGGCTCGCTTCTCGCCGGCTTCCGCGAAGACGGCGTAATGCGCAGCGACGATGGGGGCAATACCTGGTCGCCGGACCGGCGTGGACTGCTCGCCGCGCAGATTCACTCTCTCGCAGCGTCGGCCGGAGGCGCGGTGGCCTATGCCGGCAGCGTCTCTTCGATGTTCCGCACCACCAATCGCGGAGCGACCTGGGATCCTGTGTTCACACTCCGTCTTCTTCCCGGGCCGTTTTCGGCGATCGCCATCGATGCTACCGACCCGAACCGTGTCTGGATCGCGGCGGGCATATCGGCCTGGTTCTCAGGTGACGGCGGGGTTCGTTTCAACCGCCTTTTCTGGGCGCCTGACCGGGAGCCACAGACCATCGTCGATGTGGCGATCGATCCGCTGGATTCCCGCGCGGTATACGTCCTGATGTCGCAGAGCCTCTTCCGCCTCAACACCGAGCCGCTGCAGCTGACCGAGCTCACTCCGCCGGGAGGGCCATTCGAGACCATGGCTGTCGACGGCGGATCGATCTGGGTCGGTGGACCGCGCCTCCTTCACTCGACGGATGGTGGCCGGACCTGGATCGATCGGTCACCGCTGGCCGCCGGTTCCATCACGGCTCTGCATGCGTTCCGTGGCGGCGTCGTCGCAGGGACATCCTCCGGTCACGTCATCTTCAACGGCGTCACCGCGCATCTCGGCTCCGGCGCGATCAAGGACATCGCATCGGACGGGACCACGATCTACGTAGCAGCGGGCGACATCTACGCATCGACCGATGGAGCGCATTGGCAGAATGCCACCCCGCTCACCGACGTCACCACCCTGACCTCCGGCAGCCTGCGGATGGCAGGCACTGCCGGCTGGGGGGTGTGGGTAGGCACGAAGCGAGATTCACGACGGCGAGCGGTCACTCCCCAATATCCTCGTTCCACAGCTTCGGGTTTTCGTCGATGAACCGGCGCATCATCTCGATGCACTGTTCGTCCTGAAGAACTTCCACCCGAACGCCTCGCGATCGCAGCAATTCTTCCTCGCCCAGGAAGTTGCGATTCTCGGCGACGATGACATGCGGTATGCCGTAGAGCAGGATTGCTCCGCTGCACATGGCGCAGGGCGAGAGAGTCGTGTAGAGAACGGACTCGCGATACGTCGATGCCGGCAGCCGTCCCGCGGCTTCGAGGGCGGCCATCTCGCCGTGCAGAATGGCGCTGCCGCGCTGAATTCGCTGGTTGTGGCCGCGGCCGATGATGACCCTTCCCTCGTGAACGATCACCGACCCGATGGGGATGCCCCCTTCGGATAATCCCTTCCTGGCTTCGGCGACCGCAGCGGCGAGAAATTCGTCGGCCATCACATCTTCTCGAACTCTTCGTCACTCAGCTCGATCGCCGCAGCAGCAACGTTGTCTTCCAGATGCTTCACCTTCGAGGTTCCCGGAATCGGAAGCATCACCGGGGAGCGGCGAAGAAGCCAGGCCAGCGCCTTCCCTTTGTCCTCCACCTTCCCGACTTTCAGCGGATACCACGGGATGAATGCGATCGACTCGCGCGTACAGTAATCGACGACGGGTTCCCACTCCCGGTCGGCGACGTTGTAGCGGTTCTGAACGGAGACCACCGTGAAATACCGGCGCGCTCGTTCGATCTGCTCGACCGTGACCTCCGATAGTCCTGCATGCCGGATCTTTCCCTGCTTCTGGAACTCCGCAATCGTTCCGAACTGATCGTCTTCATCGACGTTTGGATCGATGCGGTGAAGCTGCCACAGGTCGATGCGCTCGAGCTTCAGCCGGCGCAGGCTTCCCTCGAGACCTTCACGCAGACGCTTCGGATGGCCGTTCATCTCCCACTTCCCCGCCCCGCTCCGATCGAAGCCACCCTTGGTGGCGATGACGAGATCCCTGGGATACGGATACAGCGCGTCGGCGATGAGCTGTTCGCTCACATGCGGGCCGTAGGATTCGGCAGTATCGATGAGATTGACATCGAGCTCGATCGCCCGCCTCAGCACGGCGATGGCTTCGGCACGATCCTTTGGCGGACCCCAGACTCCGTCTCCGGTAATGCGCATCGCTCCGAAGCCGAGGCGGTGCACTTTGAGGTCGCCGCCGAGGGCGAAGGTGCCGCTGTCGGCGGCTGTGATCACCTGATTCTTCTTCATGCAAGCTCCCGCTGCACGGGGAATGCCGCGTAGGATCGCGCCGTGCACGCCGTTCGATTGTTTCATCATGGCAAACCCCTCGTCGATGCGACCTTGCCTGACCCTGTTCCCGGACCTGGGGAGATCGTCATCGATATCCGCGCGGCCGGGATCTGTCACAGCGACGCGCATTACCGCGCCGAGTTCGGACGGGCGACTCTGCCGATCACCCTGGGTCACGAGATCGCCGGATACGTGACCGACGTCGGTGAAGGTGTCGCCAATGCCTACGCTGGCGATCGGGTCGCCGTGCATTACTTCGTTTCATGCGGACGCTGCGGTCATTGCCAGCGCTACGGCGAGCAGTTCTGCGTCACCGGCGAGATGATCGGCAAGGAACGCGACGGCGGCTGGGCCGAGAAGATCGTCGTACCCGCCGCCAACGTGATTCCCATTCCAGAAGAGATTTCCTTCAGCCAGGCCGCGGTCATGATGTGCTCGACGGCCACCGCCTACCACGCACTGCGCCTCGCCGACTTGAGCGGTGACGACTCTCTCGCCATCATCGGCTTCGGCGGCCTCGGCGCTTCCGCCGTGCAGCTGGCCGGAGTCTTCGGAGCACGCGAGATTTATGCGATCGATCTCGTGCGCGAGAAACTCGAGCTGGCCGAGACCTTCGGCGCCGAGCCGATTCCATCGAGCCGCGGCGGATTCCGCGATGCGCTTCTCGCCGCGACGAACGGCCGCGGAGTCGATGTCGCGCTCGATTTCAGCGGCAACGCCGCCGCCAGCATCGACGCGCTGCGCAGTCTCGCGCCGGGCGGGCGGCTGATGCTCGTCGCGATCAACATCCGCTCCCTCACCTTCGACGGGTACGCGGACATCCTCGGACGCGAGCGCAGGATCATCGGCTGCTCGGATCACACGCGCGGTGAGCTATTCGAGCTGATGGATATCGCACGCCGCGGAGAAATTGACCTCTCACGCGTGATCACACGAAAGGTGCCGCGGACGGCGGCAGCGATCAACGAAGTGCTCGATGAGCTGGATCACGGAACGACGCACCTGCGCTCCGTGATCGCCTCAGAACGATGACTTCTGAACGGTGAGCGATGAGCGGTGTCATCCGAGCTTAGCGAGGGATCTGGTGGGTTGGGCGGCTCGAAGCTCATTCTTCGCGCCCCCGCACGCCCAGGTCCCTCGCTACGCTCGGGATGACAGTGTTTCACACCTCATCGTTCATCGTTCAGAAGTCATCGTTCAGAAGTCATCGTTCAGAAGTCAGATCTTTCTGCAGGGCTCGAATGATCTCCGCAGGATCGACTCCCATCGCTTCGGCGATGCGCACGAACTCGATCACGTCGAGACGGCGCGTCCCGTTCTCGATCTTCGACATGTAGGAAGCGGGCAGGCCGAGGATCGCGGCGACTTCGCTCTGTTTGAGGCCGCGGGTTTCGCGCGCCCTCACCAGGGCGCGCCCCAGAACCACGAGGTCAGCGGCCAGTTTCGTCTTCGTCGAGACCCGATCGGTGCCGCCGGCGCGGGAAGCCATGCGCGAATCTTACTCGCCGATGTTCTTCAGCGCCTCGCGACGGCTGAGCGGCGAGAGTTGCTTCGCATGGACAGGAGGGCAGCGCGCCATGCCTCATCTCTTCCGAACGGACTCGACACGATCTAAAGGACTTAGCGCGACGGGGAGCGAGTCTTGCAGTTATTCGTAGCTGGAAGAAGGAGGAGCCCGATGAAAAGACTGGCAACTCTCGTGTTGCTGCTCGCGCTCTTTCCGATGCAGGCCGAGGCGCTCGATACGACTGAGCTGCTCGGATTGGTGGCGATGCCGCTCGCGGTCGCCGCGGTGGCAGATGCCACCGGAGTCCCTGCAACGGAGCTGGGGCAGGTAGTGGCAGCACTCAATCAGGCGGACGTCGCGCCGACACAATTCGTTCAGGTCGTCCGGTACGTTCCGGTCGCACTCGTCGTCGAGGAAGAACGTCCGCGTTTCGTGCAGTTCGTGCAGAGTGAAGTATCCAACGGCGTCACCGGAACGCGCCTGGTCGAAGTAATCGATACCAGGCTGCGCACATACGACGTCCAGCCGCAGTTCATCGCCCTGCAGGAGCCGGCAACAACGTACGTGGTGGCCGATGACTACGTGGTCACATCGCCGCGGCGCGCGGAGTTCGGTTCGAACGACCTGCTGGCACTCGTGGCTATGCCGCTTGCCGTCAATGCCATCGCCGACATCGCCGGCATCCCGGCTGGTGAGCTGGCAAATCTCGTCGCCACGCTCAATAACGCCAATGTCGCGCCGGTGCGGGTGATCGAGGTGCTGAGATACGCGCCGGTCGCTCTCGCAGCCGATGACCGCAGCTTTGTGCAGTTCGTGCGCACGGAGTTCAACGAGGGGACGACAGGCGATGCACTCGTTACAGTGATCGCCGATCGCCTTCGCGACTACGACGTCAATCCGCAGATCGGAGCCGCATCGTCGCGAGTCGTGTTCGTCGACGACCAGTTCGTTCCGCCGGTCGTGATCAGTCGGATGGCTGAACGGCGATCGCACCCGCATGGCGGGCCTCCGGGCCAGTTGAAGAAGGAGATCGGCGTGCAGACCGGCGCGGAAGTCGTCCACGGCGCGGCGCGGAACCCGCGGCGCGAAACGGTCCAGCGCGCAGAGCGCCGCGAACGACCGATCGTCGTCCGTGAGCGTCCCCGCGTCGTGCTGGATCGCAACGAGCCGCGAGGACGCGGCGGTCCCGACATACGCGTGAAACCGGAGAATCGCGGACAGGGGCAGGGCCGCGTGGATAACCCCGGCCGCGGCCAGGGTCAGGGTAACCAGGGCCAGGGCCACAGCGGCGGCAAAGGCAAAGGAAAAGGAAAGGGTTGAGACAATGAAAGCGATTTCCATGGCACTGATCCTGAGCGCGTTCCTCTTCGCCGGCGCGTGCTCGGACGATTCGCGCGTCAACGTCGCGACGACGGAGCCGTCAGCGACCGAAGCCACGTCAGCGCAGGCAGCGAACCTCACACCTGAAGAGCTGGGCGAGCTCGGTGCGAAGATCGAGAAACAGCCGAACGACGCGAAGAAGATCCTCTCCGAGAAAGGCCTGAACGAAGAGTCGTTCGAGCAGGCCATTCGAAGAGTATCGGAGGACCCGCAGGCTTCGAAGCGCTACGCGGATTCGTACAAACGCGCGAAGGCGTAGTTGGTTCGTCACGGGGCGCGGGCGAGGTCGCCCGCGCTCCACTCAGTACGACCCCAGCACCACCACGGTCTCGCACATCTCCCGCAGGTGGCCGAGCGCGTTGGCGACGCTCTTTTCGCTGACGTCGCCGCTGATGTCCACGTAGAAGGCGTACTCCCACGGACGGCCTTCGATCGGACGCGACTCGAGCTTCGTGAGATTGATGTCGCGCAGAGCGAAGGCCGCTAGCGCACGAAAAAGGGCCCCCGGGGTGTTCGGCGTGCGAAAGAGGATCGTGGTCTTGCGGGGACCTGGCCGGAACTTCGATCGCATCGCTTCCGCATTCTCGGTTTTCGTCAGCAGAAGAAACCGCGTGTAGTTCTCCGCGTGGTCTTCCACTCCCTCCGCAATCACCTCGGCTCCATACACGGCGGCCGCAGGCGCGGCCGCGAGCGCCGCCTCGTCACGGCGCCCGTGCTCCATCACCATCTTCACGCTGCCCGCCGTGTCGTAGGTGGCCACGGCCTCGATCTGCGGATGGGCCGCGAGAAAACGCTGGGCCTGAGCCAGAGCCACCGGATGAGAGAGCAGGCGCCGAACCTCGGTCAGCGCGACGCCCGGCGGGGCAATGACACTGAGCCGGATGCGCAGGAGCGTTTCTCCGACGATTTCCAGCGCTGCGCCCCCGAGGAGCTCGTATGTGCGGTGGACGGAGCCGGCGAGAGAGTTCTCGATCGGCACCACGGCGCAGTCTGCCGATCCGCTCTGGACCGCCGCGAATACCTCGTCAAAGGTACGACACGGTAGAAGGGCGATTTCATCGCCAACCAAAGCGTGCGCGGCAGCCTCGCTGAACGCGCCGCGGTCACCCTGGAAAGAGACAGTGGGAGCCATCGCGTCCAGTATGACAAACTCACGACGATGACTCGCCGAATCCTGTCCCTCGCTTCGTTTCTGCTGCTGCTGTCATGCGCCTCACCGCGCCCCGACCTGGCCGGCGAAGTCGACCGGATTCTCGCTTCGAATCCGGACCGGTCGATCGGTGTCGCTTACTACGACCTTGCGACCGGGGAGACGGTCCTGCGGAACGAGCGCGAGGTCTTCCACGCCGCGAGCACCATGAAAGTGCCGGTAATGCTCGGCATCTTCGAGGCGGTGTCACGAGGCGAGCTGCGCCTCGATCAGCCGGTTCGCGTGCACAACGAGTTTACGAGCATCCTCGACGGGTCGAAGTACGCGCTCGAGGCGCGCGAGGATTCCGACAAATCGCTCTACGACTCGATCGGCCGCGAGCTGCCGCTCGAAGAGCTCGTGCGCCGGATGATCGTGCGCAGCTCGAACCTGGCAACGAACATCGTGATCGAGCTGATCGGTGCGCAGCGCGTCATGGCACTGATGCAGGGAATCGGCGCGAACGACATCCAGGTCCTCCGCGGGGTCGAGGACGACAAGGCCTATCACGCCGGAATGAACAACACCGCCACCGCCTACGACCTCATGCTCATTTTCCGCGCTCTCGGCGAGAGCAGAGTGATTTCAGCCGACGATTCGAAGAAGATGATCGAGATCCTCGCCGCGCAGGAGCACAACGACGGAATCCCGGCAGGCCTCCCTCAAGGAACGCGAGTCGCCCACAAGACCGGCACGATCACGCGCATCGCCCACGACGCCGGCCTGGTGATGCGGCCGGACGGAACGGCGTACGTCCTGGTGGTACTGACACGCAACTTCCCGAAGTCGAGTGAAGCGGAGAAGGTGATCGCCGCAATCTCACGCGCGGCGTGGCGGCACGAGGCTGCCCGTTAACCGCTCGAGTTTCTTCAACTCACCATCGATGAAGTTCAGCGCGTTCTGCAGCGCGGCCCGATGGGTGTCGGTGCGAGCAGTCTCGAGATCGTGTGCGATGCCGCGCCGCGACATCTCCAGGCTGTCGCGCTTCCGGCTCCGCTCGACGTCGTCGCGGTCGCGCGTATCTCTCGATTCGCGCCGTCCGCCTTCCTCCATCTGTGACTCGACGGATTTGCTTTCCCAGCCTCTGGCCATGGCGTCCTTCCCTGCCTACGGAGCGTTCACAACGCGGGCCAGCGGGCAGGATGCAGGCATCCCCGCCCGATAACAAAGACGAGGCATTCCGCTGGCTGGAGATCGCCGCGCGCCGTCGCGTGACGAAGGTCACGACGGCGCGGCTCATCAGGATGACGTGAGCAAGGTCTCTCAGTCCCGATACGCGGCCCACGCATCATTCATGCGCACGGCCTGCCCGGCGGTGAACTCGTACATGCACGAGTCCTGCGTGTAATCCATGAAGTTCGTGATCGGATCGAGGCCCGGACGATTCGGCTGCGTGCAGCTGTCACGGCCCGTGGGGCAGTAGAACGCCGGACCGAATTCCGCCGGCGTATCGTCGACGTAGTCGTTCGTGAGCCGGCAACCGCCCTGGAACGTGTGGTACAGAGCGAGCCAGTGTCCGACTTCGTGTGAGGCGGTATCGCCTTCGCTGTAGATCGCGAAGGTGCCGCCCGGAAGGCTGCGCCAGTCGAGCACGACGCCGTCGAGCGGTGCGTAGGTCGGGTCGTTCACGATCGGCGGGAAGTACGCCCAGCCGAGCCACGGCCCGCCGTCGACGGTGTAGATGTTCAGCGTTCCGGCGTCGCCCTGCCGGAGCGCCTTCTTCGCTTCGAACTCCATTGCGAAGTCGAAGGCGATTCCGGTGAACCACTCAGGGTTGACGGTGCGGGTCACACCGACGAGATCGAAAGCGAACCCGGTCGGTGCGCCGCCGGTCTTGCCGCTGAATGAATCGTTGAGGACCTTCATCTGCATCTGGATCATCGAGGGCGTGAGGTCGCCGTTCTCGAACCCCTCGCCCGCCATGATGATGTGCAGCCATACAGGAATTGTGACGCTGGCTTTGCCGTGCCCGCGCGTCTTCTGGATCGCGGTCTCGATGGCAGCGATCTCTTCATCGCTTGGTTGACGGGTACCGCAACGATCCTTGGCTGGACCGGCCGCGAACAACTGCGCGGCGGTGAGGGACAAAATGCAAACGACGAGCAGAAATCTGGACCGCATGCAGACCTCCTGAGGTTTGTCGAATTGTAGTTACGAGGAGGTAAGCATCTCCCGCCGCTCCGGAGACTGTCAACTGCTCTCTATTGGGGCAGATCGTGCCAGTGACCGTGCTCGGTCGACCACACCTTGCCGGCGGGAACCGGACCGGGAGGCTGCGGCCCCGGCGTGAACGTCGGGGCGGGAGCGCTCTGCACCTGGACGGGAGAGTTCGCTGTCGGAGTACCCGCCTGAAGAGGCATCACGTTGCGCGCCGGCGCATCGTGCCAGTGACCGTGCTCGGGCGACCAGACCTTCCCCGCCGGCGCCGGGCCGGGCTGCGGAGTGCGGCGCGTCACCGGCGCGGGACCGGCCAGAGTGGACCTGGTCTCGGCCTCTTTCCTGTCGCCGAGAACGAAAGGAACGATGCCGATCGCGGCGATGGCCACGACGGCGGCGATCAGAAGAAGGAGACCTCTGGAAATGCCTGTGCCCTTGTCGACGCAGCAGTTCTTGAATTTCTTTCCGCTACCGCACGGGCACGCATCATTTCGTCCAGGCATCGCTCCCCCTTATCGCCGCCCAGAACCGGCATCGAGCGGAGATCATTTCGCCAGGAGCCGTAGCCCGTTAACCGTTAACCGTTAACCGTTAACCGTCGAGAGCGTAATCGAGATCATGGCATCCTGAGGCGCGTCGACGCCCGAAGGACTTCCCGATTACTAATCCTGAGTAGTGGAGCGCGGGCGACCTCGCCCGCGCCTCTTAACGGCTAACGGCTTCCGCACTCCAACGAGCGTTAAGATGCAGGTTCCCCTATGGCGCCCCTGACCCGCTTTCATCCCGCCGTTGAAACCTGGTTCTTGCAGACCCTCGGATCTCCCACTCCCGCGCAGTCCCAGGGCTGGGAGTCGATCCGCGCAGGCCGTCCGACACTCATCGCCGCTCCCACCGGATCGGGCAAGACCCTGGCCGCTTTCCTGTCGGCACTCGATGATCTCTTCCAGGAAGGACTGCAGTCGCCGCTTCCGGACGAGGTCCGCGTCGTCTACGTCTCGCCGCTGAAAGCTCTCAGCGCCGACATTCACAAGAACCTCGCCGAGCCGAGACTGGGCATCCGAAAGCTCGCGGAGGAGATGGGACTCGACGCTCCGCGGATCACCGCCGCCGTGCGCACGGGCGACACCACGAGCTCCGAACGCGCGGCCATGCTCCGCACCCCGCCGCACATCCTGGTGACGACCCCGGAGTCCCTCTATCTGCTCGTCACCGCCGAACGGAGCCGCGGAATGCTGCGCACGGTGCGGACGGTCATCGTCGACGAGATTCACGCCGTCATCGGGACGCGGCGCGGCGCGCATCTCGCGCTCACACTCGAGCGCCTGCAGAAGATCGCCGGGCGTCCGCTGCACCGGATCGGCCTTTCGGCGACGCAGAAGCCGATCGAGACCGTCGCGCAATATCTCGCGGGCAATGGCGGCGAGCCCGTATCGATCGTCGATGAAGGGCACCGCCGCGCGATGGATCTCGGGCTCGAGATTCCGCGCTCACCTCTGTCCGCGGTCATGTCCGCCGAGGTGTGGACCGAGTATTACGATCGCCTCACGGAGTTGATTCAGTCGCACCACACGACACTGGTCTTCGTGAACACGAGGAAGATGGCCGAACGCGTCGCCCGTCACCTCAGCGACCGTCTCGGCAGCGACGCGTTAACTGCCCATCACGGAAGCCTGTCGAAGGAAGCGCGACTCGACGCCGAGCACCGATTGAAGAACGGCGAGTTGAAGGCTCTCGTCGCCACGGCATCACTCGAGCTGGGAATCGACATCGGACACGTCGATCTCGTCTGCCAGATCGGATCGCCGCATCGCATCGCGACGTTCCTGCAGCGCGTCGGGCGTTCGGGCCATACGGTCTCGGGTTTTCCGAAAGGGCGAATCTTCCCGCAGTCGATCGACGACATGATCGAGTGCACGGCGCTCCTTCGCCAGGTACGGCGCGGGGAGCTCGATTCACTCGTCGTTCACGACTCGCCTCTCGATGTTCTCGCGCAGCAGCTCGTCGCCGAATCCGCGTGTGACGACTATTCCGAAGATGTGCTGTATGCGCTCGTCAGAAGAGCGTGGCCGTATCGCGACCTGCGGCGCGAAGACTTCGACGCGGTCCTGAAGATGATCGCAGAGGGCTACTCGACGAAGCGCGGCCGCCGCGCCGCGCTCGTCCATCGCGATGAGGTGAACGGCACCATCCGCGGCCGGCGGGGCTCGCGGATGCTGGCCCTCACCTCTGGCGGCGCGATTCCGGAGGTCGCCGATTACCGTGTCGTGCTCGAGCCCGAGGAGACGTTCATCGGTACGCTCAACGAAGACTTTGCCATCGAGAGCAACGTCGGCGACATCTTCCAGCTGGGGAACATGTCGTGGCAGGTCATGCAGGTCGGTGCCGGCGTCGTTCGCGTTGCCGACGCGAAGGGCGCTCCTCCGACGATTCCCTTCTGGCTGGGCGAAGCCCCTGCGCGCAGTGACGAGCTCTCGAAAGCGGTCAGCGATCTTCGGCGGGATATCGACGTAAAGCTGTCGGACGGATCTCAGACGATCGCCGCGTGGCTCGTGGAAGAAAGCGGCATTCCGCTCTCGGCGGCCGAGGAAATCCTCACGTACCTGGCAGAATCGAAGCGAATCCTCGGCGTTATCCCGACGCAGGAGACGCTCGTACTGGAGCGGTTCTTCGATCAATCCGGCGGCATGCAGCTCATCCTGCACGCGCCGTTCGGAAGCCGCATCAACCGGGCATGGGGCCTCGCGCTCCGCAAACGGTTCTGCAGACAATTCGACTTCGAGCTGCAGGCCGCGGCGACCGAAGATGCGTTGCTGCTGTCGCTTGGACCGCAGCATTCGTTTCCGCTCGCGGACGTCTTCCGCTACCTGCACCCCGCCACCGCACGTGACGTCCTCGTACAGGCCTTTCTCGATGCGCCGGTCTGGCAGACGCGGTGGCGCTGGAACACGACGATCTCGCTCGCTGTCCCCCGCCATCGCGGCGGTAAAAAGATCCCGCCTCAACTGCAGCGGACGATGGCCGATGACCTGATGGCGGCCGTGTTCCCCGACGCGGCCGCGTGCTTCGAGAACATCGGCGGTGACCGCACAATCCCCGACCATCCCCTCGTCAACCAGGCCGTACGCGACTGCCTGGACGAAGCAATGGATTTCGAAGGCCTCGCGCGGGTGCTGACCCGCATTCACAACAATGGACCGCGGATGGTCGCGCGCGACACGCCCGAGCCGTCTCCTCTCTGCAACGAGATCATCAACGCCAGGCCCTACGCGTTTCTCGACGACGCACCGCTCGAGGAGCGCCGCACGATGGCCGTGCAGACGGGGCGCTCCGGTGAGCTTGATGCCTCAGCCATCGAGCGTGTGCGCGACGAGGAGCGCCCCGATCCGCGCAACGCCGACGAACTGCACGACGCGCTTCTCACGGCAGGCGTGCTTCTGGCGGACGAAGTTCCCCCGCAGATGTTCGGACAACTCGCACTCCGGAAATCGGCGGGCCGAGTGGGATCGATGTTCGTCGCCGCCGAACGACTTCCGGAGGTCCTGGCCATTCACCCGGTCGCCGTCGATTTCGCGGCGCCTGCATCTCGTATGCGCGAATGGTCCCGCGACGACGCGATCGTCGAGATCATCCGTGGACGCATGACGATCGTCGGGCCAACGACCGCAAAAGAGCTGGCCCGTTCTCTCGAGATTACCGAAGCCGAAGCGGGCGCCGCGCTCTTGAAGCTGGAATCGGAAGGCGCCGTGTTGCGCGGAACGTTCAGCGGCCCGAACGAATGGTGCGATCGCCGGCTTCTGGCGCGCATCCATCGATACACGCTCAACCGCCTCCGCGCGGAGATCCAGCCGGTCAGCGCGGCCGACTTCCAGCGTTTTCTTTTTTCATGGCAGCACGTCGCGCCGACGGCGCAGCTCACGGGCGCGGAGGGACTGCGCGCGATCGTTTCGCAGCTCGAAGGTTTTGAAGCCGCTCCGAGGGCCTGGGAGAAGCACATTCTGCCGGCGCGCATGGATCGATATCAACCGTCCATGCTCGACAGCCTGACCCTCACCGGTGAGGTCGGCTGGTCGAAGCTCTCCAACGGTGTCGCCCTGTTTCTGCGCGAGCACGCCGGCGTATGGGGTGGTGGAGCGCGGGCGACCCCGCCCGCGTCGTCTCCCACCCTGAGTGAGAAAGCCACCGAGATCCTCGAATCACTCCGCCGTCGCGGCGCGTCTTTCTTCCGCAACGAAGATTACGACGCGCTCCGCGAGCTCGCCGGGGCCGGCCTCGTTTCGTCCGATGGGTTCGCCGGCGCGCGAATGCTGATCAGCAAGCGATCGGCGCGCGCGGAGCTGGCGGGACGATGGTCGCTGACGATCCCGACGGAATCATCGAGCGACATCGAGCAGCAGGCCACGATTCTCCTGCGCCGCTATGGCGTGATCTTCCGCCGCCTCCTCACGCGCGAGCCGAACGCCGCTCCCTGGCGGGACCTTGCGCGCGTGTGCCGCGTCCTCGAGGCTCGCGGCGAGATCCGCGGCGGCCGCTTCGTCAACGGGATGTCCGGCGAGCAGTTCGCGCTGCCGGAAGCGGTCGAGCGCATTCGCGAGATGCGTCGCGAAGGGGACGACGGAAAACTCATCGTGATCAGCGCCGCCGATCCACTGAACCTCCTCGGCATCCTCACCTCGGGAGAACGGATCCGCGCGACCGTCTCCACCCGCATCGCCTACCGCAACGGTGTCGCCGTCTCTGCTATGGAAGGCGACTACCTGCGCCCTCTCGCGGAGGAGGACGATGAGGAAGTAGCGACTGCGCTGGCGGGGCGGAAGGTGGCCGTTACGCGGGGGTTCGTGGGGAGAATGACGCGGTGAGTGGAGTCGCCGGCGATCTCGCCCGCGGTCACTGAAACGCGCACAAACCCGCGGGCGTGATCGCCCGCGGCTCCACTTTGATCGCCCCCGGCTCCATGTTTACTACGCGCCGACAGCCAGTCTCACAGCTCTCGCAAACCTCTCGCTGCTCCCATCACTCGTGCCGAAGAACAACGTCGGCTCGATGAGCTCCAGTTCCATCAGCACGACGCCACCCGGGCGCTCGACGAGGTCCACTCGCGCGTAGAGCAGGTCGTCCTCGACGGCTGAGAGAGCGCGTTGCGCTGCTTCCACGACGCCCGCCGGAGGATCGGCCGGCAGTGCGGACCCTCCAAGCTCCTTCTGCACCCGGAAGTCGCCGGCCTTCGGGACCTTCCTCACGGCGTGGCTCAGCTCCCGGTCGAAGAACATGAGCGACCACTCTCCGTCCGAGACGACTTCATCCACGAATTCCTGGACGATGACGTCGCCGGAGGCCGCGAGGCGTTCCAGATCGGAGATGGCGTCGGCGGCATCGGCGAAGCGATGCGTCTCGTTTGCCGAAGCCGAGACGGCCGGCTTGATGATGACGTGGCCGCTCGAGAGCGGCTCCGGCCTCGAGCCCTTGCGCACCAGCCGGGTCGGGGGAATGCGGATTCCTTTCTTCTCGAGTTCGAGCAGATATCCCTTGTGCGCGTTCCATCGCACCACTTCGGCGGAGTTCGCCACCGGGACGGGCAGGCCCTCCAGCCAGCCGAGGAACTCGTGGATGCGGAAGTGATAGTCCCAGCAGGACCGAATCACGACGAGATCGAACCGGTTCCAGTCGACCGAAGGGTCGCTCCAGACAGCGGGCGCCGCTTCGATCCCGAGTCCGGCAAGCGCCGGGGCCAGGCCAAGATCGTCGGGCGAGAGCTGCGGCCACTTCTCCGACGTCGCCAGTCCCACTCGCACTCTGCGATTATGATCCGCAGTCGAGCCTCCATGAAATGGATGATCTACGGCGCTAACGGCTACACCGGCGAGTTGATCGCGCGTGAGGCCGTGCGCCGGAACGAAAGGCCGGTTCTCGCAGGACGAAACGCTCATCGCATCGGGACGCTGGCCACCGAGCTCGGATGTGAATCGCGCGTCTTCGATGTCGACCGGCCCCGGCTCGACGGAATCTCACTGGTCCTGCATTGCGCGGGACCTTTCGTGCACACGAGCCAACCGATGGTCCGCGCCTGCCTGGACGCCGGCGCGCATTACCTCGATATCACCGGCGAGATCTCCGTCTTCGAGTCGATCATGAAACTCGACGCCGACGCGAAACAGCGCGGGGTCACGCTGCTGCCCGGTGTCGGATTCGATGTCGTCCCTTCCGACTGTCTGGCGGCGATGCTCAAAGCCCGCGTTCCCGACGCAGTCGATCTGATTCTCGCGTTCACCGGCGGCGCCGGCGTCAGCGCGGGCACGCAGAAGACGATCATCGAAGGCCTTCGGGAGGGCGGTGCGATTCGCCGCGACGGCGTGATCGTCCGCGTTCCCGTTCTTCACGATACCCGGCAGATCCCGTTTCCGAGTGGCTCTCATCTGGCGATGACGATCCCGTGGGGCGACGTATCGACCGCCTTTCACACGACGGGTATCCCGAACATCCGCGTCTACCGCGCGACTTCGCGGCGCGCCGCCGCGCGCCTCCGCAAGATCCGTCCTTTCCTGCCGATCCTCGCAAGTCCGCCGGTGAAATGGATCCTGCGAGGCCGCGCCTCGCGACAGGCCGGACCCGACGCAGGAGCTCGCGAACGCGGGCACATGGAGCTGTGGGGCTGCGCCTCCAACACACGGGGCGGGTCGGCGGCGATGTCGATGAGAACACCGGAAGGCTACGCGCTGACGGTCCTGACTGCGATCGAGTCCGCGATGCGCGTCCTCCATGAGCCCGTGCAGGCCGGCAGCCTCACACCGGCCCGGCGATTCGGAGCGGATTTCATCACGACGTTTCCCGGGGTGACGGTGAGCTGACGTGCCCGCCCTGCTCGACGAGACGCGCATCCGCCTCGACGCGATCCATCACGTACGCGCGCCGCGCGAACGGTGGGTCGCGATTCCCGTCACCGAGCTCAAGCAGTTCGAAAGCGGCGGCTTTTCGCGTTCGAGGGGAAGAAGCTTTTCCTTCCGGCCGATCCCGCCCAGTGGCCGGCGCCTCAGGGGTGAACGATCATCACGATTCCCGCGCCGGCACCAAGGATTCCGAAGAGCATTGCGACGGTGGCGAGGAGCCGCCGCGACCCGATCGCTGCGATGATCCCCGCCTTGAACACCAGATTCGACACGAACGCCACGAGTATCACCCGCCACGTCAGTGCCGGACCGATCTCTCCCGCCTTCGCCATCTGCGCCGTCGAGAGCGTGATCGCGTCGACATCCGTGAGCCCCGCGACCGCGGCCACGACGTACAGCCCCGACTCGCCGGCCGCCTCTTTCACCCATGCCACGGCGATCAGCACGACCGCGTACAGCGCTCCGAAGATCAGGGCGGCGCGAAGCATCGTCGGATTCTTCTGCTGCGGCATGTCCGCGGCCTGACCGCGCACGCGCCACCACATCGCAGCGGACAGCGCCGCGGCCATGGCGAACACGATCGCGATCGGCACCATCACACCTCGCAGAATCTGCGGAGCGATGACCGCGATCTCGATCAGCACGCGGACCAGCACCACCGTCGTCGCGATCATGATGACGACAGCCGACATTGCCGCGCCGTCGCTCTGTTCGCGGGTGCGGCGTGAATAGCTCACCGTCGTCGCGGTGCTCGAGATGACACCGCCCAGGACTCCGGTGAGCAGGGCGCCCGTATCGGCGCGTACGAACTTCCATGCGATGTAGCCGGCCAGGTTGATGCCGACGATGAGAACGACGAGAAGCCAGATCTCGAAAACGTTCAGGACTGCCCACGGTCCGAAGTCGCGGTTCGGCAGGATCGGCAGGATCACCAGGGAGAGAAGGGTGAACTGCATGATGGCCCGGACGTCGTCGTGCCCGAGGCGATCCATCACCCTGCGGAAGCGCGCTTTCGCCTGAAGGAGCACCGCTACGGTGCCGGCGAGGACGACGCCGAGGCGTTCGTCGAGGACCGTGACCACCACCCCGATCAGGTACATCGCCACCATGGCCGCCTCTGTGGTCAGTCCTGTGCGGCCATTCTTGTTGTCGGCGAAGTGATCGATCGCGCCCAGGATCGCTACGGCGAGAAGACCGCTGCCGACGACCCACCCGCCGGCCGCGGGGACGAGCATTCCCGCGATCGCGCCGCCGAGGGTGACGAGGGCAAAGGTGCGAAGGCCGGCGGTGCGCGCCTGGCTCTCGCGCTGCAGCCCGACGAGCAGGCCGAGGCCGAGCGCGATGACGAGATCGACCAGCGGGTTGTCGAAACTCACCGTCGTCTGCGGGTGCCGGTGATCGTCAGGGCGATGCCGCCGCCAATCAGAAGCGCGCTGACAGCGGGATGGACGATCTCACGGCGCGTGGTCTCGATGCCGATCGAGACGCCGCCGGCATCGAATCCCCGCTTCTCTTTTCGCGGAATGGGAACGAAAAGCGAGGCCACACCGAGAACCACGAGGATGAGACCGACGATGACCATTGCGCGCATGCACATATGGTAATCCGGAGTGAGGCCCTAAAGCGTGTCATCCCGAGCGTGAGCGAGGGACCTGGGGGAACGGGCGGCATGCTGCATATCTCAGGAAAAGCAACCACAGAGGACACAGAGGTCACAGAGATACTCAGAGAACTCACCTCTGTGTGTCTCTGTGAACCCTGTGCCCTCTGTGGTTATGGTCGTCCAGCCTCTCCGTGGTACCTCTCAATCGTGAATATCCGCCGGCCGGAACGTCTCCGCTCCCTGCAGCAGGCCGACGAGCTGACCCGGGTCGTGGATGAGCACCGGCAGGTGCTGCGGGCATACATGGATGTTCCGCCGCTGGTATATCAGCGAGATGAGGGGGACGACTTCCGAATCGCGCTCACAGAGAAGACAGACAGGTTGGCTCATGAGACCGATGATGGAGCGGGGCCGCGGTCGCAGGTATGAGCGATGTCATACGATGACGCGGTGCGCCTCGATGCCTATCTCTCGCGCCTGGGCCTCGCCCGGCCGCTGCCACCAACGGTCGAGACATTGCGCCAAGTCCACGTGGCGCACCTCGCGGCGTTTCCTTTCGACAACTCGCGGATGTCGGATTCGGGGGTCAGGGGCTTCTCGAACCGATCCCGATCCGGGGCGGTGTCCGGGTCGTGCAGGACGGCCTCGCCTACTCTCTGCGCCGCCTCGGTCATTTCTGGATGCTCTCGATGCACTGCGGTGAGGAGAGCGAGGAACTCTACGACTTCGGCGATGTGCCGCATTCGGCGGCCGACATCGAGATGGCCAACTACTACACCGCCACGCATCCTTCTTCGGTGTTCCGCCGCACATTCACCATGCAGCGATTGCGTCCGGGCGATCGGGTCATCCTCAGGACGACGATGATCACGCGGTATCGCAATGGTGTGCGCAGCGATACGCCGATCGATCCAAAGCAGGTTCGCCGTCACGCAAGGGAGTTGTTCGGCGTCGAGCTCGGTGACGAACCGCTGCTGTTCGAGTCTCAGCCTCTCTGAGTCACGCGGCGCCGCCGCCGCGCCGGGAGCTTCAGCTTCGGCGACGGGGTGATGTCTGCCTTCAACACCTTTTTCATCTGCCTCAAGGCATGTCGATTCTCCTCGGCGGTATTCGAGGAGACGCAGTCGGACGGGACGATCAGGTTGAAGTCGCGCATGTAGGCGTCGTTCGCGCTGAAGAGAATGCAGATGTTTCCGGCGATGCCGGTAATGATCAGAGTCTTCGCGCCGAGATACGAAAGGAGCGTGTCCAGCGTGGTTGCGAAGAACGCCGAGTGCTTCGGTTTGAGAACGAAGTAATCGTCGTCCTTCGGCTCGAGGAGCTTGACGATCGGCTCTCCGCGCACGCCGTCCTCGAGGCAATGGTCCACCACGCGGCGGAAATCTGATTGCCACCTTCCGAAGTTGTCGTTCACGTAGATGGCCGGGATGCCGGCGCGGCGCGCGCGCGCCTTGAGCCTCGCCAGCCGCCGCGCCATTGGCAGGGCGTGACGCAGGAGCTTCTCCGATCCCTCGAACTCGAGGTCGTTGATGACGTCGATGAGCAGAAGGACGGTGCGAGAGCTTTCGGGGACGCTGCCGTGAAGGTCGGGGTTATTGGCAGGCATCGGCTACTTCTTCTTCAGCTTCTTTTTCAACTTCTTCTTCGTTTTCTCCGCGCCCTTCTCGGCGTCCTTCTTCGCCTTTTTCGCCTTCTTTTTTCCCTTCTTGATCGCAGGCGCGGCGAGGTCCGCAACGGCGAGGACCGCCGCGCGCAGCTTCTTCTGCTGTTTGTCCGCGAGGTTGAGGCCGGCCTTCGTGGCGACCGAGGTGGCAATGACCAGCCCTGATGATTTGACGAGCTGCTCCACGAACAGCCGTCGGCCGCTCCTGGAGAGCTTCTTCCATCCCGCGGAAAAGTCCGCAAGGTGTCCATACTCATCGCCGAGTTTTTCGGCTCCCTCGGCGAATCTGTGAGCCATGTGGTCGAACGAGTCGGTGAGCGTATCGGTCAGTGTTTCCAGAACCTTCTGTAAATCGGCGGCGCGCATCGGGACCTCCTCCCCCGGGAATGAGCAAAGGACCTGCCGGGCCCGCTACCTCAACGAGGCCTGGTAGCGATCGAGGAGCGGCTGGGCGCTCGCGCCATGAAGAAGGATGCTCACCGCGACGACGGACATCGTGAGGCTGACGGCCGTTTCCGCAGCCCCTCCAGTCAGCCCGTGACTGAGCGAGTACGTGAGGTAGTAAATGCTGCCGATCCCTCGAATGCCCAGCCATCCGATGAACCACCTCTGCGGGACGGATGTCGGCGTTCCGATGAGAAAGACATGGGTGGCCAGCGGACGGATCACGAACAACAGCAGAAGGGCCAGAACCAGGGCACGCGAGTCCCAGTGCGTTCCGAGCGCAATCCCGACCGCGAGGACCAGCAACACTTCGAGGAGGCGGTCGACCGTGTCGCCGAAGGTCACGGCGTCGTGAAGGACGACGCCTGCAGCAACAGCCGGCTCGCTCATCTCGTCAGCCTCGACGACTCTCCCGACGAGAGTCTCGGCGGGCGGATGATCGCGAATGGTCTGATCCGAGCGGGCCGCGTGATCGGGATGCGGGCTGGCTCGGACGATGCGACGTTCGGCGCTGCGCATTCCGACGCCCGCCGCAAAGGCCGCGAGAAATCCCCATCCTCCGACGGCCTGCGTCAGGGCGTAGGAAAGCGCGATCAGCGCCAGGGCGATGAAGTCGTTGGGCGACTCCACGTCCCGGTGCCAGCGGCGGAGAAAAATCGTGAGGCGTCCGCCCATCTGTCCGAGCAGGTAGCCGATGAGGAGACCGGCGGGCACAGCCCAGAGCAGTTTGCCGAGTGCCCATTGCGTGAGCCAGCCGCCGACCGAGCCGTGCGTCATCCATAAAAGCGCGAACACGACGAAGGGAAACGCGGCGCCGTCGTTGAGACCGGCCTCACCGGAAAGCGCATAACGGAGGCGATCGTCGTCGCCGGCTTTGCTGACGGTCACACTGCCTGCCAGAACAGGGTCCGTCGGCGCGAGCACCGCTCCGACCAGCAGCGCCAGCCACCAATCGAGGCCGAAGACGAGGTGGCCGGCGACGCCGACGGCGGCAATGCACGCGATCATCACCGGCCCTGCCAGGACGTAAGCGGCCTTCCAGGCCGGAGCACGCAGCGGAAGCCGGAGCTTCAGCCCTCCGACGAACAGCGAGACGATCACGGCGATCTCGCTGAGCCGCTCCATCCATCCGGCGTGCTCGATCAGATCGAGTCTCATCCACCCGAAACCGAGAGGGCCGGCCACGACGCCGCAGCCGAGATAGATCAGGGACGTGGAGACAGGCAGGCGCCTCAGCACGGCCGAGGAAAGCGCCATGACGAGGAAGAGCACGCCAGCCAGCGCCAGCCATCCGACAAAGCTCATCGAGACCGTTCCGCGTGATTCACTCAATCCGGACTGAGCAGTAGCCGTGCCTGACCCGGCGTGACGAGTGACGGTGACGGGTGACGGGTGACGGGTGACGAGGCACGAGACGGAGAAACGAGCCACGTCACCCTGAAGGCGCGAAGACGCCGAAGGGCCTCAGGATGCGACGGCGGCGCATTTTGAGTCCCTTCGCCGTCTCCGCGGCTCAGGGTGCGTGACCCTAGAGCCTGCGGCGACGGTTCAAATTTCGTAGAAGGGCAGGCAAGCGCTGCACCACCAGGCCAGACCCGTCACTTCCCCTCACATGTCGTAGAAAAATTCCCACTTCTTTCGTATCCATGATTCCTCCTCCTTTTGCGTGGGCAAAGCTATCGCCGCGCACACCTGACGGCCTGAAAACATCCTGAAACCTGACAGCGGGTCAGGACTTTCCCGTTCGCGGAGAACAAAAAAGGGCGGCCTCTCGGCCGCCCCTTACTGCAACTTCCCCGCGGGTCTCCCGGCGGGACTATGCCATGCGCCGGTACCTCATGAGCACCCGCTCGTGCTGCCGCAGTTGAGGCACTTGTAGCAGGCGCCGTTGCGCACCATGATCGAGCCGCAGTCGCTGCAGCTCGGCGCGTCCTGCTGGAACCGGATCGGCGCGCCGCCCTTCGTGTTCACCGCGTCGGCGTCCTTCGGCGGCATGACGAACCCGATGCTCGATGAAACGGCGGGCGAGGCCGTGGCCACCGCGTCGATGAAGGTGATGTCCTTAGGCGTCGGCGTGCTCACGTTCGCGTCCGCGGCCTTCAGAGCCGGCGGCGCGGCGACCACGTCGATCGTGTCGCGCTTGATCACGCCCGCTTCCTCCTGGCTGTCGCGGCTGAGGAACTTTGTGGCCAGCCACTTGAAGATGTAGTCCATCACGCTCTTCGCCATCGGGATCTCGGGATTCTTCGTGAAGCCCGACGGCTCGAAGCGCGTGTGCGTGAACTTGTCGACGAGCAGCTGCAGCGGCACTCCGTGCTGCAGCGCCAGCGACGTCATGGTCGCGAACGAGTCCATGAGGCCGGAGATCGTCGAACCTTCCTTGGCCATGGTGATGAAGATCTCGCCGGCGGTTCCATCCTCGTACTTGCCGACGGTGATGTAACCCTCGTGGCCGCCGATGGAGAACTTGTGCGTGATCGACTCGCGCTCGTCGGGGAGCTTGCGGCGGACGGCCATCGGCCCCACGCCTAGCGCCTCGAGCCCGGTCTTGTCCTTCGCCGTCGAGAGCGGCTGCGAGCGCTTGCATCCATCGCGATAGACCGCGACGGCCTTCAGCCCCAGCTTCCACGCCTCGTAATACGCCTGCTCGATCTCTTCGATCGTGGCGGTGGTCGGCATGTTGATGGTCTTGGAGATCGCCCCGCTGATGAACGGCTGCACGGCGCCCATCATCTTCAGATGTCCCTGGTAGTGGATCGAGCGCGTGCCGTTGGCCGGCTTGAACGCGCAATCGAACACCGACAGATGGCTGTCGAGCAGATGCGGCGCGCCTTCGATCGTGTCGTTCTCGTCGATGTAGTGGACGATCTCGTTGATCTGCTTCGCATCGTAGCCGAGGCGTTTGAGCGCGGTGGGAACCGTCTGGTTGACGATCTTGAGCATGCCGCCGCCGACGAGCTTCTTGTACTTGACCAGCGCGATGTCGGGCTCGATGCCCGTCGTGTCGCAGTCCATCATGAACGCGATCGTTCCCGTCGGAGCGAGCACCGAGATCTGCGCGTTGCGATAGCCGAACTGCTGGCCCAGCGCATACGCCTCGTCCCACACCTTCGTCGCCGCCTCGGCCAGGCTGGCCGGGAGCGTGCTGGTGCTGATGCGGTACGCCGATCGGCGATGCTTGTCGATGACGCGAAGAAACGGCTCCTCGTTCACCGCGTATCCGGCGAACGGTCCGATCTTCCCGGCGATGCGCGCCGACTGCGCGTACGACTCTCCGGAGAGGATCGACGTCATCGCCGCCGCGTAGTCACGGCCTTCTTCACTGTCGTACGCCAGGCCGCGCGCCATCAGCAGCGCGCCGAGGTTGGCGTAGCCGATGCCCAGCGGGCGGAAGGCGTGCGAGTTCTTCTCGATCGCCGGCGTCGGGTACGACGCGTAGTCGACCGTGATCTCCTGCGCCGTGATGACGATCCGCAGCGCGGCGCGATACGACTCGACGTCGAAGCCGGCCGTCTCCGAATAGAACTTCATCAGATTCAGCGAAGCGAGGTTGCACGCGGAGTCATCGAGGAACATGTACTCCGAGCACGGGTTCGACGCGTTGATGCGCGCCGTGTTCGGGCAGGGATGCCAGTCATTGACGGTCGTGTCGAACTGCATGCCCGGATCGCCGCAGACCCACGCCGACTCGGCCATCTTCCGCATCAGCTCGCGAGCCTTGTACGTGTCCATCACGCGGCTCTTGTCGGTCACCGCGCGCGTCGTCCACTCGCCGTCGCGCTCATATGCCTTCATGAAGTCGTCGGTCACGCGGACGGAGTGGTTCGCGTTCTGGAACTGCACCGAGTCGTACGCGCCGCCGGGAGCGTTGAACGCGCCGTCGTAGCCGGCGTCGATCAGAGCCCAGGCCTTCTTCTCTTCCTTCTCCTTCGACTCGATGAAGTCGACGATGTCCGGATGATCGGCGTTGAGGATGACCATCTTCGCAGCGCGGCGGGTCTTGCCGCCCGACTTGATGACACCCGCGAACGAGTCGTATCCCTTCATGAAGGAGACCGGACCGGAGGCGGTGCCGCCGCCGGCGAGGAGCTCGCGGGAGGAGCGTATGTTCGAAAGGTTCGAGCCGGTGCCTGAACCGTACTTGAACAGCATTCCCTCGGTCCGCGCCAGGCCGAGGATCGAGTCCATCGTGTCCTGGACGGAGTTGATGAAACAGGCCGAGCACTGCGGGCGCGCTTCGACGCCGACGTTGAACCACACCGGCGAATTGAACGAAGCCATCTGATAGAGAAGGATGTGGGTCAGCTCGTCGCGGAAGGTGTCGCCGTCCGCTTCACTGGCGAAATAGCCGCCTTCGCGCCCCCACTGGGTGATGGTGCGGACGACGCGGCCGATGAGCTGGCGGACGGATGTCTCGCGCTCGGGCGTGCCGAGGTGGCCGCGGAAGTATTTCGAGACGACGACGTTGGTCGCCATCTGCGACCAGAACTTCGGCATCTCCACGTCTTTCTGCTCGAAGACCATCTCCCCGCGCTCATTGGTGATGACCGCGGATCGAAGCTCCCACTCGCAGGTGTCGTATACGTCTACGCCGGGCCGTGTGAAATACCGCGAGACCTCGATCCCGCCGGTCTTCGTTTCCTTACGCCCCGGCTTGTTGTTTTTCGGCGAGCTGTTTCGCCGAATCGTCTGGCCTGTTACATCGATGGATGTCATGTTCTCCTCGCTCCCTTCCGGAGACAAAAAGGGGGACGGGCGCGCGCTTCCCGTCCCCGGCCTTGTCTTCCTGTTACCGGCTCTTGGCTCTGGGCTCCTGGCTCTGGGGAGCTCGTGCCACGAGCGTCCCAAGAGCCAAGAGCCAAGAGCCGAAAGCCTTCTTCATATCAACCTAGCGAACCGCCGGACGGACCGCCTGAGGCACCGACGTTTTGACCTTCACCGTGACCTGGTACTCCCGAATCTGAAGAGAAACCGAGCGCATCGGGGAACGGGTGGCAAGACGTGACGAATGCTTCAATTCCTTCATGGTCCTCCCTCGCTTCACCGTGTTGTTTTGTGTTGCGGCCCAAGCTACGCTCGCTCCCCGGCGATGTCAAGAGGACGACCACCAGATCTTGTGGTGGCTGACTCCGGTAACACTATTCCTAGCGTAAGTATTCTGGTTTGAGGGCTTTAGCTTATTTCGCACACGACGGTGTGCAAGCCTGATTTCCACCACTTATCCACCGGTTTCCGACAGGAAATCCGCAGCGTTTTTCACAGGATTCCCGGCGTCCATCCGCAGTTTATCCGCCCCTTTTCCACACCTTTTGCACATGTTTTTCGTAGATGATTTTTCATCGATTTTTACGCATGATTTCCGCACGATTTAGCAGACTGAGCCATGGAGAAAAATGGCGAAAAAGCGGCGGAGAGCCTCGATCTGCGGAAAACCGGGCCTTTGCGGTTCGCCCTCCCGCTGATGACCCCTTTTCCGCGATGCAGCCGAGGAAACCTATCGAACGCGCCGCAGGAAAAAGCCGGCGGTTCCACGGTCACGACACGTCCTCACCTCGACCGTATGCACACCCGCGGACAGAAGAATCTCGATTTTTTTTTCGCGAGCGAGGATCGCCAGCGGCGATTCGTCCTCCCTCACCAGCTCCATGCCGTCGATCATGAGCGCGGAAGGACCCCATGGAGCGAACGCCAGCGTGACGCTGGAGCCAACATCGGCGTTCAACTGGTGACGAACTGTCGCGCATCCGTCTTTCGCCAGCTCCGTGACGTCGACGAATGCCGCGATCGGATCGCCGGCACTCGCTGCAGCGGGATCCCACGCTGTGATGAAGCCCGGCGCGGCACGCACGCGGAAAAGAGCGTTGTATCCGCCGTACACGACCTGGAGACGCGGATCGCCGCGAAGACGTTCGACGAGAAGCGGCGGCGCGGTGGTCCAGTCGAGTGCCAGGTAATCGCTGTCTAGGCCCCGCTGGAGGGTGAACGGCACGTCCGGATCGAGACCGCTGAACAGCCGGCGCTGCGCTGCATGCGCGCGCGGATACGGCCGGGCCATGAACAGCGGATCGAGCGCGTTCAAATACCGGCCCTGCGGAGCCCAGAACACATACGCCTCGGTACTCGCCCATGTGGCGGCCACCTTCGCGCCGGACGGCACGGCGCGGCCAAACGTGAACCAGTCGAGCTCCGACACCGCCGTGGAGAGGTGCACGATGACATCGCGAACGCCGCGATCGAAGGTCAGCGGCAGCGCTAGAGCAGCGCCCCCGGCAAAGATGATCGCCGCTGTCCGCACGCGGACGCGCCTCCACGCGGCGAGCACAACGACGAGAGTCAGGAGTGGATAGACATACGTCGCCATGCGGCCCATACGAACGAACAGGATCAGGAACGCGGCGGCGCTGATCGCGGTGAACGCGAAAAGCTTCGCCTCACGATCAACCGCGTGTCCTTTCCGCGTCGCCAGCAGAGCGATGACGATCAGCGTCGCGATCCACACCGATGAACGAATGATCGTCTGCGGCCACGCGGGCGGATGGATCTCCGCGCCGACGTCGAGCCGATCGACGTGCTGAAAGAACTCGACGTTCTGGACGTACCAGAGCTTCAGGTTCTCGATCGGATGTGGCCGGAGGAACAGTCCCGCGGCCGTCCCGGCGAGCGTTGCGCCGATGATGTGGAAGTTCCGCTCCCGCGCCGCGAACCACTGCCACACCTGCCAGGCGATTGCCAGCGCTACGAACACGTGGAAAGCGGTGTAAGCGGACGCGAACGCGAAGGCGAGCAGCCCGAGAATGCGGTATCGGCCCTTCGCGGCGGCGACGATCGCGCACAGGATGATGAGCAGGGCCAGCAGCTCCGGCCGCAGCCGCATCATCCGCGCGAAGAATGGCGGAGCGGCGATCCACAGCCAGAGCGGCACCACGAGTGCCGCGGAGCCGAGGGCGCGTCCAGCGATCGCGGCGATGACCGTGGCGATCGTTGCGTTGATCGCCGCGAGCGCGACGCGGCCGCCGATCGCCGGGTCGGCCAACGCCGCGAAGGGCATCAGCAGCAGATGGAACAGCCACTCCTTGTCAGCCCCGCTGCTGAGCAGGCTGAAACGCAGCCACGGTACCGGGGCAGCAACTCCGCTCTCCAGATAATGGCGCGCCACGGCGAGGTGGTAGTACGAGTCGAGGTCCCACAGCACCGGCGCCCGGAGAAAGAAAGCGCCCAGAAGGACAAAGGCGCAAACCCAGTGCATCGTGAGTTGCCGCGCGCTCAACACCGGCAGTGTAACGGGTGTGGCCGTCCTTGACGGGGACGACCTTCACCGCTTTTTCGGGTGATGAGTCAGACCCGCTCGATGCGCACATCCACCGACTTGAACGCCGGCGTCTTCGACCTCGGATCGAGGCGCCGCGGGACGAGCACGTTCGCTTCCGGGTAATACATGGCCAGGTTGCGCGGGCGGATCTCGGCGATGGAGACGCGCGCGGCCATCTGCCCTGCTTCGCTTCTCACGACGACCTTGTCTCCCTCGCCGACGCCGAGGGCGTCGGCGTCCGCTTGTGAAATGAGGACCACATCGCGGGTCTTCGCTCCGCGATAGACATCGTCCTCGTCGTAGACCACCGTATTGAACTGTCCCTCGGACCGAATGGTCATGAGTTTGAACCCGCCCGGCGCGGGGGCGGTCTCGGGAAGAGGAATGACCGCGAAGTGCGCCTTCCCGTCCGGTGTCTTGAATTTCGCTTCGTGAAACGTGCGGCCGCCGATCTGGAACTCTTCCTTCGAGCGATCGATGCCGCCCATGGCCTCGAAGCCGGGAACCACGCGGGCAATCTCCTCGCGCAGCGCCGCGTGCGACCGGAGACGCCGCCAGTCGAAACGCCCCGGCGGCAGAATCCTCTCCGCGAGCGACGCCAGCACTTCCACCTCGGAGCGGAATTCGCCAGGCATGGCCGGAAGGCCGCCGTCCGACAGCCGGACGAAGTTGAACATCGATTCCTGCGTCGTGGCCTGCGCTTCCTCGTCGCGCGCGAGCACGGGAACGATGACGGCGGTGCCACCTCGCCCGTGAACGTGGCCTTCGTTGAGCTTCGTCGTCATCGAGAACGTCATGGGGATGTTGCGGAGACTGCGGCCCGCCCAGTCACGGTCGGGGTTGCTCGCGAAGAGGTTGCCGCCGAGGAGGAGGGCGGCCTTGATGCGGCCGTCGTGTGCGGCGTTCATCGACTGGTAGGTGTCGAATCCTCCTGCCTTCGACGCGATGCCGTACATCGATTCGAACCGCTCGCGGAACGCGGTGCGCAATTCGGGTGCGACGCCCATCGATCCGACGCCCTGCACATTCGAATGGCCGCGGATCGGGAGAAGACCCGCGCCGCGTTTCCCAAGCCATCCCCGCGCGAGCGCGAGGTTCGAAAGCGCAAGAATATTGTCCGTTCCGAAGGTGTGGTGAGTGAGGCCCATCGCCCAGAGAAAGATCCCGCGCTTCCCCGCGGCGAGAATCTCCACCGCCCCGGCGATGTCGGCCCGTGAGAGACCGGACGCCGCGGCAAGCGACTCCCACGACGAGGCCTCGAGGTCGCGCCGCACTTCGTCCCAACCCGTGGTGTGTGCGGCGAGAAAATGCTCGTCGATTGCACCGCGCCCCACCAGTTCCTTGAGCAGCATTTTGTAGAGCGCGATGTCGCCGCCGATATGCGGCTGAAGGTACACGTCGGAGACGGTCGACCCGAAGAGCATGCTCCCGACTTTCGATGGAATCCGGAAGCGCACCAGACCCAGCTCGCGCAGTGGATTGACGACGATCACCTTCCCGCCGCGTTTGCGGAGATCGACGAGCTGCGTGATGAGGCGGGGGTGATTGCTGGCGGGATTGGCACCGGCGACGAGAGCGACGTCGGCCTCGCGAAGGTCATCCAGAGTGATGGAAGCCGTGCCCGAGCCGTAGACGTGGGAGAGCGCGACGCCGGACGCCTGATGACAGTAGTAGGAGCAGTTATTGATGTTGGCCGTGCCGTATGCGCGCGCAACGAGCATCATCAGGTAGGCCGCTTCGTTGCTCGCGCGGCCGGACGAATAGAAGAACGTTTCTTCCGGCTTCGCGCCGCGGAACGCTCCGGCAGCACGTTCATAAGCCTCGTCCCACGAGATCCTGCGGAAATGTGAATCACCTTCGGAAGCCATGATCGGGAATGTGAGGCGGCCGAGTTTTTCGAACTGAGCGGAGGTCAGGCGCTCGAGAGCGGAGATCGGGGTCGTGCGGAAGAACTCTTCGCTGATCGCGCCGGCCATGTCCGCGGCCTGGGCCTGAATGGACTTCTTGCAGATCTCGGGGAAGTGCCCTTCCTCGTTGACCATGCCGCCGCGTTGACCTCCCATGCCCACCGCGCATGTCTTGCACGCGTTGCGGGAACGGGATCGTTTCCACAGTTTGAACGGGCCGACCTGAAGAGCGAGACGAAGTACGTAGAAGACGGCGGCGACGCCGCCGCCCGCGGAATAGCCTGGGCGAGCCATGCCGGGAGTGTAACTAAAACTCGCCCGTGGAACCCGCTCCGCCGAAACGGCCACCCTCGGATGTAGCGGGCTGAACTTCGACGTGCGGTTGGGCGGCGATGGTGGCCAGGATCTGGAGATCGTCGTCCGCTTTCGTCAACGCTTCCGGAGTGGCGACGATGCCTGTTGTGCGTTCGCGCATCGCGCGCGCGATGAGAGCGCTGGCAGCAAGGAGCGCTGCGCCGGCAGTGACCAGCCGCCATTCGACAGCGAAAGGAAGAAGGTCGTGCGCGGCCAGTACGGCGACGGCGATTACCGCGTTCACCGCGGCGGCAATCAGCGGTGTGTGCGATCGGAGTTTGAGGCCGATTGTGATCAACGCGGCTGCAAGCAGCGTGAAAACAATCGACCACCATGCCTCGATCCGCCGGAGACCGCCGAGTGTCGCGACAGGCATCGATACGAGGGCCAGGACCATCCACAGAGCTTCGGTGGACGGGCGCCGCCATTCGCGGGCAACTGCGGCGACTGCGACGAGAGTCACGACGATCGCTGCTACGACCGCAACGATGTGCTCATTCTTCGCGATGAAGTACCCGATCGTCAGCGCGCAGGCGAACCCGCCGAAAAGTGCGTTGCGCACACGCCATCCGGCAATCGCAGATGCGGTCGCAAACAGCAGGATCACCTCTTCGCTGCCGCTGCCCGGCAGCCCGAAGATGAACGCGAAGAGGCCGCCGAGCCACAGCGCGGACTCGACCCCTGTACCGAAGAAACGGCGCGTGCGGATCAAACCCTCTGCAAGAGCCAGGCAGACCGCCGCGGTGATGTATCCGGCACCGGGCATGTCGATCAACTTGAAAAACCCGAAGGTCGCGAACACCGCGATGCTCGCCAGAACGAAGAAAAGAATCGACAGTCCGAGAGAGTTCCGGCGCCACGCCACCTCCATCGGAGCATCGAACCCTCGCGCGCGCAGTTCGAGCGCGCGCTCGTCCGCCACAGTCGGCCCGGTCATGCCTTTCTTCTCCGGAATTCGCTGTGGAGGAAAAACAGGCCGGCGATGGCGGCGATCGAAGCGACGATCAGGAAGAGCATGATCAGTTCATCGACACGGATCAGATCCGCGCCGAGGACGAGCACTGCCAGGGCGGCATAAGCGTACGCGTAGATCACGAACGACTCGACACGCACCTTGAATCCGTAGCGCATCGTGAACGCCGCGAATGCGAGGACGATGACCGTGCCGATGAACCGCGTGCCGTTCTGGAACACCAGCATCATCGCTCCCGCGAGTGCCACGTTCGCTGCGGCGTGCTCGAAGACACGCTGGAAAGAATGCGCGGGCGGGGTCGCCCGCGCTCCACGCCATCTGGAATCCGCGGCGCGCCAGAGCAGAATCATGGCGGCCGTCACCATGGCCCGGATTCCCGTCTCCGTTCCGGAATCGAAGACGGCGTCCACGCGGCGCTCGATCCCCATCCACGCCGTGAGCGCCATCAGCGACAGGGCGAGCAGCGTGCGCGAGCCGAAGTAGTACGCGCCCGCAGCATGGATCACCGTCAGCACGAGCAGATGGCGCGGCCAGCCATGATCGAGGAGATGAAACTGCGCCTCGATGTATCCGAGGTCAGCGCTGAGCAGCAGCGCACCCAGAAGAAGGATGTACTCATCGACGAGGGAGGTGCGTGCCGAGCGTTTCCGCCAGATCGCATAGCCGTAAGCGGCAGCGGCGGCAACGAGCACCGCCGTCGCCAGAGCGAAGGGGCCGATGCGGTCGAGATTCCTCGAGAGAAGGACACCCGCGCCCGTGGCGATGAGCGTCGCCCCGCCCCACGACATCGCGCGCAGCTCAGGAAAGATCGAGAAGACTTCGCGCCGCTCGCGGGCAAGCGCCGCTGGGGTCGCTCCCAGCCGCTCCATCTCAGCGCTCAGGTCGAGCATGATTCATTTCACCACACTAGACGAGATAGGCGATCGCGAACCCGATCTGAGCCGCCATCAGCATCAGATACATGTGCCGCCACGACGGGTGATTCTCAGTGGCCGTCAACTCATCGGGGTTGCGCACGATGAGGTACACCGTGTACGCGCCCCAGATCGCAAGGGCGACACCCAGCACCGAGATGAACGTCGCGTTTCCTGTCAGGACGCCCAGGGAAACGCCAACAGGCATCAGGAGCCACGGCAGAACGAAGAACGGCGCGATCATCCACGCCGCGCGGCGCACGCCGAAACGGATCGGCAGCGTGTGACATCCGCCGGCGAGATCTCCCTTCATGTCGCTGAAGTCCTTCGTCGATGCGGCTCCGAGCAGAAAGAACATGAAGATGCCGCCTATGAACCACGGCTCCGCATGCCTTGCGCTGGCGACCATCGTCCATCCGGCGACCTTCAGCAGGCATCCGCGCGGGATGGCGATCGTCACGTTCGCCAGGATCGCGTGGCGCTTCGTGCGTCCCATCGCCGGAGCGGAGTAGATGAACGTGAAGACCATGCCCGCGATGTAGATCCAGAAGCATTCGTGCGCGGAGAGCGGAGCGAAGAGCTTCTGCGTCCACTCCGTGTATGGATAAACGACGACGAGCCATGTCGGAACGATCGCCAGCGCGTACGTCACCCACGTGAAGATCCACGCCTGGCGCAGGGTGAGCTCGCCGGTGACCAGCGGACGCCCCGGCTTGTTGATCCGATCGATCTCGAGGTCGTAGATCTGATTGATCGCGTTCGATGCCGCGTTGAGAAATGACGCGCAGAGCGAGCCCAGAACGACGGTGAGAACCACCGACGCCGTCAGATGTCGTGACGGATCAGGATTGTGCGCGGAGCCCCAGGCGCAGATCGCTCCCGAGATGATGCCGAGGAGCGGTGGAAGAAGCGTGAAGGGACGGGCGAGAGCGATGTAAGGCTTGGGCACGCGGTGCGTAGTGTAGACCTTGAACCCTGGACCCTGGACCGTAGGCAGATCTGTGGAGCGCGGGCGACCTCGCCCGCGGGGGGGGGGACCGTTAACCGTTAACGGTTAACGGTTAACGGTGCCCGGTGCACGGCGAGTCGTCACGCCACCACGCGATTCAGCGTCTCCAGCAACGTTTCGATCTCGTAGGGTTTGAGAAGGAAAGCCACGTGCGGGTTCAAAAGGTACTGCTCCAGTTTCAAGGCGTCGCCGTGGCCGCTGGAGAACACCACCGGGAGATCGGGGTATTGCGTGGCGATCCGCTCGTACACTCTCGTTCCTTCGATATCGGGCAGACCGATGTCGAGAATGACAGCGTCCGGACGCGAGACGGCGAGCGCCGGCAGGACCGCCTCGCCGGTAGCGGCCACCTCCACTGCGATGCCTTCCGATTCGAGCAGCGCGGCGATCCCGGCGGCCACGGAGGATTCGTCCTCGACCAGGAGGACCTTGCGGCACTTTGTGAAGTGGGCGTTCGCCTGAGCAGCCACCGCGGTCTGCGGTACGCCGGTGAGCGGTATGAAGAGGTGGAATCGCGTCCCTTTGCCGGGCTTGCTCTCGACGAACATCTCGCCGCCGTGCCGAGTCACGACCTGGCGGGTAACGGGAAGCCCCAGGCCGGTGCCGTTCTTCTTGGTCGTAAAGAGCGGCTCGAAGATGCGATCGAGCGTTTCGGTGGACATTCCGATCCCCGTGTCTTCGATGACGAGATGAGCGAACCGCTCCACATGCGGGACCTCTCCAAACACGAACTTCGCGCCGGAACTTTCGCGCGATACCCCGAGCGTAATCACGCCGCCCTCGGGCATTGCATCGCGCGCGTTGAGAATGAGATTGATGAACGCCTGGTGAAGCTGATGCTGATCCGCGGCGATACGGAGCGGCGCCTGTGTCTCGACCACGAGCTTGTG
>CALMZP010000096.1 GCA_937870635.1 uncultured Acidobacteriota bacterium | reverse complement strand
TGATGAGCAGGGCGAGGTCGTCGGGATCCGCGCCGACGAACGCGCCGAGGTCGCGCCGAACGGCGGCGAGGAGTTCGGGCAGGTCACGGGCGAAGAACTGGACGGGCTGCGCCTCGAGGCGATCGCGCCAGCGCTGCTGGGCCGCGAGGACGCCATCTTCATGGAGCTGCCGGGCCGCTCCATCGACATCAAGCGGACGCACGATCGGGAGTTCCCGTACTTCGTCGCCGCGTGGGGCTGCCGACTCGTGTTGAAGCCCGCGAAACGCGTGAAGGCCTTCGACGACGAGCCGAAGCCGGCCTTGACGTGGCCAGGCTTTCAGGGACCGGTCAACGGCAAGCGGGCGTTCATGATGAGCACCATCGATCGCGTGTACATCCGCGATGCCGTGCTCGAGGCATATGAAGATCGCGACGAGTTCGATGTCGATCCGACGGATGGTGGTATCGGGTACGAGGGTCGTTGGGCGCTTTCGTTCAGTGACCGCGTCGGACGGGACTACTTCGCATACGAGCTGAAGAAGATTTACGAAGGTTGTCCGGCCGACGTCATCCGTCACGTGCATCAGTTCGCCGTCGAGCCGGAGATTGCCCTCGAGCAGCGCCGCGTGCTCGGGAACGAGAACATCGGTACTCGCGCGACAAAGTTGATCACCGCGTTCTATTCGCTCGTGGAGGCGATTCAGGAGACGGCGACCGCAGTCGGTCTGGAGCTTCCCGACGAAACGATCGCCTCGCCGACGAAGACGAAGGTCGACTATCACGGCTGGTGGACGATGACTGAGTTGAAATCCCTCGCCTATCGCGCACCGCAGTCGATGTCGCGCACCGACTTTCTGCGCCGTACGGTTACGGTGGCGGCGCTCATCGAGCGGCTGCAGCAGCGAGCCCTTCGGCGAGTGGCCACGACCATCGGGATCCCTCCGTCCGACATCAAGGACCTGCAGACGCTCGGTCTCGTCGGCGTCCTGGCAGTCATCGCCGACCTGGCCCACGAGTCGGGGCTGACCCTCGCCGACGCATCGGCCGAGCTCGCGGCGAGATGGAATCGCGAGCTGCGGAATCCGGCGGTGAAGGTCCTCTTCGCCGGCCGGACCTTACGCGATCTCGCCAGCCATGCGACCGATCCGTCGGCGCAGGCGCGCATCGATCAGAACCTCAACGACGTCGGCATCGATCCTGCCGCGCACAAAACCGGCTGGGGCACCGCGGTCGATCAGTTGTACGAACGGACCACCGCGGCCCTGGAAGAGATTGCGCGGCTGCTCCGCGAGGCTTGTGAATAACGGTCCAGAGCGCGCCACATGGCTTCCCGATTCCGCCGACGTACCATCAGAAGATGCGGCAGCGGAGGCCGAAAGAGGTGCGCGTTCCCGATACGGTGAACGGCGTCCTCGAAGAGCTCACACGAGGCTTCGGCGCGCCGCGGCTGACCGTGGAGCTCCTTCCCTCGAGCACGTGGGGCTCGAATCTTCGCTCCGCCCTGCGTGTAAGCCACTGGGACAAGCTGCGCCGCGGTGCGTATGCGGCGGCGAACTATCGCTGCGAGATCTGTGGAGGAGTTGGTCATCAGTACCGCGTCGCCTGCCATGAGCGGTGGGAGTTCGATGACGCGCAGAGTTGCCAGCGCCTCGTCGGCCTGATTGCGCTCTGCCCCGCATGCCACGACGTCAAGCACTTCGGCCGCGCAAACGAGAACGGCCGCGGCCCGGACGCAACGCTGCATCTCTGCGAAGTCAACGACTGGTCGATCGGCGACGCGAACCGCTACCTGGAGCTCCACTTCGCGCTCTGGAAGCTGCGGACGCGCAAAGAATGGTGTCTCGACCTGACGTGGCTCGCGCAGTTCGGGATCGTGCCGAAAGCGCGCGATCATTCGTCCTCGTCAACTAGCACTCGGGGCGGATAGCCTTCTCAACGAATCGTGGCCACCTCGCATGAAAAGCTTCTTGGACCCGTTTTGCGGCTGCTCGCTGCGAAGAGCGAACTGAGTATCAACGACACTACGTCGCTCCTGTCCGAGTCTCTAATTGACTTGCTCGAGCGGCCGACCAGGACTGCCTCTGACATCGTCGCTGCAGCGCTGAACTCTCTGGGAACGGCCGGGCTTCTCGAGCGCACGAGTTCTAGCGTCTGGCGGATCACTGCTGAGGGCAAAGCGCTCGCCGAACGCGAGCCGCTCGAGCTCACGTTTGAGACGCTCAAGCAGTATCCGACCTACAACGCCTACTGGGCGAGCATCGCGCGCGAAAATCTCCGTCAGAAGTTCCTCGAGCTGAGGTTTGAACATTACGCGTCCGGCCGGCTTCTGTTCCTGCAGGGCAGCTACGCTGCTGCCGCGGTACTGCTGGCGTACTCGATCGAGTACCACCTGAAAGCGGCGTTGATGGAGGTCGAGGCGACGTGGACGCCCCAAGAGCGGGCGCTCGTAAGAGGAAGCCACAATCTTGTCGAGCTCTATCACCTCTGCCTGCGACGCGGACTCCTGACGGACAGCTACGTGTCGTTCGACTTCATGAAGTACGCGCACGATCACTTTGAACGACGCTATCCGAGCGGTGAGCGATCCATCCTGTCCGGCCGAGGCTACTGGAGCTTTGGCGGTTCGATGCTGTACACCTATGACGATTGCATCGTCCAGCTCGATCGAGCGCTCGCCAATACGTACAACTCGCACGCTTGGCGAGTGGGCGTGCACGCACTGGCCGACACGGTCGTCTCGCCACGCCTGGTGGATGCGCTCTTTCACGCGAACGGCTTCGCCATCGAGGACCTTCGCGCGCACCGTGCTGCTCTCGCAGGTCTCGGCGTCAAGTTCGACGACACTCTTCTTGATCATCCCGACCAGCTGTACTTCAGAGAAGGACTGCCCGTTCACGCGTCCACCTATGAACGCGCCACGGAACTGCTGGTGTATCAACTCGCGGCGTACTTTCGCTACCCGAAGCAGGGGGAGCCGGATCCGGATCCGGCACGCGTGTCGGCGGCGAATGACCGCGATCGATCAGCTGAGACAGGTGTCACCTCTTGCCGCTGGGCCATCGACCGCGTCGTGAAAGCCTTCGGCAAAGCAGCGGTCGAGCTGACGGAGAATCGGGAGACGCGGCAGGTGCTTCTGACGGTCTTTGACCGGCGCGCCAAGCACTGGTATCGCAGGCTTGTCCTTCGCGAAGGTAATGTTCCGCTGCTTTTTAGAAATGAAGAGAGTGAGGCGTTTGTCGAGCAGTGGATTGCTGATACTCGCTCGAGCTTCGCCCGGTTACGGCCAAACCTGCGCATTCCACCGAAACGTGCGCCCGGTGTCTCCTAATCGTCCGTTCGTCCCCGCGTCTTCTCCCACGAATTTTCCGGTTCCTGCCCCGGCTCGAACCAGATGCCCTTTGTGACGTTCTGATTCACGACGAAGTGCTCATGGGCGTAGAACCGCGTGCGCCGATTGAAGCTATCGACGATCCGCTCCGGCACGGGCACGAACGGAGCGGCGATGTCCCACCAGCTGAGAATGAGGAGTTGCCGAGGGGAGAGCGGAAGCGTGATCTCGACACTTGGGAGTGCCAGCGCGGGAGCGCGGAACATAGGCGACCGTTTGTACGCCTCGGGGTCGTAGATCACGCACGGATCGTCGGATGTGATGAACCCGACAGGGTCGGCCGTTTCGATAATGACGAGGTTCATCCGCTCCAGGAACGGCAACAGCGAATTCATTCGAGCGCCGAAGTTATGCTCCATCGGATTTGCGACGAGGGTCTTTACGTCGTCATAGCCGAGCGTTGGCTCTCCGCGTTCGTGTCGATGCTTGCGTGTGAGTCCGCCCGTCATGCCTGCCATCGACTGCCTCTGCTCCGGCGTCGATCGTTGCCAGGCCTCCTCGTACCGATCCATGAGATCGAGCACCTTCTGCCACTGTCCACGGTCGAACTCACGCGTTGCTTTCGTTCGGCTGTCCATCGCCGCCACGAACGCCAGAAGATGCGCATACTCGCGGCGGGTGAGCTTCTCGTGCCGCGCAAGCTTGTGTCGAATCGTTACGAATGCGCCCTCGAGGCCACAGAGGCCGTCCTCGAGCACCAGGTCACGAGCGCCATCGGCTCGATGGATGGTGTAGAAGTCCGTCTCCTCGAAGATGTTCTTCGGGCTCTTGCGCGAACCCATGCGACCTTCGGCCGGAAACAACCACACCCACGGCTCCTTGTCTGGAGGCACTGCGGGATCCGTCCATGCGCTGAGGTAAGAGCGTGGGACGTAGTGCTGCCTCTTTTTTTGTTTCGCTTTTCCCATCAGGCACCCGACGGCCCCTCGCTGTCCGCCGCTTCGGTTCCGATGACTTCCTCGATTTCCACCGTGCTCCAATCGCTTCGCCCGAGAAGAGCGAGGCCCTGATGATCGAAAAAGCGATCTGTGATCGCGCCGCGGAATCGGAACACCCGGATCTGCCGCACCGAAAAAAAATTCGCTCCGAGCCTGAGCCTCAAACAGCTGGCCGACAGCGGCGACTACGAGCCGTAGCGGTACCGTGCGAATCACGACGACCGATCGCGGTTGCGCCGCTGCTTCGCCTTGGTAATCGGAACCGAGATGAACGCTGAGTGGTGAATCAT
>CALMZP010000095.1 GCA_937870635.1 uncultured Acidobacteriota bacterium | reverse complement strand
TTCAGGCTGGAGGAGCGCCGACGCAGTCGACGACCATTTCCCAGTTGCTCCCGAACAGCAGCGTATCGCTCCCGGGCCTGGTCGGCAGCGTATTCGGCGGCTCGGTGCAGTCGGGAGCCGTGCAGGTGCGCGGCGTCGACGTCTCGAAGGCCTCGATCGCCGCGGTCCTGACGAACACCACATCGCCCACGGGCACGTATTCGGCGGCGCTGCCGGTGTTTCGTTCCGATCGATCCGCCGGACCGAGCGGATCGATCGTCCTCAGCGGCATCGTGCAGAGCACCACGGTTGCCACGGAGCTTTTCGTTCAGGAGACATCGGGCATCAGCGGCAGTTTCCGCGTCGAGTCTTTCGACGCCATGGGAAACGTCATCGCCTCGCGCCCATCCGAGGCGATTGCTGCGTTCGGGTTCGCGGAGGTGCGCGATGCCGTGCCGGCCGGCGCGGCAGCGGTCCGCATCGTCAACACGGCGACTTCCGGGACGCTCGCGGGCTACGGCCTCATCTCGAACGCGGCGACGGGAGATGGGTGGGCGGTCACCGATCCTGCCGCGGGAAGCGGCACGGATGAGATGTATGTCGTGCCTGTTCTCCACGCGGGCAGCGGCGCAAGGACCGAACTCTACACGACGAACCGCGGTAGCGAGGTCGTGGCCGTATCGGTGGATATCGTCGGAGCGGGGAGTGGTCGCCGCAGAATCGTCGGGCACAGTGGAGCGCGGGCGACCCCGCCCGCTGGAGCGCGGGCGACCCCGCCCGCGTCAATAAACGCAACCTCCACGCTCGCTCCATTGCAAACCACGACCACGGTCCTGTCCGCCTCCGGCGGCTGGGTCCGTCTGTCGGCGCCGGCGGCTTCGGTCACGGCGGCGGCGCGGTCGACCGTGAGCAGTGGTGCCTCGGTGTGGGGCGGCAGCCTCCCAGTCATACCGTTCTCCGATGCGATGCGCGCCGGGGACACGAAGCGCTTCGCCGGTGTCGACGATGCAGCGGCCGCTTCGCGCGATGGCGCGGTTCCGGCGACGTTCCGCACGAATCTCCTGCTCGTCGAGGCCAGTGGTCAGGAAGCGGTCGTACGGGTGACGCTGCAGTTCGCCTTTTCGGGCGGATCGCTCGCAACGAGCAGCGCCCGCGTGAGCCGCGACTACACGGTCACCGCCAATCAGGCTCTGCTCGTAGCCGACCTCGCGCGCAACGTCGTGGGGACGTCGCGCGACACGTTCGGAGATTTGCGCGACATGATCGTCGACGTCGAAGTCATCAGCGGCTCGGGCCGCGTCGTCCCGTTCGTGCAGTCGTTCGACAACGGGACGGGCGACATGATTGTCCGGGCCGAGTGATTCACCGCCGAACGGCGCGCCGGCGCGACGCTGGCGCCGGAGACCACATGTTGCCCGTGATCGTCATCAGCGACAGTAGGGTCACGCTTGTTGCGACGGATCGCTCATGGCAGCGACCGCAAATGGCGCCACGAAGAAGATCGAAAAGTAATTCCCCTGCGGCAGTGGTGTTCCATGTCGGCCGAATGGTGCCGGCACCGTATTGGGAGTGGATGGTAGTCCCCAGCGGACTCGAACCGCTGACCTCTACCGTGTCAAGGTAGCGCTCTAACCAACTGAGCTAGGGGACTATCTCGGCGCCGCAACGCGACGCATCTGCTTCGGTGCGCTCGCTCGGGCTCCTCAACGTACCGGTTGTACGCCTCGTCGCCCTTGCTTCGCGCGCCTCGCATCCGCGGCGCGTTCCGGCGTCGGGATGCGAGACCTGGTAGGCGCTACCGGACTCGAACCGGTGACCCCCACCGTGTGAAGGTGATGCTCTACCAACTGAGCTAAGCGCCTGCAGGAACCCGTTCAACGAACCGTCTCCGGCCACTATTCCGGCGGAGGGTGGCCAGAATAGTGGAGGCTGCGGGGCGCGGTCAACCCGGGCCAAATTGAGAATTGAGGATTGAGAGAGCAGGTACGCCAATTCTCAATTTTCAATTCTCAATTCAAACTGTCCGCCCATGAAACGCGTCGCCCTCTTCGCCGCCGGTTTCGGCGTCGCCTTCTTTCTTCTCGACCGTAAGTTCGCCGCGCCGCGCCACCGCGGGCCGGTCACCGACCATTTCGACGGCCGCCGCTTTCACAACCATCAGTCCGGCTGGCAGTCGGAAGGCTCGTTCCTCAAGTGGCAGCTCACCGCAAAACGCGGTCCGTGGCGCGAATGGATCGATTCTCCTCCCGGACCTCCTCCGCCCCGCCGCGTCACCGATGGCGGCCTCCGCATCACATTCATCAATCACGCGACGACGCTGATCCAGATGGATGGGCTCAATATCCTCACCGATCCAATCTGGTCCGACCGGTGTTCGCCCGTCTCGTGGGCCGGACCCAGACGCCATCGCGCGCCGGGAGTGCGCTTCGAAGATCTGCCTCCGATTGATGCCGTGCTCATCAGCCACAATCATTACGACCATCTCGATCTTCCGACGTTGCGCCGCCTTTCCAAGCACCAGCCGAAACTCGTCTCCCACCTCGGCAACGGCGCTCTTCTGGCTAAGAACGGGATCCACGGCGCTCACGAGATCGACTGGTGGACGGAGACCCCGCTGGCGAACGGGGTCCGGGTCACCTCGGTTCCCGCGCAACACTTCTCGGCGCGAGCTCTCTCCGATCGCGACGCAAACCTCTGGGGGGGATTCGTCATCAGCGGACCCTCGGGCAACGTCTACTTCGCGGGCGACACGGGGTGGGGGAAGCATTTCGATGAGATCCGCGAGAGGTTCGGGGTGATCCGTCTGGCGCTCCTGCCGATTGGCGCCTACCTACCGAGGTGGTTCATGAAGCCGGCGCACATCTCGCCCGCGGAGGCGGTGGACGCGCATATCCGGCTCGGCGCAGGAACGAGCGTGGCCATGCACTTCGGGACTTTCGCCCTGGGTGACGACGGTGAGCGCGAGCCGGTGGACGATCTCAGGCGGGCGATCGAGGAAAAGAAGCAGAAGTCGTTCTGGATCCTCGAGGAGGGTGAGGGGCGGGAGGTGCCGTGAGAAGGAACGATGAGCGTGGAGCGCGGCCGGTCTCGCCGGCGTCACTTTCCGGCATGCGCGGGCGAGGTCGCCCGCGCTCCACTCTTCATCGCCGGTTCTTGTGACCGGTCAGTAGTGATGAAGAAGTTCCTCGGGCTGCCAGCAATGAGATACTGGTTGCTCGCTGCTACTCCCGAAGAATGAACCAGACACGTCATCCTGAGCCGCCTTTTATCGTTCATGACTGAGGCCGGTCGTGATTGACATGAAATCGTTCATCTATCGCCACCGTCTGGCCTTCGGAATCAGCGTTGTCATGACTGTCGCGGCCGTGAGCGCCGTGCTTTCGTATCGCAATACAGCGGAGTCGATGGAGTCGGCGCGCCTCGTTGCGCGCACCTATGAGGCGATCTCGATCCTGCACGCGACCCGTACGCTGATGGAGACCGCCGAGACCACTCAGCGGGCTTACGTCATCACGGGAGACGAATCGCATGCGGCTGCATCCGAAGCGATCGTTCCGGTTCTCCAGGAGCTGCTGCGTCAACTTTCCGCGGATCTCGGCCAGAAGGTGGTGACGCCTCTCGCCGACGCAGCCTTTTTACGCCTCGACCTGATCAGGCGCGTGACCGTCATCCGCCGCGAGATGGGCTTCGAAGCGGCTCAGCGGATCATCGCCTCAGGGGAGGGAATCGCCACGATGAACCGCTTCCGCTCGATCGCCGCGGACATCGAGCGGCAGCAGCTCAGCCGTCTCGCCGATCGCCAGGCGCAAACCGAACGGGCGGCGCGCCGGACCATGTTCGTCCTCGCGGCCGGAACACTCTTCGACCTCCTGCTCGTGGCGATGATTGGATTACTCGTGCACCGCGACCTCGGCCAAGGGAGGGAGCTCGCCCGCGCACATCGTGCGGCGCGCGATGCGGCGGTGAGTGCCACGGAGCTGCGTTCGCAATTTCTCGCCAACATGAGCCACGAGATCCGCACACCGATGAATGCGATCGTCGGAATGAGCGGCCTCCTCCTCGACACCGATCTCGACGACAACCAGCGGGACATGGCCGTCACTGTCCGGTCGAGTGCCGAGGCGCTGCTGACGGTCATCAATGACATCCTGGATTTCTCGAAAATCGAGGCAGGAAAGCTCCTGATCGAACGGGGAGACTTCGACATTTACTCGACCGTCGAGTCGGTGATCGATCTATTCGGGGAGCCGGCACAAGCCAAAGGCCTCGTTCTCGGAGTGCTCTTCGATCACGATCTGCCGCCGCTGGTGATCGGCGACGCCGGCCGTCTCCGGCAAGTGCTGACGAATCTCGTCGGGAACGCCATCAAGTTCACGAAGACGGGCGATGTGATCGTGACCGTCAACCGCGAAACGCAGCAGGATCAGACCGTGGACATCCGGTTTTCGGTGACCGACAGCGGGATCGGGATCAGCGACGCGCAGCGTGAGCGGCTTTTCCAGCCGTTCACCCAGGCCGATGCGTCGATGGGAAGACGGTTTGCCGGCACCGGCCTGGGCCTGGCGATCTCCAAGCAGCTCGTCGAATTAATGGGCGGGGCGATCGGGGTCGATTCTGCCCTGGGAAAAGGATCGACGTTCTGGTTCACCCTTCCGCTCGAACGGTCGGCAATGGCCCACGAAGTGGTCCGGAACCCGGAGAATCTCGAAGGAACACGCGTGCTCGTCGTGGACGACAACGAGACGAATCGCCGCCTCGTCCGCCACAACGTCGATGCGTGGCGCATGGTTGCGGACGAAGCATCGAGCGGTGAGGAAGCGCTGCAGAAATTGCGCGATGCCGCGCGTGACAGGAAGCCCTTCGAAGTGGCGCTCGTCGACGGGCTCATGCCGGGCATGGACGGCCTGGCGCTGTCGAGACTGATCAAGAGCGACGAGGCTATTGCCCGAACGAAGATCATCCTTCTGACGTCCATGGGTGGCCGTCTGGAACGGGGACTCATGCAGAGCATCGGCATCGAAGCCTCGCTCACGAAGCCGGTGAAGCAGTCCGCGCTCTTCGATGCGATCACCGATGCCATTGCGGGGAACCAGAGCCGAGGCCGGAGGATCTCCCATCAGCCGGTCGCCGCCTCGGCTTCGCATCCGAACGTCCACATTCTCGTTGCAGAAGACAATCCCGTGAATCAGAAGGTCGCCATCCGCCAGTTGCAGCGCCTGGGATATTCGGCCGACACGGTCGGCAACGGTCTGGAAGCGGTCGAGGCGATGAACCGCATTCCTTACGATCTCGTGCTCATGGATTGCCAGATGCCGGAGATGGACGGCTTCCAGGCGACCCGTGAGATCCGGCTTCGCGAAAGGAGCGGCAGGCGTACGCCGATCATTGCCCTGACCGCGAATGCGCTCGCCGGTGATCGCGAGGCATGCCTCGCCGCGGGGATGGACGACTACCTGACGAAGCCGATCGATCCCGCGGAGCTTGGCCGGGTCCTGACGAAATGGCTCAGCGATGCCTCGCCGGCCATCGACCCTGAAACATTGCGCGGATTGCGTCAATTATCCAACGGTCATTCGGAGTTTCTTGCCGAGCTTCTGGCGCTGTACATCGAAGACGCGCCCGGCCGGATCGCGGCGATCGAAGCCGCAGTTGAGAACAACGATCCGAACGGAGTCGCTTCGGCGGCCCACGCCTTGAAAAGCAGCTCCGGCAGCGTAGGGGCGACCCGCGTCAGGCAGATTGCCGTCGACATGGAGCAATGGGGTGCGGCCGGGGATTTGTCCCACGCCCGGCAGGCGGCGGCAAGGCTCCGCAACGAGTACGAGGAGGCCGTGCGAACGTTTCGGGAGAAGATGCGGGAATGACCGATCTCCGTTCGCTGCTGAATGGTCGGTCCGTGGCGCTCGTGGGTTTGTCCCGCGAACTGATGCTGGATGTCACGGCCGTTCTCGATGGGGCGGAAATTGCCTGGCAGGCCTCCAGTGCCGCGGCTCGACTCGGTTCTTCCGATGCCGGCCTCATCGTGACCACAGCCGACGCGGCGGCCGAGCTCGAGCGTCAGCGTTGTCCGGTGCTGGTGCTCGCGAGCATCGACGCCGTCGGGAAGATCGACCCGCAGATCTCCTGCGACTTCGTCATAGCTCCACCGCTCGACGGCGCCGAGTTGCTGTTGCGTGCCGGCAACCTCCTGGTCCGACGTCCTGCCGCGGTGCGCCGCGCCGCCGCCGTACCGGTCGTCGTCGCGGCAGACGATGATCCGACCACGACAGCCATCGTGCGCGCGGTCGTGACGCAGAGCGGGATGACCTGCCACATTGGCTCGGATGGAAAGATGGCGCTCGAGCTCGTGCTCCGCCATCGACCCGCGATCGTGATTCTGGACGTGAATATGCCGCACATGGACGGCTTTCAGGTTCTCTCTTCGATTCGTCAGGATCCCGCTGTCGCGTCGACGCCGGTGGTGATGCTCACCTCCGTCCAGCAGGAATCGGACGTCGTACGCGCCTTTGCCCTCGGAGCCGACGACTACGTGGTGAAGCCTTTCAACCCGATGGAGCTGCTGGCGCGGCTCAAGCGGATCATCAGGAAGGACTCGTGAAGGAGGGTGGCCGACTCACCATCTGGCTCTCGACGCTGTTCGTCATCATTGGCTGGTCCGCCGCGATCGGCGCCGTTCATCTCTTCTTCGCGAGAACACGCATTCCCGACGCCGGTCTCGCTCTGGCCCTGTCGGTGGCGATCGTTCAGGCCGTCTGCATCGTCGTCATGCTCACCGCCCTGATGGCGAAGAAAGCCGTTCGGGCGCGCCGCGAGGCCCGCTCTGCGGAGCTCCGCCTCAGGATAGCCGGGAACCTCGCGTCCGATGTCGTCGCCGGACGGGATCGCGTTCGCGCGCTGCGTGGTTATCTGGCAGCATCGAGGCGTGACGTGGAGCGCGAGATCGCCGCGATGGCTGCCACGCTGCGCGGATCGTCGCGCGAGCGCATTTTGGAGCTGGGACGGGAGTTCGGTATCACGAGCCCGGAGCCCGAGGGGCGACTCGAGGAGGTGTTTGCGAAGGCCGCGGGTGGGAATCTGCTGGAGCGCGCCGTGGCCGCGGAAGAGCTGGAGCCGCATGCGCAACGGCTTGCCGAGGTGCAGATTCCGCGAGCCCTTCGTTCGGATGACTCCTCGCGAGTGCTCGCGGCTCTGGAGATGCTGCATGCGTGGAAGCGTTCGCTGCCGGTCCCCGAAGTCGCGATGGTTCTCCGTCACGGCGACCCGCGCGTACGCGCCGCCGCGTTGCGCGCCCTCCCTTATTCTGCGCCCGGCGGGTACGAAACGAATGTCGGTCACGCGTTGCGAGATTCCGATCCGGAGGTTCGCCGGGCCGCCGCGGAGACGGCCCGCAAGCTGCGGCTCGAAGCGCTGCTTGACGGGCTGGTCGAAAATCTCAACGATCGCGACCGCAGTGCGGCACTCGCCGCGGCATTCGCCGTCGCGGTGATGCCGGAGGGCATGGGCCGGCTGGAAAGGGTGGTGGCTTCGGACGATCGCTTCGCGGCCGCAGTTGCATTTGAAGCGCTGGAGAAAGCGACCATCGGAAGGCTGCATTTTTCATGAGCGCGTTCGAGGTCTGGGGGCGCGTATTCGACCTCACGGTGACCTGGATTGCGTACTACGTCGCCACGATCAACATCCTCTACATGTTCCTGACGGTGCTCGGATTCTTCGCGTTGTGGCGAGACCGCGGAGTACTCTCGCGAACGCAGCAGGATGCGCTGCTTCGATCTCCGCTCCTGCCGCCCGTCGCGGTTCTCGCGCCCGCATTCAACGAAGCTGCGACGTGCCGGGAGAGCGTGCGGGCAATGCTGGCCCTTCATTATCCGAATCACGAGGTCATCGTCATCAACGACGGGTCGAAGGATGAGACGCTTCAGATCCTCATCGACGAGTTCAAGCTCTATCGCTCCGGCCGCACGCCCGACGGGACGCTCCCGACGAAGCCCGTACGCGCGATCTACGAGTCGCGCGATCCCATCCGCCTGGTCGTCATCGACAAGGAGAACGGAGGGAAGGCGGATTCGCTGAACGCGGGGATCAACGTCGCGCGCGCCCCGGTCGTCTGCGCCGTCGACTCCGACTCCCTTCTCGAGGAGCGAGCGCTCCTCTTTGTGATCCAGCCGTTTCTGGAGGACGACTCGACGATCGCCGCCGGAGGAATGATCCGGGTGGTCAACGGATGCACCGTAGATGGGGGAAGAGTGACCGAGGTGCATGCGCCGCGAACGCTGCTTCCGCTCTTTCAGGCTGTTGAATATCTGCGTGCGTTTCTCGGTGGCCGCGTCGCATTCAGCTTCCTCAATTCCCTTCTCATCATTTCCGGCGCTTTTGGCGTTTTCCGTCGCGACGCCGTAATCGAAGCTGGCGGCTGGCTCACGTCGACGGTCGGGGAAGACATGGAGCTGGTGGTCCGCCTCCACCGGCGCTGGCGCGACGCGCGGCGCCGATATCGAGTCGTCTTCGTGGCCGAACCGGTCTGCTGGACGGAGGTTCCGGAGTCACTGCGGATCCTGCAGCGGCAGCGCAACCGATGGCAACGGGGGACTGTCGATTCGATGTCGCTGCATCGCGGGATGATCTTGCGTCCGCGCTACGGTGCGATCGGACTTTTTGCGCTGCCGTATTTTCTGATCTTCGAAATGCTCGGCCCCGCCGTCGAGCTGATCGGATACGCCGTGACGATTTTCGGACTGGCCACCGGCTTGATCTCGCCGAACGTGGCGCTGCTGTTCGCGGTCGTTTCGATCCTGTTCGGCATTGTCCTGTCGCTCAGCGCCGTGGTTCTGGAAGAGTTGACGCGGCGTCGCTACCCATCGCCGGCCGACCTGGCTCGGCTCTTTCTCGCAGCCGTTCTAGAGAACCTGGGCTTTCGGCAGCTCCATACCTGGTGGCGGACGCGCGGGCTCATCGACGGGCTTCGCGGCAAGCAGGGTTGGGGAGCGATGGAAAGGCGAGGATGGAGGGCACCATGAAGAAGTTCTGCGTGATCTTGTCGATGTTCGCGCTGGCCGCTGTCGCTGCCGCTCAGGACACTCCCTCACGCGCGCGTGAGCTCGCCACGAGCGGACAGCGTGTGGAAGCTTTGCGGATGCTCGAGGCGCATCTCTCGGCGAATCCTTCGGACAACGACGCCCGCACTCTTTACGGCATCGTGCTGTTATGGGAGGGGCGATACGAAGAGGCGCGCGCTGTTCTGGAGCGAGCGATCGAGATCGACCCGCTCAACGACGACGCACGGCAGGCCCTTGCGAACGTGGAGCGGTGGTCCCGCGGGCCCCGCGAACGCGCCGAGTATTTCGCCGGCCTCCAGTACGACGCTTTCGACGACTCCTCGGACTGGGTCGAGCCGTTCGTCTCAGCGAAGATTCCAACGACTGCCGGCGCGTTCGTCGCCCGGGCATCGCAAGCGCGGCGTTTCTCATTGCGGGATGAGATGGCGGAGGTGGAGTTCTATCCGCGCTTCGGCGGCCGTTCGTATGTGTGGCTCTCGGGAGGAGTCGCTACGGACGGAGTTCTCTATCCGGATACGCGATTCGGCGCCGAGTTCTTTCACGTGATCGGCCGCGGAGTCGAGGTCTCCGCCGGCGCACGCTATCTCGGCTTCGACGATTCGGTGATGGTGTACAGCGCCTCTGCCGGTCTGTACCGCGGCAACTGGTACTTCGCGGGGCGTGGGTATCGCGCGGACGACACCGCAGCCGGACAGCTGGTAATCCGTCGTTACTTCGGCGGCGAAGGTCACTATTACGGACTGCGCGCCGGCGTCGGCCGCGATGAGATCCGCAGCGGAAGCGATCTCGATTCCCTCGACCGGACCGAGGTCGTGGCCGAGGCGCTCCTGCCGGTCTCGCGAGGCTTCGTGGTCAACGTGAGGGCGGGCGGCGGGGAGGGCAAGCGAACGGGGATGGTGGCGCTGGGTTATCGGCGGTAGACGTCCAAACGCGCTGACGGGGGCAGAGCTGTCGGATGGAACGCTTCGATATGTGTATTGGATCGCAGCGCTGCTGACTCCGCGTCCGCCCGCGCTGATGGTCCTCAATGAACCGGAAACGAGTCTTCATCCGGATCTGCTTCCCGCTTTGGCGCGCTTGATGACAACCGCTTCCGGGCAGACGCAGGTCTGGATCGTGTCGCACTCGGCTCGTCTGGTTGGTGCGCTGGAGCAGTCACCAGAGTGTCATTCGATTCAATTTGAAAAGGACCTGGGAGCGACGCGAGTCGTTGGCCAACGCCTGATCGATCAACCGTCGTGGCAATTGGCCGGGTAAGGACTGATTCGCAGTTCGTTCTCGCCCGGCATCCCCCGCGTTTCCGCGTGAAACCTCACCGCGCTTCGTCGATGAAGCTCGCCCGTGTCATCGCGTGGGCGCCGCGGCGCTTCACCCGGACATCGATCCCGTGCGATCCCGGCCGAAGGCCCGCGGGACGGCTCACCTCTCGTTGGTATCGCGCAACGATGCCTCGCGCCCGCTGCAAGCGCGAGTTAGCCGAGAGTTAGCCGTGAGTTAGCCGCGCGGTGAGGCGGCAACGACCACGCTGCCATTGAGCAAACTACGGCTGTGGCGACGATTGCAGCAACGGCGAGACCGATGCGCAACTCGCGAGCTAGCGCGCCTCGGTCAACCGGATCCGCGCGACCGAGCTCGAGCTCATATTGACTGATGACGCTGCGTGCGGAGAGCCACAACGTTACGCCTGCGCACGCTTGATGCGAATAAGGAGCACCACCGCGCGAACAGCGCGCTAGCGACACCCGAGAGTGCCAGCAAGTGGAACCAGACCCGGCCGGAATGTGCAATGCTCTGGAAGGCGAGTTCCACGAAGGCGGCACCGTGTGACTTTCATGAACGTGAATTCTCGGACTGCAAGACTCGCGCCCCATGAATGAAGTTGATGATCTGGACTTCATCCTCTCGCACGCGGTAGATGAGCCGGTAGCTCTGCACGAACAGTTCTCGAATAGCTGGATTGTTCTCTTCGGGAACGATTCGTCCGCGATTTGGGAAATCGCGGAGCGAGCGAGCCACGGTGCGAACCTCCCGCACGAGTGCGGCTGCGTATCTGGGAGAGTCGCGGGCGATGTGTTCAGCGGCAGACTCGACGCCACCCCAAGCGAACGGAGTCCACCTTACTCGCCAAGCCACTTGGCCATCCGACGCTCCACCTCTTCGTGCTCAATGAGTTCGCCGCGGTCGGCCGCTTCGATGCCCCGTTGAATGGCCTGCCGCACGTAGATGTGGTACTGGATGTCCTCATACGAAGCATCTTCCGGCAGCGTTTCAAGAAGCCGTTTGACTTCGTCTTTCGGTTTACCCATGACTGCCAAAATTGTACTCCCGCCACGGTAAGCCCAACGGTTCAGCGCTCACCGGCCACGCCGGCCGGCTGCGCCGAACGTACTAACCGGCAGGAAGAGGATAACAGTATGGACGTGCAGACCTGCAGGCATCGAGGCGTGGTCCGGTGCAGCGCAAAGTTAGGCGCCGTTTCAACGGCGTCTATGCTGTGGACACCGTATGAAGCGATGATTGACTGCCCGTCGGGAGTGACATCGAACGAATAGATCAATCCCTGCGGGAAATCCGTAACCGCTCTTCTGGAGGTCCCGTCCAGCGGTTGTAACGATACGACGTTCCGGCCGTCGCGCGATCCCTTCACGACAATGCTCTTGCCGTCACTCGTCCACCGAATTGGTGGCTCTGCACCTGCTGCCGGGAAGATCCTCGTCGGCGCCCCGCCGGTCACAGGAAGAATGCCGAGTCCCCCCTGAACGAAGCAGGCTAGATGTTGTCCGTCAGGCGAGACAGCGCAATGACTAACGCGCTCCGCGATCCGCGTCGGAGTCCCTCCGGGAAGCGGAATGCTCCAGACGCCAGCTCCGTCCTGAGTGTAGATCAGTGACCGGTCGTCGGCAGAGAATTGGGGAAACGATGTCCCGTCCGGAAGCCCCGGAATGTTTCGGATATTCGATCCATCGCTGTCGGCCAGACGGATACGCGATGTGTTGTCTGTACTGCGCACGACAAAGGTGATTGTGCGCCCGTTACGCGACAGCGCGGGCCAACCATATGTTTCGCCGGGAGGCGGGATCATGATGTCCTGGCGCCCATCTTTTCGCAGGACATCCAAACCGCCTCCATTGAGCCGTCCAAACAGAACATCACCATTCGGAAAGACGGAGACGCCTGAGTAACCGTCGACCTCGCCTTCGATCGGATTCGTAGTGATCTGAACAGCTGGTCCTCCCGCGATCGGGATGCGCCAGAGATTCCCGGACTGGACTTGACGCAGTGCTACGAGCGTTGTTCCGTCCCGCGTCAACCCTACATCGCTGTAATTCGTCAGCCCGCGCGTCAGAGCCTTCGCTTCTCCGGTGGTGGCGTCAACGCACCATAGCTGCATGCCGCTAATTCCCTCGGCACTTGCCGAAGCGATGAGCGTTGACTCGTTCAGCCATGCCAGGCCGCTGCCCCACGCCCACTTCTGGCCGCCGAGTCTGTGCACGACGCCATCCGAAACATCTGCGATGACGATCCCCGGAGGCATTAAGCTGAAGGAGGCAATCCGTTTCCCCTGCGGTGACCACGCCAGGCGACGCCGCGCGAATCCCTGCCGCCCCGGTTCGGTCGCGAAGAGGCGCTCGCCCGTACCATCCAAATTCGCAGTGATGAGCGACGCTGATGTGTCGCTCGTCCGAATGAAGGCGATCTGCCGGCCATCCGGTGACAATGCAACAGGCGAATGTACGTTCTCGGCGACGCGCAGCGCCTCTCCACCCACGCGCGAGATCACGTATAGCGCTGGTGCGCTTCCGCGGGAGGCGCGCGTGAAGTAGACGCGTGACGCGTTTGGAGCCAATGTGACGTTGCGGTATTCGATTTCGCGCTCGGCAGGGAGGAGTTCCACCGGGACGCTTCCGACGTGGCTCTTCAGCCATACCGACGAGTCGCGCTGGTCCTCACCACCATTGATCCACGCGACATAACGACCGTCCGCCGATATGGCAACGCTGGTGACCACGCCCGTAGAAGTGAGCCTGCGGAGCTCTCGAACGGTACCGCAATTCTGCTCAGCCGGCGATGAGACGCGCCCTGCAGCGCAGCCCGCTGCAGCGACTGCCGAACAAGCGAGAAGCAACGTGGCCTGTGACCGCGCCTTTAGCCGGAGGTGCATCAGAAGAACTACGCGGCTGTCCGGTCTCAAGAACCGCCTCGCGACGCCTAACGTACCGCGCATCAGCCCCGCGACCCGCACGGCAGATCGTAACTCAACTGACAGGATGATGGCGCGGGTCGGGTCGGGCTGCATGCGCTTGTTAGGCTGCCGCCAGCTACGGCTTTCACTTAAGAGCCGAAGTTTGGTTCGCGTCCGATTTGAGTGCGAAGCTCAGCCTGTCAACCACGACGCGGCCGTTGCTGATCACCACGAGCGGATCGTCGAGTATCTCGATGTCCTCGAGCGGGTTGCGCTCGACGACAAGGAGATCTGCTTCGAGACCGGCCCGGATTTCGCCGGCGCGTGAGCTCATGCCGAGCATCTCGGCGGCCACCGCGATATCGTAACGCACAGCGAAGAACTGAGGCGGGCCGCGTCGCCTGCTAACGCGAGTTGGGCGGCGGCGCCAGATAGAGAACGAGTTCATAGTCTCCACGCTTCGACTTCCAGGCCTTGCCGGCGCGAGCGAAACCGACGTTCTCCAGGGACCTCTGCATCGCTGGATTGTCTGAGCGCGTGGTTGCGAACAGCGGAGCGTTGTCTGCTTGGCTCATCACGGCGCTGACGAGTACGCGAGAGTAGTGCCGCCCTCGATGATCCGGAGGCACGAACACCCAGCCCAGTTCCAAGCTGTAGGTGGACTTCAATGCGGATACTCCCGCTGCGCGAAACTTACCGTCGCGATAGGTGGCGGTGGGACGTTTGAGCGCCGCCACGCCGACCAAAACTCTGTCCACGTACAGGAAAACCAACGCGCGCGCCGCACGAGCGCGATCCTCCAACCCGCGGGACTCTACTTCATCGCCCTGACGCACGTAACAGCAGAACGCCGCTATCTCAGCGTCCGAACAGCCCAAGGGGGACTTCGCCTCAGCGATTACACGTGCCATCAGTTCCGTCCGCCCAACGTCCCCAGCTCAGCCGCTTCGGCCCACGCGAGGAACGTGAAGTAATGGTAATCGGTGGCGGGCCGAAGTCGGCTGCAGCGAAAAGTTAGGCGGCGCTCCACTGGGGCACGATGGCCGCGACAACTTTTCCCAAAGCCGACGCACTTTGATCCGTGCTGATAGGGTAGCTGGTGTTTACGAGACGACCTGCGGCTCGACACGAGTCCCATACCTCCTGCATGACCGGCGAGTAGTTGTTCAGAACCTCTCGATCTGCGGTCGCGGCCGAATGACGGGAGCGAAAGGTAGCTTCGTCACACCACACGGCAATCATCACCACGGCTGATGATCGGAGGAACTGACGGAACGGCTCCTGAACGAGCTGCCCTGCCCCGACGTCCACAAGGACATCGCCGATCTCCCGCGCCGCGCAGCGAATGACGCCGGCTGCCTTGGCGGAATCGGAGCGATTGCTCGATCCGAGAATCTGATCGACATCAAGAAGCGGCGGTGCCGTTCGCAGGCAATACGAGTCTGGTTGCTCTTCCAAATGGCGGATGAGTGTGGTCTTCCCGCCATGCGATGGACCTACGACAGCAACGATCAATCCGCTCATTCGGAGTTATTCGCGAGAAGTCTCAGCGGCCTTGAGCTGACGCGGCGTCATGGTTGACAGCGACGAAGGAACGCCCGACATTGTTCGTGCCATGTTTGCGAAGCTCAGTCGTCGGCGGTTTCTCGTCCGGTGCAGCGTTGAGTTAGCCGCCGGGCCTGCTACTGAACGGCCAGCAGATCGAACGACTTGCCCCATCCGCTGCGAATGGCCGTATCGGTCTGCGCCCAGAACGCAGTGATCGCCGTATCGGAAACGAAGTTTGTCCGCAGTGTCGAATTAGCAAAGACCGATACGCGAAGCAGACGAGAGCTTCGGCCTGTCGCGTCCGATGGAGCGCGATCGCCTCACGATGTGCCAAAGGCACGTAGTGGATACTTCGGCTGAGATCGTGCACGTGCTCCACGTCGCTTCGCATGTCAAAAAGTTGACCGAGCACAAACCCCGTGCCGGTGGCTGCCGTAGTGAGGAGCTTTCCCCTGTGGATCAGTTGCTTTCGAGTCTTTCCCGTTTCGGGAAGGGCAAGTGCTTCAAACGCACGCATGAATTGATGGAGTCGCTCTGATCCAGGTTCTTCACTTAATCCCTCGGTTAAGATTCTGACACCTCGCTTGAACCTGTCGAAATCGGGCTTGCCTCGCATTTGACTGGGGGTGTTCTTTGCTGCTAAGGCCTCATCAAGTCTCTGAGTCGTCACATGAGCCAACGGTGTTCCTCTCGTCTCATAAAAATCCTTGAGTTGAACCACCTGGGAAATTGATGAGCCGTCGGCATCGACGCGACCAAGCATGGCGGTCGCCGACTGGTACCGAAGTGGGCCGGACAACTGAAGTAGCCAAAAATGTCCGTAACGTCTTGTTTGAGTTCGATGTGCTCATCATCGAGGTTGGCGGGATTCCCGTTCGGTAGCGTTCGAAGCAGAAAGAAGTTCGAGCGGAGCAGCGCATTGAACCGGAGTTCACCGATCCATCGCTGCCACGTGGCGGTCATCTCGATTGGGAACTTGGTGAGAACCCATGTTCCGTCGGAGAGCTGCATGTCGGATTTCGGAGGAGCGGCGCACGCGTCGACCGAAAGCAGACAGAACTTGTCTCCGCGATTCAGGATTGCCACGGCTTCGTCAGGATACCAGTGGCGCTACCACCGTGCGGCTAACTCAGTATTAGATGTTACGGGAGAACATCTACCCGTAGATACAAGTCTATACGAATAGATATCTACATCTACAGGTAGATATCTGCGCGAGCGCCCGAACAAGGCGCTTTCCTCCTGTCGACAACCAATGCCTTCCTGGCGGCCCTCCAGGGTCTGCCCGCTGCCTTGCCCCACAGACGCAGAATCGCACAGGCCGCGAGGATTCCCAGGCTCCTCCGCGCCTCCGCGTGACACTCAGCGCGGCTCGTCGACGAAACTCGACCGCGCCATGACGTGAGCGCCGCGGCGCTTCACGCGGACCTCGATTTCGTGTGTGCCCGGCCGCAGACCAGCGGGCCGCCGCACTTCGAGCTCGTAATGTCCCGTGAGCGTCCGCTGGAGCCGGTCGATCGCGATCTGCGGAAAGATGTGCGTCTTCGCGTAGAACCCGCCGGTGTCTTTCGCTGCCTTGTTCAGGCCGAACTCGAGATCGTGGTAGTCGGCGTCCGTGGTGTCGAGGGAGAAGACGGTCACGCGTGCCTGCTCCAGCGCCCGGCGGGCAATCGGATACTTCGCGTCCATGAGGACCTGCCCGCGCGAAAGGTGTCCGAGGCCCCAGCCGAAGAGGATCATCGACTTGGGGCCGGGGATGTGCCGCGCCGCATTGGCGATGTGAATCAGCGCCTGATCGGAGGTGGTGAACGTGCGCATCTCGTCGCGGTCGAGCCTCCGCGAGAGCGAGGGATTCGCCACCACCGGCGGCCATTCCGGTTCATCGACCAGCACCGCCTGGCGCATGGCGTGGATGATGTCGCGTTTCTCGGACGTGAAATCGAGGCGGAACTTCAGATGCGAGTCGAACGAGAACACCGCCACGCGATCCTCGTCGTCCAGGCTCTCGATCATCCGCTCGACGTAATCCATGAATTTCAGATGACCGCGGACGCGCGCCGAGTTCCGCGCAAAATCCGTCTGAACGAAATAGATGAACATCCGGCCGCGCGGTGCGATGGGCGTCTCCGGATCGACTTTCCCTTCATTGAGGCCGGCGAGCACGCGCGCTTCGAAGGTATCGGGAATCCATTCGACGGATTCGATCGTGGCGCGCTTTCCGTCGATGCGGACTTCGAAGTCGGCCACTTCCAGATCGGTGATCGGATCACCGTCGTAATCGGTCACGCGAGCGTCGACGAGGATACGCTCCACGACGATCTCCTCCCGCGTTCGGAGATCCCGCGCCATGGCCAGTACCGGCAGGAATGCGGTTACGAAAAGCAAACGCCGCATGAATGAAGGATACCCTCGTCTAGAATCCCGAGTCGAAAGGAACTGTCACATGATCGGTCGCGTTCTTCTCATCCTCCTGGCTGTCGCCGGGCCTCTCTCGGCGGCGCCGTTCGGCGAGCTCTTCACTGACAAGACGATGCGCGTCGACTACTTCCACACCGGAGGAAAAGGGGAGGAGATCGTGGCCCTGGACCGCGTCGTGTCCGACGGACCCTGGCCCGGCAGCCGCACCCAGCTCGTCGACACGACGAACCTCGGCAAATACCTGTTCGAGGTCATCGATCGCTCGAACAATCAGGTCATCTACTCGCGCGGCTTCGCGTCGATCTTCAGCGAGTGGGAGACCACCGGGGAAGCGAAGACCCGCCATGCGACCTTCCACGAGTCTCTGCGGTTTCCCTGGCCGAAAGTGCCGGTGCAGGTCGTTCTGAAGAAGCGCGACTCCGATCACGCGTTCCAGCAGATCTGGTCGACGATCATCGATCCCGCATCGAGGTTCGTGAATCCGGCGGAAGCGAAGCCGGCCGGCCGGGTCACCACGATCTTCGAGAATGGTCCCGCTGCCCAGAAGGTCGACCTCCTTCTGATTGCCGAGGGGTACACGGAAGGGGAGGCGGGGAAGTTTCAGGCGGATGCGAAGCGCCTCGTCGCGAAGCTCTTTGCCACGGAGCCGTTCAAAAGCAGACAGCGTGACTTCAACGTGCGCACGCTTCATATCCCGTCGGCGAAGAGCGGCGTGCATCGGCCGCGCACGCGCGACGATCGCCGTACCGCGGTGAGCACCGAGTACAACATCTTCGACTCGGAACGATACGCCCTCACCTATGACAACCGCGCATTGCGCGATGCCGCGTCGGCCGCACCGTACGAGTTCATCGAGATTCTCCTGAATGAGAAGCAGTACGGCGGCGGCGGGATCTTCAACGACCAGGCGACGACGTCGGTCGACAGCGCGTTCTCCGACTACGTCTTCGTCCACGAGTTCGGCCACCACTTCGCCGCCCTCGGCGACGAGTACTACACGTCCGACGTGTCATACGAGACAGGGGGCGCCGAACATCCCGAGCCGTGGGAGCCGAACATCACCGCGAACGGCTCGAGTCCGAAATGGAAAGAGCTCGTCGATTCCGGCGTTCCCCTTCCGACACCCTGGGAGAAGGAAGCCTACGAGGCTCACCAGCGCGAGTATCAGGCGGAGCGCCGAAAGATCCGCGAGTCGAACGAGCCGGAGAGCGTGATGGACGAGCTGTTCCGCCGCGAACAGGCCTGGTCGACGAAGCATCTCTCGTCGCAGAAGTACGCCGGGAAAGTTGGCGCGTTCGAAGGCGCGGGGTACGAGGCGAAGGGACTCTACCGGCCCGAAGTCGACTGCATCATGTTCACGAGGGATGAAGTCGGGTTCTGCCGCGTCTGCGCCCGCGCGATCAATCGGATCATCGACTTCTACTCGAAGTAAGTACAATCGCGCGCATGCCTCTCACGTTCCTGGTTGGAACCGCGTCTGACGCGTTCAAGGGGGATCTGGCGACGTCGGTCGCGAACGAGCTTCGTTCGCGATATTCGTTCGTTGCGGCCGAAATCGCCGAACCGTACGAGTCGGAGCCGGTGACCGTCAACGGATGGCGCGAGCTGCAGTCGGTGATGGACTCGATGCTCGGCGGATCCCGTCTCAGCCAGGTCGAGGCTTACCAGGCCGTGTTCATCCCAGGTGCGGTCGGGGGCGTCGACCACGTCGAGGTGCCGGCGGTCGCTGACCCGTTGCAGGTGGCCAGCCTCGAGACGCTCGTCGACGAGCTGCGCCGCTTCGCCGATCAAGCGCAGTTGCCGACCGGCGATCTGGAGCTGATGCAGCTCGCCGCCGACTATCTGGAGAGCGCCGCCGATACGGAGCTCGATTTCCAGACCTACGTGCAGCTCATGCTCTCGGCGAAGCAGGCCATCGCAAGAAAACAGGCCTTATGGATCGTGTCGTAGCGTCATGGTGTCAGGTCTGGAAAAACAACTTTTCTTACAGAAGTGGTGAGCCACCTTCGCAGGGGACGCACAACCAACGGCAACGTTGGCTCACCACTTCTGTAAGAAAAGTTGTTTTTCCAGACCTGACACCATGACGCTACACGATTCGCGAGGGCGGGAGGAGCGACTTGTTGATCGCGATGGCGGCGATGGCGCCGTCGGCGGCGGAGGTGATGGCCAGCTGCGAGCCGGGGACCAGGTCGCCGACCGCGTAGACGCCTTCGACGCTCGTCCGTTTGTGATCGTCGACGATGATATTCGGCGCCTCGTCGTCCACCTTGCAGCCCAGCTCTTCGGCCAGCATGCAGGTCCGCTCGACGCCGATCGTGAAGAACATCGCATCGAGGGCGACGCGCTCGCCGTCGTCGAGGACGACGGATTTCACCTTGTCGCCTGACCCATCCAGGCTGGCGATCTTCTGCTTCTTCACGTCGATGCTGAAGCTCAGCAGCTTGCTCGTGTGCTCGTCGATCCAGTCGCGCGGGTGACCGTCGGTGAAGATCGTGAGATGGTCGGTCCACTGCAGGAGCTTCAGCGCAAGGCCGACAGCCTTCTTGCCCCAGCCGATGACACCCACCCGCTTGCCCGTGACTTCGTAGCCATCGCAGTCGGGACAGTGGAAGATGCTGCCGCCGTAGAAGCGCTCGATCTCCGGCACGTCCGGCAGGATGTCGCGGACTCCATAGGCGAGCACGATCCGGCGCGCCTGCATCTTGCCGGCGGTGGTCGTCACTTCGAATACGTCGCCAAGCCGTTCGACTTTTTCGGCGGTGCACTCGCAGATCTCGACGCCGGCCGATTCTGCTTCTTTGCGTCCGCGCTTGAGCAATTCGCCGGGCGCAATGTCGTGCTGTCCGAGGAAGCCGTGGATGGCGCGGGAGGCGTAGTTGCGGGGTTTGCCGTTGTCGAGAAGCAGCACCCTGCGGTGATAGCGGCCGAGGAAGATGCCGCAGGTCAGCCCGGCCGGTCCGCCGCCGATGATGATGCAGTCGTAAGTGGATTGTTCAGGCACGTCAGCGGGATGAAGACGCGCCGTTGTAGGCGTACACGGGCTTGTCGACGCGGATGGAGACGTTGCTCGCCGCGATCGGCTGGCGGCCTTCGCCGTTCGATACCCAGATCACCACTGTGTAGACGCCGGGACCATCGCTCAGCGGAACCATGAAGCTGAACGAGCCATCCTTGCGCAGCGTGAAGTCGCCGCGGCGGCCATCGGTGTACTCCTCCCGGACGAAGCGGAACGTGCCGTCGTCGCGTTTGCTGAGATAGCTGTTCAGGCGGGGGAGGTAATCGCGGCGTTTGCGAGGCAGGCGGTAGCTGTCGAGCGCATTGGCTACGTGGGCAGGAATCGCGAGGGGAATCTCTTCGTGATGGACGGTAATCGCTTCGATGCGATATCCGGGCGCGGGGGCGCCGCTGGCGATGACCGGCTCATCGACGGCCGCCGCGCGCGGCAGCGGGCGGCTCCAGCTGACGTAGCGGCGGACGAACTCCTGCGCGAGCCGGAACTCCCCACCCTCCCACGCCAGACCGATTCCGACGTGTGTCGCGTGCGGATCGAGGATCGTGCGACGGTGACCATCATGGGGCGGCACCTCGGCCATCATCGCCGCCTGAGATTTTCGCGCCATCTCGTGCAGCGCGCGGTCCGTGAACCGGTAGTTCGCAGACCACGCCGCGGCGTTCTCGCTGATGCCGTCGTTCACGCCGGCGAAGGACAACCGCATGTACGGCGGCTGGCCGTCGGTGGTGAAGTGGCCGGTGGTGCGATTGCGAATCTGGCGCTCGCAGTAGATGTCGGCCAGCGCGGAGACTTCGGGCTCGAGTTCCAGCGGCTTCAGACCATGTGCGACGCGATCGCGGTTGATCATCCGCAACACTTCGTGACGCAGTGTGATCCGGGTCTCGTCCTGCGCTCCTCCGCCCTGCGCGAGAGGCGCGCCGGCGATGAGGACCATGACGATGAGGAGTGTCAGCCGCTTCATGAACGCACGTAAAACGAAGATTGTACTGAGATTATTCGCGGGAAGCGGTCGCGGGCGGGGTCGCCCGCGCTCCCCCGGGCAGCTCGATGGAGATTCGAAGGCCGGGATGGAGGTTCTCGGCGCTGATCGTCCCGCCGTGCTCTTCCACGGCCTTGCGGGCAATGGCAAGGCCGAGCCCGGTACCGGTCGACTTCGTTGAAAAATAGGGATCGAAGATCTTCGGCAGCACCTCCGGGGGCACCCCGGGACCGTCGTCCTCGACGGAGATGACGACCCGCGAGTCGACGCAGCGGCTGCGCAGGCGGACGCGGCCGCGGCCGGCAGCCTGGAGCGCATTCTCGATCAGGTTCGCGACCGCGCCGCGGATGAGCCGAGCGTCGGCGACGAACTGCCGCGGGGTGGAGCCGTCGATGTCGGTTTCGAACGCGACACCGCGCTCCGAGCTCTTCGAATATCCGGAAGCGATGTCCTCGAGCAGAGCCCGAAGATCGATCGGCACACGATGCGCCTGGCGGAGTGAGGCGTAGTCGCCGAACTCCTTCGACGTCTCGCGCAGCGTCACGACCTGGCGAAGGATGTTGTCCACCGCGCTCCGCACGACCTCCGGCAATGCCGGATCGTTGCGCTGGGCGACGGCCCGGAGGTGCTCGGCGGTGAGCTGAATCGGCGTGAGCGGATTCTTGATCTCGTGCGCGACCTGCCGCGCCATCTCGCCCCACGCCTCGAGCCTGTTCGACCGCAGAATCTCCGTCACATCCTCCGCGATCAGCATCTCCTCGTCGCTGTCCGGAAGGGGAACGATGGAGACGCGGTACGTGCGCGGATTGCCGTCGACGACGAGCTCGATCTCTTCGGACGACGGGCCGCGCTGATGCCGGTCGGATACGAACTTGCGGAGAAGCTCGTGCGTCGGATCGAGCACGTCGATGAGCTTGCGCGCGGCCAGGTTCGTCGCGCCGATGTGCCCCTTCGCATCGAGGACGACCACGGCCGCGTTGATGTTCTCGAGGAGTGTCTGCAGCCGGTCGCGTTCGTGCCGCAGATCGTCCTGTTGCCTGCGGATCGAGTGCGCCATGTCACGGAACGTCGTCACGAGCAGACCGATGTCGGGATCGGCAGGAACGCGCATGTCGACATCGAAATCTCCGCGCGCAACCGAGCGTGCTCCCGCCACGAGACTCTGCACCGGGCGTGTGACGCCTCGCGCGATCCGGAATGCCACCGCGATCGCCGCGAGCGCGAGGAACACCAGCAGCATGTAGATCGTCGTGGCCAGGTCGTTGACCTGGCTCTCGATCTGCCGGCCCTGCACGATGAACGGCAGCGCCAGGATGTACGACTGTTCGGGGACGAGATTGACCGGACTGTAAATCTCCACGAAACGCGAGGGCCCCGGCTTCCGCTCGGCACGCACGAGCTGCCGTCCGTTCAGAACGATGGCCGAATAGACGTCGCCCGGCAGTCGCTGGGACTCGATGTGCGCCGCAAAGAGATCGCGGCGGCTCGACGAGACGAGGTTCTCGCCGCGATAGAGATGAAGGTCGTGGCCGATGACGCGCGCGAGCCAGCTCAGGATCGCGTCGTCGAGAATCTGTTCCGGCGGACCGGCCACCTGCTGGGACGCGAGGTAATCCTCGATCACCCGCTGCGCGGCGTTGAGTGCCGTCTGTCCGCGCTCGACGTACTCGGATGAGAGCCGCCCCGCGAGATACGCGCGCACGAAGATCACGAAGACGATGAGCGGAAGAATGATGACACCCGTCAGATAGAGGGACGTGCGTGCGCGGAAATCGAGGCGACCCGTTCGCAGCCTCCCTGCGAACGACGAAAATCCGGGAAACGATTGCCAGAGGAGAACGATCGCCGCGGCGATGAGTGCCCAGATGGCAACGCCGCCGGCGCGGCGGATCTGCTGCGCGACGGTCGGACGGTTCACCGGAAACGCGTAGAGAGCCTGTTCGGTGCGCCGCACGTAGACCATCGAGCCGTCTTCCTGCGGCGATGCCACCCACGTCCCCATTCCCGGCTTCAGGCGCTCGAAGTACCACGCCGGTTTCTGGGGAAGGCGCACGGTCACGTTCGACTTCGGCGCTCCCGACTTGTCGTACACGGCCGGCGTCTGCCGCGGCTGGATCCCGATGGCCTCATCCGAGTCGCTTTCGAAGAAATCGCGGTAAATGTCAGCGAAGGCCGTGGCGCCCGGCTCGGCCGGATTGACGACGTGGATGCTGCCGATGGCGATCGTCGTTCCCCACGCGGTGAGGTCGAAGTCGTGATGAAGGAGGACGCGCTCGAGACTGCCAACCGTCAGCACCTCACCTTCCTCGCCGCTGGGACGGTCTTCGAACTGGGGCAGGCCGACGCCGAACCTGCTGATGGGTGTGCGCGTGAATTCATCACGCACGGTGATGACGGCCGGGACCCGCCACTTCGAGAGGTCGGAGCGCAGCCACAACGCGTACGCGAGATCCTGCAGGTTCATGTGGCGATAGTCGTCGGGCAGGATCGTGCTGAGATCGGCGCGAGAGAACTCGTTCTGCAGCGTGTCCTCGATCATCGTCCGGATCTGGCCGGCCTCGCCCGCGACGAGCGGCGCGTACGTGTCGACGATGAACCTCCGTTGCGCGCCCGCCTCGAAGCGCTGGATCGGCACATAGACGATCGTCGCGGCGATGATTGCCGACACGAGCGCCGACCGGACGGTCGCGTACGGCCAGGCGACTCGCGTGATCGCGAACGCCAGCAGCAGAAGCCCGGCGAGCAGCACCGCCTGCGGCGCCGAGACCGGGAAGATGTGCTCGGGGAGCGGAGAGACGCGCGAGTTGTCGACGAGATTCTGGGCGAGCCTCACGAATCCTACCGTCAGCAGCACCCCGGCTGTCACGCGAACGATCACTGAAACCCGCTGCAGGAACGCACCCGCCACCACGACGATGCCGAGGATGGAGGCGGCGGTGAGGAGGAGGTCGATGGGGGAGCGGCTGAACGGTCCCAGAATCCGCGAGCCGTAGATCTGGAAGTCGAAGAGGCGGAGAGGATCGTCGGGCACATCGACGGCCAGCAGCGCCGTCCGTGCAATCGCGATCAATACGATCAGCGCGATCGACGGAAGCCATGTTCGTGCGCCTACGACAGCCGCCAGCGCAAACAGCGCGATGATCAGCGCCGTCGCCGTTGCGCCCGTTGCTTTCGTCGTTGCCAGCACTTCATCGCGTCCGCGAGTCTTCAGGTCCACGAGCAGCGACGATTCCGCGCGCCGGTTGATGAGAAAGCGATGCGATCCCGCTTCCTGCCGCAGGAAGCCGCCGTGAAAGATGATGGACGTGATCCACGCGTCGCGTGAATGCATTCCCTTGTCGGCAGCAGGCTCGTTCGGAATGCGCGCGAACGTCTCGACCCGCCGCCCGCCCGCCGTGCGCGACGACATCACGTAGAGGTTTGTCGTGTCGAACTGATAGCGGCGATCGTCGGTGAACGGAAGATCCTCGCCCCACCACGCCACCGGTTCGCCGTTCGGGCCGAGGATTCTGGCGCCGCGGAGAGGAGTGCTGACCTCGTCACGCAGGAGTGCGAAGAGTTGCGGTTGTGTCAGGTTCGGTGCGGTCGAGAGCCGCGATTCGATCCGGCTGGCCGATGCGTCGAGCTCCGACGTGAGCGAGGTGAACTCGTGGCGGAAGCGCGCCACATCTTCCTGCAGATGCTCTTTGAGATGAACGTCGAAGTTGCCGGCGAGGGATTGCGCCCGAAAGAAGGCGGCGGTCTGGATCGCGATGATCAGGGCGGCGAACGCGGCCAGAAAAACAACGAGTGCCGAGACCCTCGCCCCGGGTGCCGGATGTTTCTCCGGTTCACTCGGCGCTCGGGACTCGGCACTCGGCACTTCGTCGTTCTCTTCTCTTACTTGCTGGCGGCCCGCACGGATGCGATCGACCAGCGCTCGTCACTCTTCTGCCGCAGGGTGATGTAGAGATCGCGCGTCTGCGCTTTCCCGTCCACCGTCAGCGTCCAGCGTGCCGTGATGTGGTACTGGTTCTCCGCCGAAGCGCGGCGGACGCTCACTTCTTCGAAGCCGTTGGCTTCGACACGGTTGAACATCGCATCGAGCATCAGCGCCGCCTGATCGCGGCCGATGAACCCGCCATTCGCCTCGGTCAGGCCAGGAAACTGGAGCATGACCTTTTCACCATCGGCTACGCCGGCGATGATGGCCTGCACTTCTTCGTTTCCGAAGCCGCGGCTGAGGTTGGCCATCGCTGCATCCAGATCGCGATACTGCGCCGACGCCACGAGCGGCAGAAACAGGAGCGCGAACGCCACTTTCGTCGAGAGTCTCATGGTGTTCTCCATGTCCAGTCTAACGGGACCCGGCCAGCGATTATTCTAACCGAATCAATCATTTAGCTGAACTCCAGAGGGGTCGTTCTGTCCTCGCGGCATGACGATTCCCCGGCGGTCGCAGGCAGCCACGAAATCTTCCGGCAGAGGGGCGCTTACCGAAAGTGGCGTGTTTTTCAGAGGATGCGTCATGTCGAGCTGAGCCGCATGCAGCATGGGGCGTGCCTCGTTGCGCTCGCCATAAAGCCAGTCGCCGGCGAGCGGGTGGCCGATGGCGGCCAGGTGAGCCCGGATCTGGTGAGTCCGCCCGGTGTGCAGAATCACTTCGATCAGCGATCCACCGCTCGCCGCCGCGAGCGGTCGCACTTCCGTCACGGCGCGTTTGCCCCCGTCGCGCACACCGAAGGAGATCGGCCCGATGCGCAGCAGCGGCGCATCGATCACCTGACGCTCCCGCACCTCCCCCTCGGCCAGGGCGAGGTAGCGCTTGTTGATGCGCTTCTGCTCGAACTGACGGGTGACCTTCGAGTTGATGTCGCTGCGCTTGGTAAAGAAGATGACGCCGCTCGTCCCGCGGTCGAGGCGCTGCATGAGAAAGGCCGGCGACGTGTGCGCGGCGACCATTTCGTAGAGCACCGGCTCCTCCTGATCGTACGCGCGCTGCACGATGAGCCCGGGAGGCTTGTCGATGAAGATGAGCGCGTCGTCTTCGTAGAGGATGTGCATGAAGGATGAAGGATGAAGGATGAAGGATGAAGGATGAAGGATGAAGGATGAAGGATGAAGGATGAAGGATGAAGG
>CALMZP010000094.1 GCA_937870635.1 uncultured Acidobacteriota bacterium | reverse complement strand
GTGATTTTGGATTTTGGATTTTGGATTTTGGATTTTGGATTTTGGATTTTGGATTGGCGCAAATCCAAAATCCAAAATCCAAAATCCAAAATGCTTCACCGCACCGCCACCATCCGCACATCCACCGCCCCGCCCGGCCGATGCAGGCGGATGACGAAACGCTCTTCGCCCTGTTCGAGAATGTCCGCCGGGTAGCGGAATCCCTCTTCGATGAGCACGAGGCCGCCCCCGGCGAAGTGCCATCGGCCGAGCACGGGCTTTGGCGCGCCGGGCGCCGTCACGAGCAGAGTGTTGTCCGACACGAACACGTAATACGTGCCACGCGCGATGTCGGCTGCGTCCACGACCTGCCACACGCGGTTGATGAATGGCGGCGGCGCAGGGTCGGCCTTCGGCGCTTTCTGCGCACCTCCGCCGAACATGCCGCAACCGGCGGTCGTGAGCGCGAGGACGGCTGCAAGAACGAGCGCTGAATGTCTCATTCGGCGGAGTACGCGTTCGCCTTCTGCACGATCGGCTTCGGGCGGCGGTCTTCGCCGACATTCACGTACACGACCTGTGCCTCCGTCACGAGGACCTTCTGCCCGGGATCGCCGCCGCGGATGGCTTCGACCACGACCTTCGTCGTGATCGAGGTGTTCCCGATACGGATCGTCTCAGTCCAGAAGCTCACCAGGTCGCCGACGAATACCGGCTCGTGAAAGACGACCTTGTCGAGCGACACCGTGACCATGAAGCGCAGACCCTGGCGGCGCGCCTCGATGGCGCCGGCCTGGTCGACGTACGACAGGATGACGCCGCCGAAGATGGTGCCGTGCGCATTCGTATCGCGCGGCATCATGAGCACGCGAATGGCGGGCTCATTCCATTTCGGCGAGATCTCCGTCACGCTGCCGGCTGACTCGTCGCGCTGCGAAGCGCCTGCTGATTGATGTCGATCGCAGCGCTCTTCCGGAGACGCTCCAGAAGCACGATGCGCAGGCTCCGCGCCTGCTGGCCGCGCAGCGCTTCGAGATACTGCGACGCGCGCTCCTTCAATTCTTCAGGCGTGACCTTCGTCTGCTCCGTCACCTGGAACACGACTGCTCCTTCACCGACAGGAACCGGGCCGACCATCTCGCCCGGCTTCGCTGCCATCGCCGCCTTCACGAGCTCGGTCGTGTCGCCGGTGAATCCACCGATGGCCGCCTGACGCGAGACCTGCGTGTCCGCCGCCGTGAGTCCGGTCTTCACCGCCACCGCATCGACCGCGGGCGCGCCGGCCATCGCCGTGCGCAGCGCATTCGCGGCGATGTCCCGAGCCTTCGCGGCCTTCGCATCGGCTTCGACCCGCTGACGGATCTCGGCAAGAGGCGCCACACCGGCCGGACGGATTCCAGCCAGATACGGGATCACGATGCCGCGCTGCGTGCCGATCGGGTCGCCGACATCGCCCTGCTTCGAACCGAACACCCACTGCGTCAGCTGTGCGTTGTTGCCGATGCCAGGAATCGAATCGTTGCGGGCGAACCACTGCGTGTCATTCGAGCTGATCTTGTCGCTGGCCAGCGCCGCGAACTCGTCGGCCGTCGCCGGCTTCTTGCTGCGGATGATCGAAGTGATCCGGGCCACCTCCTGGCGGGCCTGATCCTTCGCCATTTCGTCGGTGGCCTGCGAGAGAAGCATCGGCCGCACTTCCTCGAACGAGCGCACCGCCGGCGGACGCCGCTCGCTCACGCGAATGATGTGGTAGCCGTACTCCTGAGAGCGGATCGGATCGCTGATCTGATTGAGGGCAATCGAGAATGCGGCGCGGTCGAACGGCTCGACCGTCTGTCCGCGCTCGACGAAGCCCATGTCTCCGCCCTGCGCCGAAGACGAAGGATCGGCCGAATGCTGTCTGGCGAGCGCGGCGAAATCAGCTCCGCCGCGAAGCTGCGCGACGAGCGAGTCGGCTTTCGCTTTCGCGGCCGCATCGGCTTCCGGCGGTGCGGTCGGGTCGACCTTGATGAGAATGTGCTGGATCCGCGCGGCCTCGCCGGACTTGTACTGTTCCTTGTTCGCCTCGTATCGCTGCCGCAGCTGCGCGTCGGTCGGCTGGATCATCGTGCGCAGGCGCGCGAAGTCTGCGACGAGGTATTTGAGGAGGCGCTGTTCGCCGTGCGCGTACTTCGCCTGATTTTCCTTGTAGAACTGGTCGACTTCGGCCGGAGTGACGCTGACATTGGCTACTTCGCGCGCCGCGGGATAGAGCACGTACCGGATCTTTGCCACCTCATTCATCCGGCGATACTCCGCCTCGGCCGCCTTCGGAGAGACGATGATCGAGCTCTGCAGCGCGCTCTCCATCTTCGACGTGGTGATGTCGCGCGCGAGCTCGTCCTCGAACTCCGCCGCGCTCTGGTAACCGAGCTGTCCAGTCACATAACGCGTGTACAGCTCCGTGCCGACGAACTTGCCGTCCGGATTGAGCGTCGGGATCTGCATGATCCGCCGGCGCACCTCTTCCGGCGTCGCTTCCATGTTGAGGCGGCGAGCCTCCTGGATGAGCAGCCGCTGATCGATCAGTCCGTCGAGAACCTGCTTCTCGAGGCCGAGGGTCTGGAGCATCTCGGGGGAAAACTGGTCGCCGTACATCTGGCGGTAGTTCTGTTCGGTGTAATAGAGGGCGCGATCGAAATCACGATAGGTGATGGTCTCGCCGTTGACGCGGGCCGCATAGGCACGATCGTCGGCGCCGGCGCCACCTCCGGCGCCCCCCATACCCATATCGATGAAGACGAAGCCGAAGACGAAGGCCGCCACGATGGCGATGAGAATCCACTTCAGCTGGTTGAACCGCTCGCGCATGACGTTGAGCATGGAAAACTACCTTTCGGACGTGTCAGGGACTCAAAAAGAACGGCGCAGTCTACCTATTCCAACCTCTCGTGGGAATGGCTTCCCGCTGAAATCCCGAGCGAAGCGAGGGATCTCAGGTACCACCGGCAGGATGGGGCCCACAGGCGAAAATCAGGGGAGCGCGGGCGCCCCCGCCCGCGTCGTCCCCCGTGATTGCCGCGAGCGGGGGCGAGGTCGCCGCGCTCCACCCTGGCAGCATCCTGCCGGTGCTTCAGGAGATCCCTCGCTTCGCTCGGGATAAACCTTGCTCCCGCTATGCTATAAAAGCGCGACACGGGGCGTGATGGCGAAGAAGCGCAGCAAAGCAGTTTCTAATGCCGAGATCGATTGGTACCTGATCTCGATCGACCGGCTGAAGCAGATCGGCCTCGTCGTCCTCCTTCTCGCGCTTGCCGGGGCGGGCTACTGGTTCTGGGAACAGTCGAAGGGAAATCCACGCACCAATGCGGAGTCGGCCATTGCCGACGCGCGTCAGGCCCTGAACCAGCTCGCCGCATCGAAAGACTTCGCGATCTACCGCAGCCAGTTCGACCGCGCCCAGCGAAAGCTGGAAGAGGCGAACACTCTCTTCACGTCCAGCCAGTTCCTGCAGGCACAAAGCGCCGCGGTCGAATCGCAGACGATCAGCCGCGCGGCCATGAGCGGGGCGGGCGAGGCAGAGAACGACGCCCAGTTCCTCACTGTGGAAGGCGATGTCCAGTTTCAGAAGGGTTCGTCGGGCGACTGGAAACCCGCCGACCCCCGTACACCTCTCTTTAATGGGGACTGGGTCAAGACCGGCGATCGCGCGTCTGCCGAGCTCATCTTTTCGAACGGCTCTCTTTACACAGTCGGCGGGAACGCCCTGCTCGAGATCTACGCGTCCGTGAACCCGCAGACGTCGCGGAAGACCAACGCGGTCCAGATGCAGGTCGGCTCGGTCGAGGTCGCAACCACCGACGACAGCTCGACCGTCCGGACTCCAGGCAGCCAGGTCGTCGTCGAGTCCGAGTCGACCACGCAGGTCGGCGTCGACCGCGGCAAAGCGACATCTGTCGTCGCGACGAAGGGTACGGCGTCGGTCACGTCGACCAGCGGCGGCGACGCAATTCGTCTCGCCTCCGGAGAAAAGGTGACCTCGACACCCACCGGAGAGATTTCCCCGGTCAAGAAACTGGTGGCGGCGCCGGCACTTCTCTCGCCGTCGGACAACCAGGCCTTCCAGCTCCCGTCCGGGGGCCTGCGGGTAGCCTTCACGTGGGACAACAAGGCGGGAGCAACCTCCTACATCCTCCAGGTGTCGCGGTCGCGGCTGTTCTCGACACTGGAGATCAATTCCCGGCGGCAGAGGAACAACGCTTCGGCAAATGTGACCGGCGAAGGAGCGTTCTACTGGCGGGTTGCGTCGGTCGGACCCGACGGAGATATCGGCCCGTTCTCGTCATTCCGGCGGTTCCGCGTCTCGGGGGGATCGAAAGGCGGCGGGGCGACGACGGACACGACTCCGCCGGCCCTGCAGATCAACAAACCGGCCTCGCTGGGCGGACCATTCTTCATGGTTGAAGGGCGGACCGAAGCGGGGGCCACGGTCTTCATCAACGACGAAGAGGTGGACGTCAGCCGCGATGGGCTGTTCAAGAAGCTTGTGAGCTTCAACCGGACAGGCCAGAATGCGGTCGTCGTGAAAGCCGTCGATCCTTCCGGCAATCAGACGGTAAAATCCGAAAGCGTCTTCGTCGAAGACTGACGTGGCGCCGGCGCGCGGGCCGGGCGACACGTAATTTCCATAGGGCAAACGTTTTGCACCTGCTCGATCCTGCTGCGGACCATCATCAATAGAAAGAGCGCTCTTCGATGGCTGTGAAATCCCTGTTGTCGATGTTCTCGAACGATCTCGCGATCGATCTCGGGACAGCGAACACACTCGTATACGCAAAGAACAAAGGCATCGTCGTGCGTGAGCCGTCGATCGTCGCCGTCAACAAGATCAACAACAACGTCGAGGCAGTCGGCAAGGAAGCCAAGGAGATGCTCGGGCGCACGCCCGGCAACATCGTGGCCATCCGTCCGATGAAAGACGGCGTCATCGCCGACTTCGAAGTGACCGAGAAGATGATCAAGTACTTCATCGAGAAGGCGCACGGGCGCCGTTTTCTCGTGAAGCCCAGGATCGTCATCTCCGTTCCGTCGGAGATCACCCAGGTCGAGAAGCGCGCGGTCAAGGACTCCGCGCTCCGGGCCGGAGCGACTGAGGTCTACCTGATCGAGCAGGCCATGGCAGCCGCGATCGGCGCGGGCCTTCCGATCACCGATCCGACCGGCAACATGATCGTCGACATCGGCGGCGGGACGACCGACGTCGCCGTGATCTCGCTGGCCGGCATCGTCTACTCCCGCTCGGTGCGCGTCGCCGGCAACGAGATGGATGACGCGATCATCCAGTACATCAAACGCAAGTACAACCTGCTCATCGGCGAACGCACCGCCGAGCAGGTGAAGATGGAGATCGGCTCGGCCTTCCCTCTCGACGAAGAAATGACCATGGAGATCAAGGGCCGCGACCTCGTCGAGGGTGTTCCCAAGACCCTCATCGTCTCCGACGAAGAGATCCGCGAAGCGCTGTCCGAGACCGTGGCCACCATCGTCGAAGCCGTCCGCGTGGCCCTCGAGCGGACTCCCCCGGAGCTCTCCGCCGACATCATGGACAAGGGCATCATCATCGCCGGCGGCGGGTCGATGCTGAAGAACCTCGACAAACGCCTCCGCGAGGAGACCGGCCTGCCGGTCACCCTCGCCGAAGATCCCCTGGCCTGCGTCGCCCTCGGCACCGGCCAGATGCTCACTGATTTCAACCTGCTGCGTAAGATCTCGATCGAATAGGTGGAGCGCGGGCGATCTCGCCCGCGTTTCATCGTTCCGGCGGGCGGGATCGCCCGCGCCTCCACTGGCCCGAAAACTGCTCAAGCCGCAGGAAGTAACCAATGGCTGCCGAAGTAATCCCTCGCCGACCGACACTTCTATTCATCGTCGTCCTGTCGCTGCTGTTCGTGCTGATGAGTCTCAGCAGCCGGACGCGCTACATCGGCGATACGCGCACCCTCTTCGAGCGGACCGTGATGACCCTCTTCTCCCCCGTCCCGAAAGCCGTCAACTGGGCCGGCGGCAGTGCCGAGGACATGTACCACGGGTATCTGGACATGCGCCGGGCCGTGAACGAGAACCTCGAGCTGCGCCGCAAGGTGGCCAGCCTGACCACGGAGAACGTCAAGCTGCGGCAGACGGACAGCGACCTCCGCCGGCTCCGCAACCTGCTCCAGTACTCCGAGCAGTTCAACATGCAGACGTCGATGGCCCACACGATCATGATCGACACGTCGGGCCGCTTCAAGGCCGTGATCATCGATCGCGGATCGGGCGACGGAGTCGAAGTCAACGACGCCATCGTGAACGCCAACGGCCTGATCGGCCGCGTGATCCTCACCACGAACGATCTGGCGAAAGTGCAGCTCGTCACCGACAACAACTCGGCCATCGGAGCGTTGATCGAGAGAACGCGCCGTCAGGGCGTGGTCCGCGGTGACGGCACCGGCATCGTGGAGATGCACGACATTCCCACGCTCGCCGACGTGAAGCCGGGCGACCGCATCCTCACCGCCGGGATCGACGGGATCTATCCGAAAGGCATCCCCATCGGAAACGTGATCAAAGCCGAGCAGGGTCCGAATCTTTTCAAACACATTGAAGTGCGGCCCTCGGTCGACTTCGGGACGATCGAAGAAGTGATCGTCATCCACACGCGCAAGATCCCAACGGAAGTCGTGAGGTACGCACCTTGAGGTGGTTGCGGTTCATCATCGGGCTGCTCATCGCGCTGACGCTGCATTCGCTGCTCGACAGCTTCTTTCCCAACGCGCTCGCGTTTTTCGATCCGTACATCATCCTCGTCGTCTACTACTCCATGGGCGGCAACGTCCTCGGCGCCATCGTGGCCGGCGTGATGGCCGGGCTCGTCCAGGACGCCTTCTCCGGCGCGATCTTCGGCCTGCACGCGTTCTCGCTGACGGTCTGTGCCTACATCGTCGCCTACATCAACTCGCGCCTCATGCTCCGGGGAACGCTCGCTTTCGGTGCGAACCTCGGCGGGGCCGTGATCGTCAACGAGCTCGTGATCTACATCCTGGTCAACATCCTGCTCCGCCAGCGGATCGAGATGTTCGAACAGGGACTCATCGTCAAAATGATCTTCACGACGCTCTTCGGCATGCTCGTGTATCAACTCCTGGCGATACTTTTCCGCGAGGAACCGATCGAAGCGACCAAACGCGCCGCCGGCTGGTGACATCAAGGGGGACCCTATGCGCGTATACAGAGACGATCAGAAGTTTTTGCAGTTCCGCATCAATGCTCTGATCTGGGGCATGGCCGCGGTCTTCGTCTTCCTTGCCGGATCGTTCTGGTTCGTGCAGGGAGTGCAGGCGGAGAAATACCGCGGGCTCGCCGAGGCCAACTCGCTGCGGGAGCTGAAGGTGCCGGCCAAGCGCGGCCTGATCATGGACCGCAACGGCAAAATCCTCGCGGACAACCAGCCCGCCTATTCACTCGTGGTTGACCGCGTGGTCATGCGGCCGATCGTGAAGCGCGATCCGAACCACCGTCAGAAACTCGTCTCATTTCTCGCCGGCGTCCTCGGACTGCCGCCGCGGGAGATCGAGGCCCGTTTCGAGAAGGGTAAATCGATCCCGAGCGCCAAGCCGCTTCCGCTCGCGGAAGACCTGACCATGCCGCAGGTCGCGGCCATCCAGTCCGAAGCGATCCTTTTCCCCGAGCTGAACGTCACGCCCGTGCAGCGCCGTAACTACGGCTACGGCACGATGGCCGCGCACGTGATGGGGTTCATCGGCGAAGTCAACGACAAGGACCTCGCCCAGTATCCCGACCTCGAGCAGGGTGACCTGATCGGTAAGCGCGGCGTCGAGCTGATGTACGACAACTATCTGCGCGGCAAGGACGGCGCGGAGTACTGGGAGTACGACAGCCACGGCCGCCGGCTCAAGGAATACGAGCCCGCGCGCAAGACCGCGGTTGCCGGCGACAACGTCTACCTCACGATCGACTTCGAGCTGCAGCGCCGCGCGGAGCAGTACTTCATCGAGAACGAGATGGTCGGCGCCGCCGTCGTGCTCGATCCACGGAACGGCGAGGTCCTGGCGATGGTTTCCTCGCCCGCCTATAACCCCAATGTCTATTCGAAGCGGTTCACGCCCGAGGTCTACAAGACGATTCTGTCGAATCCGTTCAAGCTGGAAGTGAATCGCGCCATCCAGGGCCTGTACTCACCCGGATCCGTCTTCAAGAACGTGATGGCGCTGGCCGGCCTGATGGACGGCGCGATCAACCACGCGACGACGTTCGGATGCGGCGGAAGCGGTACGTTCTTCGGCCGCCGGTTCCGCTGCTGGAAGCGCGAAGGCCACGGCTCGGTCGACGTCGAGCGGTCGCTCAAAGTCTCCTGCGACATCTTCTACTACAACACCGGCGCGCGGCTGGGCGTCAACAAGATCCACGATGCGTCGGTGAAGCTCGGATTCGGTGAGATCTCCAGGATCGATCTCGACGGCGAGAAAGCCGGCCTCGTTCCTTCCGAGAAGTGGCGCGCCGAAAATCCCGTGAAGGGCAGCGGCAAGTGGTATCCCAGCGAGACCATCTCCGTCTCCATCGGTCAGGGGCCGCTCCTCGTGACCCCTCTGCAGGTGGCGAACATGATGGCCGCCATCGCAAACGGCGGGAAGGTCTATCGCCCGCACGTCGTGCGCGTGATCGAGAAGGTCAGCCCCGACGGAAAAGCGAAACGCCTGCGCGTCGCCAACGAAGTGCGCAAGGAAGTGAAGCTCGAGCCGCCCGCGCTCAATGCCGTTCGCCGCGGCCTGTGGAAAGTCGTCAACGACGTCGGAGGCACGGGCCGGAACGCGATGGTCGAAGGCCTGGGAATCTCCGGCAAGACCGGCACCGTCCAGGTCATCCGTCAGATCGGCTGGGTGAAGTCGGCCAGCCTTCCCTTCAAGCACAAAGATCACGCATGGTTCGCAGCCTATGGCCCGGGCGATCCGGGGCAGACCCCGTCGATGGTCGTCGTCGTTTTCGTCGAGCATGGTGGCGGCGGCGGAAGCGATGCCGCTCCGCTCGCCAAACTGCTCTTCGAGTCGCGATTCCGCGACAAGGTCATGAGCGCGCGGCTGAATCTCGACAATCCTGAAACGCTGGAGCAGATCAAGGAGGGCGACCTGCCCCTCCCCACTCCGACACGATGATCATTCGCGAACGGTCGCTACCGACACTGGATTGGAACTTCATCGGGACGGCGATCGTCATCGCCGCGATCGGAGTCGTTCTGATTTACAGCGCGACGTGGTTCACGGACCCGAATCTGACGGTCGTGAAACGGCAGATCATCTGGGTGGGCATCGGCATCGCCCTGCTCATCGCCTTCATGGTCGTCGATTACCGCATCCTCTTCGACATCGCGCCAATCCTCTACGGCATCGGCCTCCTGCTCCTCGTCTATCTCCTCGTCTGGGGGCAGGTGACCGCGAACGTGCGTTCGTGGATTCACATCGGCGCTTTTCAGTTTCAGCCGTCGGAGTTCATGAAGATCTTCACGGCCCTGATGCTCGCGCGGTATTTCGAGTCGAACGACCGCGCCTATCTGAATTTCAAGTCGTTCTTCACGGCGATGGCGATCATCGGGGCCCCGGTCGGGCTGATCATCATCCAGCCCGACTTCGGTACCGCCGCGTCATTCTTCCCGCTCATCGCGGTGGCGATGTTCTTCGGCGGAATCCGGCCCCGCGTATGGGCGGCCATGATCCTCGCCGCGCTCATCTCCATCCCGGCGGGCTACTTCTTCTTCCTCAAGCCGTACCAGCGCGAGCGCATCGTGATCTTCCTCAATCCGGAGCGCGACCCGCTAGGCTCCGGGTATCAGGTGACGCAGGCGAAGATCGCCATCGGCTCCGGCGGCATTCACGGCAAAGGATTCAAACAGGGGACGCAGGCGCGTCTCGACTTCATCCCTGAGCATCACACCGACTTCATCTTCTCCGTCCTCGGCGAAGAGTGGGGATTCATCGGCGTCGTGATCGTCCTCGGACTCTACCTCTTCCTCATCGTGCAGGCGCTGACATTCGCCAAGCACGCGCGTGACCGGGGAGGCACGTTTCTGGTCATCTGCCTCATCTCATTCGTGATCTTCCACGTGATCATCAACGTGGCGATGCAGATCGGCGTCCTCCCGACGACCGGTATCCCGCTGCCACTGATCTCGTACGGCGGATCCTCGACGCTGATGTTCTTCATCGCGGTCGGGCTGATGGCCAACGTGGACATGCGCAGGTTTGTGAACGCGTGACGGGTCTGGACCCTAGCGTCCCCGCTTGAGCCGGTCCAGCTCACGCCGATCGCGTTTGGTGGGCCTCCCCGCTCCGGCGTCGCGGAACTCCGGACGGGCGGTGACTTCGCGCACGGGCGGCGGCGGGCTCTCATCCACGTAGGCCGTCCTGCCGATTTCTTTGGATAGCTGATGGTCCGGGAGGACGACGACCACCACCCGGCGCTCCCAGTCGCCCTTGAGGAACTCCACGACGTCTCCCTCTTTCAGGTCACTGGCGGGCTTGATCCGCTGACCGTTGACCTTCACATGGCCGCCACGGATGGCTTCGGCGGCGTCGCTGCGGGTTTTGTAGAGGCAGACCAGCTTCAGCCAGTGGTCAACGCGGTGTCGGTCCATAAACGTATATAATCCAAGCTCTTCGGAGGTCACATGATCAAGGCGGACATCGTCAACAAGGTAGCGGAAGTCTCCGAAATTTCGCGCGTCAAGGCGGCCCAGGCGGTGGATACCGTGATCGAAGGGCTGCGCAACGCGCTCGCCCGCGGACAGCGCATCGAGCTCCGCGGCTTCGGCGTCTTCCAGGTCAAGCAGCGCAAGAAGGGAATCGGCCGCAACCCGAAAACGGGCGTCGAGGTCAAGATTCCGCCCGGCAATACCATTCGATTCAAACCGGGGAAAGAGCTCCGGAACCTGCTCTGATGTCACGGGGACGCGAACAGCGTCCCCTTTCAGTTTCAACGCGGTCAGCTTCCGGCAAAGCCCGAAACCCTCTTCTCCTTCCCGCGTTTCACACGCTCCAACGAAGGAGAATGCATGATCAAGAAATCGTCCGTGGCCCTTGCCCTGTTTCTGACCGTGGCCTGCGCTTCCAATCCGCTCGGATCGTCCGGCGGCGATGCCGGCGCAACCGCCAATTCGACCTCGGGACTCTCAAAGTTCACAAGGCCGGGGAAAACCAGACGCCGGTTGCGCCGTACATACTGGGGTGCGCGGCCGGCAGCGGATTCCAGCCGGCGTCACGAGCGATCGTCGCGCAGTGACGAAACGGGTTTCAACCTGCGCCGCGTCCCGCGGTGCACGATAGCCCCTCTCACCTTCCTCTCGTCAGGCAGGCCGCCGGTGGGCTCCGGCGGCCATTTTTTCTTGAAGGATGAAGGATGAAGGACGGGGACAAGCCAGCACGTCATCCTGAGCCGCGAAGACGGCGAAGGACCTCAAGTTACGTATTCTGAGGTCCTTCGCTGTCTTCGCAGCTCAGGATGACGTGGATCGGGCATCCTTCATCCTTCATCCTTCATCCTTCATCCTTTAGTATTCGCAGCCGTGACGGTCGCCAGCTCCCACGAAACCATCCTCGTCCTCGATTTCGGATCGCAGTACACGCAGCTCATCGCTCGACGCATTCGCGACAACAGCGTGTTCTCCGTCGTCCACCCGTTCGACTGGTCCGTGGAGAAGATCCGCGAGCTGCAGCCGAAGGGCATCATTCTCTCCGGCGGGCCGCAGTCCGTTTACTCCGACAACGCTCCGATCTGCTCGCGCGAGGTCTTCGAGCTGGGAATTCCCATCCTGGGGATCTGCTACGGGATGCAGCTCACTGCCTACCTGCTCGATGGAAAGGTCGAACCGGCCACCGAACGCGAGTACGGTCGCGCCGAGGTCGAGGTCACGGCGAAGTCGCCACTCTTCACCGATACGCCGAAGAAGCAACGCGTCTGGGCGAGCCACGGCGACCGCATCGTCAAAGAACCTCCCGGATTCCTGCTCACGGCCACGTCGCCGAACGCGCCCATTGCCGCCTTCGAGAATCGTGAGCGGAAGTGTTTCTGCATCCAGTTCCATCCCGAGGTGACGCATACCGAGGCGGGCGGGCAGATCCTGAAGAACTTTCTCTTCGACATCGCCGGCTGCAAGCCCTCCTGGGACCTCGGCGACTTTCGACGTCGCAAGGTCGAAGAGATCCGCGCTGCAGTCGGTGACCGGCATGTCATCGCCGCGGTCAGCGGCGGCGTCGACTCGTCGGTTGCGGCGCTGCTGGTGGCGGAGGCGATCGGCGACCAGCTGACGGCGATCTTCGTCGACAACGGAGTCCTGAGGAAGAACGAGGCGATGCAAGTCGTGTCGCGTCTTTCCGAAGGCCTCGGCATGCATATCGTGGCGGTCGACGGACGGCAGCGTTTCTACGAGAAGCTGGCCGGCATCGAAGACCCCGAGGTGAAGCGCAAGCGGATCGGGAACGAGTTCATCGCGGTGTTCGAGGAAGAGGCGAAGCGCATCGCGAACGTCGAGTTCCTGGTGCAGGGAACGCTCTATCCGGATGTCATCGAGTCGGTCTCGATCAAGGGACCGTCGGCAGTCATCAAGACGCATCACAACGTCGGCGGACTGCCGGAGAAGATGGGTCTGAAGCTCATCGAGCCGGTGCGCGAGCTCTTCAAGGACGAAGTGCGCCGCCTCGGCATCGAGCTGGGCCTCGAAGAGGAATTCGTCTGGCGCCATCCTTTCCCCGGCCCCGGCCTCGCGGTGCGCATCCTCGGCGAAGTGACGGCGGAGCGGGTGGAGATCCTTCAGAACGCCGACGAGATCGTGATCGACGAGATCCGCAAGGCCGATCTCTATCGCGAGACGGCGCAGGCCTTCGCCGTGCTGCTTCCGATCCGCAGCGTCGGCGTGATGGGCGACGAGCGGACCTACGAGAACGTCCTGGCCGTGCGGGCCGTGCAGACGACGGACTTCATGACCGCCGACTGGTACCGGATGCCGCACGACGTGCTGGACCGCATCGCCCGCCGCGTCGTAAACGAGGTGCGCGGTATCAACCGCGTGGTCTACGACATCTCGTCGAAGCCCCCCAGCACGATCGAGTGGGAGTAGTTTTGAGGGTCACGTCTGCACTTCGCACTTTCTCCACGAACCGTAGATCAATAGTCGAAACACGCGATCTACGGTTCGTGGAGAAAGTGCGAAGTGCAGACGTGACCCTCAAAACAAAAAAGGGGCACGGTCGGAAGAACCGTGCCCCGGAGCAGATGATCCCGGGGCCCTCTCCCCAGGATCGCCATAGGCGCGCATGAGGGGCGCGCCTTTCGAAAGAGTCTTTAATCGCTCAAATTGCGGATCACCGTCGGAATATCGAGGTCATTGCCGAAATCGCTCGACGCCATGGGCCCAAATCCACCCGAACCGTCAGGACGGGAGAAGTTCTTGCGAAAAAACGGGGGATCGTAAATCTCCCCCTCCGCGCCAATCTGCGGCAGCGGTGCCGGCTCTTCGTGGCGAGCCGCGATCTGATGAGCGGTGGGGCGCTGCTGCGCAGCACTGGCCTGCTGGGGCTGGTGATGCGGCTGATGCTGCGGCTGGGTGGGCCGCGTGGGCCCCGCGAGCTGCTCGCCTCGCGCGTTGAGCAGTCCCTTGGTCGCGGCATCGAACCCGGTGGCGATGACCGTGACCTTCACTTCGTCCTTCATCTTCGGATCGATGACGGTGCCGAAGATGATGTTTGCTTCGTCGTCGGCCGCTTCCTGGATGATCGACGCCGCTTCGTGGACTTCGAACAGCGTCATCTCCGGGCCGCCGGTGATGTTGATCAGCACACCCTTGGCGCCTTCGATCGACGCCTCTTCGAGGAGCGGCGACGAGATGGCGCGCTGCGCGGCCTCGACCGCGCGATGCTCGCCCGACGAAACGCCGGTGCCCATGAGCGCCATGCCCATGCCGTGCATGATCGTCTTGACGTCGGCGAAGTCGAGGTTGATCTCGCCGGGAACGGTGATGAGGTCGGAGATGCCCTGCACCGCCTGGCGCAGGATGTCGTCGGCGATCTTGAACGCGTCGCCCAGAGATGTTCCGCGCTCGACGAAGTTGAGCAGACGCTCATTGGGGATCGTGATGAGTGTATCGACGGTGTCGCGCAGCGCGCGGATGCCCTGCTCGGCCTGAACGCGGCGTCGCTTCCCTTCGAAGTTGAACGGCTTCGTGACGACGGCCACGGTCAGCGCTCCCAGCTCCGCTGCGAGCGAGGCGATGATCGGCGCCGCCCCGGTACCGGTACCGCCGCCCATGCCGGTCGTGATGAAGATCATGTCCGCGCCGGAGAGCGCTTCCAGGATCCGGTCGGTGTCTTCGAGCGCGGCTTCCTTACCGATGTCCGGGTTCGCGCCTGCGCCGAGTCCTTTGGTGAGCTTGGCCCCGATCTGAAGCTTCACGGGGGCGAGCGCGGCGCGCATGGCCTGGACATCGGTGTTGGCGACGAGGAACTCGACGCCCTTGATGCCGGCCTGAATCATCCGGTTGACGGCATTGCCACCACCACCACCCACCCCGATGACCTTGATCCGGGCCGTGAGCTGCTCTTCCTGAAGCATGACCTTCAGCTTACTGTCGGCCGTATCGTCAAACGTGATCATTTACCGTCTCCTGGGATCTTACAGATTTCGATACTGGTTTCAAATCAATTTTTTGCGTCTCATTCAGCGATGAACCACGAACGTACGGACTCGGCGACTTTCGCCAGCCCGCGCCGCGGACGCTTGCGCACTGCCTTCTGGTGCCGGAATCCCCACAGCAGCAGCCCCGCGGCCGCCGCCCACTCGGGTCCATTGACCGTGTCGGCAAGACCGCCCAGGCCGCGCGGCACACCCTTGCGCGCCTGCTGATCGAAGCACTGCTCGATCATCTCGGTCATGCCGTCCATCTCCGCTCCTCCGCCGACGACGACCACTCCGGAGCGGATCTCCTTGTCCAGGCCTACTTTCTCGAGATCGCGATAGACGAGCTTAGCGATTTCCGCCGCGCGCGGCTCGAGGATGCCGGTCAGCTCCTGCCGCGACAGGATCTTCGGCGCGCGGCCGCCGACGGTCGGCACCTCGATCGGATCGTCGCTCGTCACGAGCGATGACAGCGCGCAGCCGTAGCGCTTCTTGATCCGCTCCGCATCCTCCATCGGCGTCCGCAGCACGACCGAGATGTCCGAGGTGAAATGACCCGCACCGACCGGCAGCACGTTGGTGTGCACCACGTTGCCTTCGAGAAACACGGCGTAGTCCGTCGTTCCGGCGCCGAGGTCCATGAGAAGCACTCCCATCTCGCGCTCGTCGTGAGTGAGGACCGCTTCCGCCGCCGCGAGCTGCTCGAGCACGAGCTCCTGCACGGCGATCCCGGCCTTGTTCACGCACGTCAGAACATTCTGATTGTGCGTGCGCGCGCCGGTGACGATGTGCACGTTCGCCTCGAGGCGCTGCGCGGTCATCCCCACCGGGTCGTGGATGCCATCCTGCCCGTCGACGACGAACTCGCGGGGGATCACATGCAGGAGCTCGAGCTCCGCCGGGACATTGATCGACTTCGACGCTTCGATGACGCGGTCGATGTCCTCGCGGCTGATCTCGCGATTCTTTCCGGCGATGGATACGACGCCGCGCGAGTTGACCGAGCGGATGTGATCGCCGGCCACCCCCACATACGTCGACTCGATCTGCACTCCCGCCATCACCTCCGCCTCGTCGACCGCCTTCTTCACGGCGTCGATGGCCTGATCGAGGTTGATGATGTTGCCTCGGCGGGTACCTTTCATCGGCGCGGTGCCTTTGCCGATGATCTCCAGTTGGCCGCGGTCGTTCACTTCGCCGACGAGCACACAGGCCTTGGAGGTACCGAGGTCGAGGGAGACAACGTAGCGGTCTTCAGTTCGTGCCATGGGTGGCTCCTTGGTCGAGGGCACTACCCTCTCGAGGTTTGATGACGATCCGGTCGTTGAATCGCAGGTCCGCATAAGCGATCGATCCGCGGCCCAGGCGCTCGGCGCGCGCGACGGCGTGCAGCGAGCGCCACTTGGCTGACAGGTCTTTCGCCGATGCGTAGACGAAGGCGCCCAGTTCGCGGTCGAAAAGAGCGAATGCATCGGGAGGAAGCGGTTTCACTTCGGAGATTCGCGAGTAGACGAGAGGATCGAGGCGCGCGATCTCGCGCAGCACCGCCACACAGCGCTCGAGGTCCGCATCTTTTGCTCCGCTGATGAGGGGAAGATCGGGATTCCCGACCGCCGGGGAGAGCGTCGCGAAGGCGATTCCGTGCTCGTCGACGTAGCGAAGCTCCGAGCCCATGAGCGCGAGCGCGATCGGCGTGCGCTCCATGACGCGGATCTTGAGCGTGTCGGGAAGCTTCTTCTCGATCTCGATGCGGCTGATCCACGAGAGTTCGCGGAGGTCCCGCTGCACGTTGGCGATGTCGATGCGGAAGAGATTCGTCCCGACGTAGCGCTCCGTGATCCGGTCGATCTCGGCTCGCGGCGTGTGCACGATGCCGGCGACCTCGATCGACTTCACCGCGAAGCGGAGATCGGACTGCGTGCGGCGGTAGATCCAGAAGCCGGCCAGAATTGCCACGAGGACGAGAACCACCGTCCGCGCGATGCGCAGCACCTGCTGGACGTGAATCTTGTTCTGATTGCGCCGGATGCGCGCAACATCGATCGGCCTGAGGAAACGCGGCTGCGTCGAGTCCATGCCGTTCACGCGGCACCTCCGGCGACGAGCGCCTCGGCGATGGTATGGACGTCGCCGGCACCCATGGTGATGAAGACGTCGTTCGCGCGGAGGCGTGTGCGCATGTCCGCCGCGATCTCCTCATTCGTCTTCTCGATGAACTCGATCCCCTCCGCCGCCTCGGCAATCAGCCGGGCCGTGATGCCGGAGATCGGCTCTTCGCGCGCGGCGTAGATCGGAGAGACGAGAGCGACGTCGGCCACGCGGAGCGCCGCGGCGAAGTCGCCGGCGAAATCGCGCGTACGCGAATAGAGGTGCGGCTGGAAGAGCGCCACGATGCGGCGCTCGGGATAACCGCGCCGCGCGGCGCTGAGCGTCGCCCGGATCTCGGTAGGATGATGCGCGTAATCGTCGACGACGATGGCGCCTGAATACTCGCCGAGAATCTGGAAGCGGCGGTCGACGCCGAGGAATCGGGTAAGGCCGCGGGCGATCACGGCGGCGTCGAGGCCGAGCTCGCGGGCGGCGCCGATGGCGCCGAGCGCATTGCGGACGTTGTGCTCGCCGGGAACGAAGAGCCGGAAGGAGCCCACACCCGACACGTCGAACGTGGAGCCGCGCTCGTCGAACTGAAGGTTCGTCGCGCGCAGCTCAGCTTCGGCCGACAATCCGTAGCCGATGACGCGTCCCTTGATCTCTTTCACCAGCTCCGCAACAGAGGGATCGTCGACGCACGCGATGACAGAGCCGCCGGGACGGATGCCCTCGAGAAAGACGCGGAACGCCTCGAGGATGTTCTCGAAGCTGCCGTAGTACTCGAGGTGATCCGCCTCGATGTTCGTCACCACGGCCAGCTCGGGATGGAGGTGGTGAAACGTGCGGTCGTATTCATCCGCTTCGACGACGAGAAACTCGCCGCCGCCGGTTTTCGCGTTGCCGCCGATGTTCCGGAGCATGCCTCCGATGAGCACCGTGGGATCGAGGCCGGCTTCGCCGAGGATGACCGCGATCATCGATGACGTCGTCGTTTTGCCGTGGGTGCCGGAGACGCCGATGGAACGCCTGGCATTGACGAGCTCTCCGAGCATCTCCGAGCGGCGCATCACGCGGATGCCGCGCTTGCGCGCTTCGTCGATCTCGCGGTTCACGCCTTTGACCGCGGCGGTCATGACCACCAGGTCGACGCCATCGAGGTGCGAAGGATCATGGCCGGCGGAGACGGAGATGCCGCGGCTTCGCAGCAGGTCGCCCGCGGCGGAGGGTTTCAGATCGCAACCGGACACGGATACGCCGGCCTCCGAGAGAATCTCGGCGATGCCACTCATGCCGATTCCGCCGATGCCGACGAAATGCACTTTTTTTATATCACCAAAATTCATTCGATTCGTGGCGTCGTTATTTTGAATTTTAAGTATGCGATTCATGCAAAGCAATTAATTTCTCTGAATCTTTTCAATGAAATCGACGATTCTGTCGGTTGCTTCGGGACTGGCGAGCTTTCGCGAAGCTTCGCCCATCCGCCGGGCGCGCTCCGGATCGCTGGCGATGCTCGTGATCGCTGCAGCCAGGCGCTCCGGCGTGAGCTCCTTTTCGGTGATCACCACCGCGCCGCCTGCCGACTCCACGACGCGTGCGTTGAGCTCCTGATGGTTGTTCGTGGCCGCCGCAAAGGGCACGAGGATGGCCGCCCGTCCGATCGCGGAGAGCTCGCCGATCGTCATCGCACCGGCGCGCGACACGATGAAATCCGCCGCCGCAATCTCGCCGACGATCGGATCGAGGTACGGCACCACACGCGCGTTCGTGAACGGCGAGCTGCGGTAGGCCTCCTGCACCTTCTTCAGTTCGTCCGGCCCGGTCTGGTGAACGATCTCCAGCTCGTCCTTCAGGCGCGCCAGAAAGAGCAGCGCGCCGGTCATCGTGTCGTTCAGGATCCGGGATCCCTGGCTGCCACCGAAGAGGAGAAGGCGACGCTTTGGAGCGCGGGCGACCCCGCCCGCGCCCTGGGACGAAGAACCCGCGGGCGGGGTCGCCCGCGCTCCACTGTTTGCGGGCGGGATCGCCCGCGCTCCACCTGCTTCGAAGAATTCTCTGCGGATCGGGTTTCCGGTGACGACACCGTCTGTCCGCTTCAGGCGCGGCAACGCATCGGCGAACGCCACGGCCACCGCCCTCACAAACTTTGCGAGCATCCGGTTCGTCAGGCCGGGATACGCGTTCTGCTCGTGAATCATCGTGGGAATCCCCCGCATCCACGCAGCCGCGAGGACGGGCCCGGACGAATAGCCGCCGACTCCGAGAACGATCGACGGCTTGTGCCGTCCGACCACCCTCCACGCCTGGAAAAATCCCACCGGCAGGCGCGCCAGGTTGCGAAGCAGGTCGAGTCCGCCTTTTCCCTTCAGCCCTCCCACGGAGATGAACTCGAGCGGAAAACCAGCCTTCGGGACGATCGTCTTCTCGAGGCCTTTCTCGGTCCCGACGAAGACCACCCGGCGCGACGGATCGCGCTCGACATAGCCTCGGGCGATGGCGATGGCCGGGTAGATGTGCCCCCCCGTGCCGCCGCCGGCGATCATCAGTGTCTTCGTCCCGCCCATCTCGCCCATGTCGCCCTCAGTTGGTCTGCTGCGAAAGATTCAGAAGAATTCCGATCGCCACCAGGCTGGCGATCAGCGATGACCCGCCATAGCTGACCAGCGGCAGCGAAATGCCCTTCGTCGGAAGAAGGCACAGCGCCACGCTCATGTTGATCAGCGCCTGCATCACGATCATCAGCGTCAGCCCCAGCGCCGCGTAGAACGCGAAGCGGTTGTTGCTGCGCTGCGCGATCCGAAGCCCGCGCCACGCCAGAAATCCGAACAGCGCCAGGAGCAGGGCCGCGCCGATGAAGCCGAGCTCCTCCCCGATGATCGAGAAGATGAAATCGGTGTGAGGCTCCGGCAGGAAGAAGAGTTTCTGCCGGCCGTTGCCGAGGCCGAGGCCATGAAAGCCGCCGGTGCCGAGCGCGATCAGCGACTGCAGCGCCTGGAAGCCCTTGCCCAGCGGATCGGCTTCCGGATTCAGGAATGCGAACAGCCGGTCGCGCCGGTACGCCGCGCCGAAGACCAGCGCGATCGCAGCCGGGATGAACGCCGCCCCGAAAAGTCCGATGAGGCGCCACGACAGGCCGGCCGCGAAGACCATGGCCGCACAGACCACGATCAGCAGCGATGCGGTGCCGAAGTCGCGGCCGAGAACGATCAGGCCGGAAACGAGGATGACCACGCAGAGAAGCGGCAGCAGCGTGACCGTCAGCTCGTTGATCCGATCCTCGCGCCGCGCCAGATACGACGCGACGAACACGATCAGCACCGGCTTCGCGAACTCCGAAGGCTGGAGGTGGAACCACGGAGTGACGATCCAGCGATGGGTGCCGTTGATCGGCGACTGGAAAAGCGCCGCCGTCAGGCCGATCACCACGACCACCAGCGCCAGATAGATCAGCCGGCGCTCCGCGAGAAGCGAGCTGTCGAGATGCATGAGAAGAAACATGGCCAGCGCACCCGCGCCCAGCCACACGAGCTGCTTCGTCATGAAGTAGTACGGCGAGCCAGCGCCAAAGCGCTGCGTGGCGATGATCGCCGACGCGCTGTAGATCATGACGATGCCGACCACGACGATGAGCATCGCCGCGCCGAACAGCCACGTGTCGTAGGTTAGTTTTCTGCTCATGATCTCAATCGTTACCCGTTCACCGTTACCCGTTCACCGTTCACCGATGTTACTGACCAACTCCTCGAAGTGCTGACCGCGATGCTCGAAGTTTCTGTACTGATCGAAGCTTGCGCATGCCGGTGAGAGCAGCACCGTCTCTCCCTTGCGCGCGTTCTTCGCTGCCCAATCGACGGCGTGCTGCATGTCGCCGGCGTTCACGATCTCGGTCGAGCCTTGCAGAGCGGAGCCGATGCGGCCGGCGGCGGCGCCGATCGTCAGCACCGCGCGGGCCCGAGACGACACGAGGTCACGCATCTTCTCGAACTCTCCCGCCTTGTCCTTGCCGCCGAGAATCAGAATCACGCTGGCCGGCGGAAAGCCTTCGAGCGATTTGAGCGTGGCGTCGACATTCGTGCCTTTGGAGTCGTTGATCCACTTCACGCCACCCTGGTCGCGGACGAGGACCATGCGGTGCGGCAGGCCGGCAAACGTGCCGAAGGCAATCTGCACCTCGATGTCGCCGACACCCGCGGCGCGCGCCGCCAGCCACGCCGCGAGGGCGTTCTCGACGTTCGCGTTTCCCTGAAGCTTCAGCGCAACACGCGGGATCCGGCGCTCCTCTCCATCGATGGAAAGCACCATCTCCTCGCCGTCGAGCCACGCCCCTTCCTCGACCTTCTGCGTCGCGGAGAACTTCCACACCCGGATCCTGCCGTCGCGCGTATCCGCACGGCGGTCGGACGCGTTCACGATCGCCACGTCCCCCGGCTGCTGGTTGCGGAAGATCCGATACTTCGCCGCGGCATAGGCGTCGAAATTCGGATAACGGTCCATGTGATCAGGCGTGATGTTGAGAAGGAGCGCCACGTTTGCACGGAACGTCTCCACCGTCTCCAGCTGGAACGACGAGAGCTCGAGAACGTACGTCCGCGGCTTCTCCGGATCGATCACCGCGATCAGAGGCTCTCCGATGTTGCCGGCCACGATCGGCTGGCGGCCGGCAATGCGGAGAATCTCTCCGATGAGAGCCGTCGTCGTCGACTTGCCGTTCGAGCCGGTCACGGCGATGACGCTGCCGTTGAGATGCTGGAATCCGAGCTCGATCTCACCCACGACCGGAATCCCGCGCGCCGCCGCTTCGCGAAGGAGCGGGATCGTCGTCGGAACGCCCGGGCTGAGAACGATTCGATGGACGTTGTCGAGAAGACCGGAGTCCTGCGGGCCGAAGAGGCGCACCACGGCGCTGTCGATCTCGTATGGAAGGGAGGGAGACGGGTTGCTGTCGGAAAGGACGACGCCCTCCCCGCGGCGCGCCAGAAAATTGGCCGCGGCCACCCCGCTCTTCCCCGCACCCACCACCAGATTCTTCATTTGCCCCTGACTCTTTGTCCGCGGGCGGGATCGCCCGCGGCTCCACTCGTCACTCGTTACTCGTCACCCGTTACTCGTTTACCGCAGCTTCAGTGTCGCAAGACTCAACAGCGCGAAGATGATTGCGATAATCCAGAAGCGGACGACGACCTTCGTCTCCCGCCAGCCCGACAGCTCGAAATGATGGTGAATCGGCGACATCTTGAAAATCCGCCTGCCGGTCAGCTTGAACGACGCCACCTGCAGGATGACCGACAGCGCCTCGATGACGAACAGGCCGCCGACGAGCACGAGCAGGAGCTCCTGTTTGATCATGACCGCCAGCGTGCCGATCGCGCCGCCGAGAGCGAGCGAACCTACGTCGCCCATGAAGATCTCGGCGGGATGGGCGTTGAACCAGAGGAAGCCGAGCGACGCGCCCACCATCGCGCCGCAGAACACCGCCAGCTCGCTCGTCTGGGGAACCCAGGCGATCTTCAGGTAATCGGCAATGCGGAAGTGTCCGGCCGCGTACGTCAGCGCCGTGTACGTCACCGCGGCGATCAGCGTCGTCCCGATCGCCAGGCCGTCGAGACCATCCGTCAGATTCACGGCGTTCGATGCGCCGACGATGATGATCATGACGAACAGGATGTACAGCGGCCCGAGGTCGAGGACGATCTCCTTGAGGAACGGGAAGGTGATGACGGTCGAGTAGTTGTTGTGAATGCTCGGCAGATAAGCGATCGCCAGGCCCGCCAGAAGAGCCACGCCGAACTGCGCCGTGAACTTCTCTTTCGCGGTGAGGCCGAGGTTCTGCTTTTTGGCCAGCTTGCGGTAGTCGTCGATGAATCCGATCACGCCGTAGGCGAACGTCACGAACAGCACGATCCAGATGTACGGGTTGAGGATGTCCGCCCACAGGATCGTCGGGATCAGGATGGCGACGTTGATGAGGATGCCGCCCATGGTGGGCGTGCCGGCCTTCTGCTGATGCGAACGCGGCCCCTCTTCGCGGATGAACTGGCCGAGCTTGATGCGCCGCATGCGCTCGATCAGCCAGGGACCGAGGATGAAGGAGATCATCAGCGCCGTGAGCGCGGCGAATGCGGTGCGGGTGGTGACGTACCGGAATACGTTGAAGCCGGAGATGACGTCCCGCAGTGGATACAGGAAGTGATACAGCATCAGTTTCCGCCCTCAGCGTTGTTTTCGAGCATCGACACGATCTTGTCGAGCCCGATCCCTCGGGAAGCCTTGATCAGCACGAGGTCTCCCTCGCGTACAAAATCGCGGACGAATTCTCCGGCCGCCTTCGCGTCGTCGAAGTGATGAACCTCGCTGTGTCCCGCCTCGCGTGCCCCGTCGAGAAGGGCCTGCGAACGTTTGCCGACGCCGATGACGGCGTCGACGCCGCGCGGAATGGCCCGGCCGGCGTCGCGGTGGTAGTCGAGCTCACGGTCGCCCAGCTCCAGCATGTCGCCGATGACGGCGATGCGACGTCCTTTGACGTCCGCCTGCGTCATCAGCTCCATCGCGCGTCCGAGCGCGTAGGGATTCGAGTTGTAGGTGTCGTCGTAGATCGTTGCGCCGCGCCACGGGACGATGACCCCTCGGTGATACGCGGGCTTGATGTCGTGCACGCCGCGCTCGATGCCCTGCCAGGAGATGTCGATGGCGCGCGCCGTGGCGATGGCGGCGAGAAGGTTCTCGAGATTGTGGCGACCGGGGAGGATGAAATCGAACTCCCGCTTCTCTCCTTCCGCCTCGAGCGTGAAACGGGTGCCGAGGAGCCCGCGCTCGCGGATGTTCGTGGCGCGGTAGTCGGCGGGATGCTCGATGCCGTAGGAGCGCTTCGGCCCGTCGTAATCGCGGCTGATGTTGACGACGTGCTCGTTGTCGACGTTGACGATCACCGTTCCGCCCTCTCGCAGATTCTCGAGAAGCTCCCTCTTCGCCTCCGCAATCTTCTCGACGGTGCCGAAGAACTCGATGTGGACGGGAGCGATGTTCGTGTAGACACCGACGTCGGGGCGGGTCAGGCCGGCCAGCTGGGCGATCTCGCCCTTGTGGTTCATACCCATCTCGGAGACGACGACTTCCGCATCATCGGGCGTGTTGTCGATGCAGAGCGGGCAGCCGATGAGATTGTTGAAGTTGCCCCAGGATTTGAAGGTGCGCCGCTCGGTGGCGGTGAGAGCGGCGATCATTTCTTTCGTCGTCGTCTTTCCCGCCGAGCCGGTGATGCCGATGAGCGTGAAGTCCATGCGCCGGCGGATCGAGCGCGCCAGCATCTGCAGGGCAACGGTCGTATCGCCGACACGGACGATCCCCTTGCCGGGATCGACATTCGCGGGAATCTCCGAGACGACGGCACCGCGCGCGGTCTGGAGCGCCTGTGCGAGAAACTGATGCCCGTCGAGTCGCTCGCCCTTGATGGCGAAGAAGACGGAGTCAGGTTTCACCTCACGGCTGTCGATCACGACGGAGGTCGTGACGACCTCGGCGCCCTGGATGACCTGACCGCCGGTCATGTTGGCGATGTCGCGGAAGGTCAACGTCGGCATTGCGCGCCTCCGTTGAGCATTTGCGAGCGCGGACGTTGGCCGCGGTTCGACCTTCGACCTTCGACCTTCGACCTTCGGGTTTCTGAGAAGCGTTTCACGCGGAGACGCGGAGATCGCGACGAACCTTCCTCCGCGAACTCCGCGGCTCCGCGTGAAACGCCGAAGGTCGAAGGCCGAAGGCCGAAGGTCGAATCAAGGCCGGAGTCCGAGACAGACCAACTCACAAAGGACGAGGTGAGATTCTCGGGTATGGTCTTCCGGCCCCGCCGCGCTTCTTCCCCGGCGATCGCCCCCTTCCCCCACGGAAACTGCCTGGCGATCACCATCCACGCACCCACGCCGAAACCGACCGACGGAGCCGGAACACGACACCCGATTGAACCGAACAAAGGATATGACGATTTCATAACTAATTACAAGCAGATTTTCGTGTTAATTCAGCTTACTTTCGAAGTATATTTTCCGCTCGCTTTTTCAGCGCGAGCTCCGCTTCTTCACGATCGTCGAAATGAATCACCTGGTCGCCCATCACCTGATACGTCTCGTGCCCCTTCCCCGCGATCACGATGACGTCGTCGTCCGACCCTTCCGCGATCGCCCCGGTGATGGCATCGCGACGATCGGCAATGCGCGTGTACCGCTCGCGAGGAACTTCCTTCATGCCCGCTTCGATGTCGTCGAGGATCGCCTCCGGCTTTTCTCCGCGCGGGTTGTCGCTCGTGAGCACCGTGTAATCGGCGAGCCGCCCGGCGATGGCACCCATCTCCGGCCGCTTCCCCTTGTCGCGGTCGCCGCCGCAACCCATGAGCAACACCACCCGCTTGCCGCCGGCCAGTTCCCGCACCGCGCGCAGCAGCTTCTCGAGCGCATCCGGTTTGTGCGCATAGTCGACGATCACCGTCGGACCGGCGCCGGCCGGCACGCGCTCGAACCGGCCGCGCACCGACCGAAGATTCCGGACGCCCGCAGCGATCGTGTCGAGCGGAATACCCACCACGATCGCCGCACCAATTGCTCCCAGCCAGTTGTAGAGATTTGGCAATCCGAGAAGATCGGATTCGATCTTCACCTCGCCGGCAGGAGTGACGACGGTGCCGCGAAGGCCGCGCACCGAGATCTCGAAGCCCGGCGCCGGATGGATCTCCGCTTCGGCCCTCTGGCCGAACGACATCGTCGTCTTGCCCAGATCGGAGGCGAGCCGGCGGCCGTACGTGTCGTCGATGTTCACGACGGCGGTCTGCTTGCCCCGATCGATCTGATCGAAGAGGATCCGCTTGGCCGCGAAGTAGTCGTCGAAATCCCTGTGGAAGTCGAAGTGATCGCGCGAGAGGTTCGTAAACACAGCCGCGTGAAAGTGCAGGCCATGCGTCCTCTTCAGGGCCAGCGCGTGCGACGAGACTTCCATCACCGCGTGACGGACACCGGCATCGCGCATCTTCGCAAACCATTCCTGCAGCACGACCGCGTCGGGCGTCGTTCGATCTGCGACAAGGCGCTCTTCCCCGGCCCGATACTCGATGGTGCCGATCAGACCCACCGGCTTCCCCGTCGCGTCGAAGATCGACTCGATCATCTTCGTCGTCGTGGTCTTGCCCGACGTCCCCGTCACACCGACCAGCGACATCGACTCGGCCGGGCGGCCGTAGAAGTTTGCCGCGAGCAGAGCGAGCGCGGCGCGAGCGTCTTCCACCACCACCTCGGGACCCTGGACCCTGGACCCTGGACCTTGGGAGGATAGGACCACAGCGGCGGCGCCCTTCTGGACCGCCTGGGGGATGTACTTCGAGCCATCCTGCTGCGTTCCGGGGATCGCCACGAACACCGAGCCCTTGCGCACGAGGCGCGAGTCGGCCGTGACGCCCGTGACCTGGACGTCGGTCGAACCCGACACCGAGACCACCGGCACATCGCGAAGAAGATCCGCGAGTTTCATCGCGCCTCCGCTAAAACCAGTGCGATCCGGCGGTTCCCCGGCAAAGCTTCGCCCGCTGTTGGTTGTTGTGATTTGACCACTCCGCTTCCGACAGCCTCGACCAGCAGCCCGGACGCCGTCGCCGCGGCGACTGCCGCCCGCGCATCCAGCCCCAGAAGGTCCGGTACTGCCGTCCTGGTTGCTGGCGCGGGTCGTTGCGAAAATGCGGCCAGCGCCAGCCCGTCGATATCAATCGATCTCTGCGGCACCGAGGGTGCCACGCCGAGGTAGCGGAGGGTGCCTTCGGCAATTTCCCGGAACGCCGGCGCCGCAATCTTCCCCCCATACTGCTCCAACCTCGGCTCATCCACCGAGACGAGAATCACCAGCCGCGGCCGGTCGGCCGGAACGTACCCGGCGAACGACGCCAGGACGCGATCGGGCGAGTATCCGCCGCGCATGGCCTTCTGGGCCGTACCGGTCTTTCCCGCGACGACATGCTCCTCGAGCGCCGCGGCCGAACCGGTGCCGTGGTCCACGACCCCTTTCAACAATTCGTTCAGGACGGCGGCGGTACGCTCGGAGACCACGCGGAGCGGGGCGACGCGTTTCGGTTTGTAGATCGTGCGTCCTTCCGCATCGACCACGCGATCGACGATGCGAGGCTCGACGCGAACGCCGCCGTTCGCGACGACTCCCATCGCGCGCACGACCTGCAACGGGGTGGCGCTGAGCTCCTGGCCGATGGAGATGCTCGCACTCGATACCTGGCTCCAGCGATTGGGGCGCCGGAGCAGCCCGATCGCTTCGCCGGGAAGGTCGATCCCGGTCCGCTCGCCGAAACCGAAGCGGCGCACGTAGTCATAGAGGCGCCGTTCGCCGAGCGACAGGGCGACGCGGATGATGCCGACGTTCGAGGAATGCGCGATCACGTCGGAGAACGAAAGGAACTGGAAACGCTTGCCGCTGTGCTCGCGGATCTCGACGTTGGCGATGCGGATCGATCCGTCGCCGCAGTCGAGCATCTGCGAGGGGGTGACAATGCCTTCTTCAAGTCCCGCCGCCGCCGTGACGATCTTGAACGTCGACCCAGGTTCGTAGCTGTCCTGCACGGCGCGATTGCGCCAGGCAGCAGGCCCCGCTTCCGAAAACCGATTAGGATCGAAAGTCGGTACCGAAGCCATTGCCAGGATGGCGCCGTCCCTGGCGTCCATCACGATCGCTGCGCCGCCGGCCGCACGATAGCGCTCCACCGCGCCGCTGAGCGCCTTCTCCGCGATGAACTGGACGACCGAGTCGATGGTCAGGACGAGATCGTGACCATCCACCGGACGGTTCGGGCCCTCTCCGCCGACGAGGTACATGCCGCGGCGCGCGTCCTTGAGGACTGTGACTTTGCCCGCCTTCCCGCGAATGTGGGTGTCGTACGAATGTTCGATTCCCGCGAGACCGTCGCCGTCGATGCCGACGTAACCGACAACGTTGGCCGCGAGCGCTCCGCGCGGATACGCGCGGCGATGTTCTTCGATGAAATCGAGGCCGGGGATACCGAGGCGGCGCACTTCATCGGCGACGTCCTTCGGAACCTGCCGGGCGATCCAGACGAACGCGGACTGACTGCGGAGTTTTGCCTGAATCTCGGAGGCGGTCACCCGCAGCCCGCGCACCGAAGCGAGTTTCTTCGCCACCGCGGCGTGGTTCGGGATCGATTGCGGATCGGCGTAAATCGATTCGCCCGCCACGCTCTCGGCCAGGACGCGGCCCTGCGCGTCGAGAATCGATCCGCGCACGGGATTGAGCGCGAGTGTGCGCTCCTGCTGGCGCTGCGCGCGGTTCGTGTAATGGCTGTTCCGCACGAGCTGGACCTGCGCCAGCCGCGCCACGACCACGACCGCCCACGCGGCGAGGATCGCGGAGATCATGAGGACACGCCTCTGCGAGAGAGTCATCTCGCCACCCGGTCCGATGGCGCAGCCGGTGGCGCCTGCACCATCACGATCGACTTCGGAGGAGTGGGCTGAAAACCGAGGTGGACGGCGCGCTTCTCCACGCCTTCGAGCGCGGTGAGTCGGTCCAGCTCGTACTGGAGGCGCTTGTTGTCCTCGCCGATTTCCTTGCGGACTTTCTGAAGATGCGTCGCCTCGCGGCCCAGGCGGATGACTTCGAGGTTCTGCCAGGTGAAAAGGAGCAGGAAAAGACCAATGGGCACGCCGAGCGCGAAGACGGCCAGCAGCTCACGAAATCTGCGGCGGTCGCGCTCCCGGACGATGTGGGCGTTCTCGATTGGTTTTTTCTGCGTGTACATGACGGACTGACAAGGAGCCAGAAAACAAGGGTGAAGATCTGCCTACAAGCACGATTCCGAGAACCATCCACTTACACCCACCCCGCACTCGCCACCCCTCCCGAGTCCCCGTTACCGCACACACGCCCAACCCTTCCCCAACCTTCACCCTTGCTACCTGGCTCCGGTGCTACAACTTTTCCGCGACCCGCAGCTTCGCGCTGCGCGACCGCGGATTTCTCGCAATCTCTTCCTCCGAAGCAGTCACAGGCCGTCCTGTCATCACGTGCACGATCGCCACTGCGCCACATCCGCACACCGGCATGCCCGGCGGGCAGGTGCACTCGCCTTCGAGGCGGCGGAACGCCTGCTTGACGATCCGATCCTCGAGCGAGTGAAAGGAGATCACCGCGATGCGTGCCTCGCGCTCCAGCGCCGAGACCGCGTCGTCGATGAACGTCTCGAGCCCCACCAGCTCCTCGTTCGTGGCGATGCGAAGCGCCTGGAACGTGAGGGTGGACGGATCGATCTCGTGCGGCCGGCCTCGCTTCACGCTGCGGATCACTTCCGCAAGGCGCGCTGTCGTGTCGATCGGCGCTTCGCTCCTGGCTTCCACGATCGCTCGCGCGATCCGTTTGGCCATCGGCTCTTCTCCGTAGTCGCGAAGAATTCTCGCGAGATCGCTCTCCTCCAGCGTCCTCACCAGATCCGCCGCACTCACCCCCTCGGACCCCATCCTCATGTCGAGCGGCGCGTCATGGCGGAATGAGAACCCGCGCTGCGCATCGTCGAGCTGCATGGATGAGACGCCGAGATCGGCGAGCAGGCCGCTGATCTCCGTGATTCCGTGCTGCTTCAGAATGTCAATGAGCTCTTCGTGGCGCCCTCTGGCGAACGTCACGCGATCGGCGAACGGCCGGAGCCGCTCGCGCGATTGTTCGAGAGCCGCCGGGTCGCGGTCGATCGCCAGGAGGCGAAGTCGCGGATGTTCCCGCAGCAGCGCCTCCGAGTGACCGCCGAGTCCCACCGTCGCGTCGACCAGCGTTCCGTCTTCGCGCGGGGGGCGGAGGACCTCGAGAATCTCTTTTAAAAGAACTGGCTCGTGCATCTTTCGATTTTGGATTTTGGATTTTGGATTTTGGATTGCCGCGCTAATCCAAAATCCAAAATCCAAAATCCAAAATTACTTACACGCCGTGGAGCTCCAGCTCCTTGAAGTCTTCGTCGGTCATCGGCGACTCTTCGAGCCGCTTCTGAATCCGTCCTTCGTTCCAGACGATGAGGTGATCCTGGTTGCCGATCACCACGACGTCGTCTTTGATGCCCGCCACTTCGCGGAGGATGTTCGGGACGAGAACGCGCCCCTGCGCGTCGATGGAGCTGACCTGACCGAAGTAGTTCACCCGCTCCATGAATTTGGCCTTTGCCATGGACGCGGAGGGCACCCGCGCGAGGCGTTCCTGATAGTCGAACCAGACCGGCAGTGGGTAGACGAGAGCCCGCCGGCCGTCGGTGGAGGTGATGAAGCAGTCGCGCCCGTATTTTTCTTCAATGACCTTGCGGAAGTTCGCAGGGACCTTCAGACGACCTTTGTCGTCGATCGTGGCCGGGGCATGCCCCATCAAGACGCTCAATTCCACGGTCCGTAGAGTCCTTCCGCCCCTGGTTCTGCAACTATGGTCCCTGTTCTACCACCATTGACCACTGGAGTCCACAAAAAACCACGGGGAGGAGAAAAAAAAGGGGTGATCCCTTCCCCCCCCCCCGCGAACACGGGGGAGTGCCGCGAAGCGGCGGATGGGGGGGGGACGCGTCGGAGGGTCGAGGATGGAGGATGGAACTTTGAGGGGAGACGGGAATGGTAAATGGTGAATGTTGAATGTTGAATGTTGAATGTTGAATGAAGGTCAACTTCACCATTCAACATTCACCATCCACCATTCAACATTCACCATCCACCATTCAACATTCACCATTCAACATTCACCATCCACCATTCAACATTCACCATCCACCATTCAACATTAAACACCGTCTCCCTAGGCCGTCTCGCTCGAACCTCCCCTGAAACGGCCCCCCTCATCCGGCCTTCGGGGCGCCCCAGTCTTCGCTGGGGGAGAAGGTCTTCCCTACTTGACGACCTTCTTCAACTTTTCGAGCAGGTCGCCCGAGCCCATCCTGTCTGCCGCATCCAGCACGCGCTGAATCATCTTCAGCACGTCCTCGCTGCCGCTCCAGTGTTCGCGGAGGATCTCCGGGTCGGTGTCGCTCAGGATCTTGTTCAGCATGTAGACGCCGATGATCAGATCGTCGACGAATCCGATGGGGCCGAGGAAGAGTTCGGGGACGACGTCGAGGGGAAGGAAGTAGTAGGCGATGCCGCTTCCGAGGAGCACCTTGTTGGCGCCGTTGACGCGCGGATCGTTCAGAAGGCGCCACAGGAGGAGAAAGACGTCGGGAACCAGGAGCAGCAGCGATGCCGGCGTCTCGCCGAGCCGCGATGCCATCCGCTCGCGGAGGCGGTCGTAAAACCGCTGAGCCTGCTCGTGTGAAACCTCATTCGTGGTGATGGTCATGGTTTGCGCTCATTGCTGCGGCAGATCCGCTCCACCCCTGCCGAGGGTGACCGCGAGACCGCCGTCGATGATCCAGATGGTTTGTACCTCTGCTGCGATGAACGATGGCAAAAATCGGTCCAGTGACATCACCAGCGTGGCCGGCTCCTCGTACGAGACGAGATCCTTCGGCAGCTGGCTGCGCAGGAGACCGAAGAGAATCATCGGCACCGGAAAACCGGCGGCGGACGCGCTGCGCAACGGGATCCGGATCGTCGTCCCGCGGGCCTGAATCTCGGTGATGTCGACCGTGAAGGGGACGCTGATGAACTTCCGGATCGAGCCGGTGACGCGCATCAGACCATTGCGGAACTCGATCCTCAACCACTCGATCGGGGTCGCTCCGCCGAGCATCGACTGAACCAACGCGTTCAGCTTTTCGCCGTTCACCCGAAGGTCGAAGGAGTCCCACTCTACGAGGCGATTCATCACCACACTAGTCACTCGGGTCCGGGCACCTTATTATGCGCGTCGCCCAATGCCGAAGCGCACCGACATCAAATCCATCCTGATCATTGGCTCGGGTCCGATCGTCATCGGCCAGGCAGCCGAGTTCGATTACTCGGGCACCCAGGCCTGCAAGGCACTTCGAGAAGAAGGCTATCGGATCATCCTCGTCAACTCGAACCCTGCAACGATCATGACCGATGCAGCGTTCGCCGACGCCACCTACATCGAGCCGCTCACCCCCGACGCGGTCGAGCGGATCATCGAGAAGGAGAAGCCCGACGCCATCCTGCCGACCGTCGGCGGCCAGACCGGGATCAACCTGGCCATGTCCCTCTACGAGAACGGCGCTCTGGAGCGCCACGGGGTGGAGCTGATCGGTGCGAACTACAAGGCCATCAAGACCGCCGAAGACCGCCAGCTCTTCAAGGAGACGATGGTCAGCATCGGCGTGGAAGTTCCGCGCTCCGGATACGCAGCGACGCTCGACGAGGCCGAGAAGATCGCCCGCGAGATCGGCTTTCCCCTCGTCATCCGCCCCTCGTTCACACTCGGAGGATCGGGAGGGGGCATCGCCTACAACGTCGAGGAGTTCCGGACGATCGTCGGCCGCGGCCTCGATCTCTCCCCCGTTCACAGCGTGCTCGTCGAAGAGTCGGTGACCGGATGGAAAGAGTTCGAGCTCGAAGTGATGCGCGACAAGGCGGACAACGTGATCATCGTCTGCTCGATCGAGAACTTCGATCCCATGGGCGTGCACACCGGAGACTCGATCACCGTCGCTCCTCAGCAGACGCTGAGCAACAGCGAATACCAGGCGATGCGCGACGAGGCGAAGAAGATCATCAGGGCCATCGGCGTGGAGACCGGCGGCAGCAACATTCAGTTCGCGGTCGACCCGAAGAGCGGCCGGCGTCTGGCCATCGAGATGAACCCGCGCGTGTCGCGATCTTCGGCGCTGGCATCGAAGGCGACCGGCTTCCCGATCGCCAAGTTCGCGGCGAAGCTCGCCGCCGGTTACACCCTCGACGAGATCCCGAACGACATCACGAAGAAGACACCGGCGTCATTCGAGCCTTCGATCGACTACGTGGTCGTGAAGATCCCACGCTTCGCCTTCGAGAAATTCCGCCAGACTCCTCCGATTCTCGGACTCTCCATGCAGTCGGTGGGCGAGGCGATGGCGATGGGACGCACGTTCAACGAAGCGCTGCAGAAGGGCCTGCGATCGCTGGAGGTGGGAGCAGCCGGCCTCGAATCGCGCGGCTATGCCGAAGAGCGGCTGCCCGAACTGCTGCGGACGCCCACACCCGATCGCATCTTTGCCGTCGGGGACGCATTCCGCGCGGGGATGACGGTCGATCAGATCCACCAGTACTCGAATATCGACCCGTGGTTCCTGCGCGAGATGAGGAAGATCATCGCGATGGAATCCGAGATCAGTGGCGCGCACGAGGCCTCGCCCGCTGGAGCGCGGGCGACCTCGCCCGCGGATCTTCTCCGCTGGAAGCGTGAAGGCTTCTCGGACCGCCAGATCGCGAAGCTCACGTCGCGCACCGAGACCGCCGTACGCAAAGAGCGCCACGCGATGGGCATCCGCCCCGTCTACAAACGAGTGGACACCTGCGCGGCGGAATTCGAAGCCTCCACGCCGTACCTCTATTCGACGTACGAGAACGAAGACGAATCCCTCACTACATCGCGGCGCAAAGTCATGATCCTCGGATCCGGACCGATTCGCATCGGACAGGGAATCGAGTTCGACACCTGCTGCGTGCACGCGTCGTTCGCGCTGCGCGAGATCGGTTTCGAGACGATCATGGTCAACTGCAATCCGGAGACGGTCTCGACGGACTACGACACGTCCGACCGCCTCTACTTCGAGCCGCTCACGCTGGAAGACGTGCTGGAGATCGTCGAGCTCGAAAAGCCGGAAGGCGTCATCGTGCAGTTCGGCGGGCAGACGCCGCTCAAGCTCGCCAAGCAACTCGCCGAAGCAGGCGTGCCGATGTGGGGCACCTCCGTCGACTCGATCGACATCGCCGAAGACCGCGAGCGCTTCGGCAAGCTCGTGCGCGACCACGACATCCTGGTGCCGCCGCACGGCACCGCGCTCACGGAAGAAGAGGCGGTCGACGTCGCCGGGCGCATCGGCTACCCGGTCGTCGTCCGCCCGTCCTACGTCCTCGGCGGCCGCGGCATGGCCATCGTCTACGACGAGAGGACGTTGCGCGAGTACATGAGCCTCGCCGTCGATGCGGCGCCGGGACATCCGATCCTCATCGATCACTTCCTCGAAGACGCCATCGAGATCGACGTCGATGCCGTGTCCGACGGGAAGGACGTGGTGATCGCCGGCGTCATGGAGCACATCGAGCTCGCCGGCATCCACTCCGGCGATTCGACGACCGTCATTCCGCCTTACATCATCGGCCACCGTGAGCAGGATCGAATCCGCCGGCGCACGGTGCAGCTCGCGAAGGCCCTGAACGTGATCGGCCTGATGAACGTCCAATACGCGATCCAGCACGGGGAGCTCTACGTCCTGGAAGTAAACCCGCGCGCGTCGCGGACCATCCCGTATGTCTCGAAAGCAACCGGTGTGACCTTCGCTCAGGTTGCCGCGCGTGCGATGTCCGGGATGTCTCTTCGCGAGCAGGGCCTCACGTCCGAGCCCCGCGTCGACGATTACTTCGTGAAGGCTCCGGTTTTCCCGTTCGGACGTTTCCCCCGCGAGGACACCGTCCTCGGCCCGGAGATGAAATCGACCGGCGAGGTGATGGGCAGCTCCCAGCGATTCGGCGAGGCCTACGCCAAGGCGCTCCTCGGCGCCGGGGTGCGCCTCCCTCTCGGCGGCACGGCATTCATCTCGGTCAACGACAACGACAAGCGCCCGATGGTCGTCCAGCTCGCACGCGAGCTCCAGAACCTCGGCTTCCAGCTGATCGCCACGAGCGGTACGCGCGAATTTCTGGTCGGGCACGGAGTGGAAGTCGGCTTGACGTGGAAAGTGCACGAGATCGAGCGGCCCAACATCGTCGACCGGATGATCAATGGCGAGGTCACGCTCGTCATCAACACGCCGTACGGAAAGTCTGCCTATACGGATGACACGTACATCCGCCGCAACGCCCTGTCGCTGGCCATCCCCTGCATCACGACGCTGACCGCGGCGACGGCGTGCGTCGAGGGAATCCGCGCCGGCCGCGACGGGCACAACACGTTCGCGTCGCTGCAGGAACAGCACCGCGCCCGGACTGTTTAGAGGTTCATCATGAGAAAAGAAGTCGAAGACGCGGTACTGCGGGAACGGGCTCGCTGCGCGGAGCTTTGCCGCCGGCGCAGCCAGACCTGGCGCACGACGTCGCTTGCCACGTCGACGCTTGCGTCCGCACGCGAAGAAGCGCGGGCACGCGCGAACGAGGCGGCATACCTCGCCGACCTGATCGAAAGTGGCGAAGACGCGGGCGAACGCGCCGACGCGTGACCCTGGGTGCTTGGTGCTTGGTGCTCAGTGCTTGGTGCTGGGTGTTGCGCGCTGGTCTTGCGAGTGACGGTGGCCAACCGGTCATCCCGAGCGTGAGCGAGGGATCTGGGGGGCCGGGCGGCACGCGGCCGGATCTTCGCGCCCCCTTCACCCCAGATCCCTCGCTCACGCTCGGGATGACATGCCACTGAGCACGCAGCACCAAGCACTCTGCCGCACTCCATGTACCATTCCCGGATGCACTACCGCTCGATGGTCCTCCTCACGCTGCTTTTCACGGGCAGCGTCCTTGCCGCGGCGCGCGTTCCCAACCTCGCTGAGAAGCACGAAGCGGCGAAGATCGTCGAGGCTCATCGCGCCGATCTCATCGCCCTGAGTGACGAGATCTGGCGTTATGCCGAGACGGCGCTCAAGGAAACGCGCTCCTCGAAGGCTCTCGCCGATCACGCCGAGAAAAACGGCTTCCGCGTGACGCGGAACGTGGCCGGCATGCCCACGGCTTTTTTCGCGGAGTACGGCAGCGGCCAGCCCGTCATCGGAATCATGGGTGAGTTCGATGCGCTGCCCGGCATCTCGCAGAAGGCGCAACCGGTCAAGGAATCGTTCGAGCCTGGAGCGGCGGGCCATGGGTGTGGCCACAACCTCTTCGGCGCCGGCTCTCTCGGCGCCGCGATCGCGGTCAAGGAGCTGATCGCCGCCGGAAAACTCAAAGGGACGGTCCGATTCTTCGGGACCCCTGCCGAAGAAGCGGTCGGCGGCAAGATCTACATGCTGCGCGACGGCGTGATGAAGGGCGTCGACGTCATGCTCGCGTGGCACCCGGCCGACAAAACGCGCGCGGACATGAAGAGCTCGCAGGCGCTCGTCGACATCGACGTCGAGTTCAAAGGAAAAGCGGCGCATGCAGCCTTCGACCCCTGGAACGGCCGGAGCGCGGTCGACGCGGCGGAGATTTTCACGCACGCGGTCAATCTCATGCGCGAGCACATTCCTCCCACCGCGCGCATGCATTACACCATCGTGCGCGGAGGCGATGTTCCGAACGTCATCCCCGAATACGCGAAGGTCTGGATCTGGCTCCGCGACCTGGAGATGACCGAGGTGGAGGGCATGGTGAGCCGCCTGAGGAAGATCGCCGACGGAGCGGCTCTCGCGGCGGACGTCGAATCGAAATTCAACATTCGCGGCGGTGATTGGAACATGCTCGTCAACACGGCCGGCCAGCGTGTCCTGTATCGCAACCTCGAGTGGCTCGGACCGCTGACGTTCACCGCTGAAGAACAGGCCTTCGCAAAATCGATCCAGAAAGCGACCGGTGTCGCTGAGGCCGGCCTGAATACGAAGGTCGAGCCATTCGAGGAAAAGCCCGGCCCCGCCGAAGGAGGATCGACCGACGTGGGGGACATCAGCTGGAACATACCCACGATCAATCTCTCCGTCACGACTGCGCCGGCCGGGGCACCGTGGCATGGATGGAGTGTGGTTGCGTGCGGCGGCATGTCGATCGGCCACACCGGCATGATCTACGCGTCGAAAGCGCTCGCCGCCACCATGATCGATCTCTTCCGGCGGCCGCAGGACATCCAGGCGATGCGCGACGAGTTCACGGCCGACACGAAGCACACGAAGTTCCGCTTCTACATCCCTGAAGGCGCGCCACAACCGCCGCCGACTCGATAAGCGAAGGAGATTTCTGTGAAGCGAATCATCCCCCTCATCCTCTGCCTGGGACTTCTGGCTTCATGCGGCGGCGACGCGGCGACGCAGATCGCGGACCTCGAAAAGAAGAACGCGGATCTGACGCAGCGCGTGAAGACGTTGGAGGACAACCTGCTCGCCGCGGAGAAGCAGCTGATCGCGCAGCAGCAGGCGCTGCAGACGATCAATCAGCGCCAGCGCGAGATGGAAAATTACTTCAACAGGCTGCAGGCCGGCCAGTGATCGGATTTTGGATTTGCGATTTTGGATTTTGGACTGACAACAATCCAGGATCCAAATCCAAAATCCAAAATCTAAAATCCAAAATCAAGCGATCGTCATATACGGCCGCGTCGAGGCCAGCTCGGTCTTGAACGCGGTCATCGCCTTGATCGCGTAACGTACGCGCTTGCCCGCCGCTGTTTTCTGCGCCGGACCGGATAGCTGGCGGTGCGGACGCGCGGCGCCCGGCTTGCGAGACTTGAACGCCGCCGTCGAGAACGGCGCAGGCTTCTCGAATTCGATGATGATCTCGTCGACCGTGACGTCGGCGCCGCCGAGGTAGCGGAAGTCCCATTCGATTCCTTCGCCGGGGCGGAGCGTCACTTCCTCAGGATTCACTCCGATGTAGACGCGGCCACCACCCATCTCGATGTCGACGCGCACCGGCACGGTTCGCGTGACGAACTCCGTTACATCCTCGGGACGGATCAACCGGTCCGACGACGCGGGCGGAGCTGCGATCAGAGATGGGGCTTCCGCACGAGCGGGCGCCGGGATGAACGAAGAAGGACGAGGTTTCTCACCCTGGGGCAGCCATGCGGCCACGGGTGCGCCGTCCGACTGAATGCGCGGACGGGGACGCCGGGTACGGGCGCGTTTCGCATCCGCCGGGCGCGGTACGGCCGGAACCTTGGGCGCGACGGGAGCCTTGGCCTTCGGAGGAGCAACGGCGACGGGCTTCGGCGCCGGGGCGGCGCGACGCGCGGCGGGCTTCACCGGTTTGGAGGCCTTCGCCGCCTTCTTCACCGCGGTTACCTTGCGGGCAACGACCTTCGTGGCTTTCTTTGCGGCTTTCACTGGAGCCGCGGAGCGTTTTGCGACATGTTTCTTGGTAGCGCGGGCGGCCGATTTGGCACGAGCGGCGACCTTTCCGGTCGCGCGGCGGGCCGCGCTGACAGCCTTTTTCCCCTGCACTTTAGCCATCGATGAGCTCTCTCCCAGGCCAGCCTGAAAATGGATGGCGCAATATAGCAGCGGCTCATCCGTTCCGCCACTAAAACATGTGGCTCAACCGAACACGCCGCCTGCCATGAAACCGCCATCCACGGCGATGCATTGCCCGGTCACGTAGGACGCTGCCGGCATGGCCAGAAACCCAACCACTGCAGCAACTTCCGACGGTTCGCCCACGCGCCGCATGGGCGTACGGGAGAGGATCTTTTCGAGGCGAACCGGATCCCCAAGGATGGGCTCGACAAGGGGCGTCCGGATGTACCACGGTGCCACCGCGTTCACCCGGATTCCATCCTTCGCCCATTCCGCCGCCAACACCACCGTCAGCTGGACGGTCGCCGCCTTGGTCATCGCGTAGGGCGATCCCGTGCCCACGTTCCGGATCCCGGCGACCGAGACGACGTTGACGATCGACGCCTCCCCCGACGCGCGAAGAAGCGGATACGCGGCGCGGCACATCGCGAACGGCGCGCTCTCGTTCGTCTCGAAAATCCGCCGGTACTCTTCTTCCGAGTAATCGGCCGTCGCCTTCCGAATGTTGATGCCGGCGTTGTTGACGAGGATGTCGAGGCGATCGAGCCCATCGAAGATCCGCTCGGCGTCGCGCGTGACGTCGGCCGGAATGCACCGCGTCCCCACCCTCTCCCCCGACCAGGCCATGAGGCGATCCTCGGTCCGCGCCACGCCGATGACCTTCGCGCCGAGCGCGATCAGCTCATCGGCGATGGCCAGGCCGATCCCGCTCGTGCACCCGGTGACGAGCGCGGTCTTGTTGTCGAGGCGGTAGCGGCTGGGCGGGCTCATTGATTTTGGATTTTGGATTTTGAATTTTGAATTTGGATTCGGATTGTCGTGAAAATCCAAAATCCAAAATCCAAAATCTAAAATTTCGCGATCTCATCCCTCAGCACATCGCGCAGGTGCTCGGCGATCTTCCGGATCTGCGCCGCGTCCTCCCCTTCCACCATCACCCGCACTAGATTCTCCGTTCCTGAATACCGGACCAGGATCCGGCCACGCCCTGCCAGCTGAGCGAGCGCTTCGCTCTGCGCCTTCTGATACTCGGGCAGCGACTCCAGCGGCGGCTTCGACGCGACCTTCTCGTTGATGAGCAGCTGCGGCATCGGCTCGAACGTTTTCAGCTCGGAGAACTTCGCCGAGGAGCCGGACAGGATCTCGCCGAACACCAGCGCGGTGTGAATGCCGTCGCCGGTCGTGTGTACCGTTCGATCGATGATGTGTCCCGACTGCTCACCGCCGAGGATGGCGTTCTGTTCGAGCATCTGTTCGAGGACGTATTTGTCGCCGACCTGTGCGCGGATCAGCCGCAGTCCATCGGCCTCGAGCTGCTTCTCGAAACCGAAGTTCGACATGACGGTGGTGACGACGAGATTCCCGGTGAGCTTCCCCTCTTTGCGGAGATGCTGCGCCCACAGATAGATCACCTCATCGCCGTCGCGGACTTTGCCTTTGTCGTCGACAAAGATGGCGCGGTCCGCATCGCCGTCGAACGCGACGCCGAAATCCGCCTTCCGCTCGACGACCACCCTGGCCATGTGCTCCGGATGGAGAGCGCCCGACTTCTCGTTGATGTTCCTTCCATCCGGCTGATCGTTGATCACGATGACTTCGGCGCCGGCGCGGCGGAACGCATCCGGACCGATCCGGTACGCGGCGCCATGCCCGGTGTCGAGGACGACTCTTCTCCCGGCCAGCGCATTCGGCTTGACGCCCGCGAGGAGAAACCGTTCGTAAGCTTCGACGAGCTCCGGCGAATCAGCGAGGCTCTCATCGTCGACGTGAACGCTTTCGCGGCGGATCGCGCGCAGCTCGTCCTCGATCTGTTCCTCGATCGCGTCGGGCACTTTCATCCCGTCGTGGCCGAAGATCTTCACGCCGTTGTCTTCGAACGGATTGTGGGACGCGGAGATCGAGATCGCCGCGACCGCATCGGTCGTGCGGCAGAGATAGGCGACGCCGGGCGTCGGGATCACGCCGATGAAGATCGCCTTCCCTCCTCCGGCCGCCAGCCCGGCCGCGAGAGCGCGCGCGATCTCCGGACCCGACTCGCGGGTGTCCATTCCGAGGAGGACGGTGGGAGGGCCGGAGGTTTTGAGGCGGTGGGCGAGCGATTCACCCATCGCGAACATCGTGGCCACGTCGAGGGGATATTCGCGGGCTTTGCCGCGAATGCCGTCTGTTCCAAAAAGGGTTCTCACTGCGGGGTGGGGCTCCTGTTCTCGACCGGCGGTGCGGTCCCGGTTTCATCAGTCGTGCCCGGCGGCGATGCCGGAAGCTCCGGACCGATCACCGACGAAATGTTCACCGTCACCTGCGCCGTCAAAGGCGAGATCACGCGAACGAGGGGAGAGTCTGTCACGACCGCTGGGTTCTGCACGAACGTCGCCGTGCGCCCGGTCATGATGATCCGTTCCGTCCCAACCTCCTCCATGGCCAGGATCTGCGAGGCAGGACCGGACACGAGCGCGCGGTCGGGATTCACGGTCAGCGCACCCACGACGTAGCCGTCCGGGACATCGCCGACGAGCGCCGGGCGGATCGTGACGGCGCGCTGGCGCAGCGCCTCGACACGAAAGCGGAACTTGCTCGGCTCGATCGAGACCACCTCCACTTCCTGTGGGACATTGAAGACGTGCGGCCGAAGGGTGATCGTCGCCTCGCCCGATTGCTGCAGCCAGCGAAGGTCGACGGTCGCCTCGAGGGTGCGCGACGTCAGCGCATCGAGATCGGGCTTCCTTCCCCGCACGCGGATGCTGACTTTCTCCGGGATGGTCGTCGGCGTGACGATGACGAAGTCACTCGACATTCCAACGAGCGACACCGATGCCGAGAGCGCCCTCTCCACGATGCGGCCGCTGCGCGGTGCAGACACCACCGCCCACACCACGATCGCCAGGAGAAGCGAGACGACTTTCAGGCCGAGGTTCTTCACGCGGCCGCTCCGAACCGTTCGGTGAGCAGCTGCAGGAGCGTCGGCCTGTCGAGATTCTCGTGCAGAACGCCTTCGCTGGCGGCGGCGATCGATCCGTTCTCTTCCGACACGATCACCACCAGCGCATCGCTCTCTTCGCTCAGCCCCAGGGCCGCGCGGTGGCGCGTGCCGTGCGCGAGCGTCGGATCGGGCGTTGGCGTGAGGGGCAGGAATGATCCGGCCGCGGCAATGCGATTGCCTCGCACGATCACCGCGCCGTCGTGCATCGGTGCGCCGGGCATGAAGATCGAGACCAGCAGTTCGACCGTGAGCGCGGCATCGACCTGTTTCGCGCCATCCTCGTATGACCGCAATGTCTGCGACCGCTCGATCGCGACGAGCGCGCCGATCTTCTTCGACGAGAGGATCTCCGCCGCCGTGATGATCGTGTCGTACGGTACGCGGGTGGACCGCCGCCGGAAGATCGCCAGAAATGGATTCGCACCCATTCCGGCGAGTGCGCGGCGGATTTCCGCCTGAAACAGGACGATCACCGCGAACGGCAGGTAGAACAGGATCTGCCCGGAGATGACCTCCAGCGCGCGGAAATCGAACGCGCGCGCCACGAAAAAGAGCGAAGCGAGCAGCACCAGCCCGATCGAGATCTGCATCGCCCGCGTCCCGCGGATCAGGTTGAGGATGCTGTAGATGATGAATGCGACCAGGAGAATGTCGACCACATCGCGCCACGTCGGCTGCACGGCGAGCAGGCGCTCGATGGTGTTCAACGGCGCTCCTTCGCCGCGATCGCGGCCGTCA
>CALMZP010000093.1 GCA_937870635.1 uncultured Acidobacteriota bacterium | reverse complement strand
GTTAACCGTTAACCGTTAACCGTTAACCGTTAACCGTTAACCGTTAACCGTTAACCGTTAACCGTTAACCGCGGCGAGTGTAGCCCAGACGTCATCCTGAGTCAGCGTACTGGCGCTCGGCGCCACGGGAGATGTGATGAACCGGGTATCGTTGCGAGTGCGGCACCGCAGACGAGGCCGTCAACACATTGGTGCGCGGTAAGAGCCCGTTCCTGAGTGTGGTCCCGGAAGGTCGAAGTTGCCTTGGTGACGCGGCACGATCGATGGTCGTGTTCGCGATCCCGTTTAGAAGAGTCTCTCAAAACTGGGTCTTCCGCTGCGGGTCCGCAAAATACGTTTGCGGAGAGTGAGATGCCAAAGCAACCCCGAGTCCTCCGGGCCAAGCGTCAGATTATCGGTGATTTGACAATAGTCAATCCCCGTGCGGCTGGAATTGACGCAGGGTCCGAACAACACTTCGTTTCGGTACCCGAAAATTTGGATACCGAACCGGTCCGTTCGTTTGGAACATTTACAGCAGACCTTCAAAACCTCGCCAGCTGGCTTCTCTCATGCGGGATCACGACCGTAGCGATCGAGGCCACCGGCGTCTACTGGATCCCGCTGTTTGAAATCTTGGAACAGCGCGGGCTGAACCCGAAGCTGGTTGATTCGCGGAGCATCGGCCGCAAAAACAAGAAGACCGATGTTCTGGACTGTCAATGGATCCGGCAGCTGCATACGTACGGGTTGTTGAACGGGGCTTTCCGTCCAAACGCTGATTTTCTCCCGCTCCGCGCTTTCCATCGTCAGCGAAAGATGCTGGTCGAATGTGCTGCGGACCACATCCGTCACATGCAAAAGGCGCTGGATCTGATGAATGTGAAGCTCCATCTGGTGATCTCAGACATTGTCGGCGTGACAGGCATGCGCATCATTCGCTCGATCCTCGCGGGGAAAACTCAGCCAAAGGAACTGGCTCAACTGCGCGAGCGTAACTGCCAGAGGTCTGAAGAAGACTTCGTCAAAGCATTGACCGGCAACTACCGTGACGAGCATCTTTTTGCGCTCAAACAGGCTGTTGAACTGTTCGATCTCTATCAACAGAAGATCGCAGAATGTGACGAGAAAACCGCTGCGGCGCTCGACACCTTTGAGAAAAAGAACGATCCGGCCAAGCTCCCGAAGAAAACCAGGCAGAAGCGCCGCAAAAACCAGCTGCACTTCGATGCTCGTCCGTTGCTCTACCAGATCGCCGGAGTGGACCTAACCGCCATCGATGGGCTGGACAGCTCCAGTGTCCTGACGATCCTCGCCGAAACCGGAACCGACACCTCGCCTTGGCGAACCGCGGACGACTTCGCATCGTGGCTGGCTCTTGTTCCCAATCGCTGGATCACCGGAGGAAAGCCGATCGCCAAGAAACCTCCGGTGATCCGGCCGAACCGAGCCGCTCAAGCCTTCCGGTTAGCCGCTCAGACTCTGGAACGCGCGCAATGCGGAGTTGGTGCGTTTTTCAGGCGGATTCAGTCACGCCACGGACGATCTGCCGCCATCAAAGCGACAGCCCACAAGCTCGCCGTGATCTTTTACTCGATGCTCAAGAACCAGACCGAATACCGCGATCCAGGCGTCTCCTACTACGAGGAACGCTACCGCGAAAAGATGCTCAACTCGTTGAAGAAAAAGGCAGCTACCTTCGGTCTTCAACTCACTCCGATATAGGAGGTTCATTAGAAGGCGCGAAGACGCCGAAGGATCTCAAAATGCGATGCACGTAGTTTGAGACCCTTCGCCGTCTTCGCGGCTCAGGGTGACGTGAACATCGAAAGCGGACTTAGGTTAACGGTTAACGGTTAACGGTGAACGGTTAACGGAAGGCAGGGGTTGACAGCGCGCGGGGCACAAGCGTAGCCTCCCACTCCACATGTCCCGCATCGCCACCTTCATGGGCCGAATGGTGATGCGCCGCCCGGGCGCGAGCGCGTAGTCCGTCTACCGCGTTCTCTACCCGGGATCCTCCCACACTCCATCCACACGCAGTATGACTGTGTCCGGCGACGCGCCGGAGGAGGAAGACATGACCTGGCAATTCGATACGCAAGTCATCCACGCGGGGCACCCCGCGAACGATCCCACCGGCTCCGTCACGGCGCCCATCTACCAGACCTCGACGTTCCGTCAGACCGAGCCGGGAGTGAACGGCGGATACGGCTACGCGCGCACGGACCACCCGACGCGTCATGCGCTCGAAGAGAATCTCGCCGCACTGGAGGGCGCGCGATACGGGCTCGCGTTTGCCTCAGGGATGGCGGCGATTCACGGCGTGCTGTCCACGCTCAAGACCGGCGACCATGTGGTCTCCACGCAGGACCTTTACGGCGGCGCGTGGCGGATCTTCACGAAGTTCTTCGCCAAGTTCGGCATCGAGTTCACGTTCGTCGACGCCAGCTCGGTCGAGGCGGTCGCGGATGCGATCCGGAAGGAAACGAAGCTGCTGTGGCTCGAGACGCCTTCTAATCCGCTGCTCAAGATCACCGACATCACCGCGTGCGCGAGGGTGGCGCGGTCGAGAGGGGTGAAGACGGTCGTCGACAACACCTTCGCGACGCCGGTCCTGCAGCGGCCGATCGAGCTGGGAGCGGACCTGGTGGTCCATTCGACGACCAAGTACATCAACGGCCACAGCGACACCCTCGGTGGGGCGATCATCACCAACGACCCGGCGCTCTACGCCGACCTCAAGTTCTTCCAGAACGCCATCGGCGCGGTTCCGGGCCCTCAGGACTGTTTTCTCATCCTTCGCGGTGCCAAGACGCTGTCGCTGCGCATGGAGCGGCACTGTTCGAACGCCGAGCTGCTGGCGAGATTCCTCAGCGCGCATGAGAGCGTGCGGCGCGTTTATTACCCGGGCCTGATCGACGATCCGTCCCATGCCACGGCCAGACGGCAGATGACGCGCTTCGGCGCGATCGTGTCCTTCGATCTCGATGCCTCGCTGGAGGAGACGCGCAACTTCACGCGCCGCGTGAACCTCTGGACGCTCGCCGAAAGCCTCGGCAGCGTGAAGAGCCTGTTCTGCCACCCGGCGTCGATGACCCACGCGTCGGTCGAACCGGAAGTGCGGCGGGCGGTGGGCATCTCCGACAGCCTGATCCGGCTCTCGGCCGGCCTGGAGGATGTCCGCGACCTGATCGAGGATCTCGACCAGGCGCTCGCGCAGACGAGAAGAGGGAAGATCCGCAAAACGGCGTGAAGTCAGTGCTTGGTGCTCGGTGCTTGGTTCCGGTGGCACCAAGCACTGAGCACTAAGCACTGGATTTAACATAATCTATCTTATCAGACCCTGCGGATATCCATCCCGGACCCGGCCTAAGTCCTTGGATTACAATCCCATGGCTTCAACGACCGCCCTCATGCGCATCCTGACCCGCTACATCCTCCGCGAAATGATCGGCCCCACCGTCCTGGGGTTCGTCTTCTACACGTCGATCATCCTCATGCAGAAGCTCTTCGACATGGCCGGGATGATCATTCAGCGCTCCCTCTCCGTCGAAGCCGTCCTCAAGCTCCTGTGGCTGTCCCTGCCGCACATCATCGTCCTGACCGTCCCGATGTCGCTGCTGTTCGGCGTCCTGATTGCCGTCGGACGGCTCTCATCGGACTCCGAGATCATCGCCATGCGCGCGCTGGGCATCTCCACGCGCTCGATCTATCTGCCGGTGTTCCTCTTCAGCATCACCATGTTCCTGGTGAGCCTGTACCTCATCAACGTGGTGATGCCGAAGGGCAACCGGCTGCTCCAATCACTCCAGGCCGAGCTCGTGACGTCCACCGTCGAAAAAGAGATCAAACCTCGTCTCTTCTTCGATGAGTACGAAAACCTGATGATCTACGTGAACGATGTCGATCGTCAGTCCGGCCAGTGGCGCGGCGTCTTCGTGGCCGACAGCCGCTCGAGCGATCCCGTGGAAGGCACCACTCCCGCCGACATCATCCGCCAGGCCAAACAGCGCGGCGAGGATCAGAAACAGGCCGAGGTGGCCGCGCTCGCACAGACGTCCGGCCAGCGAATCATCGTGGCCGAGAGCGGCACGCTCGCCGCCATACCGCGGAACAAGCAGGTCTGGATGAACCTCACCAAGGCCGGCACGCACTTGTGGGACCCCTCGAGGCCCGACCGTTACGACCTCAATACCAACGAGACCCAGCGCATCCTCGTCGCCGATCCTGAAGGCACGGACCTCTTCAGCACCCGAAACATCGCCCGGTCCCTTCGCGAGATGAGCCTCGGCGAGCTGCTCGATCAGGTCCGGATGGTCCGCCGCGGCGACCCGGTGACGTACAACCTGGCCCGCGTCGAGATTCACAAGAAGTTCGCCATCCCGTTTGCCTGCATCGTCTTCGGGATCCTCGGCCTTCCGCTCGGCATCACTAACCGCCGGGGGGGCAAAAGCTCAGGTTTCTCTTTAAGTATTGGGATCATCCTTTTCTACTATCTGATGATCAACAACGGCGAGAGCCTCGCTGCCAGCGGACGGGTCCCCCCCGCCGTCGGCATGTGGGCCGCCAACATCATTCTCCTGATCCTCGGCATCTACCTCCTCCGCCGGGCGAACCGCGACGCCGGATCGCAGCGGACCGATACCGGATGGCTTCACCAGCTGCAGCAGTTCATCCTTCGGATCGCGTCACGCCGAACCGCAGCGCAGCAGGCCGCGGTGGCGGAAGACGAGCCGGGGATTCTGAGCCGGCTCGACATCACCTTCCCGAACATCCTCGACCGCTACATCCTCCGCGAGTTCCTCAAGATCCTCGGGCTGGTGCTGATCTCGGTGATGGCGCTCTTCATCATCGTCGACTACACCGAGATCGCCGGCGACATGCGCGAGAACGACATTCCGTTCGGCATCGTCCTCGAGTACTTCCGGTTCAGCGTCTTCCAGGTCCTCAACTGGACGCTGCCGATCTCCGTTCTGGTCTCGACCCTCGTGACCTTCGGCATGCTGTCGAAGAACAACGAAGTCACGGCCGCGAAGTCGGGCGGCGTGTCGCTCTACCGGCTCTCGCTGCCGATCGTTTTCGTGGCGGCGATCATCAGCGTCTTCGCGTACCTCATCCTCGATTTCGTCCTTCCCTACTCGAACCAGCGCGTGGCGACGCTGCGCCGGGTGATCGAGGGGAAAGCCTCCGCCGCCAGCGCCTCGCAGCAGAAGCTCTGGTACCTCGGCCAGGGGCGCTATCTCATCAATTTCCTCTCGTACAACCGCGAGCGGAAAGAGATCGCGCAGGTGCAGGTGTTCGAATTCCATCCTACTGAGTTCCGCCTGGCGCGCCGCGTCTACGCCGACCGCGCCCGTTTCACCGGCAAAGGATGGGAGTTCGAGAACGGCTGGGTGCGGTCATTCCCCGACGACGGGTCGCCATCCACCTTCACTCCGATCCGCCGGGCGATGACTCTGCACTATCCGGAGACGCCGGAGAATTTCGAGACCGAGCTCAAGACGCCCGATCAGATGACGTACGCGCAGCTGCGCAACTACATCGACACGATCACCCAGAGCGGCTACGAAGCCGACGAACTGGCCGTGCAGCTCTACTCGAAGACCTCCTGGCCGCTCATCAGCCTGGTCATGGCGCTGATCGCCCTGCCATTCGCGTTCAGGGTCGGCCGCCGCGGCGCGCTGTACGGCATCGGCATCGCCATGGTGCTGGGGATCTTCTACTGGATGATCTTCGCGGTCTTCACGAAGTTCGGCGAGATCGGCAACCTGCCGGCACTGCTCTCAGCCTGGAGCGCAAACGTGCTCTTCTCCATCGCCGCGGTGTACATGTTTCTGCACGTGGAGACGTGATCGACCCCCGACCTTCGACACCCGACCTTCGGAGGACCTGCCGCAGTTTCGGTGAAGGTGCTCCGAAGGTCGAGGGTCGAAGGTCGAATCCGTCTAAGGAAGCGGCAGCATGCTGCGCCCCGGGCGGTTGCACCAGCAGCGCACGAACTTCCTGCGCTGCCGGTGCTTCCGGAGATCCTTCGCTTCGCTCAGGATGAAATCAGATCGCTTCCACGATCTCCTTCGCCAGCCCCGGCCACTTGCGCAGGTACTCGCGTCGGTCCTTGTTGTATTTCTCCACCAGCTGGCGATACTCATCCGCCCTCCCCTGCCGTTCATACATCTTGCGCGGCTGGAGGTAATCGGCGTCGTCGATGCCGGGGACTTCGGTGGCGACCAGGTATCCGAAGTCGGGATCCTTCTCCCACTTGATCGTTCCCTCGGCGATCGCTTTGACGAGGGCCGAGGAGTGCTGGATCTTGACCTTCTTGGAGCGGTCGTCTTTGTCGTCGCCGCCGATGCGTCCCGTGTTGAGCAGGTAGACGTCCATCGGGCTCTGTTTCATGAGCTCGAGCATGCGGTTGCCCTGATACGCATGCAGCAGCGGGAAGAAGGGATTCGTTCCCGGCACGCGGAGCGACTTGCCCGCTTCGGCGGCACCGCCGGCGCTCGTGCCTTTCGTCTCGCCGAGCATGAAGTACGCGGCGGCGAGCGGCCCTTCGAGCTTGGCCACGGCGGGGATGATGTTTTCGTTGCGGTTCAGGATGAGGAGGAAGTCGACCTTCGAAATCTCGCCCGCGTCGGCTGCGCCGGCGATGTCCGCCATGCGGATGACCGCGCGGCCATTCGGCGTGTACGAAGTGTCGAAGTAGTCGACCTTGCCCGAGTCGGCCTGGGAGACGTTCTCGAGGTAGGCGTGCTCGGAGGCGCAGGCGTAGTAGATCGTCGGCTCGTCGTTCGGATTGAGGCCGAACGTCTTCGCGAAGCAGCCGTTCTCGGTCGCGTAGACCTTGCCGCCCGGCATCAGCGCGCAGAAGTCGTCCTGTACCGGCGAGGAGTTGTTCTGCTTGGTGAATGTGGTGGTCGTCTTGCCGGTGCCGGAGAGCCCGACGATCAGCGCGACCTTCTTCTCGTTGCCGACCGGAATGACCTTGCAACCTGAGTGGAGCGCCAGCCCGCCGCGTTCGTAGACGAGCTTGTTCCACATGCGGAGGCCGCCCTTCTTCGACTCGCCGAAGTAATCGGAGTTGAAGACGCGGGTGACGTAGTTCTCCAGATCGACCGCGATCAGCCGTTCATCGGGATATCCCTCGGCCTTGAGGTTCGGGGTGTAGATCACCGTCACGGCCGGCTGGAACGACTCCAGCTCCTCGGGCGTCGCCGGGTAGTAGAGGATGCTCTGCATGGCGGCGATGTTCGCGTTCGCCTTCTCGATGATGAGGCGCGCCGCGACGCGGAACTTCGGATCGTTGCCGATGTAGCCTTCCACGACGAGCATGTCCTGGCCGCGGATGTAGTCGTTCTGCAGCGCGGCGATGCGGTCGAATTCCGCGCGCGTCATGGTCTGGTCTGAATGCTGCTGCTTGTTGTCGGTGGCGATGAAGGTCGAGAGCTTGGAGCGGGAGACGACGCGTGTGGCGACGTTCACGTTGCCGAACTCGGTCACCCGCGCATTCGGCATCGCCTCCGCGAACTGCCGCAGCTGCGCGGGCGTTGGATTCCAGGTCACCGACTTCGGCTCGACCGGAAGTGCTTTGGTATGACGTGTGCGGTTGGCCGTCCGTGCGGACGCAGCCGTCTCGGTGGCAGGGAGCAGATCGCTCATGCAGGGTTCCTCTTTGATGAGTTTGATACGGCAGAGCCGTTTGATGCGAGGATCAGGCCGATTCTAACCGTGGCAGAGCCGATTCGAACCGCGGAAAATCCGCCGTAAACGATTACATCGATGTCGTGGCAGGAGATTGTCCGTTCACTCGCCCATCACACCGAGCGAGGCTTCGACCGGCGGCGCCGGAAGAGGGTCGGTGTGCCGGTCATCGTCCCCTATCGCGGCTTCGGCCGCGCCGGCGAGCTGATGGTCCGCGGCCGGGTCCTGATGGAAAAGCGCATCACGCGCGCGCGCGAAGCCGAGCCGGTGTGGCGCAACGTGCTCAACGCCTATCGCCGCTTCCAGAGCGACGAAGTCGAGGGCGCGCAGGTGCGCGCGACGTATCGTGATGCCGTCATGGAGGCGATCACCGATGAAGAGGGGCCCTTCCAGGTTCGACTCGAGTCGACGCTCGTCGACCACAGCGCACTCTGGCAGGAAGTGGAGCTGATGCTCAGCGGCGGGCAGGCGCCCGTCACGGCGCACGTTCTCGTTCCTCCCCCCGACGCGGACTTCGGCGTCATCAGCGACATCGACGACACGATCGTGAAGACGGGCGCGACGAGCCTGAAGGCGATGATCCGCTCGGTGATGCTGTCGAACGCCGCGATGCGAACGCCGTTCGAGCACGTGTCCGACCTTTACCGCGAGCTGCACGCGGACCGCAATCCTCTCTTCTACGTCTCGAGCGGCCCGTGGAACCTCTATGAGCTCATCCACGATTACCTCGACATCAACGGCATCCCGCACGGGCCGATCTTCCTGCAGGACTGGGGACTCGACGAGTCGACGCTGATCACGCGGCCGCACGAGGAGCACAAGCTGGCGCAGATCCAGGCGATCTTCGAGTACTACCCCGCCCTCCCCTTCATCCTCATCGGCGACAGCGGCCAGCACGATCCTGAGATTTATCTCAAGGCGATCCAGGCCCATCCCGGGCGCGTGAAGCTGGCCATCATCCGCGACGTGAGCGGCGAGATGCGGGACCGCGCAGTGTCAGCGATCGTCGACGAAGTGCACGCGGCCGGATCGGAAATGGTTTTCGTCGAGGAGCTGACGCCGGAGCTTGTCTCGCGGCTGCGATGAGGGGACGACGTTCACCGCAGAGACGCAGAGTACGCAGAGGAACGCAGAGTTCTTCTGCCCTCTCTGCGTCCCTCTGCGTACTCTGCGTCTCTGCGGTGAACGGTCTCAGCCAGAACTACTTCCTGTGCTTCTCTTCCAGCTTGCGCAGCATCTCCGCGTTCGCGGCCCGGAATTTGTCATAGACCGCGTCCCACTCCGCGCCACGTCCATACGGTAGCATCGACACTCGCACGCGCGTCGTCGAGGGATCCTCGATCCTCACGAACTCGATCACCGTGAACACCTTCTTCGCCAGGTGCGGGTGGCGTAGCGACAGCATTTCATTCGGCAGATAGCTGACTACCTCCGAGCTCGGGTCGGCCGGCCACGCCTTCCACAATTCTTCCGCGCGTGCATCGACCAGCACCTCGTGGCGCAGTACGCGATGCCCGTCCGGCAGCACGTACGACGACTCCATGACCTCTCCGCCGAACGCCACCGCCGCCTGCATCACGAACGCGATCGTCAGCACGAACCTGATCAACACGGTCTCCTCACGGGCGCGGATGAACGACCAGATCCGTGGATATGGGAATCCCCACCTTCCGAACGATGCCGGCGTAACGAGGGTCGCTTCGCAGCGTGTCCAGTCGGGGATCCACCCCGACCCAGATCATTCAGCCCGAGCGGTCTCGGATCGCACGCTCCAGATCCTCGAACGCTTTCTCCTTCTCTCCCAGCGCCGCATGAACGGTCGCCACGTTGAAGAAGCAGACGAACCGCTTCTCCGCCGCCACCTGCAGCTCGCGCAGCACCTCCCGCGCTTCGTCCTGTTTCCCCGTATTCGCGTAGACGTACGCAGCCATCGCCCGCGGCACGGGAACCTTGGAGATGGTGAAGACCCGCTTCGCGTTGACCGTCGCCGCTTCCTTCTCGTTCCGCGCCAGATGCGCAAGACCCGCGATCGCGTACGCCACGTCGTACTGCGGCTCCTGATGAATGACCTTGCGCGCCTGATCGATGGCGTCTTCCCACCGGCGGCCCGAGTAGAGCTGGACGAGGTAATTCCGGTGCTGGGTCATCGCCAGCGGATGGAGCACCCGCGCATGCCTGGCCCGCTCCATCCCCTCCTCCGTCCGCCCCGAGGAGATGAGCAGCGTCGCGTAGGTGGCGTGAGCGCGGGCAAGGTTGGGGTTGAGCGCAATCGCGCGCTTCAGCTCCCGCTCCGCCTCATTCCATTCCCAGTAATACTCCAGCAGCATCGTCCCCAGCAGCTCATGTCCCTCGGCCAGCGAATCGTCGAGCTCCAGCGCGCGCGTGACCGACTCCCGCGCTTTCGGCACGACCTCGTGAGGCGGAACGTCGATCGTCGCCTTCGAGAAGAGCGCGCGCCCCATCCCGGCGTGCACTTCCGCGGACTGCGGATCGGACACGAGCGCCTGCTGCATGTACTCGACCGCTTTGTCACGGTCGGCGGGTGTGCCGAGGCTGAGGTGATAGCGGCCGCGAAGGAAGGCGTCGCGGCCGGCGGCACTCAACGGCACGTTCGCGGTCTTCACTGCCCGCGGCGCGACCTTGATCTCCACCGCCGTCGCCACGTCGCGCGCCAGCTCCGACTGCAGCGCGAACACGTCGTCGACCGTCCGGTCGTAACTCTCGGACCATAGAGACGAGCCGTCGCTCGTCCTCACCAGCTGCGCGGAAACGCGCACGCGATCGCCGGCGCGGCGGACACTTCCCTCCACGACGTAATCGACGCCGAGCTCGCGCCCGATCGTCCGCACGTCGGCGCGCGCTTTCTTGTAACGCATGACCGAGGTGCGTGCGATGACGCCGAGGCGCTCGGGTGAGAGGCGGCCGAACTCGCTGGTGGTGTCTTCGGTGAGCCCGTCGCTGAAATACTCCTGCGCCGGATCGCCGCTGAGATTCTCGAAAGGAAGGACGGCGACCATCGCCCGCTTCGCCTGAGCCGTGCCGGCCTGCGATGGAACGGCTTCCCGCGTCCCTCGCGGAATGATGAGCGCCGCCGTCACCGCGGCGGCGGCGATCAGGGCCGCGATCGCGAGTTGCGGGACACGCCGCGGTTTCCTCTGCTCCGTCGACGAGAACGCCATCGTCGGCGCTTCCGACGGTGCGCGCAGGTCGTCGGCGAGAGCGGCGGCGGATGGATATCGGTCGCGCGGATTCTTGGCCAGGCAGCGCTGAACGACCGAGACGAGCGACGAGGGAGCGTTCGTCAGCGGCGCGTAGTCAGGGGGATCGTTGAGGATCGCCGCGATCGTCGCCGTCTGCGTGCCGCGAAGAAACGGCGGACGGCCGCTGAGCATCTCGAAGATCACGCATCCGAGGGAGAAGATGTCGCTGCGATGGTCGACGGCCTCGGCGCGGAGCTGTTCGGGCGACATGTATCCGATCGTGCCGAGAACGGTATCGGGCGCCGTCAGCCGCTGCTCGTGCACCGCCGTCGCCGCTTCGGGTGTCGTCGCGAGCGCCGCCAGTCCGAAGTCGAGGACCTTGAGGCGCCCGTCGTTCGTGACGAAGAGGTTCTCCGGCTTGATGTCGCGGTGGACGATGCCTTTGGCGTGCGCGGCCTGCAGCGCCGCGGCGGCCTGGCGCGCGTAGTCGACGACGGCGCCGGGAGCGAGGGCACCGTGGCGCATGACTTCGCGCAGCGTCCGCCCTTCGAGCAGCTCGCTGACGATGTAGAAGACGTCACCATGCGTGCCGACGTCGAAGACCGAGACGACGTTGGGGTGCGAGAGTGCCGCGACCGCCCGCGCCTCGCGCTCCAGGCGCGCCCGATTCACCTCGGACGTGACGCTCTCGGGCAGGACCTTGATGGCCACGTCGCGATGAAGCCGCGTGTCGAAGGCGCGGTAAACGACGCCCATGCCTCCGGCGCCGAGCTGGCCGCGGATCTCGTACGGTCCGAGCCGGTCCCCTGTCGAAATCGGCATTTCCGAAATCGTAGCATGCGGAGGGCGGGCGATTGGTGGAGCGATTTGGTGGAGCCGCGGGCGATCCCGCCCGCGGACGACCGGCGGGCGCGATCGCCCGCCGCTCCACCTGTCTCCCGAAAATTGGGGCGTTCTTTCCGAGAACTTTCCTTTTCTCGATCTCGACAACCGAACGCCGTCATGCGAATTTATTCGCCTCTCCAAAATCTCTGGTGACCGGTTCCAATCACCCTGACGGCGTACTAGGAGGACGTGTACCTATGCGAAGGCTCTCTCTCTCGTTAGCCCTGCTCCTGCTGTATCTGACATCCCCGGCGTTTTCTGCTCCACTCGACTACCACATCCGTGTTCCGCGGCAGGAGACCCCCGCGGACGCGACGTGTGGCGGCGCGATCGGCATTCCCATCGACATCGAGGTCGACGCGTTTTCCGCCCTGAAGCGTCCGGGCGGATTCGTGAACATGTTCGGCACGGTGACGCCGACGAAGGACCTCGACGGATTGCGTCTCCGTTTCGAGGCCGAAGGGTCGGCGTCGATCTTCAACAACTCCCCGCAGACCGTCGGCCGCGCACCTGCCGGCGCTCCGGTCGACTTCTCTCTGCTCGTGCGAGTCGGCACAGGCGGTGAGGGTGCGGTCCATGTGTGGGCCGAATCGGATCAGGACGCCGGCTACCGCTGGTCGAAGCGCGGGACGCTCTACGTCGTGAATCACGGCGGGCGCCTCTACACCGGCATGGGCGACTGGCAGCGTCTGAAGCGCGCCGCCATCGAAGACGACATCAAGGCGGGTCTCGTCAGCGCGGAAGAAGTGAAGGCGCGGGCGAAGTCGCTGGTGCGCGTTCCCTTCGTGCGCGACAACCGCCCGTTCGTCGCGCGCGAGTTCTCGGCTGAAGAGCGGCGCATCAATGCGATCGTGGGCGCCCACCCGCGGTCGCGTCGCGACCGCATGGCCACCGACGATCATCACGGCTCGAACATCCTCGTGCGCGGCACCGTCCGCTGGACCGACGAGAACGGCAACACCCACCCCATCTTCGGCGCCTCGGTCGACATCCGCGACAGCGATACCGGCTTCGACGAGACCATCACCACGGTCGGCACGGACGTGGACGGTAATTACGAGGCGGTCGTGAACAACGACGACGGCATCGGCGCGGGCGACCGCGACATCTACGTGCGCGTGCGCCTCGAGAACACGCTCATCGACACGATGAGCGCCGGCCTGTTCGGCGGCACGTACGAAATGGAGTCGGGCGTTCACGACGAGACTCCGAACGGCACCACCATCACCGAAAACTTCACCACGGCGAACACCGGCACCGGCCCGGCCGGCTCGGTGTTCACCTCGGCGACGTGGATCGCCGTGTACGCGCGCGACCGCCACGGATTCAGCGGAAGCGTCGACGTCATCTGGCCGAACGGCGACGACGGCTCGTTCTACGACGGCGACGTCCAGATCCAGCAGGCCGACCGGTGGGACTGGGACACCATCCACCATGAATACGGCCACTTCGTCTTCGACGTGCTGGACAACGAGGACAACCCCGGCGGCCCGCACAACATCGGCGACTGCATCGCCACGAAGAAGGACGACAAGTCGGAAGGCAACCGCATGGCGTGGGCCGAAGGGTGGCCGACGTACTTCGGCACCTCCGGGCAGCAGGTCTTCAACATGGCTTCGCTGAACGTGCCGCGCGTCGGCGACGTCAGCTATCAGGACCTCGAGGACGGCAACCTGGTCTACAGCCTCGAGGCGCAGGACAACAACGGCCGCGGCGAGGACAACGAAGTCGCCGTGCAGCGCCTTCTGTGGGATCTCTTCGACGGCAACAACGACAGCCGCGACGCCATCAGCCGCTCCGACCAGAGCATCTGGAACGCGATCGACTCCGCGAACCCGGAGATGCTGACGAGCGGATGGGCGCTGCTGCGGGCCGGGCAGTCGAACGGCGACCAGCTGCTCATGGGCGAGATCGCTTCCGACCATGTGATCGGCCCGACGCTCAACTCCCCGGTGGAGGGGGCGACGGTGTCGCCCAGCGGCGGAAGCTCGGTCTTCTCGTGGGACCGCAACGTCGGCTGCGGCTCCGAGTTCGACGGCAATTCGTTCGACCTCGTCTTCTACCACGCGTCGACGTTCGCGCCGGTGCTGACGATCCCGAACATCCTCACCGGCACGACCTACGCGTTGTCGGAGGCGGAGATCGCGACGATCATCTCGGCGGCGGGGCATCAGGTGCTGTGGGGCGTCGAAGGGCGCAACACCAGCTCCCCCGCCAGCGGCCCCTACCTCGGCGAGTCGTTCCAGATCACGGTCAACCGTCCGCCGGTGGCGGATGCGGGGCCCGATCAGACCGTCGAGTGCACCTCGGCGGGGACGACGGCGGTTTCGCTGAACGGAACCGGGTCGAGTGATCCCGACGGCGACACCCTCACGTATGCG
>CALMZP010000092.1 GCA_937870635.1 uncultured Acidobacteriota bacterium | reverse complement strand
AACGACATTACCGTTGTCGACTCCGACGCCAAAGCGGCGTGGCTGGCAAGCGACGGAAACCGCATTGAAGCAGCGTCCTATCACGGGCGGCCCGTGTTCTTTTCCGTCATCACCCCTGAAGTCGTCCGCGTCGCGAGAAGTCCGACCGCTCCGGACTACTTCGCCGCGCGAATCGCCTTCGGCATGTACGTGGCGTTCATGATCGCCATCCCTGCTGCGGCACTCCTCATGGCGCGGTTCAACCTGAGGCGTGGTCAGGTGGATCGAGTCGGTGCGTTCCGCGCAGCGGTGTTCTTTCTGGTCGTCGCACTCATCGGGCTGATGTTCCAGGCTCACCACTCGATGCGATTTCTGGATGAATGGACCGTATTCTCCTGGCACGTCGCGCAGGCCACATTCTGGGCTTTGATCACGGCAACGATTTACATCGCAGTAGAGCCGTTCGTCCGCAGGCGATGGCCACAGATCCTGATCTCGTGGACGAGGCTCCTCTCGGGCCGGCCGGACGATCCAATGGTGGGCCGTGACGTGCTCGCCGGCGCGGCCGGTGCGGCGATCGCGATCCTCATCTGGCAGGCAACGCATGTGGTAGCCGGCCAGACTTCGTTCTTCACGACGCCGAGCACGCTCGGACCCGCGCGCTTCGTGGTTTTCGCCGTCGCCATGACGCTCGCCGAAGCAGTCCTGCGAGGGGTCGGGCTGGTCATCCTCCTGGTCATGCTGCGCTCGGTGATCCGCAACGACGCCGCGGCAGTCATCCTCTGTGCGCTGCTGATCGCCGCGATGGCCCTCGGTGACACCTATGGCCCCCCATGGCTCCGCGCCATGTACGCGGTCCCTGCTTCAATCCTCGGCGTTCTTCTGGCACGGCAGGCCGGCCTGCTCGCTGTGATCTCCTACGCGTTCTTCGTCCTGATCCAGCAGCGTCTCCCGTTTACGTTCGACACGAACGCCTGGTTTCTTGCGCGATCCGCGGTGGTCATGCTTCTGCTCACCGCCGCGATCCTCTACGCCTTCCGGCTCTCCGTCGGCTCCAGGCGATGGCTGCCACGTTTCGAGCTGGAATGAGAAGTCAGCTCCCGGCCTCGGCCTCCTCGTCCCGATTGAACTCGTTCATGGCCCGGCGAAGATCGCCGCGACAGAAGAGAACGAGAGCATCGACCGCCCGCTCGATGCTCCGGTCGATGAGCGGCTGCTCCTCGGGCGAGAACTCGTCGAGGACGTAATCGCGCAGACGGTCGTACTCGCCTCCGCGAACTCCGACGCGAAGCCGCGGGAAGTCGTCGCGTCCCAGCGAGGCGATGATCGACCGCATCCCGTTGTGAGTTCCCGCCGACCCGTTCGGCCGGATCCGCAGCTTGCCCGCCGGCAGATCGATGTCGTCGTAAACCACCAGGAGGTCGGCCAGCGATTCAGCGTAGGAGTTCGTGAGCAGACGAACGGCGTCACCCGAGAGGTTCATGTAGGTGAGTGGCTTGGCAACGAGCACGCTGCCGCCGCCGACGCGCCCGCTCCCCGTCATCGCATTCTTCTCGTGCACGGAGACCGCGATGCGGAACTTCTCCGCGAAGGCGTCCACAACCCGCCAGCCGATGTTGTGTCTGGTTTTCTCGTACTGCGCGCCCGGGTTACCGAGCCCAACGATGAGCTTCATCGGCGATAAGCCTAACTGCTAAGCTGTGCAACTGCTGCATGGATAAGCGACAGCGCATCGTCATCATCGACGACAACGCCAACGACCTCGCGGTCACCCGCCGCTTTCTCGAGCGACGCGGCTTCGACGTCGCACCCGCTCAGTCGGGCGAGGAGGGGCTCGTGCTCGCCACGAGCATTGCCCCCGACGCATTCGTGGTCGACTACCGCATGCCGGTCATGGATGGGTTCGAGGTCACCCGGCGGATCAAGGCGGATCCCAACCTCAAGACGATCCCGGTCCTGATGCTGACAGGCTCCGATTCGGCGCAGCACGTCGTTGAGGGTCTCGGGGCCGGGGCGGATGAGTTCGTCACGAAGGGATCCGACACCGAGGTCCTCCTGGCCCGTCTCCGGGCGCTGCTCCGCGTGAAGAACTATCAGGATGAGCTCCGCCGCATGAACCAGGCGATGACTCGCGACCTTCAGATCGCGCGGCGCGTGCAGGAAGCACTCGTTCCCGAAGATTCGTTCCGCACCGACCGGGTGGACATCCGCGCGGCGTACATCCCCAGCGCGACCCTCTCCGGCGACTTCTATGATTACTTTCTCGAGGATGGGTCGCTCTTCATCTTCGTCGCGGACGTATCCGGTCATGGCCTTCCCGCAGCGATCCTCGTCTCACTCCTGAAAAGCTACATCCACACCGAGGCGACGCCGGAGGTGTCGCTGGCCGACTTCATGGCCACGCTCAATGACTTCCTGTACAGCGTCAGCCTGCCCACGCAGTTCGCCACGGCCCAGCTGTTTCGCATCAACGGCTCCCGCCTCACGTACGCGAACGCGGCACACCCCGCCTTCCTGCTCTACAGCCGCGAGCAGAAGCGGACGCACGTCTACGAAGAGCCCGGCAACCTCCTCGGGGCGATGCCGAAGATGACGTTCGAGGAGCACACGCTCAACGTCTCATCGGGAGACACGATCTTCGTCTACACCGACGGCCTCACCGACATGCGGAACGAGGCCGGCGAGTTCTATCCGATCGACCGCGTGGCGGCGATGCTCGAGGACGGGCGCGACAGCGACATCGACACCCTCTACCAGCGCATCCACTCGGACGTCCTCGGCTTCTCCCCCATCGAAGAGTTCCGGGACGACATCGCCTTCGTGATCACGCGCTTCCGGTAGTGTCATGGTGTCAGGTCTGGAAAAACAACTTTTCTTCCAATAGTGCTGCGAACGCAGCACTATTGGAAGAAAAGTTGTTTTTCCAGACCTGACACCATGACACTACGAGACTTTGCGCAGCAGCTCCAGGGCCTGCGGTTTCTTCTCGTAGCGCACTTCGGTGGCCGCGATCTTCTCCAGATACGGGCGGGCCTTGTCCGCGCGGTTCTGCTTCAGGTGTGAGCGCGCGATCCAGAAGTACGTATCGACGATGTACTCGTTCTCGCTGAACTTGTGCGTGCCCACGGCCTTCTCGAACGTGCTCACGGCTTCGTCGTAACGGCCCTTCGAATACTCGATGCGCCCGAGGTGGGAGAGCGCGTCGAAGGAATCATAAGAGGTGGGCTCGACCGCTTCGAGAACGCGCCGGTAGTAGCGCTCCGCAGCGTCGTACTGCTTGCGGTCGAAGCAGATACCGCCGCAGAACAGCAGCGCGTTCCGGTGGAAGTACGAGTTGAAGTAAGGCTTGTCGACGTCGAAAAGCTGAAGGGACTCCTCGAAGAGGCGCAGCGCTTCGTCGTAGTCCTGAAGCGCATACGAATTGAGCGCCTTCAATGCCAGGGCCTGCGCGGTGACGTTGTTGTTCTGCGAGTACTTGAGGGACTGGTCGTGAAGAGCCTTCGCTCCCGCGTAATCCTTGTCCTCGTGGGAGAGGTGGCCGAGGATGACGTACGACTTGTACTTGATGTCGTTCGCCTCGTCGGACTCCTCGGATGCGCACGCTTCTTTGAAACCGTCGCGGGCCCTGGGCACGTCGCCCGCGTACAGGGCAGCGACGGCGCGGTAGTAGATCGCTTCGAGGGTCGTCAGAACGCTGCTCCGCTCGCTGGCCACCTGGTCGATGAACTTCGTGACCAGCTGCGCGAGGATGCGGTTGTCGGAGCTCGGGTCGACGATGAAGTGCTGGAGATAGACGAGCCGGTTCTCCAGGATCCTCATCATCTCGAGCATGATCGTGATGCGGTCGGAGTCGTCGCGCGTGTCCTTGAAGAGCGACGCCAGCTGCCGCTGGATGGCGGCGTAGGAATCGTCGTAGCGGCGCGAGGCGGAGTCGGAAAGCTCACCGTGCTCGTTCTGAAGCTGATTTTCGAGAGTCACTCGCTGGTCGACGAGTTGCTTGATCCGGTTCTGGTCCGCCATCGCCCTTCCCGTTTTCTATCTGTTAATCCTACTTCTCCCGGCGTGCAATCGGGGAGCCAGAGGCTTCGAGCAGCCGGAACTCGATCTGGCGCCGGTCTTCATCGATCGACTTGACTTCGACCCGAACATGGTCGCCGAGGCGCAGTTCCCGGCCGCTGGCCTCGCCGCGCAGGCGGTGCTGCTTCTCGGCAAACGCCCAGAACTCCTTGCCGATCGTGGCGACCGGTACCAGTCCCTGCACGAACACCTCGTCGAGCTCGATGAAGAGTCCGAAAGGCATCACCCCGGTGATGATGCCGTTGTACTGGTTACCCACCTTGTCCCGCATGAAGATGACTTTCTTCCATTCCAGGACCTCGCGCTCGGCCTCTTCGGCGCGCTTCTCGCGCTCGCTCGACTGGACGGCGTACATCGGATGAGCGGACTCGATCTTCGCCAGACGGTCGCCGATCATCGGACCGTTCTCGAGGAGCTCGGCCAGCCGGCGATGCACGATGAGATCGGGATAGCGCCGGATCGGAGACGTGAAGTGGCAGTAGTTGTCGAGCGCGAGCGCGAAGTGGCCGAGGTTCTGTTCGCTGTAGAAAGCGCGCTTCATCGATCGGAGGACGAGATTCGTGAGAAAACGATCCTCCGGGCGCCCCTCCACCTCCTTGAGGATGCGCTGCAGCTCACCGGGGCGGATCTCTTCCATGTCGCCGCGGAGCGTGAGCTTGAACTCCTTGAGAATTTCCTTCAGGTCCTCGAGCCGCTGGGGATCGGGTTGCAGGTGCACGCGATAGAGGCCCGGCTGCATGGCGAAGGTCAACTCCTGCGCCACGACTTCGTTCGCCGCGAGCATGAATTCCTCGATGAGCCGATGGGCGACGTTGCGCTCGGTCGCGCGGATGGCCTCGATCTCACCTGATTCGGCGAGAAGGACGTCCGCTTCCGGCAGATCGAAATCGATGGAGCCGCGGGCGTCCCGCCGCTTGCGGAGAACTTCGTACAGCTCGTGCATGCGCCGGAAGTCGGCGTAGAGGTAGCCGTACTGCTCTTTGAGATCGGCATCGTCGCCGGTGAGAATGGCGTTGACCTTGGTGTAGGTCATGCGCTCCTTCGTCCGGATGACCGACTTGTAGACCTTGCGGTCGACGAAGCGGCCTCGCTTGTCGATCTCGATCTCCGCGGAGAAGGTGAGGCGGTCGACGCGGGGATTCAGGGAACAGATGCCGTTCGAGAGCCGCTCCGGGAGCATCGGTACGGCGCGGCCCGGAAAGTAGACCGAGGTGCCCCTCTCGAAGGCCTCGCGATCGAGGGCACTCCCCTCGGTCACGTAATGCGCGACGTCGGCGATGTGCACCCCCAGGCGATAGTTCCCGTTCGGAAGGATCTGGACTTCGACCGCGTCGTCGAAGTCCTTCGCCGTCTCACCATCGATGGTGACGATGGTGCGATCGCGAAGGTCAGTGCGCCGCTCGATCTCCTTCCGCGGCACCTGCTCGGAGATCGACGCCGCCTCGCGCTCCACCTCCGGCGGAAATTCGTGAGGGATGTGGAACTTGCGGATGACGACTTCGATGTCGACGCCCGGCTCGCCGATGAAACCGAGGGTCTCCACGACGCGACCGTGCGCGAGGTGGGAGGTTCGATCGGGATAACGTTCGATCTCGACGTTGACCATCTCGCCGTCGCGGGCGTTCCTCGTGTCGTCGCGGCTGTCGATGACGATATCCGTGTCGATGCGGAAATCGAACGGCACGACGAACGGCTGCAGAGGGTCGTCGTGAAAACGGCCGACGACCGTGCTGTGCGCGCGGCGGAGGACCTGCGTGACTTCGCCCACGATGAGATCGCGGCCGTGGACCTTGCGGTATTTTGGCTGGCGCTTGTCGACGCGCACGACGACGAGGTCGCCGTTCATCGCGCCTTTGATCGAGCGGCGGTCGATGTAGATGTCGGGGTCCTCGCCTCCCCCGAAAACAGTTCCGAATCCGTCGGCGTGCACCTTGATGCGGCCGGCGTGATACGGCGTGAACTCCAGGAGCGAGTAGCGCTTCCCACGCATCGCCAGGAGGGTTCCCTCGCTCTCGAGCTCCTCGACAGCGCGGTTGACCTCCTCACGAGTGGTGTCGGGGTCACCGAGACGTTCGTGGATGTCGGCCACGGAGAGAAGGCGGTTCCCTCTCTGGCGGAGAAGCTCGATGATCTCCTGATGAAGCTCCGGCTGCTGTGGAAGGGATACGGATCGGGCCAAAACGTGGCGATACTACTCGGTTTGGCGCCGGGTCGAGCGTCCGGAGCGGTTGTTTCCCTTGGTGGAGGGAGCGGTCACACGCTTGGCGGACAGGCGGCGGCGAACCGGCCTGACGGATTCGGCAAAGCCGTTGAGCATCGTCTGCGTACGCAGCTTGTTATGGAGCGTGTTCCGGTGCACGCCGAGCTTCTTGGAAGCCTGCGTCACGTTTCCACGACTCGCCGACATCGCAGCCACGATGTACTTTCCTTCGAAAGCTTCGACTGCCTGCTCCAGCGTGATTCCGTTGCCGATCAACTCGCGAATGATTGCATTCAGACGGTCGTCGATACTCACCATTCGGTTCAACCTCGATGATTGTGTCGGAAGAGAGTGGCGATTCTACACCTGACATTTCGGCAGTCACGAAGAAAATTTTCTTCGCGCGAATCGCTTGACAAAACTTCTCCCCTGCAGTGTGACGATCGTCATGATCGTGATCACCATACCCGTGCGAAGCGATCGCGGATTCCATTCCCACATCACCTCGTGACGGCCGCGCGGAACGGCGACCGCGCGAAAAATACCACCCGCCAGAAGCTTTTCTTTCTCTTCTCCATCCACATACACGCGCCATCCCGGCGCATCCTGCTGAGACAGCATCACGATGCCATCGCGCGCGGCGTTCACGACCACTCGAGCGTTCCTCGTGCCGACCGTCAGCGCTTCGATCGTCGATGGCGCAGCGCCAGGGTCGAACGGAGGCGTGGCCGGCGCGCCGGCGACGGGAACCGCAGTGGAAGAGACGTTCATGAGAAGCGCCTTCGTCGCCTCTTCGGGCGTCCCGAAAGAGCTCCAGCCGGCCAGGAACGTTGCCATCGGCGGAGCCGCCGGATTCAGATACATCGTGACCCCGCGGACCGCCGCGATCGGCTCCAGAGGCGGCCCCACGTAACGATCCGACAGCACGAAACCGACCGAAAGAAGCGACAGCAGGTCGGAGCGGCGCCCGGTCAGGGTCGCGTCATGGATGTCGAGATAGCGCCGCGACACCACCGGCGCCGCCGTCGAAGCATCGAAGCGGCGATGGTAGAGATTGGCGTACCCGGCGATCCACGCTTTTCTGTCGACGATCGGCCGGTCATGAATTCGGATGAGCTTGGCCCTGCGTCCCGCTTCCACCGGATACAGGGTCGCAGAAGGCGTGAACGGCGCGGTGACCAGAAGCGGCATCGCCCGCGGAATGAGATCGACGAGCAGGATCGCCACGAGCACCAGATCGGCCCACCGGCGCTTCGGCCGGAACCGGTCCCACCCCAGAACCGCGAGCGCAACGATCGCCAGCGCCGCGAATGGAACCATTCGCGACGGATACCGGAAAAGTGTCAGGGGACTCTGCTCGATGAGCGCCGCGGAAGGGAGGTGAGAACCCGTGGCGATGACCGCCGACACAATCAGCAGTGCCGTCCATGCGAGGACGTCTCTCCGCCTCACGAAGATCCACGCGCACGCCGCGAGGAGCGCGATCGGGATGCCGACGTACACGATCGGAATGAAGTGCTGCGACAACGCGGGGTCGAATCCTGCCCTGTTCAGATGAGGTGGTACCGCCAGACGGATCCAGTCGCGGGGAGCCATCGATTCGCTGAAGATCTCCGCCGCAGTGAGGCCCGAAGCGCGATCGCTCCCGCGAACCATCTCCAGGAACGGCAAAAGCTGAATGGCCGAGAGACCGGCGGCGATCACACCGGCAAGGAGGATGCGTCGCAAACGCTCCGCATATGGGACGACCAGTGGAGGGCGGGCGACCTCGCCCGCCTGCTCGTGTTCGCGGGCGGGGTCGCCCGCGCTCCACTCTTCGCGGGCGGGATCGCCCGCGCTCCACTTTTCGCGGGCGGGATCGCCCGCGCTCCACGTCACCACGGCGTACATCACCGCGGCAACCGCCGCGAAGTACGGCTCCCCGCCGAGAAACGAAAGCGCCAGGAAACATCCCCCGACTGCAGGAGATCTTCCGGCCACCGCGGCCCAGATCACCCACGGGATCCAGGAAAACGCCGCGAGGTTGTTCGAGATGTCGAGGAGCGACAGCGTCGGGCCGGAGAAAACGATCGCGACCGCGCCCGCGAGCGCGGCCCCCGGCGCGACACGCCGCGCGAACAGCAGATACGCGCCCCAGCCGAGGATGATCAGGTGGAGCGCGAGATGAAGCATGTAGGCGGCTTCGAATGGAAGCGCGATGAACAGCCAGGTCGGGGGATAGAAGGCGCCGGTCTGCGGATTTGCGAGCCACGGCTCGCCGGAGGCGCTGTAGGGATTCCAGTGAGGAAGGACGAAGTCGCGAATGTGGATCGCCGTGAAGTAGCGCAACGGCTGGAAGTAGTCCGTGTGATCGCGGACGGTGAACACTTCACGCTTTGCCAGCGCGGGAAGAAACACGACGCCCACCAGCACGGCCACGAAGATCAGGGCGAAGCGGTGGCGCCGGAGGGCTTCGCGCATCACTTCGGCGCGGCGCAGAAATCAGTGACGATGCGCCGCATCAGGCGGACGCCCTCCGCGAAGAACCGCGCGCGAATGCGCTCGTCGGCCCCGTGAACATTGTCGGCATCGTAGTAGTTCACCTTGAACGGCGCGATGCCGTACGCGACCATGCCCTTCGCGCGGAAGTAGCGGCTGTCCGATGTGCCCGCGCCCACGATCGGCTCGACGGCCGATCCGGGCTCGTCGGCCTTCATCGCTTTCGCGAGGACGTCGAAAAGCTCCGTGTCGGCCGGAGTCGCCGGCGTCGCCTCACTCTGCAGAAGAACCTCCACCTCGGCATGCTCACCCACCTCGGCTCTGACCCGTTCGATCATGGCCGACGTTTGCTCATCCGGCAGAAGACGGATGTCGACGTCCGCGCTGGCGGCCGCCGGGATGGCATTCGTCGAGAGGCCGCCGGAGACGCGCGTCAGGGTGATGGTGTTGCGCAGCAGCGCCTTGTAACCCGGAGTCAGCACCTTCTCGATGCGCGCGACGTCGAGCGGCTCGGCGATGGTCCTGATGAACTGCCCGCGCGCATCCTTCCGATGCCGTCCGGCGAGATGAAAGTAGTTCGCGACATCGGCGTTGAGCCGATACGGAGTCGGAATGCTGAGAACGGCGTTCATGGCCCGGACGAGCTTCGCGACGGTCCCGCCGTTGTCCGGCGGAGATGCCGAGTGCCCGGGCATTCCCTTCGCGTGAAGCCGCAGGAAGAGCGGGACCTTCTGCTGATTCTCGATTCCCCAGAAGGTGATCTTGTCGACAACGGTCTCGTTGTAGCCGCCTTCGTTCAGCACGAACCCGGCGTTGCGGAAGAGTTCCGGATGGTTCTCGAGAATGGCGCGCGCTCCGTTGATGCCGCCGAGCTCTTCGTCCGCGAGCGCCAGAAAAATCACATCGCGGCGAAGCTTGACGTTGCGGCGCTTCAGGTCGATGAAAGCCATCAGCTCCGCAATGCCGAGCGATTTCACATCGAGCGCACCGCGGCCCCAGATATATCCCCCGTCGCGCGCGCCGGAGAACGGCGGGCGCGCCCACTCCGCGGCATTGGCGGGAACGACGTCGATGTGGTGAGCCAGGATCAACGCCTTTTCGTTCGTCCCGGACGCCAGCCGCGCGTAGAGGGACTGCCGCGCCGGATCCGGCCCGAGAAGCCTCGCCTCGATCCCTTCCTTGAGCAGGAGGTCCCGCAGAAACTGCGCGCCCGCCGTTTCATTACCCGGCGGGTTGGAAGTGTCGATCCCGATGTAGGCGACCAGCGCGTCTTCCGCTTCCTTCTCGATGGGATCCTTCGGAACTCCTTCCGCGCGGCGGCACTGGAGAGTTGCCACGGCCAGGATCACCGCGGCGGCGAGAAGACGTTTCAGCGGCGGCATCTAGACCGGTTGAGGCTGCGGCATGGTCAGCTGCACCGCCGGCTCTTCTTCGGGTGCCGCGGTGTAACGCTCGAAGCATGCGCGGCAGCGCGCCTCGTACGAAGAGTCGCCGACTTCTACCTGAGCATTTCCGCCAGACAGCCGCTGCGAGTAATGCGCCGCCCCGCGGCAACGCACGCACACGGCGTGCATCTTCGCCACTTCTTCGGCGACGGCGAGGAGCGCCGGCATCGGTCCGAACGGCCGGCGCATGTAGTCCTGATCGAGCCCGGCGGCGATGACGCGGATGCCGGCATCGGCCAGCTGCATGCAGACGTCGACGACGCCTGCATCGAAGAACTGGACTTCGTCGATGCCGACGACCTGCACGCCGATCTCGACCCGGGAAAGAAGCTCGGCACTGGTGGCCACGGCGTACGCCTTGAGGCGGCGCTCGTCACGGGTGACGACCTCGTCCGAGGCGAAGCGGTCGTCGATGATCGGCTTGAAGACCTGGACGCGCTGGCGGGCGATCACCGAGCGGCGCAGCCGCCGGATCAGCTCCTCCGATTTGCCGGAGAACATACCTCCGGCGATGATCTCAATCCAGCCGCCGCGATGACCGTCCAAGGGGGTTCCTCCGAGGGGTTTGTTCGTCTATCAAGAATAGCATTCGTCGCGAGTACTTATTTTGGATTTTGGATTTTGGATTTTGGATTTTGGCCTGCGTGAAATCCAAAATCCAAAATCCAAAATC
>CALMZP010000091.1 GCA_937870635.1 uncultured Acidobacteriota bacterium | reverse complement strand
GCCTGGAAGACGGGGATCTCGGCGATCTTCGTGATCTCGACGTCGCAGCCGAGGTTCTTCTCGAGCACGTACTTGGCGACGTAGACGTTGGCGGTCGAGCCGGCCCAGGCGTTCTCGTTGATGACGACGTCGCCGCAGTCGGCCGCGCCGCCCCGGGCGAGCGCGGCCCCGGCGACCGTGAGCGCGACCGCGGCGGCCGCCGCGACGAGCAGCGCTCCGAGACGTTTCGACATGTGACCCTCCTTGGACGGGTGTTGACGGGTGGGCACGCCGGCTACCCGGCTCCCTGCCGGCGTGGGGCACGGCGCCCGCGGGTGACCCGGTCGAGCGCGATGCCGAGGCCGAGGATGGCGAGCGAGGCGATCACGCCCTGGCCGAACTCGTTGCGCTGGAGGCCCTCGGCGACCTCGTAGCCGAGCCCGCCGGAGCCGACGAGCCCGCCGATGACGACGACGGCGAGCACCATGATGATCCCCTGGTTGACACCCAGCATGATCGCGTCGCCGGCGAGCGGGATCTTCACCTTGGCGAGCAGCTGACGGCGCGTGGCGCCGTAGGCGGAGGCCGCCTCGACCGACTCGGGGGCGACGTCGCGGACGCCGCGCTCGACGAGCCGGACGACGACCGGGAACGCGTAGAGGACGCCCGCGACGACGCCGGGCACGATCGAGACGGGCATCAGGTAGATGAAGGGGATGATGTAGACGAGCTGCGGCAGCGTCTGCAGCACGTCGTTGACGGGGCGGAGGAGGCGGGAGACGGTGCGGCTCTCGGCCGCGAAGGTGCCGAGCACGAGCCCGATCGCGACCGCGAGGACGGTGGCGACGACGACCTGCGAGGCGGTGTCCATCGCCGCCTCCCACTCGCCGAGGACGCCGATCCCGGCGAGCATGGCGAGCACGGTCAGCCCCGCCCGGCGCCCGGAGAGGACGAGCGCGATCAGCGTCAGGCAGGCGACGGTGACGAACCACGGCGTCTCGACGAGGAAGGCGCGCAGCGGCTGCAGCAGGTGGACGAGCAGGAACGTTCCCACCGGCTCCGTGAGCGAGAACACCCAGGAGGTGGGGTCCTGGACGAAGTCGAGCACGGACTGGATGCGGGCGAGGAGCCACTCCTGCGCCGTGTGCTCCTCGGGGTAGACGTCGGCGGCGCCCGCCGCCCTGGCGATCGCGACCGCGGCGACGACGCCGCCGGCGGTCGCGAGCGTGGCGAGGCGGAGCCGCCGGCGGAGGGTGTCCGTGAGGTGGCGGCGGGCCGGGTCGGTGCGGTTCGCGATCGCCTCGGTCGAGCGGTCGAGCGCGATCGCCATGATCACGATCGCGAAGCCGCCGAGGATCGCGAGCGCCGGGTTCGAGTAGAGGCCGTTGGTGACGACGTCGCCGAGACCGCGGCCGCCGATCAGCCCGGCGATGACGACCATCGAGAGCGCGAAGAGGATCGTCTGGTTGACGGCGAGCAGGAGCAGGCGGCGCGCGAGCGGGAGCTGCACCTTCCGCAGCACCTGCACCCGTGTCGCCCCGAGCGCCTGGGCGGCCTCGACCGTGTTCGGCTGGACGCCGCGAATGCCGAGCGCGGTGATCCGCACTGCGGGCGGGATCGCGTAGATCATCGTCGAGACGACTGCCGCCGCGGGTCCGACCGAGAAGAGGATCACGACCGGCATCAGGTAGGCGAAGGCGGGCACGATCTGCATCGCGTCGAGGACGGGCGTGAGCGTCCGGTCGACGCGCGGGGAGCGGCCGGCGAGGACGCCGAGCGGCATGCCGACGAGCAGCGAGAGGGCGACGGCGGTCAGCATCAGCGCCAGCGTCTGCACGCTCTGCTCCCAGAGGCCCATCGCCGCGAAGCAGGCGAAGGCGGCCGCGATCACGAGCGCCGCCCGGTAGCCGCCGAACCGCAGCACGACCAGCGTCCCGGCCGCCGCCGTCCCCGCCCAGGTCGCCCAGAGCAGGAGGTCGGTGAGCCACGTGACGAGGTCGTCGACGAGCACCCGGAACCCGTCGAACACCTGGAAGACGAGCCCGGCGTCGTCGGCCGCCCGCCGGTCGAGCAGCCAGACCTGGAAGTCGTTCAGGTGGCCGGCGAGCGCGTTCCATTCGAGCCGCTCCGGCCAGGGATGCTCGAGCCCGAAGGCGCGGTACGCGAGCCACATGACCGCGAGCAGCGCCGCCACCTGGACCGTCCGCCCGCGCCACCAGGGCCGCACCTCGTGGACCGGGGCGGCGACGACCGGCTCGACGACGGTCGAGATCTCAGTCCTCCTCGCCCGCGATTGCGCGCAGGACGGCGGTGCGGTCGACGACGCCGACGACGCGCCCGTCCTCGACGGCGCAGACGGGCCGCTCGCTGGCGGCGATCGCGGGGACGGCGTCCCTCACCGTCGTCCCGACCGGCAGGTGCGGGCCGTCCTCCTCGCCCGGCGCGGCCGGGCGCATGATCCAGCGCAGCGTCAGCACGTGGCTGCGGGGGATGTCGCGCACGAAGTTGGCGACGTAGTCGTCCGCGGGCGAGCCGACGAGGTCCTCGGGCGTGCCGAGCTGGACGATGGCGCCGTCGCGCATGATCGCGATCCGGTCGCCCAGCCGCAGCGCCTCGGGCAGGTCGTGGGTGATGAAGACCATCGTCTTGCCGGTCTCGACCTGGAGGCGGCAGATCTCGTCCTGCATGTCGCGGCGGATGAGCGGGTCGAGGGCGCTGAACGGCTCGTCGTAGAGCATCACCTTCGGGTTGACGACGAACGCGCGGGCGACGCCGACGCGCTGCTGCATGCCGCCGGAGAGCTGGTCGGGGAAGGCGTTCTCGACGTCCTCGAGCCCGACCAGGCGGAGCATCTCCCGCGCGCGGGCGAGCCGCTCGGCCTTCGGCATCCCCTGCACCTCGAGGCCGAAGGCGACGTTGTCGATCACGCGGCGGTGCGCGAGCAGGCCGAAGTGCTGGAAGACCATCGAGACGTCGTGGCGGCGGAGGTCGCGCAGCTCGCCGCGGCCGGCGGCGGTGACGTCGCGGCCGGCGATCGTGATCTGCCCCGCGGTCGGCTCGATCAGCCGGATCAGGGTGCGCACGAGCGTCGACTTGCCGGAGCCGGAGAGGCCCATGACGACGAAGACCTCGCCGGGCCAGACCTCGATCGAGACGTCGCGCACGGCCGCGACGCAGCCGGTCTTCGCGCGCAGCTCCGCGCGGGGGAGGTCGGCGTCGGGCGTGCCGACGATGCGGTCGGCCCTGGGGCCGAAGATCTTCCACACCCCGCTGGCGCGGATGAGCGGCTCGCCGCTGCGGTCGATGGTGTGGGCGGACGACGAAGCCGGGCCCGCGACCGTCGCAGCCTCGCTCATGCCGGGCGCGTGCCAGACGTCACGACCGCGTTGATATACCACGAATATACGTGTCCGTCGAGGGCGCGACGTACACTCGACGCGTGGACGCGCGCACGCTGGGGCTGCTCGAGCTGCCCGCGATCCTCGAGCGGCTGGCGGGCGCGGCCGCGAGCGAGCCCGGGCGGGCCCTCGCGCTGGCGCTGGCGCCGTCGCCCGACCCCGCGGAGGTCGAGCGCCGCCAGCGGCTCACGGCCGAGGCGGTCGCGCTCCTCGACGAGGCGGCGGAGCCGCGGCTGGACGGCGTCCGGGACGTGCGGGACGCGGTCTCGCTCGCGTCGCGCGGCGGCGCGCTCGACCCGGCCCGCCTGCGCGACGTCCGCGTCGCGGTGGCGACGGCGCTCGCCGCGCGGCGCGCGCTCGAGCAGGCCGAGGGCGCGCCGGCCCTGCTCGAGCTCGCCGGGGCGATCGACCCCGGCCTGGCCGCGCTCGCCGACGAGATCGGCGCCGCGGTCGAGGAGGACGGCTCCGACCTGCGCGACGGCGCCTCGCCGGCGCTGCGGCGGCTGCGTCGCGAGCTGCGCACCGGCCGTCACGAGGCGGCCGAGCGCCTGCGGCGCCTGGCGCGCGAGCCGGGCCTCCGCGAGCACCTGCAGGAGAGCTTCGTCAGCGAGCGCGCCGGCCGCCCGGTGCTCGCCGTCAAGGCCTCCTCGCGGGCGAGCGTCCCCGGGATCGTCCACGACGCCTCCGGCTCCGGCCAGACCCTCTTCGTCGAGCCGTTCGCGGTCGTCGACCTGAACAACCGCCTGAGCGAGGCGGCGAGCGCCGAGCGCGAGGAGGTGGAGCGGATCCTCGCGCGGCTGTCGGCGCTCGTCGGCGAGCGCGCCGATCGCGTCGCCGCGCTCGTGGACGCGGTCGGGGCGATCGACCTGGCGCTCGCCTGCGCGGCGCTCTCGCGCCGCTGGCGCGGAGCCGAGGTGACGGTCGGCGACGACGTCCGCCTGCTCGGCGCGCGCCACCCGCTGCTCGACCCGGCGGCGGCGGTGCCGATCGACCTCGACCTCGGCCGCCTGCGCGCGCTCGTGATCAGCGGGCCGAACACGGGCGGCAAGACGGTGGCGCTGAAGACGCTCGGGCTGGCCGCCGTCCTCCATCAGGCGGGCCTGCGCCCGCCGGCGGCGGAGGCGGCGCTGCCCGTGTTCGACCGTCTGCTCGCCGACATCGGCGACGAGCAGTCGATTGCGATGAGCCTCTCGACCTTCTCCGGCCACCTGCGCAGCCTCGTCGAGATCCTCGGCGCCGCCACGGACCGCTCGCTCGTCCTCCTCGACGAGGTCGTCGCCGGCACCGACCCGGTCGAGGGCGCGGCGCTGGCGCAGGCGCTGCTCGCCCGCCTCGCCGGCCAGGCGCGGCTGACGGTGGCGACGAGCCACTTCGCGGAGCTGAAGGAGTGGGCGAGCGCCGCCGAGGGGGTCGCGAACGCCGCCACCGGCTTCGACCTCGAGACGCAGGCGCCGCTGTACCGCGTCGAGCTCGGCCGCCCGGGGACATCGCACGCGCTGCGCATCGCCGAGCGGCTCGGCCTGCCGGCGGCGGTCGTCGCCGACGCGCGCGAGCGCGTGACGCCCGAGCGGCTGCGCGTCGCCGAGCTGCTCGCGGAGGCGGAGGCGGCCGAGCGGGGAGCAGTGGCCGAGCGTGCCGAGGCCGAGCGGGCGCGCGAGGCGGCCGAGCGCGCGCGGCAGGCGGCGGAGGCGCGCGCGACCGAGCTCGCGGCCGAGTTTCACGTCGCCGTGACCACCGCGACCATGACCAGCATGTTCGCTACCTCCGACATCTTCCTCGGTCCCAGCCGTGCGGAGGAGGGCTTCGGATTGCCCGCAGCGGAGGCAATGGCGGGAGGAGTGCCGGCGGTTCTGTCGGAGATTCCTTCGTTCCTGTCGTGGAGTGAGCGTCGCGATCATGCGCTGTTCGCACCCGAAGGCGATGGCGTGGAGATGGGCTCACAACTCGTGAGACTGATCAACGACTCCAGGCTCAGGTCCGCTCTCGCAGAGCGCGGGCGCAAGGTCGTCGAACAGTTCCGCGCGGCAGAGACTGGACGCCGGCTCGCAGAGTGGTTCGAGAACCGGTCCCGGGGCACGTGGTCCTGATCACGCATACAATCCAGACCGATGGCCATCGCCGTCCTTTTTCCACGCTACGACCATCCGGCCATCGAGGAGCGCTACGCGAGCTGGCAGGCGGACCGGCGGCTGCACGCGCCGGGCGCACGCGTTTACTACTACGCTGAACATGCCGCGGCCGCCGACGCCGTGGCCGAGGTCGAGGAATCGCACGTCCTCGTGATCACTGATCCGATGCTGCTCGCGGGCGACGACCTCGCCACGTCGCTCCTCGGCGCGCTGGGCGACGCCGATGCCGCGGTTCCCGTCTCCAACGTCGCCACGAATCCCACGCAGCACGTCGATCTCCCGTCGCTGTACATGACGCTTCGTGAGCTGGAGCTCGTCATCAGCCAGATGAAGAGCCGCGGTCCGCAGGTCGAACGCGTGGCGTGGGGCAAGGACGATCCCTCCGCGTTTCTCTGCCGCACCGAGTTTCTCGACGCGATCCGCACGCCGATTCATCACGCGCTGGATGGCCGCACGGTGGCGATCTCTCGCTCGGACTACGTGCACCGCTGGGCATCGATGCGCGGCCAGGTGCGCGAAGACCTGCTGGTGCGCATCCCCACCGACGCGAAATCCATCCTCGAATTCGGCTGCGGCGAAGGCAGCCTGGGATATGCCATCAAGCAGCGGCAGAAATGCCACGTGGCCGGTATTGAGCTCGATCCCGAGGCGGCGGCGATCGCCAAACGGCGGATCGACGTCGTCTACCAGGGCGACGCGAACGAGATCATCTCCCTGCTGCATGAGAAATTCGAGTGGATCATCGGCGGCGATATCGTCGAGCACCTCGCCGATCCCTGGTCGTTTCTCAGCGATCTCCGTCGCATCGCCACCCCGGATGGAAAACTTCTGCTCAGTCTCCCCAACCTCGCCAATGCCTCGATCATCGCCGACCTTCTCGCCGGCCGCTTCGACTACGTCTACATGGGACTGGCCTGCGTCGGCCATCTCCGCTTCTTCACGCGGAAGTCGATCGAGGACCTGCTGGCGATCTCCGGATGGACGCCCGTCGAGATCACACCGCAGGAGATCGGAGTGACGCCGCCCGGCGAACAGCTGATGAACCGGCTGGAGAGCGGTGCCGTGCCGTTCTCCCGTGAGGACCTCACCGCGAGCGGCTACTACGTGATCGCACGGAACGGCTGATGCGCATCACCTGGCTTCTCGACCTCCCTCCCGGCCGCGAGCTCGACGATTCATCGGGGCTGCTGGCGGATGCGCTCGTCGTCCGCGGCCACGAAGCGCGCATCATTACCGTCGAGCGGCCTGTTCCGTACTTCGGAGGGAAACGCGCCGACTGGATCGAGGTCGACGACTGGCGGATGTCCGATCTCGACGCCGCTGACGTGGTCATCGCCACGTCGCCGCGCACGGCGCGCGCCGCGGGCGAGCGCGCGATCACGGGCCTCGACGCCGGCATCGTTCCCGACGAGATCTATCGCGAACGCACCCCGCGCGAACACGATCCGCTGCGAGTGCTGCTCGCCGGCGCTTCGCAGGACGACAACGCGCGGCTCGATGACGGCTACGGGGCGATCACGCACGCCCGGTGGTTCCACCAGAAGATCGACCTCGTTCGCATGGCTCCATGGGCGCCGTCGCGCGAGGAACCGCTCGACAGCGTCGAGGAGTATCACGTCGGTCTCAACGCCGAGGAGACCGTGCGCCTGCTTCATTCGTGCGATGTGGTGGTGGCGCCCGGCAGGCCCGGCTTCCTCTCTCGCGGAGCAATGGCGGCGGGAATCCCGCTTCTTGCCGGGGCACGGACCGCGGTCGAGCTCGGCGAGAGGCTGATCGAAGTTCTCAGCGACGACGAGCTGCGCGAGCGGCTTCGGGCGGAGGGTCGGGAAAAAGCGGAAGCCTTTCGCGCGGAGCGGGTGGCCGAGGACTTCGAGAAAAGCCTGGTGCGCTGAGATCACCCCTTCTCCGCGGAGACTGGGTACTACGGGAATGTTGAATGTTCAATGTTGAATGGTGAATGTTGAATTGGACGCCTTTCAACATTCAACATTCAACATTCAACATTGAACATTCCCCTCTCGAGCCTGATCCCTCGAATCTCCCCACCCGAACCCCCTCCCCCTCATCCGTCGCTCCGCGACACCTTCTCCCCCCAAGTCTTCGCTGGGGGAGAAGGGAGGAACAAGGCCTTGATTTCGCATGGCATACCCGTCCCGGGCACCCTGTTCCTTAGCTTGTGAAACTTTTCTCTAATGCATAGAATCGCCCCGCCCTCGGCTGCACCCCACCGCCTGAGAACCTAACTTATGCCAGTGCTCAAGAACGATTCCTCGATCATCGAGCGGAAAACCGGCGTCGCACCCGGTCAAGGCCCCGAAAAAGGGCTGATCACCCTCCCCGGCGAAACCGCCAACGAGTCGGACGATCTGGGCGGCGGCTCGTACCTCACCACCAAGCTCGACACGATGGTGAACTGGGCCCGCGGCAACTCCCTCTGGCCCCTCCCCTTCGGAACGGCCTGCTGCGCGATCGAGTTCATGTCGATGGTCTCCTCGGCGTACGACATCGCCCGCTTCGGCGCGGAAGTCGTCCGTTTCTCGCCGCGCCAGGCCGACCTGCTGATCGTCGCCGGCACGATCGTCGACAAGCTCGCTCCCGTCCTCAAGAAAATCTACGACCAGATGCCGGAGCCGAAGTACGTCCTGGCCATGGGTGCCTGCGCGACGTCCGGCGGCTTCTATCGCGCCTATCACGTGGTGCAGGGCATCGACGAGATCATCCCTGTCGATATCTGGGTGCCCGGTTGCCCGCCGACTCCCGACGGTCTCATGTACGGAATCCTGAAGCTGAAGGAAAAGATCGAGCGCGGGGAGATCAAGAGAGGATGAGCACCTTAACCAGATTCTCCGCCATCCCCTACACCGGTCCCGCTCCGACGAACCGCAATCCTTACGTTCCCGCGGATGTGGCCACGATCGACGCGCGAGGCGCGGAAATTGCCGCCCGGGCCGGCGTCGCGCTCGAGCAGGAAACCGGACTGGACCTGCCGGCGTTCATCGTCGCGAAGGAAGCGATCGTTCCAACGCTCCGCGCCCTTCGCGATCACACGGAGTTCCAGTTCGACCTTCCCCTCGATCTTTTCGGCGTCGATTATCCGGGGCGCGAACAGCGCTTCGACGTCGTCTATCAGCTCTATTCGGTCAAGAACAACGAGCGGATCCGCCTCAAGGTCCGCGTCGGCGAAACCGAGAGCGTTCCGACGTCGGTCGATGTTTATCGCGCATTCGACTGGTTCGAACGCGAAGTGTTCGACATGTACGGCGTGCGCTTCGAAGGACATCCGAACCTCCGCCGCATCCTCACCCACGAGATGTTCCAGGGTCACGCCCTGCGCAAGGACTACGACCCCGCGCAGCGCTGGCTCCTCTCCGAACAGGGCGTTGCGAAGCTCAAGCCGAAGATCGATCCGCGATTCGAAGTCGAGCACAGCGACTTCGAGCGCGTCACCCTCAACCTCGGTCCCTCCCATCCGGCGATGCACGGAACGCTGCGCTGCGCGGTCACGCTGGAGGGCGAGACCATCGTCGGCGCGGATCAGGAGATCGGTTACCTCCACCGCTGCTTCGAGAAGATGAGCGAGACTCACACCTATCAGCAGGTCATTCCCTTCACCGACCGGCTGAACTACTGCTCGGCGGTCATCAACAACGTCGGCTATTGCATGACCGTGGAAAAGCTCCTGGGCGTCGCCGCCCCGGAGCGCGCGCAGCACGTGCGGCTCATGCTGTCCGAGTTCTACCGGATCGCCGATCACATCGTCTGCATCGGTACGAATCTCGTCGATCTCGGCGCTCTGACGAACTTCTGGTACCTCTTCCAGCCCCGCGAGGAGATCATCGCCCTGGCCGAGTCATGCAGCGGCGCACGCCTGTTGCCCACCTATCTGAGGATCGGCGGCCTCGCGGTCGACGTTCCGGCGGACTTTCTCTCCAATTCGCAGCGCATCGTGAACATGCTGCCGAAGTACATCGACGAAGTCGAAGCGCTGGTGATGAAGAACCGGATCTTCCGCGATCGGACCGAAGGTGTCGGGGCGATCACAAAGGAAGATGCGTTGAACTTCGGCTTCACCGGCCCCTGCCTGCGCGCAGCGGGTGTCCCCTTCGACGTCCGTAAAGCCAGCCCGTACCTCGGCTACGAGACCTACGACTGGGATGTGCCCTACGCGGAGGGTGGCGACACGTACGCGCGCTTCCTCGTTCGCTTCGAGGAGATGCGCCAGTCGATCCGCATCCTCCAGCAGGCCATCGACCGCGGACTTCCTTCCGGGCCGGTGATCGTCGACAACCCCTATGTGGCCCTTCCCCCGAAGGAGAAGGTCTACAACGAGATGGAATCGCTCATCTACCACTTCAAGCTGATCATGCACGGCATCCAGCCGCCCGTGGGCGAGGCCTACTTCCAGGTCGAAGGCGGCAACGGCGAAGTCGGCTTCTACATCGTCTCCGACGGCACGAAGAATCCTTATCGCGTACGCGTCCGGCCGCCCTGCTTCCCTATCTTTGAAGCCTACGGTCACATGATCATGGGGCAGACCATTCCGGATGCGATCGCGACGCTCGGCTCGCTCAATATCATCGCCGGGGAGCTCGACCACTGATGCCCGTCACCAGAACAGCACCCGGAATCGTTCGAGTGGAACGCGAGGCGATGACGCTCTCGCAGCGCGCCTACCTTCCGCAGATCCTCGGCGGAATGCTGCGCACGTTCCGTCATTTCCTTCGCAATCTGTTCAACATGAAGGGCCTGCCAACCATCTCCTACCCCGAGGTGAAGCGCGTGTACTCGGAACGCTTCCGGGGCCGGCACATCCTCACCACGCGGGAGGATGGAACGACGCGCTGCGTGGCCTGCTACATGTGCTCCACGGCCTGTCCGGCGGAATGCATCACGATCGAGGCCGGCGAAGACCAGCGGACCCGGGAGAAGTTCCCGGTGCGCTACGACATCGATCTCCTTCGCTGCATCTTCTGCGGTTATTGCGTCGATGCGTGTCCCGAAGACGCCATCTACATGACGCGCGACTACGAGATGTCGATCGACACCCGCGCGCGAGCGGTCGTCGGTCTCCGCGACCTCGTCGTGCCGCCGGACTTCCCTGTCGAACCGATGGGGTGGCGTCCGTACTACGGCAAGATGGACAAGCGAGGGACGGCAGGCGGCACAGGTATCGGCCAGCCGATCCGGGAAGCGCCGTACAAAGAAGAGATGCCCATCCCGAACCCCGACGTCTACCGCGGCGCATAGTCCGTTTGTCCGCGGTATGATCGCCGCAAAGACGGAATGAAGCCGCTCGACACCACACCCGAAGAAGTTCTCCAGCAGGCCATCCAGTCCGAGGTAGAGACGCGGGTCTATTACCAGATGATGGCCGAACGCGCCGGCAGTCCCGGTGTGCGCGCCCGCATGCTTCAACTCGCCGATGGGGAGCTCGTCCATCGCGCGCGCATGGAGCGGCGTTTCAGGGAACTGATCGGCAAGGCTCCCGCGGATCCCGAGCCGGTGAACATCCATCTCCCGCCCGACGCCGTGGATCTGAACATGGCGCAGGCGCTGAAGATGGCCCTCGAACGTGAGCGCGATTCGGAGAGCCACTACCGCTTCATGGCCGAGCGCGTTCCGAACACGGAGCTGGGGCGTCTGTTCATGGAGCTCGCCGAGATCGAATGGAAGCACAAGACCGATCTGCAGGCCGAGTACGACCGCGCCCTGTCGGCGGATCCGGAACAGTTTCTGTTCGATCTGTAGGGGCGGCATCTACAGCGTACGAAGTGGAGCCGCGGGCGATCTCGCCCGCGGAAACGAACTAGCAAAGACCCGGCGGGCGGGATCGCCCGCGGCTCCACCAGTCAGCGCACGGATTCACGCCACTTTCACGAGCGTCCGCATCCCCCCATCACACCCCCTGCCTAGACTGACTCTCGTACAGCGCATGCCCTCCTGGCGGAGATTCCGGCACAGCGTTGTATGAGAGAGAGACGGCAGGCCGATGGTCGCGCGTAGCGATCATCGGCCTGACGGTTTTTGGGGCAATGCGCAGGCTCTCATGCTATAAGCGCATACACACATAACTCTCTATGAAGACCCTTTCCCTAATCCTCATCATCCTCACCTGTCCCCTTGCAGTCCGCGCCGAGATGCCTTCGCTCGAGACCCTCGGGCAGCGCCGCGGTGGCTGTTCGCCGATATCGCGAACCAGATCGAGGGCTGCTCCGGCGATCAAGTGAGGGGCGCACTGGAACTGCACACCGGAGCGTGGACCGGCGCCTACTCGCGTACGTACACCACCCGCGAGGATGGGGGCACACTCGGCGACATCCTTCCTCAATATCCGATGGGCGGCTGGCCGGTCCAGCACTTCGCCGGGCTTCGCGCCGGCGCAGCATTCCGCGTCAACATCGGCTTCTACAACGGCCTCGATTACCCCGTCGTGCATCGCCTGCTTGTTTTCGGCGCGGGAGGGGAAGAAGTCTCGCGGCGTGAAATCACCCTCGCAGCCCGCCAGTCGCTGCAGGCTCCGCTGGCAGATCTACTCGGCTCCCTGCCAGACGGTCTCTACGGCCTCACCGTCCTGCCAATCGACGCCGCGGATCGCCCCGGCCGCTCGTGGGCTTACGTCTCGATCATCGACAACGCCACAGGAGACCCGACCAACCTATGGTGAGAACGACGACCGCACTTCTCGCCGCATGTCTCGCCGTCCCATCGCTCTTCGCTGACGGCATCGAGGTCGCGGAGCCGCGCATCGGCACGACGGAAGCGTTCTACCTGCACGAAGCGCGCGTCGTCACGAATGGCGACGGGTTTCTCGTTCAGTCGCATTACTCGCAGCCCAGTTTCGTTCAGGGAGTCGACCGCGACGGTCGTGCCACGGGATCGCCACGGGCAGGGTGGTGGAACCCCACGATCGGATTCGGATCGGGTTATCTGACGGTCGATCGGGGAGTCGTCTACCGCCTCGATGCACAGGGATCACGCATCGGAACGATCGCGTCGGAGCTTCCGCCGGCAATGGGGGAGCTCCGCGTGGGCGGCGCAAACGATTCGACGATCCTGTTGATGGATACCCGCCCGACGATCACGACCGTCGATCACGACGGTCGATTCATCGCCTCGCACACGCTGGGCACATCTTCGATGACGATCATGCACGTCGAGGTGACATCGGCCGGGTACGACATCCTCGTTTCGGCATATGCCGGGGATCGCTTCTTTCAGCTTGTTCGCCTCTCGAACGACGGGAGACTGTCGGCGCCGATCACGCTGGCCGCGGAGTCCGTCGGCGCGGCGGTTGCGACGTACGTCGGCTCCGGTCTCATGGTGGCGTGGGCGGTCGGCCCCGTCATTCAGACCGCGGTGGTCTCACCCGACGGCAGCGTGACCAGAGGAATGGACCGTTCCGTCTGGCTCGCACCGCTGACTCTCGTTCCGCACGGCGAGGGAGCCTGGCTGATCGGAGCGCGCACCGGACCGGCGTATCCCGGAGACAGAACCGGCTGGGCCGTTCCACTCGACAAAGCCGGTCGAGAGGCCGGAGAGGCACAACCGATCGCCGAGGGGCGTCGCGTTCTCGATGCCGCTTCCAACGGAAGGGTCATCTACGTGTTGAGCGCGGAGCCCGCTCCGGTCGGCGAGCGCCTCATCGCCAGCGCAAGCCTCGTGACCTCGCCCGCGTCGACCACGATCAAAGAACCGCTTGCTCGCGGTCCCGCAACGCAGCTTCATCCCGCCGTGGCCGCGAACGCGAGCCAGGCGCTCATCGTCTGGCAGGAACGGTCAGCCGGCGAAATCGCGCTGCGCGGCCGGTTCATCATTGGCGGCCAGCCATTCGGCGACCCGATCGAAATCCACTCGGGCCCACGCGCGATCTCGCCTCCCCTCGTAGCGGCTGCCGAAGGCGCGTTTCTCGTCGTCTGGATCGACGCCGATGGCATTCAGGCGAAGCGGATCGCCACCAGCGGAATCGTTCTCGACGCTTCCCCGATCGCGATCGCGAATCCTTTCTTCGGGCAGGTCCCGATCTACATATCGTCGGTTGCTTCCAACGGCCGCGATTTCGCCCTCGTGTGGCAAGGGCCCGGCGGTCTTCGCGGACGAGTCGTCAGCCAGCACGGCGCGACAGGTCCTGAGCACCAGCTCACGACCGTCCCCGCCTACCGGCCCGAGGAGTTTCACAATCAGATTCTCCCGTCTCTTACATGGGACGGCTCGCGATACGTGCTCGTGTGGTCGCATTACGTCTTGCGCGAGGGATACATGACGTCGTACCTGACGCGCGCAGAGCTTCGGGCCCGTTTCTTCGATTCGGATCTGAATCTGCAGGGACAGGAGATTGTGATCACAGCCGATTCGATCAGAGCGGTAGTTGCGCAGGGTCGCGATTCCTCTCTTCTCGTCGCACAAAGGCAGGAGGGGCTGTTCGCGACCGTCGTGGACAAGTCACTTCGTCCCGTTTCGGAGGCAAAGCTCCAGAACGGCTGGTCATACCATGACTACTCGCCTCACGGCGTCGTGGCCGCGTGGAATGGACAGCACTACGTGACCGCCTGGAGCGACCAAGGCAGCATCAACATCGCAAAGATCGATCTCACCGGCGCGACGACGCCCGCTTTTCGCAGTGCACGAGCGTCGAATCCTGTCATCGCCTCGACCGGCAACACCACGTTGATCGTCATCGCGGAGCAGCGGATGGCGGGAGAGGCTCCGCCCGGAACTCGGATCATGCTCTACGGCCCGGAAGACTTCGCTCCTCGGGCTGCGCGCCGCCGGTCGATTGGCCGCCGCTGACGCGGTGCCATAATTCTGATCTCATGATTTACCTCGACAACAACGCCACCACCCGCGTCGCGGACGAAGTGCTCGTGATCATGGAGCCCTACTACCGCGAGTGGTTCGGCAATGCCCACTCCGTTCACGGGCTGGGACGGAAGTCTCACGACGGCGTGGAGGATGCCCGGCGCTCCGTCGCTGCCCTCATGGGTGCCGAGGCGTCCGAGACGATCTTCACCAGCTGCGGGACCGAAGGGAATGCCATGGTCATCCGCGGGCTCCTCGAATCGGGGGCGCAACGCCGGAAAGTCGTCGCCACTTCCGTCGAGCATCCCTCGGTTCTTGCGCTTCTGCGGGCGCTCGAGAAGAACGCACAGATCGACCTCGCCATCGCCCCGGTCACCCCCGCAGGAGCGATCGACCTCGACGCGATCCGTGCTCTCGTCGATGACGAGACCCTCCTCGTCTGCGTGATGCAGGCGCAGAACGAGACCGGCGTCGTTCACGACGTTGCCGCGGTTGCGGACATCGCCCATCGCGCAGGCGCGCTGGTTCATGTCGATTCCGTCCAGGCCGCCGGCAAGATCCCCGTCTCCATGCGCGACCTCGGCGCGGACTTTCTGACGATCTCCGGCCACAAGTTCCATGCGCCGAAAGGCGTCGGCGCCCTGGCCATCCGCAAGGGCTTGAAGGTCGCGCCGCTCTGGTACGGGGGCGGTCAGGAGCTCGGTATGCGCTCCGGGACGGAGCCCGTCCCCTCCATCGTCGGCCTGGGCGTAGCTGCAGAGATGGCGCAGAAGGCGGTTCGCGAGTTCGATCGCGTGGCCGCCTTGCGCGATCGTCTGGAAGAAGCGCTTCTCGGAGCGCCGCAGCACTCCATCTCCATCAACGGCGCGTCGCAGAGACGGCTCGCAAACACCTCCAGTATCTCTTTTCACGACCGCTCATCGGACGCCATCGTCCGCGCACTCGACGCCGAGGGCATATACGTGTCAGCCGGCGCCGCGTGTCACTCGGGCAAAGTCGAGCCGAGCGCCACGATGAAAGCGATGGGAAAGCCGGCCAATCAGGCCATCGGCACGGTCCGCTTTTCACTGTCGCGCTACACGTCGGGGGAGGAAATCGACCGCACGATCGAGATCGTTCGCGCGATCGCCGAGAACCGGCCAGCCGTACCTACCGGGTAGGAAACCTCATGCGTCTTCCACTCCTCCTCGGATCCATCCTCGCCACACTCCTCACAAGGGGCGCACACGGTTCTGTTGATCTGGCGCCAGGCGCAGTTGTCGACGGATCGCAGATACATGCGTTCACCGCGTCCGCGGGATTCAATGGGGAATCGCTGGTCGTGTGGCGCGAGCGCACATCGAGTGGAGACAGGCTGCGAGCGTCGGTAGTGCGACACGACGAGGCGTCGGTGCACAGCGAGCCTTTCGCGATCTTCGAACCCGGCGGCTTCATCGGTGAACATGCCGTGGCGTTCAGCGGTGATTCCTGGCTCGTCGTCTGGCACTGGTGGCGGCACCTGTATGCGGTGCGGATCTCACGGTCAGGAGAGATCCTGGGGCCTGAACCTTTCGTGATCGGCGAGGTATCGCGCGCCGATCTGCTCTTGGCGGCATCGAGTGGTCGGGAGTTCCTCATCGCGTGGCGCGAATCCGACTTCCGAACGGTGATCGTCTCGCTCGCTGGGGTTCCTTCTACCGTTGCGGATCTCGATACCGGAACGCCCGACACGCAGGCCTGGAGCGCGGACCTCGCTTCCGACGGCCGGCGCTATCTCCTCGTCTGGACGGAAGCCGAATATCGCTCGATGTTTCCGGGCCCGACCTCCCCAACCCACCTCCACGGTATCTTTCTCGATCGGCATGGCGTTTCCGAGCCGCTGACTCAGCGTCTGCTCATACGCGACGTTTCCCTGAGCGGTTCCCCCGGCGTCACTTCGAGCGGTTCCGATTACCTCGTGATGTACCGCGCTGAGAAGGAGGCAACCGTGAGCGGAGTCATCCTCGCCGCCGAGGATCCTCTCACCGCGCAGCCGCCGATCGAATTCGCCCCCTGGGCAGGGCGCTTCGCAAAACCGGCGTGGGATGGACGCAGCTATCTGATCGCGATCGGAGGGACGCCGAAGGCGCAACTCATCTTTGTCCGACTGGACCGGCATGGATCGGTCGTGAGGCGACTCGAGCGCCAGCCGCTCGTCTTTGGCCGCTCGCCTCAATCGCTTCACATCGCACCGGGGGCGGCGAATGATGAAGCGCTGATCGTCGCTACGGAGAACCATCGACTGCTCGCCTATCGGGAGAGCGAGATTGGATGGCCAGTCCGAAGGCGCGCGGTTCGTTAGCGAGATACGTTCCCATCATTCTCTTCGAACTCCTGCTTTCGCTTCGCGTTTACGCCGAAGGGGTGCCCATCGCGCCTTCGCCGATCGGACGCGCGCCGGGATCGAGTGGCCCTTCATCGACGGCGGTTGTGGGCGATCGCTTCATCACCATCTGGAGTTACAGGCCGGGCCTCACTGGGAATCACATCTACGCGTCGATTCATGACGCCGAGGGGCGGCGCGTGTCGCCCCAGGCACTGCCGGTGGTTTCGAATACACGGTCGTCCGCGTAACCCGCGATGTCCGACCTCGTGGCTTCCGGCGAGGACGCGTCCTTCTTCATATGTCGATCGTCAGCGCCGTTCTTCGTAACCGCCATCTGGTTTCGCGCGAGATCATCTCGCTCACCCCGGCTCACCAGAGCGTTCCTCAGCTCGTTCCGCTAAGCGGCCGATACCTGGCCGTGTGGTTTGAGACGCGTGGCGAAGGCGCCGTCACGCGACGGGCCATCCTCGACGGCGCAGGAAACCGGCTGACGCCGGTTGTCGAAACGGACGGCCGCGCGATCGCCGTTGAGTCGATTGGCGAATCAGCACTCATTCTCACGACGACGGATTACGCGAAGGCCGTTGCCACACAACTTGATGGGAATGGCGAAGTTCTGAGTACCTCATCCATCACGACGACGGAGGCTGCCGTCGTATGGGCCGGCACCCATTACCTGGTCGCGTGGTCAGCCTACGATGTTCACCGTCGCGAGTCGAGCATGTTCACCTCGATCATCACCACTGCCGGAACAACGACTCTTCCTCGTCGGGTCGAGGTCAGCAACCTTGCAGAGCGGATGTCCAACTCGTCGCCCGTTCTTGCATTCGATGGAAACAACGTTCTGATGGCGTGGACCACGAGTGTCGATCCGGAGTGGCCGGTCATCGGTCCCCACGCAGCGACATCCGTTGCCGTACTCCTCAGCCCCTCCGGCACCGCCCTGCAAACAGTGCCGGCCGTCGTAGTGGCGGATGAATGGGCCGGGCGTCAATCCCTGGCGAGCAGCGGCGCCGAATTTCTGCTCGTGACAGCGGATATCCGGGGCGGTGGAAAAATCCGCGCGACGACCATCGTGCCGGCCGCTACCGGCTTGAGCGTCGAGAAATCAAGAGATCTCTTCCTCACGGCATCCCCATCACGACGCCGTTCCGCGGCCCGCTGACCGCCTACAGCACGATCGTGTAGCCGAGCGACCGCAGGTCGGGCATACGGTCGAGATAGACGTGGCCGTCGGTGTGGTCGATCTCGTGCTGGAAGATGCGTGCCGTGAAGTCGTCCACCTCGACATCGAGCGGTTCCCCATCGTGATCGATCCCGCGCAGGCGCACCTTGTTGTAGCGCGAGAGCTCGCCGCCGAGGAAGGGGACGCTCAGACAGCCTTCCCAGTCGCTGACTTTTTCTTCGCCCACGGGTTCGTAAGTGGCGTTGAAGATCGCGCCGACGCCGAGCGATTTCACGTTGCGCCGTTTGGCCACGCGCTCCTGCACCTCGAACACGAAGACCCGCAATGGCAGATGGACCTGCGGTCCGGCCAGGCCGACGCCTTCGTAGGCGTGCATGGTCTCGACCATGTCTTCGACGAGGGTACGGAACTTCCCCGCCTTGATGTCCTTGATCTCGACGTCGGAAGCTTTTTCGCGCAGTACGGGATGCCCGAGACGGGCCACTTTCAAAATCGACATGGGCGCTACTCTAACTCGACTGGATCGTCGGATCACCTGCCGCCACCTCGGCTGCCGCCGTTTCGACCGGGTCCTTGTCAACAGGTTGCCGGATCGTCGTGGCAATGATCATCGCCAGAATCGTGAAGCCGGCGGCGCCGTAGAACGCACCGCGCGGACCTCCGAGGTCGTAGAAGAAGCCGGAGACGATCGGACCGATGAAACGCGCCAGCGATCCGACCGCGGTGGCGAATCCGAGGATGCTGCCGCGCTCGGAGATCGGCGCGGCCTTCGAGACGAGCGACGTGAGCGATGGATACGTGAGTCCCTGGCCGATCGCGACGAAGAACGCCGCGACGTAGAGCAGCGGAATGCTCCAGAGATCGGGCACCGCGATGAAGGCGATCGAGAACGACAGCGCGCCGATGACGATCAGCCGCTTCTCACCGACCGCGTTCGCGAACTTACCAATGAGCCCGCCCTGAATCGCACCGACGATCACGCCCATGAACAGAAAGAGGTACGCGAGGTCGAGCTGCGCGAAATGAAAGCGATCGCGCGCGTGAAGGGTGACGGTGATCTCCATCCCGGCGACCGCGATGAGCGTCAGAAAAAGTCCCGACATCAGGGCCGTCAGCGATCCCTGGCTGCCGACGGCTTTCCAGAGGCGTGGATCGAACTGCGGCGGCCTCGCGCTGCGTGGATGCACGCCGGGCGGCTTCGACTCGGCCAGAACGCTGAACGCGAGGATCAGCGCGATGAGCGACAGCCCCGCCGCGACCAGGCCAGGGAGCAGGTTGCCGGTCAGTCCGCGACTCGTTCCAATCGCGGAGAGAATTCCGCTGAGTGGGGGTCCGAGGATGAAGCCGAGGCCGAAGGCGGCGCCGATGAGGCCCATGCCGCGGGCGCGCTCGCGATCGGTGGTGATGTCCGTGATGTACGCCTGAGCGGTTCCGATGTTCGCACCACCGGCGCCGGCGATGATCCTCGAGAGAAAGAGGATCGCCAGATTGTCGGCAATGGCGAAGAGGAAGTATCCGCAGAAGCTGGCGGTGAGGCTGATCAGGATGACCGGGCGGCGGCCGATCCGGTCGGACAGCCGTCCCCACACCGGCGCGAAGAAGAACTGCATGATGGAGTAAACGCCGACGACGGCGCCGACGACCACGCCGCTCGCGCCGTACTCGCGCGCGTAGAACGACAGGAACGGGATGACCATCCCGAAGCCGATGAGGTCGATGAACACCGTGAGGAAAAGGACGAGGAGGGAGGCGCGGCGCAAGCATGGAGAGTCTATTTGATTTTGGATTTTGGATTTTGGATTTTGGATTGATCCGCGAGGGCGGCCGGGCAATCCAAAATCCAAAATCCAAAATCGAAAATCCAATTAGACTGCCGGCCTGTGCGACCTGCCTCGAGACGCCTGATCCTCTTCGATATCGATGGAACGCTCGTCAACGACGGCGGGGCTTCGCGCGACGCGTTCGCCCAGGCGCTCGCGACCGTATACGGGTACCGCGGCGATGTCGGCCGCTACGACTTCTCGGGACGCACGGATCCGTACATCGCCTACATGGTTCTGCGCGACGACGGATTCAGCGACGAGGAGATCGCCGCCAAGCTCCCGGCGCTGTGGCATGCGTACATCGCCGGGCTGCAGCGCAACGCGACGCCCGACCGGGTCCGGTCGCTTCCGGGAATGGCCGCTCTTCTCGAGGCTCTGCGGGCCATGGACACCATCACTCTCGCGCTTCTTACGGGGAACATCGAGCCGGGGGCGCGGCTCAAGCTCGAGCCGCCGGCCCTCAACGAATATTTCTCGTTCGGCGCCTTCGGCAGCGATTCCGCGAACCGTTCGGACCTGCCGCCCATCGCGGTCGAACGCGCATCACAGCGCGATGGCTATCGGTTCGAAGGTCCGGATGTGGTGATCATCGGCGACTCGATCTACGACGTCCGCTGCGGCGCGCCCTACGACGCCACCACGATCGCGGTGGCCAGCGGCAAGACGCCGGCCGAGCTGCTGCGGGCGGAGCACCCCAGCCACTTTTTCGAAAGTGCTGAGGATTTGCGGGGGATGCTGGCCGCCATTTGCGAGGGGTAAGGCTGGACCCTGGACCTTGGACCTTGGACCTTGGGAGTAATCAGCGACGTCGTCACAGCCTCTGAGGGGCGCAGACGCCGAAGGGTCTCAAGATGCGTAACCTGAGATCCAACGCCCGCGCTTCGCCGGCGGATGACGTGAACACGTCACCCGTAACTCCCAAGGTCCAGGGGCCAGGGTCCAGGTCCCATTACCGTTCCCGGGGCACCCTCACCCTCCCCCCCACGCGGTCGTACTGCACGCCGCCGGAGCCGTCGTCCTCGATCGTCACGTCGCGCTCGACATCGCGGATCTCCGTCGATCCGCTCCCATCCTTGATCCGGAGCGCGATGGCCCGCGGAACGTTGACCTCCATATCCAGCCGGGCTTCGTGCCATCCGAAGATGTGCGTGCGCTCCGGGATGATGGCCTCGATCACGAGCTCCGAACCCTCCCGCCGCGCTTCGATGCGAATTCTCCTCAGGTACTCGCGGTCGGAGGCGCAGGCGGTGCCCGACGCGGTGACGGCGCCGGCGGAGGTGCCGGTCACTCGGAGGCTCCCGGCGCGGGCGATGACCGCGACGGACGTCGCCCCCTTGAGGTCGGCGCTGAGGCGGTGCGGCGCGGTGTGATCACAATCGTCGGCCGAGGCGGCGGCGGCAACGAACAGTAGCGGAATGGCGGACAGAGTTCTGAGTCTCATCGTTCGTTTTCAGGTTCTCTGCACACCGGCTCTCTCGTACACCTTCGCTTCGACGAAGAGGTCCACCAGTGAGTTGTCGAGGAGGCCGTCGTTCACTTCCATCTTCAGGATGTCGATGGCACGTTCCGTCGTCACGGCACGCTTGTAGGGGCGGTCGGTCGCGGTGAGGGCGTCGTAAATGTCCGAGACGGTCATCATTCGTGACTGGATCGGGATGTCCGCCGCGGTGAGCTTTCGCGGATAGCCGCGGCCATTGAGCTTCTCATGGTGGGCGAAGGCAATCGTCGGAACGCTGACGAGGTCCTTCGTCCACGGGATCTTCTGGAGAAAGTTGAACGTGTGCGTCACGTGGCTCTCGATCTCGCCGCGTTCGCCGGGATCGAGGTTCCCCTTGCGGATCGAGAGGATCCGCACTTCCTCGGGATCGAGCAGCAGGCGCTTCTCGCCGCGAATGTCTTCGTAGTCCCTCGCCGCCAGTTGCTGGAGGTGCTGAAACTCCCCTTCCGGCAGGACGGTCGGCTCGTTCGACTTGGCGATGAAGGCGAAGTCGTTGCGGAGGCGTTCCAGTTCTGCGCGCGTCTCTTCCTCGAGCCGGGCGCTGAACTGGTCGAATCCGTCGCGGCCGAACTGGAGCAGATAGTCGATCCGCCGTTGGGCGGCCTCGTTCTCGACGTTCTTCATCACGAAGTCGAACCGCGCGCGGATCGTCTCGAGCTGCAGCGGGTAAAGCTTCTTCTCCTTGACCAGGACCTGTTCGCGGACTCCGACCTTGCCGAAGTCGTGGAGGAGGGACGCATAGCGGATCTCCCGCACCTGCTCGCCGGAGAAGTTGATGTGCCGGTATGGGCCGTCGTCCATGTGATCGATGACCCGCGCCAGCTCGACCGTGAGATCTGCCACGCGAAACGAGTGACCGGAAGTGGTCGGATCGCGCTGTTCGATCGCCGTGACGGCGGCGGTGACGAATCCTTCGAAAAGACGCTCGATCGATTCGTAGAGAAGGTTGTTCTCCACGGCGACCGCGGCCTGTCCGGCGAGCGCACGCATGATCTCCACCGTCTCGGCATCGAACGGAATGACCGCGTCCGGCACGGTTCGCGCGGTCAGCGGCATCGGTGCGCCGGCGCGTTTGCGGTTGATCAGCTGCAGCACTCCGATGATGTCGCCGGCATGGTTGGTCATCGGCAGCACGAGCAGCGACCGGGTGAGATATCCGTTCTCTTCGTCGAAGGAACGGTTGATCGAGTACTCGGCATCGGCGGGAAGGTCGTACGCGTCGTCGATCACGAGCGTCTCGCCGGTCATGGCGACGTAGCCGGCAAGGCTGCGGCGCGTCGCCGGCAGGACCTTTTCCTCGAACGACACGTCCAGCGAATCGTTCTGCGCGAGCTTCCAGCGCAGGACGTCGCCCTCGCCTTCGATCTCGTCGAGGAGATAGAGGGATCCGGCATCGGCACGGGCCAGCTCCCTGGCCTTGCTCAGGATCATCGTCAGAAGGACGGCGTGGTCACGCTCCGTCGCCAGCGCAATGCCTACTTCGCTGACCTTGCGGAGCTCTCTCGTGCGGTCGCTGAGCTGCTTTTCGAGCTGATCGGCGCGCATCTTCTGATACAGAAACTGGTACGCGCGCTTGACCGCGCTGAGCAGGACCGGGGCCGACGGGTTGTCGGGCAGCTGCAGATAGATGTCGTCCTCCGACAACCACCGCGGCTGTTCGTCGAGGCCGATCCCGACGACTGCCGTGTGCCCGTCCATCACTGTTCCGTTGGCGTGGTTGCCGCGGTCGACGAGAAGGACCGCCAGACCGTTGCCGTCGGCGGGCGGCAGCGCGCTTCTCACCACCTTCGGTGCGATCGCTTCCCGGGACAACGCCTCGGCGTACTTTGCGATGGGAAAAGTATCCGAGTGAAGCAGTGTCAGAGTCTGCATCGAACGCACGAGTCCTGGGGGATCTGGTGGGCACCTGCCCTATTCGAGGGATTATCGCATGGCGGCGTGCTACGCTTCGCCCGAATGCGCAAGGCGGTGGCCATCATCCCCTTCCTTCTCTTCGCGCTCTCCTGCGGCAAGCTGAATGAGATCACTGCTCCCGGCGGAGGTGGTCCTCCTGTCGATCCGACGGCGACGTTCACCCGGGTGCAGAACGAGATTTTCACGCCGAACTGCACGGCCGTTGGCTGCCACGACCAGGTCGGACGGCAGCAGAACCTGAGGCTCACTCCCGCTCTTGCCTATGGACAGATCGTGGGCGTGCCGAGCGAGCAGATGCCATCGCTTCGCCGCGTCGACCCTGGAAACTTCGCCGATTCCTATCTCTACCGGAAACTGACCGGCGCCGGCATCAGCGGCGAACGCATGCCGCAGGGCGGCCCCTATCTCAACGACGCGCAGCTGAATCTCGTGCGCGACTGGATCCGGCGAGGAGCACCGAATGACTGACCGGCGGATCGCCCTTTTGCTCGTCTTTTTCGTGTCGGCAGTGGCAGCACAAGCGCAGGACGAGACGAAGCCCTTCCGCCCGCTCCCACTGGGCGACGTCCTGCTCACCCTTCCCACCTCGCATATGCCGGAGCGTGGGACGTGGGAAGTGAAGTTCTCCCATCGCTTCAACCAATCGATCGACGAAGGCGAGGCCGTGCACAGCCTCTTCGGGCTCGACAGCGGCGCAAACGTCACGATGGGCCTGTCCTACGTTCCGATGCGCGATCTGCAGCTGGCCATCGCGCGCAGCAACGTGCTCGACACCCTCGAAATGTCGGCGAAATATCTCCTCTTCCAGCAGGCCGCGGCGATTCCTCTCTCCGCGGCGCTTCGCGGCGGCGCCGACTGGCGTTCCGAGCGCAACGTCGACGATCGCCTCTCCTTGTTCGCGCAGGCGATCGTGTCGCGGCAGTTCGGCTCGCGCGCCGCGGTCTACGTGATGCCGACGTTCGTCACCAACGCCGGACGCGCATCATCGGGCGACGCGTCGGTCGCGCTTTTCGACAACGCGTTCAACGTCCCCGTCGGTGCGTCTTTCATGGTCCGTCGCGGGTTGAGCCTGGTGGTCGAGGTCGTGCCGCCGAACGGCGACCTCCCCGATTCCGTGGACGCCGACTTCGGCTGGGCTTTCGGGATCAAGCAGGCCCTGGGCGGACACTGGTTCGAGGTCCTGCTGACGAACAACAACGCCACGACGGCTGACCAGTACACGACCTCCACCTATCAGGGCGCGGGGCTGCGCTCCGGCGACATTCAACTGGGGTTCAATATCGAGCGGCGGTTTGGCCGGAGACGATGAACCGTCCCGCGATCCGGTAAGCGCGCCGCTCCTTTGTGTCGTAAGCCCACGCGGCCAGTCTCGTTCCGTCCGGGAGCCGCAGCGGGAACTCGTGCTGCCATCCAGACGCCAGCAGCGACGGTTCGATCTGTGCGAGCGCGGGTCGCGGGAGCCAGGCGTAACGCGCGACGGACATGACCTCTTCTCCCCGCGGCGTGATCCATGTCAGAAGAACGGCATCCGCCGGACGCGCACCGGGAAGCGAGGCCCATCCATAAACACCGAGACCGGCAGGAAGCGTCTTCACACCGACGAAATCGCCGAACCATGGCGGCGCACCGGCGTCGATGGCCTCGATTCTCGCCGAGCGCAGCGGCTCGAGATAGCCGATCGCCGCCATATCCCTGATCACTTTGCGCATTCTCACGACGTCGCGCCATACGAGCTCGCCTAGCGCGGTGTGGTCAGGAATGACCAGAGCCAGGTCGACGGCAGCGCGTCCCGCAAGCCGTTCGCGATGAAACAGCTGCATGACCGGCCACTCCGAACGTACCGCAAGCAGATGCGCGGCGACGACGAGGGCGACGGCAAGTCCGACGACTCGGGGCCGGGCGACGGCGAAGAGCATCAGGATCGTGCCCACCGCGAGATAAATGCTGATCGCTGCATAGCGTGGCTCCAGAGACTGGGCGACGCTCATCCTGAGCCGGCCCGCCGCAGCGGCTCCTGCCGACATCGCGGCATACAGCGCGAACGCTGCCCAGATGACTGCCGAGCGCTGCCGGGTACGCCACGCCACCGCGACCCCCACGACGAACGTCGTGACGAGAACGGCCCCGACGGCGATCGATTCCGGCACTTCCTGATTCCACGCGAGCGGATGTCCGAGGAAGGCCAGGACGTAGGCGGTGAAGCGGAGAGGCGCTTCCCACGGCATCACCACCGCCGGATGTCCCGGCGGCTTCTCATAACCATAGAAGAACAAAGCGATCGATATCGTCCCGAACACGATCCAGCCGGGAATCAGCCACCGGCGCTTCCGGTCCCCATCGATGAGCACGACGGCGGGAAGGAGAGCGCCCCACAGAAAGAGTCCGTTCACGAACGAGAACGTGGCAACTGCTGCCGCGGCAACCGCCGGCCAGAACCATCCACGGGACAACGCGACGAGCGCGAGCGCCATCAGCAGCGGCGAAAAGAACATGACCATCTGAAAGCCCACGGTCCAGTCCCACCACTGAACGGGAGAGAAAACGAGAATCGCCGCCGCCGCCGTGGCCGTGCATGCAGCCAGGCGATCGAAGTGGAACCGCGCCAGATAGCCGATGAGGGCGATCGTGCCGCAAGCCATCAGGAGCGAAACCGCCATCTCCCATTTCACGTTCCAGCCGCTCATGCGGGCGAGGTAGAAAAATACGATGCGAGGAAAGACCATCCGGCTCTCGTTGTGGAACGCGAGGAGGTCGCCGGCGGCAGGGAACGCTCTTCCGTGGTTCCGGATCAGAAACTCGGCGACCTCGATCTGGTCGGCAAAGGGGACATCGACACCATAGGTATAGATGAGCCATCCCGCCACGGCGGGCGCGGCACACAACACGATTGATGAGAGGGCGATGAGGAATTTCGGGCGAACCAAACGCCCTGATCATAGACCGCGCTACGGAACTGTGCGAACCGCCGATAACCAGCACGGACCGAACGCTTTAGCGGACGCCGGGAACGTGGCGGCTGGTTTGCAGAATTGGAGGGCATGCAATGCCCTGAATGTCATGCCCAGACCGAACCGGGCGCGGCCGCATGTGGCAGCTGTGGACTGATCCTCCTGAATTCGGCTCCCAAGCGCCGCGCGGAAGACTATGCCGGGCAGAAGCGCCGTGCCGCGGATCGAACCTATCAGCCGTGCAATTTCTGCGGCGGGGAGATCGAGACCATCGCCATCCGGTGCCGGCACTGTTCCGAGATCGTCAACGAGGAGTACTACCGCGCGCGCGCGGCGAAGATCCGCAGCCGCGTCAATTACGCGAGCTGGGTCGCCTATCTTTTCGGCCTGGCCGCTCTGCTGGTCTTCCGCCCCGTCGGAATCGTCTCGATCGGCGCCGGCCTGCTGCTCTCCATCGCCTATTACGCGATTCCCGTGGAACCTCCTGCGCAGGGAGGTAAAAAGCGGTCTTTCCGCAGGTTTCTGACGCAACAGCTGCGTATGGAACGGGTGGCCATCCCCCTCCCCGCCCTCCGGAAGATGAAGATGGTCTTCGTAGGCACGCCTCTCATCGCCGCGGTCGTCGGCTACACGGCGAACGCCGTCCTTCTTCAGAAGCCCGTCGACGAAGTCCTGAAAAGCAATGCCGCGTTCAACGGCATGCGCGTCTCAGCGCACTATCAGTATTGGGTGATTCCGGGAGTCGTGGTCTACGACCTCAAGGAGCTCAGCGTCAAACAGACGCCGATCGACGTTCACACTGCCCTGCTCGAATTCGCGAAGAAAGTTCGCGACAAGCGCTACTCGCGCGTTGACCTCTCGTACCGCGGAACCACCAAATTCTCCATCGACGGCGACGCATTCGCCCGCCTCGGCGAAGAGTACGAGAAGCGCAACTTCGAGTACGTGCTTTACGATTTTCCGCGTCTCGCCGGAAAAACTCAGAAGGCTCCGGCCGGCCCCACCGGACGTGATGAGCTTCTCAAGTTCCATCGCCAGTGGTACGGCGACGACGCCCTCACGAAGACGATCGCAAACGGGATGATGTAATCGGAGCGCGCGTTTTCAGCGCAACCCAGTGGAGCGCGGGCGACCTCGCCCGCCCCACTCCCCCAATGCGCGGGCGAGGTCGCCCGCGCTCCACTCACCGCCGGTTCTTGAGCGCGTACCAGTACCAGCGCAGATACTGAGGCAGCCACTTCATCAGCCGGAACCGCGATTCACCCGCCGAGCGGTCGCGCCACGTGCTCGGTACCTCCGCGATCCTGTAGCCCTTCGCCTGCGCTTTCGCGGTCACTTCCAGTGAATACTCGAAGCCCGCGGTGCTCTCGATCTCGATCGACTGCAACACCTCGCGCCGGTACGCGCGAAACGCATTGGTGGCATCGTGCACGCGAAGCGCACCCGTCCAGTAGAGACTCAGGCCCGCCAGGCGGGAGAGGGTCCGTTTGAGCAACGGTCCGCCGATCTGCCGCCCGCCCTTCATGTAGCGCGAGCCGATGACGACGTCCGCCTCGCCATCGCGGATCTGCTGAACCATCGCGGGCACGACCGAGGGATCGTCGGAAAGGTCGGCCATCGTGACGATCACGACGTCGCCCGTTGCCGCGGCAATGCCGGTGCGGATCGCGTTCAGGACGCCGCGGCCATGCGCGTTGCGAACGAGCTCGATTCCGGGAAACTCACTCTGCAGCCGCCGCGCCACCGGAAGAGTCGTGTCTTCATCGCGGTCGTAAACGACGAGGAGCCGTTTGTCGAGCGGCACCTTGCCGTAGAGCTCACGGACCATCGGCTCGAAATTGTCGGCCTCGTTGTACACCGGCACGACGAAGTCGATGCGCGGCTCAGATCGCACCGAGCTCCACCTGATGACGAACCCACGGGATGATCCTGTCCAGCGCATCCGAGAGCGGGACGCGGGCGGTGAATCCGAGGATCTCCCTGGCTTTGGTGGTCGAGGGGACGCGCCGCTGGACGTCGTAGGGATACGCTGCGTCGCTCGTGTAGCGGAAAGGGACGCCCGGACGGATCTTCGTCCAGATCATCTCGGCCAGCTCCAGGACCGTCGTCCCTTCATCGGTCGAGAGATTGAAATCCTCGTTCGTCGCCGCTTCCGACTCCAGGGTCATCCGGATACCGCGGGCGAGGTCGCCGCCGTACGTGTAATGCCGGACCTGATTTCCGTTCCCGAGGATGTGCAGCGGATCCTGGCCTTTGATCACCTTCTGTACGAGGTCGGGCACGACGTGACTCATCGCCAGGCGGATGTTGCCGGACATCACCTCGCGCTCGATCGCGGCCCTCGACTCACCCACTCCGATGCAGTTGAACGGTCGTACGATCGTGTACGGCAGGCCGTACTGCTCGCGGGCGCCCTGAGCGAAGTATTCGGTTGCCAGCTTCTGGAATCCGTACGTCGACTGAGGAGGTGCGCAGCGCCGCTGCTCCCCTTCGGCTGTCGGAAACACATCGGCCGACTCGAACACCATCGAGGACGACATCACGGTGATCTTCTTCAGCTTCTTCTCACGAAAGGCCCAGATCGCGGCGTCGAACGCGGCGGCGGTGATCCGCTCGTTCTCCGCAAGGAGGTCGTATGCGAGCTCGTGAAAGAGTGAGATCCCGCCGATGATCGCCGCGCCGGCGATGAAATGGTCGCAGTCGGCGAGAAGCTTCTTGACCAGGTCTATGTCCTTCGCATCCCCGCGCACGAACTGGTAACGGGGATGCGAGTCATGATCGCGACGCGTCTCGCCGTACTTCGAGAAGTTGTCGATGCCGACGACGTCATAGCCGGCGCCGAGCAGGTCTTCGACGAGATATCCGGCGATGAATCCCGCCGAGCCGGTCACGAGAACCTTCAAGGCAGACACACTCCCTTGCCGAAGTAGTTCCAAACGTCGATCACCGGCTTCCCGTCCGGGATGGCGAGCGACCGATATCGTTTGTGGGGGGCGCCCAGGATCACGATGTCCGCCCGTTCCACCAGCTCCTCCGCCGGAATCAGCCTCGGATCGGACACGTACTCGTCTGCGCACAACACTTCCTTCGCCTCGTACTCGAGGATCTTGCGCAGCTTGTACGAGAGCGACGAACGGGGATCATCGCTCTCGGCCTTGTAGGCCATTCCAAGGATGCCCACGGAGTGGTCGTGCAGCTCGTACTGCTGACGGAGATGTCGCACGATGAAGTTGGGCAATCCCTCGTTGATGAGCATGGCCGCATGGCCGAGCTGAAAGTTGTTGTTGTTCGCGGCGGCGAGCTGCATCGTGTCTTTGAACAGGCATGGTCCCGCCGCAAACCCGCTGCCGGGCATTCCCGCCATGCGCGGATAGTCGTGCGTCAGCGCATCGTACAGGCGGTAAAAGTCGAGACCGTGATCGGCGGCGATCATGAAGAACTGGTTCGCCGCCGCGAACTGGATGTAACGCCAGGAGTTCGTGATGATCTTGGCCAGCTCGGCCTCCAGCGGGTTGAGCCGGACCACTTTTCTGGCAATGCGAAGAAAGAGGTCGGCGGCCTGCTGCTCCGCTTCCGGATCGCACCCGGACACGATCTGCGGAAGCTCCCGCAGCTCTTCCAGCGCCCGCCCCTCGGCGATCCGTTCCGGACAGAACGCAACGTGGATCTTCAGGCCGGCCTCGCGAACCAGCTCGTCCACTTTTTCCGTCGTCCCGGGGTAGACCGTACTGCGCAGGACGATGAGCTGGCCGTCGCGCAGGTACTGCGTGAGATGCAGGAAGAACCGCCGCATCGCGTAGAAGGTGGGATTCAGATGCTCGTCGACTGGCGTTCCGATCACGACGATGATCTGCCGTGACGCGGTGACGAGATGAGGGTCATTCCGCACTTCCAGCCTGTTCGAAGCCAGCGTCCTCTCGAGGAGCTCCTGTGCGCCGGTCTCGCGGAACGGCATTTTCCCCCCGCGAACGGTGGCGACGCTCTCGTCGTTCGTGTCGTAGATGCTCACGTTCAGTCCGGAATCGGCGAAGGTGAGCGCGAGCGGCAGTCCGACGTGACCGCAGCCACCCACGACGCAGACGTCATACTGAAAGCCGCTCATAGCAGGCCGTCCGCCGTCAGGTCGCGCAAGAGCGTCGCGCTGTCCCGGAACTGGTAGGCCCGCATGCCTATGGCCCGCGCGCCGAGGACATTCTCGATGAGGTCGTCGACGAGAACTGCCTGTGCTGGCAGCGCACCGACTACCTCCAGGGCGCGGTGGAACATCTCCGGATCCGGCTTCGCCACGCGGAACCGGTAGGAAAAGATGAACCGGTCGTCTTTTTGAAACAGCCCGGCGAATTTTCGAGGGATGACTTCCGCATGGATCTCGTTCGAGTTCGAGAGAAATGCCACCCGATACCGCGCGCGGATTCGCTGCAGCACCTCTTCGATCCCGGGAATCGTGCCGTCGAAGAAATCGCTCCACACTTCACGAAACCTGCGAATGTCGCCCCGATAACCCGCACGGCTGCTCACGAACTCGTGGAAGTCCCAGAAGGTCGTGGCTCCCCGCTCCATGTCTCGGTAACCGCCGGCCTCCTCGAAAATCTCCAGAAGCTGATCGCGATCGACGCTCGAATCGCGGCAGATGTTCGCCATCACCCGCTCGTATGCGAGCTTGATGACGGTATTACCGAGATCGAAGAGGAACCAGTTGACGTCGGCCAAGATCACATCCTGAAGACGCCGAAACGCGGCGCGTCGATCGGGGCGTTGTACGACACGGAAAGGCCGAGGCCGAGCCAGGTGCGCGTTTCGGCAGGATCGATGACGCCGTCATCCCACAGACGCGCCGTGCTGTAGTACGGGCCGCCTTCGGTCTCGTACTTCTGCAGGACCGGGTCGGCGATGGCGCGCTCCTCTTCGGTCGTCATCGTCTTCCCCTCCCGCGCCAGCTGATCGCGCTTGACCGTGGTCAGGACGCCGGCCGCCTGCTCCCCTCCCATGACTGAGATCCGGGCGTTCGGCCACATCCAGAGGAATCGCGGTGAGTACGCGCGGCCGCACATCCCGTAGTTCCCGGCGCCGAACGAGCCGCCGATGATGACCGTGAACTTCGGCACGCTGGCATTGGCCACCGCGTGAACGAGCTTCGCGCCATCCTTGGCGATTCCGCCGCGCTCGTACTGCTTGCCGACCATGAACCCGGTGATGTTCTGAAGAAAGACGAGGGGAATCCGGCGCTGGCCGCACAGCTCGATGAAGTGCGTTGCCTTCAGTGCCGACTCGCTGAAGAGAACGCCGTTGTTCGCAAGGATCCCGACCTTGTATCCGAAGATCCTCGCGAAGCCGGTGACGATCGTGGTGGCGTAACGTTCCTTGAACTCCTGAAAACGCGAGCCGTCAACGATGCGCGCGATGACCTCGCGAACATCGTAGGGCCGGCGGAGGTCGTTCGGAATCACGCCGTAAATCTCTTTCGGATCGAAGAGAGGATCCTCCGGCTCGACGCGCGTCTCCGGCTCGTGCTTGTCGAGCGGAAGGTTCTCCACGATGTTCCGCACGATCGCCAGAGCGTCGTAATCATCCTCGGCAAAATGGTCGGCGACGCCGCTGATGCGCGTGTGCACATCCGCGCCGCCCAGCTCCTCGGCCGTCACTTCTTCACCGGTTGCCGCCTTCACCAGCGGCGGGCCGCCGAGAAAGATCGTTCCTGTCCCCTTGACGATGACCGCTTCGTCGGACATCGCCGGGACGTAAGCCCCACCGGCCGTGCAGGAACCGAGAACCGCGGAGATCTGCGGGATCTCGCTGGCCGACATCACCGCCTGGTTGTAGAAGATGCGGCCGAAATGCTCGCGGTCGGGAAAGACGTCGGCCTGGAGCGGGAGAAACGCGCCGCCCGAATCGACGAGGTAGATGCACGGCAGGTGGTTCTGCAGAGCGACTTCCTGCGCTCGAAGGTGCTTCTTCACGGTCATCGGCAGGTACGTGCCGCCCTTGACCGTGGCGTCGTTGGCGATGATGAGACATTCACGGCCGTGCACCCGGCCCACGCCGGTGATCATGCCCGCGGCCGGCGCTTCATCGTCGTACATGCCGCTGGCGGCGAGTGGAGAGAGCTCGAGAAACGGGGTGTCGGGATCGAGCAGCGCCGCGATCCGCTCCCGCGGAGGCACTTTCCCCTGCTCACGGTGCCGGGCGACGTATTTCTCGCCGCCACCCTGGCGAGACGCGGCCAGCCGGCGGTTCAGGTCGTCGACGAGTCCCTGGATGCGCTCGCGATTCGACTTGAATTCGTCGGAAGTGATGTCCAGATGTGTCTCGAGAGGTTCCATCTTGCGATTTTGGATTTTGGATTTTGGATTTTGGATTGACGCCGCTTTTCAAATCCAAAATCCAAAATCAAAAATCGAAGTATAAGCGTCCCAAGCGCTCCGCCAGCAATTGCAGCTGAGAACGCGACAGCGATGGAGCGTGCGCACTGAGCTCTTTCACGAGCCGGACGGCGCGCGGCTCGGCCTTCGCCAGCGCAGCCAGTGAATCCTCGAAGTCTTCAGCCACGGCATCGACCAGGCCGGATCGTTCCGCTTCGGAGGTGCCGAGGATGCGGTTGCCGATGAACATGGCCTGGGCGGCGGGGCGCTGCAGGACTTTCCTCCAGCGCGTCGTGCCGCCAAAGCCCGTGGCGATGCCGATCCGGGCGCCGGGATGAGCGAAGCGCGCGCGGGGCGTGGCGAACCGAAGATCGAAGGAGAGCGCGAGATCGAGGGCACCGCCGAAGCAGTCGCCGTCGATGATCGCGACGGTGATCCCCGGCAGCTTTTCGATCCTGCCGAACAACTCCTGCCCCTTCGCCGCAAAGACTTCGGCTTCCGCGGGCGAGAACTCCTTCATCTCAGCCATGTCCGCACCCGCGGCGAAGAGCCCGGGCCTCCCCGAGCGGAAGACGAGGAGGTTGGTCGCTTCCGCGCCGGCGATGACGGACGAGAGCTCATCGAGCGCGGACGAGGAGAGAAGGTTCATCCCTCCGTCGTCGAAGACGATCTCGACGCGATCAGCGAGCGACCGCTTGTCGAATCGCATTCACGGCGGCAGCGGTGGTCGTGCCTGGAAGGAAGATCTCCCGGATGCCCATCTCCTTGAGCCTGGGGATGTCCTGTTCGGGGATGATGCCGCCGGCAACGACGACGATGTCCTGGGCCCCTTCTGCTTTGAGGAGGCGCATGATCTCGGGGAAGAGCACGTTGTGGGCGCCGGAGAGAATCGAAAGGCCGATGGCGTCGACGTCTTCCTGCACCGCCGCCGAAACGATCTGCTCCGGAGTCTGCCGCAGACCCGTGTAGATCACTTCCATGCCCGCGTCGCGCAGGGCCCGGGCGATGATCTTCGCGCCGCGATCGTGGCCGTCCAGGCCTGGTTTGGCGATCAGGACGCGGATTTTCCTGTCAGTCATGAGTGGTCCTCCGGCGAGCGCAGCCCGTCGCGGAAAATGGAGAGGATGACAATGTCGTGCCACGTACCCTCCCTATAGAAATCGCGAACGAGCTTTCCCTCCTGGACGAATCCGCGCGAAGCGAGGATGGTTTTCGCGCGCTCGTTGTAGTCGAACACCTGGATGCGGAGCTTGTGCAGGTTCATCTCGTCGAACGCGAACCGGACCAGGGTTTCGATGGCATCGCTGCCGAAGCCGCGGTTCCACGCCGTCGGATCGCCGATGAAGAGTCCGAACCATGCCGTGCGGGAAACCCAGTCGATCTCCTGAATGGACGCATTGCCGATGTGGGCCCGGTCGTCCTTCCGCTCGATTGCGAAATGGCGCTCGTCCTCGCGGGGCTGCATGGCCCGGTCGAGCCATTCCACTTCGTTGGAGAAGGCGATCGGATAGCGGCTCTTGAGGGTCCGGACAATGTTCGGGTCGTTCATCCAGCGATAGCAGCGCTCGGCATCCTCCCGCTCGAACGCGCGCAGGATGACGTGCTCCCCGGCGATCATGAACCGCCGCCGGGAGTCGCGAGGCTGGTCTTGCATGTCTCGATCGGTCCGCACCGGGCGCGCATTATAGAGTGGAGCGCGGGCGATCCCGCCCGCGAAAACGTCACCGCGGGCGGGATCGCCCGCGGCTCCACCTCTCGGGCAGTGAAGTTGCTCTGTCCGGGACTCGTGAAGATCCAGGGAATCCTTTTCGATATCGACGGGACGCTCGTCGACTCCAACGACATCCACGCCCGCGTCTGGGTGGAAGCGTTCCAGCATTTCGGCAAAACCATCGAATTCGACGCGGTCCGCCACCACATCGGCAAAGGTGGAGACCTCCTGGTGCCCGATCTTCTCAACGCAAAGGAGATGCGCCGGTTCGGAGAAAAGCTCAAGGAGTATCGCGGGACGCTCTTCAAGGAAAAATACATGAAGACGATCAAGCCGTTTCCGTTGGCCGGCGACTACCTCCGCGCGCTGCACGCGCGGGGGATCCGCATCGTCCTTTCATCGTCGGCCGATCCGGAGGAGGTGGAGTACTATTCCGGGCTTCTCGGCGTCGAGGATGTGCTCGAGGGGACGACGTCGAAGGAGGACGCGGAGTTTTCGAAGCCATCGCCGGAGATTTTTCAGGCCGGACTCGAGCGCCTGAAGACGGACCCGGCTCGAACGCTCGTCGTCGGGGATACTCCGTACGACATCCTCGCAGCACACCGGGCGGCGCTGCCCATCGCGGCGGTCCTGTCGGGGGGCTTCGAGCGCAACCTCCTCCAGAAGGCAGAATTCCTCTTCGAAGACGTCGAAGAGCTCGTGAGGAAGATCGAAACGGTCGATGACTACTTTAGAGACTGACAGCAAGGCGCCAGCGGACGCGGTGCACCGGCGCGCGATCATCATCGACGGCCATTGCGACACTCCCTACAGGCTGCACCGCCACGGCCTGCACCTCGATGATCCCGATCCCGAGGCCCAGCTCGATCTCAGCATCCTGCGCGAGAGCGGCATCACCGCGAGCTTCTTCGCCGCCTACGTCCCTCCTCATTACGCCGGGCGCGGAGCGGCAAGGTTCGCCTACCACCTCATCGACCTGATCCGCTCCGAGACGGCCCGCCACCCCGGCCTCCTGCGCTTCTGTAGCGACAGCAAAGGAATCCGCGAGGCGAAACGCGACGGCGGACACGCGATCATGATCGGCGTCGAAGGCGGGCACGCCATCGAAGATTCGCTCGACATCCTCCGTGATTTCTACGCGAAGGGCGTCCGTTACATGACGCTCACGCACGTCAACACGAACAACTGGTGCGATTCATCGGGCGACGGCGGAACGCACGGCGGCCTCACCGACTTCGGCCGCGAGGTCGTCCGCACCATGAACGACCTCGGCATGGTCGTGGACATCTCTCACGTTTCGGACAATGCGTTCTTCCAGACGATCGAGACCACTCGCACGCCGATCGTCGCAACGCACTCCTCGTGCCGCGCCATCTGCCGCCACCCGCGGAACATGACCGACGAGATGCTGCGCGCGCTCGCGAAGAACGGCGGGGTGTGCATGATCAACTTCTTCTCCGCGTTCATCAACGACGACGTGGCCCAGGCGATCATGAAAGCGCAGAAGCGTCCGCAGAAGGACGATGGAGACGGCCCCAACGAGGAGATCCCGAACGACCGCACCGACTGGGCTTCCTACCTGGAATGGTTCCGCGCCCTCGGCCTTCCCAACGCGAAGTTCGAAGATGTGATCGACCACATCATTCACGCGGCGATGGTCGCCGGCGTCGATCACGTCGGCATCGGCAGCGACTTCGACGGCGTTCCGGCGCTGCCGGAAGGGCTGCACACCGCGGCCACGATGCCCGCGATCACCGAGCGTCTCCTGGCCCGGGGAATGCCCGAGGAGGATGTCCTGAAGGTGCTGGGCGGAAACTTTCTGCGGGTGTTCGAGGCGGTGGAACGGGCCGCCCGTTAACCGGTAGCCGTTCACCGTTCACCGTTAACGGTCAACGGTTAACGTTGAGCTATCATCGCGCCGTATGCCGACCGAAGTGGACGAGTTCCGGGAGCTTGCGCGGAAGTACTGGGCGGGTGAAGCGATCGAGTGCCCGAAACACCGTGGCGTGACCATGACGGGCAGCTTCGTCCAGACGACGTTCGCCGATCACCTCTTCCTCACCTGCCCCCGAGGAAAAGAGACGATCCAGATTCCGCAGAGGCCGAAGCAGATGGAGTTCTTCGACCAGCAGGTGGAAGGGCTCGTGGAGAATCTTCAGCGCGGCGACCAGATCCTCTGTTACCGCTGCCAGTCGAAGATGGAAGTGGATACGAAAGAGAATCCCAACACCGGTTACGCTGACTACACGTTCACGTGTGTCCGATGTTTCTCGTGGGGAACGTGGAGCGGCCATCCCTCCGCCGCGAAGATCGGCTCTGCGCCGACCGCCGGCACTCAGAAGAAGAAACAGTGAAGCACGTCGTCATCATTGGCGGCGGATTCGGCGGCCTCTACGCCGCGCGCGGCCTGAGGAACGTTCGGCGAAGCAAGTCATCGCGTGGCTGGCGATCCACATCTTCTTCCTGATCGGATTCCGCAACCGGTTCCTCGTGATCACGCGGTGGGCGTGGGCGTACGCGACCTACCAGCGCGGCGCGAGATTGATTACGGGCGATTCGGCGCCTCTGCCCCGGTCCTGAGGGCCGCGAACAGCAGTGCGGCAGCGGCGAGAGCATAGGCGGTCCACTCGATCGCACCGATGCGGTGCCTCGCTCTGACTGGCAGCGTCATCGGGAAGAAGCTCGTGTCCTGCGTGGCGTTGTCGATCCGGGCCCCGGCGAAGACGATTGTTCCGCTGCCGTTCACGCCGGCGACTTGAAGCGCTACGAATTGACCCGGAAGCTCCCACGAACGCTGGTCGTGGCGATCGACGAACAGGCGGCGGGCCGACGTCCGCCGGCCACTCGCATCGTATGCCGTCACCGAGAAATACAATGGGAACCCACGGGTCTCCGCAACATAGAGCTTGAATCGCGCCTCGTTCGTCGATGCATGCGTCACCGCTGATTCGCCGGAGCCGATCGCAAATTCCGAGGGAATCGCGGCGAGGACCGAGGCGGTCGAACCGGGTTGCATGGCCGATTGGTTGTACAGCCACGCATCCGCCACGACTGGCTCCGACGCGCTGATGCGGAGTGAACCGATGGGTCGTTGCGCTGTTGCCAGCCTGTCCGCGAGATCGTGAACATGGGTCGCGCCGGGCGCGATGCGCACCGAGACGGCACGCGGCTCCTTTCCAACTTCACCAGACGCGTGAAGCGACATGCGAACGTCCGCAGCGTGATCGCTCGTGTTCGTGATGAACACCGTCGTTGCATGGATGCGCCCATCCGAACCGGCCGCGTGTCCGGCAACGGGGAGCCACAAGTCTTTCCCGGGGTAATTCCCCAATGCCCGCACAGCCAGCACCAACGAACAGATCAGCAGCAGATTCCTCATTGAGCCAAGCGTACAATGCACGGCCGCCTGATCGATGCCAGCTCTCATCTACCTGGTCTGTTCCGTCGCCACGCTGGCGATCGCGCGCCGCGTGCGGGAAATCTCGTTTCCGTTTGCGCTGGCCCTTCTGCTCCTGCCCCTCGTGCTCACGACCCGGACCCTTCTCACCTCCAGCGTCTATGGTCCGCTCGATCTCGCTTACACGTCGGAACCGCTCGCGTCAGTCGCCGCTGACGCGGGCGTGGGAGCAGTCTCGAACCCGTCGATCTCCGATGTCTATACCGAGTTCTTTCCGTGGCACGACGCTTTGCGCCGTTCCCTCGCGCGCGGGGAATGGCCGCTCTGGAACCCGTACGAACTGGGCGGGACCCCGCTGGCCGGCGCCGCGCAGGTGGCGCCGTACCACCCGATCACCGTCGCCGGATTGCTCGTACCACTGCCTTCCTTCTTCGGATTCGCGGCGTCCATGATGTATCTGTTCGCCGCCATCTCGGCGTTTCTCCTGGCGAGGGAAATCGTCGACTCAGAACCCGCGGCCCTCTTCGCCGCCGTGGCCTGGATGGCGTCGGCTCATGTCGTCTTCTTTGCCGGGACAGCTCTCGCGAACGCGATCAGCGTCGCTCCCCTCGTCCTCCTCGGCGCCCGCCGCGCGGTGACGGAACCGGGCCCGCGGTCAGGACTGACCCTCGCCGCGGCTCTGCTGCTGCTCACATTGAGCGGACATCCGGAAACCCTGCTGCATGTAGTGCTCTTCGGCGTTGTTTACGTCGTTTTTCTGATCCTCACGCTTCGTCCATCCCGCCTCGCGAAAGTGCTGGCCACCGGCTTTCTCGGCGGCCTGGCCGCTCTCCTTCTGGCAGCGGTCTTTCTTCTTCCGCATGTCGAGGCGATCGCGCAGAGTGAGGAGTACGCCCACCGCAGCACGGGCTACGAACAGCGTGCTTCGTCGACGCGGCTGATGCTGCATATCCTGCGCGCCAGTTTCCTGCCCTTCCTCGAAGGCTCTTCCGGGGTTGAAGAGAGTCCTCACGATCCCGGGTTGCGTCACGGATGGCTTCCCAGCGCCTACGCGGGCGCGCTGTTGTTTGCCCCGGCAATTCATGGGCTCGCGCGCGGACACTCACGGGAGCGATGGTTTTTCGCCGCGGCGACGATCTTCGGGCTGGCAGCCGGCGCGGCGGCACCGGGGGTGACCGAGCTGCTCGGTCTCGTCCCCGGTTTGGACGTCGCGGTCAATGACCGCATGGTCGCCTTCGCTGCGCTGGGGATTTCGATGCTTGCCGCATCCGGCCTGGAGGTGCTCAACCGGCGCATGGCCGGCATCGCGGTCATCGCCGCGATGCTCATCGGCGCGGCGGCACTCGTCCCGACGGGTCTGTCTTCAGACTATGTCGCGACGGGCGCCACCCGCGCCATCCTCCCCATCGCCCTTTCCATCGCGGCGATCCTCGCGCTCAGCCCGCGCGCCGCCGCGTGCGTCATGGTCGGGCTGCTTCTCATCCAGCGCACCGCGGAAACGCGGGGAATCCAGCCGACGCTTCCGGCGGCGGCGTTCTACCCGCCTTTCCCAGGTCTCGAGCTCATGACCGCCGACGAACCCTTTCGTTTCGTTGCCATGGGTCTGATACTGCCGCCCGCATTGTCGACTCACTACGGACTCGAGGATGTCCGCGGATTTCAGGCGATCACTCACGAGCGCTACGGCGACACGTACGCGATGTGGTGCCGCCGTCAGCCGGTGTGGTTCAACCGCGTGGATGATCTGAGGTCACCGTTCCTGTCGCTGCTGAACGTGCGCTTTGCCCTGGTACCCCCCAACGCCGTGCTGCCGGCTGAATGGATCGAGCGCGCCGCATTTCCCGCATATCGCGTCGCGGAGAACCTCGGCGTGACTCCGCGCGCGTTCGTCCCGTTGCAGGTGGAGCAGACCCCGCATGATCCGCCGGACTGGTATCTCCACGCCGCGTCCACCTCGGATTTCGCGAAGATCAGCCAGATCGAGACAGGTGCCTCCCGGCGCGCCGTCCATCGGAACGGTCCTGGCCGAGTGACGATCGTCTCGGCGAATGGCGGCTACCTGAAGCTCACAGCGACGATGCAATCCGCTGGATGGCTCGTCGTGACCAACACGGCGTGGAAGGGCTGGCAGGCGCACGTGGACGGAAAGCCGCAGCCTATCCGGTTCGCGAACCACGCATTCATGGCTGTCCACGTGCCCGGAGGAGAGCACACCGTGACGTTCAGGTATCGGCCCCGGTCGTTCGTAACCGGAGCAGTCATTTCCCTGACGACGCTTGTGCTGCTCCTGTCGGGATGGGCGTTCTTTCGGCGATCCTTCTCGCGCGCTCCCTGACCAGCTCGCGATGCGCGCGAGCCGCGGTGTCGCTGATCAGTGCGGCCGTCGTCTGTTCCAGCGCGTTTCTCGCGCCCGTACGGGCCGCTTCATGTTCGCCCGTCATGTCGAGAAGGACGGCCTCGGGGACCGCACGAGTGCCGCTGCACTGCCCTTCCGCTTCACTTCGGCGCGCGCCAGCGGGAGCAGTGTGTGCGGATCCTCGCCGTTTGCCAGCCGGAACTCGAGGGCCCAGTAGCGATAAAGGTCGGTGCCACGGTCATCGGACACTCGTTGGGGACGCGCGCCGGACATCCAGTGAATGAAGTAGAGGTACAGATCATGCGAATGGCATTCGTGAGGATATTGCGTGCAGTAACGTTCGACGGCCCTCACTGCAGCATCCCAGCGTTTGAGCTCGACCAGAGCGAGCACCGCGCCTTCCAGATATTCGTAGCTCAGGCGGCCGCGACCCGGAGTCTTGCGCGACAGACCGGTCTCATCGGTCGTTGATGACGACGCCCGGATGGAGCACGGCCGCCGGCGGTGACAGCTCTCCGTCGACAGGATCAGCCGTGTCGGTCTGAGCATCTGTCATGCTGAGTGTGCGGACCTCGCTCATTGTACAGAGAGGGAAGGGTTTCTATACTCGACCCGGTTGAGACAGATCTCGAAGCCGCCCGCCGGCAATCGCCCCCTCAAGACCCTCGAGCGCGTTCTCTCGAAAGCCGGCGTCGGTTCGAGAACCGAGGCGCGGAAGTGGGTGACGGCGGGCCGGGTGAAGGTCAATGGGCGCATCGTGAAAGATCCGGATACCTGGGTCGATCTCGAACGCGACAAAGTCTTCTTCGACGGGAAGCCACTCGAGAAACAGGAACCTGTCTATCTCCTCCTCTACAAGCCCACCGGCTACCTGACGACGTACGACGACCCGCAGGGCCGCCCCACGATTTACGACCTTCTCCCTGACCGCGACCGCTACCTCTTTTCCGTCGGCCGGCTGGACCTCGATACCAGCGGCCTGCTGATCCTCACGAACGACACCGCGTTTGCCGAGCGGGTGACGAATCCCGACTTCAAGGTTCCGAAGACCTACCTCGTCAAAGCATCGAAGCATCTGACCGACGCGGATCTCGACCGTTTACGACATGGACTGGAGCTGCGCGACGGACCGACGCGGCCAGCTGTCGTAGAGCGTATCCGCGAATCCGGCGGAAAGTCGGTGTTCGAAATCACAATCACCGAGGGGCGCAACCGTCAGGTGCGCCGGATGGTGGAGGCGCTCGACGCGAAGGTCCTCAAGCTCGTGAGGGTCGCGATCGGCTCGATCCGGATCGGCGCCCTGGCGATCGGCAAGACCCGCGAGCTGACCGCGGACGAGCGGAGGGCGCTATCTGGGGCGAGTGAGGGACAGCGCCTCGGTGGAACGAACGATGATCGATGATCGATGAACGATGATCGCGTTCATCATCGTTCATCGTTCAACCGGAGCTCTTCGGCCACCGGCCACACCGCGGCCCGCCACTCGTCATCCATCAGTAGGCCGGCGGATGCGAGATAGACCGCGACGTCTTTCCTGTCGAACTGCGAGAGCTCCCCGACCGCGCTCCGAACTTCGTCCGCGGTCGGACGCTTGTACTCGTCGGCCTCGATCGATCCGTTCTCGTGCGGGATCTGCCACCGGTCGAGAAACGTACCCATCATCTCGTTCTTCTCGTGCGTGTGATACTGCATGAGCGCCATCTCGAGGAACTGATCGAATTCGGGCGAACCGATCCGCGACGACAGCAGCTCGGCCTTTTTCTCATTGGGCATCTTCTTCAGCGTCTCGTCGCGGAAACGCATCGCCTGCGCGAGCTGGTGCGTCGCGAGCAGCCTCGAGTGCGGCTCCCCATAGCGCCAGAAGGCGGTCAGGATCTTCTTCCGAAGACTGGTGTCGGTGAGCTCTTTGAGAATGCGCCGGGCGGTCCACATGCGGGCGCGAGTTTATCGCGAGCACGAGCGAATTTTGGATTTTGGATTCTGGATTGCGCACGAATCCAAAATCCACAATCGCTCTCACGGCCTTCCCGCGGCCGTCGGCAATCCTGCCGCCACCCACGCGTCGAAGCCGCCCTCGAGCGCCACGACATCGGTGATCCCGCCGTGCGCGAGGATCATCGCCGCCTGGCCGCTGGACTCTTCCGCGGGGCATGTGCAGTACGTCACGATCTTCTTCCCTTTCGGAAGATGGGCGATCTCTCCCTCGATCATCGATACCGGGATCTGCAGCGCGCCCGGAATGTGGGCGGCGAGATAGGGCTCGATGTTACGCACGTCGATGATGGTGACCTCGTTCTTCTCGACCATCGACTTCAGGTCGGAGACTTCGATCGTCCCGAATGACGTGGGCGTCGAGGACGACGACGCGGCGCCGAGGGGAAGGACGATCCAGAGGATGAGGAGGCCGACCAGCACGCCGGCCGAGCCGCCCGCGAGATACATCATCGCGGGGCGTGGAGGATTCCTGACGTTGGTTTTGCTCATAGTGAATCTCTTTTACGCGCTCTACGGCGCTCCTGCTGGAGTACGAAGAACATCGCCGCGTGACGAATGTCACGCGGATTTTGGATTCGGGCTTTTGCACTGGTTCAAATCCAAAATCCAAAATCCTCAAGATTCTGTCCGCCCGCCCTCGCTCTCCTTCCGCATCTGCCACAGCATGTGCGAGATGTACGACCGTCTCGACTCCCCCGTCGTCACGATCAGGAGCTTCGTGATCTTCAGCTCCAGCGGATCGGTGTAGAGCAGGATCAGCATCTCGCGCACGAAGCTGCTGCTGAGCGTGATGTCGTTGTCCGTCCCGACGCCGAGGCGGAGACCTTTCTTTTCCCACCAGGAGAAAGGGTGGTCGCTGTAGTCGTTGAGCGTCCCGGTCAGCTTCGTGTTCGACGACGGGAGTGAGACCAGAGTCAGGCGCTTGTCGATCATCCGGTTCAGCACGTCGTGCTGGTAGTGCTCGACTTCGCTCGCGTGGTGAAACTTCGTCTTCGTCGCACGAATCGTCTCTTTCTCCGTGAGCGGCTGCCCGGCCAGCAGCTTCTGGCGGATCTCCTCCCGCCCGCTCCAGTCCATGTCCATGATCTCGGAGTGCTCGCGCGATCCGGGCCGCATCGGCTCGAGCGCGCGGTTCGCGCGCAACACGCGCTGCAGAAGGCTGTGAAAGTAGAGATTGGGATTGATGCCCATGCTCAGGCCGTGCTCGATGGCCTCGACGTGCCAGATGTTCATCGCGTTGTCGACGGCCTGGATCCCCTGCCGCAGCGTGTGCCACGTTTCGCCGTGATGGCTTCGTGTGCGAAAACCGTACGCCTGCAGCTTGCGGATGCCGACGCGCATCTCCTGGAAATGCGCCTTGCGATAGAAGCCTCGCTCGTCGCCGACCGTGTCAATCTCCGTGACGACGCTCTGCAGCTCCGGATGCCTCTTCAGGATCTCCACGATCTGGCGGGCCTGATCGTCGAAACTCTCCCGTTTCGACGCGTAACGCTTCGCGTCGAAGAAACCCGCCTCTTTGCGGAAGCTCGGCGAGAGGATGAATTGAAAGACCGGCAGCTCCTGCTGAAACGCCCGGAACCCTTCATACAACCCCAGCACCACATCCTCGGGCGTCAGGTGCGAGAGCCCCGGGATCTGTTCGGTGGGATCGGTCGTCTCGCGAAAGAGCGTGAACTTGAGGCGGATCGAGCCGACGTTCCCCGTGTGATACAGCCGCTTCGCCATGTGGTACGCGGCGTCGCGATGCGCCTCGCGTGTGGTGAGCACGAGCTTCGGCAGATAGAGGATCTTCAGATAGCGGTCGAACCGCTCTTCGTCGCCGAGGCGGAGGAGGCGGTCGACGTCGGCGGCGCTGCGGATGGGGAGGCTCTTCTCTCCATACACCGCCTTGATCCTCGCCTCGTACAGCTTCCCCTCGGGTCCTTCCACCAGCGGGACGAGACGCGGATAGACGAAGTCGGCGGCGAGCGAGCCGGTGAGATGGATGTGCTCCTCGCGGAACGGGATCGGGAAGCGCAGGAAGATCTGCGCGAGCGCGCCGGAGACGGGATGCTCGAGAAGCTCGCCGATCGGCGCGGCGCCAAGGCGGAAGCGGCCCAGGCGGGAGTGAAAGTCGCGGACGGAGGCGAGGAGGTCGGGCTCGTCATCGAGTTGGGGCGACTGCTCGGCGAGCACGAGCGTGTCTTCGAGAGCGAGGCCGTTGGTCTCGCTGATGAGCTGTGTGAACAATTTCGTGAGGCGTTGTGTCAGGGGCGCTTCCATGCTGGGTGCATGCTATCTTCGATTGCTGTCATGAGAGTCTTTCTGACAGTCTTTCTCCTCATCATCAGCACCGTTTCCTCGGGTCTGGAAGCGCAGTCACGGCGCCGCGCCGTGGCACGGAAATCAACCTCGGCAGTGGTCGTCAGCGACGACTTCCGCAACGGAGCCCTCGGCTGGACCGCGGCGTTCGCGGATTACTCCCCTGTCAGCGCCCCGGTGATGGAGCTCGATTCCGGGATGCGTCCGTTGCCGCCGGAGCTCGGCGTCGCGGGAACCGGATTCTGGATCACGGGGCACAACCGCTCGGATGACCTCTTCATGTTTCTGTCGAAGAAGCTGACGGCGGCGGACGGGATCCTGCCGAATCAGCGGTATCGGGTACGGTTCAACATCACGGCCGCGTCGAGCGCGGGGAGCGGTTGCGTTGGCATCGGCGGGTCGCCTGGAGACAGTGTCTATCTGAAGGCCGGCGCAACGCCGACGGCTCCGCGCGTGGAACTCTCCTCGGATCTTTACCAGGTCAACTTCGACAAAGGCCAGCAGTCGCAGAGCGGCGCCGCGGCGAGCGTGGCCGGCACCATTGGCAACGGCTCCTCGAACTGCAGCGAGACCGCTCCCTTCCGCACCCTCGGCTGGCAGCACACGCATCCGGAGGTGGTGACGTCGAACGAGTTCGGCGAGCTGTGGCTGGTAGTCGGCACGGACTCGGCGTTCGAAGGAAAGACGACGCTGTACTACCAGTCCATCGAAGCGACGCTCACGCCGGCGAACTGAGTCACTCATCGCCGGTCTTGATGACCGCCTCCCAATCGCCATCAGGATCGCGGGTCAGCTCCACCTGCCAGGGCTGACAGCAGACCGGGCAATCCTGCACGTAGGACTGTCGGCTCCACCCGGTCTCTTCGACATCGAGCTCGGAAACCGATCCGCAGTACGGGCACATGACGGGGATGAAGTCGCGCACGCGTGAAGGGTACACTCGCTGTCATCTCTCGGCGGCCTGAGGATGACGTTGAAGGAGAAGATCCCAGATCCCTCATTACGCTCGGGATGACAGTGGAGCGGCCGCAAGGCTGCCGCATTCGATTTCTCTGGAGGCGACGCGGGCGAGGCCGCCTGCGCTCATTCAGCTCACCAGAATGCTGCAGCAGGTCACCCCGGCTTCGGCCTTCTCCAGCTCGTCGTAGTGGAGAACATCGACCACGAACCCTTCCCTCATCAGCATTTCCGCCGTTCGAGGAAAAGATGAGGAGATCAGCAGGCGGTCGTTGACACGAAGAACGTTCGCCGCGCCGGGCTCGGAGGAGTCGACCTCCAGCATGCGCACATGGTGGAAGGCTTCGTCGTGCACGCACGCCGGGTTGTAGAGGATCGTGTCATCGCTGATCAGCGTCGCCGCCGACTTGAGGTGAAGGCAGCGTTTCAGCGGGACGAGATCGATCCGGTATCCGAAGGGATCGACGATCGGTCCGAGCTGATCGAGCACCGCGTCGCTCGTCCGCGTCGAGAGCCCGACGTAGATGCGCTTGCCGTGTCGAAGCACGTCGCCGCCGTCGATCGTCGCCGGCGCCACGATGTGCTTCAGCTCACGATAGGGTTTGAGCACGCTGGCGACGCTCTCGGTTTCCGACCGCCGCGACGCCGCGCCCGGGCGCGTGATGATAGCCACTTCGTCGAGCACGATCGCCGTGTCCTCCACGAACACTCCGTCAGGGTTGTCGGGAGCGTCTTTCGCGCGGACAATCCTCAGTCCCTGCGTCTCGAGCCATGCCTCATACGTTTCATGCTGGGCGCGGGCACGGGCCGGGTCGATGGGCTCACGGTCCGCATACGTCAGCTCGCATTCGTTGATGCGGGGGCTCACGGCGCGAGTGATGGCGACCGGCTGGTTCATTGGAATCCCTCCGCGACGTACAGGTCATTGAGTATGCGCAGCGCGTTGTAGGCGTAGGCATGACCATGCGGCGTGATCAGCACGGGCGAGATCCTGTAGACGCCCGCCGGATCCGCCGGCACGAATTGTCTCCAGTCGTGACGGGAGCCATCGGCCATGTCGATGCGGAAGATGCGCGCCGGCAGAGAAGTCGGGTTGTACACGTAGAGCGACTGCCCGTCGGCGCTCCACTGGATGGGCACCTCGCCGGGTCGCACTCCACGAACGGGATTCGCCCGGATGGCACCGCCGGTCGGGTAGAGAACGATCATCCCGTCGCGATTCATGCCGGCCACCTGCCGTCCATCGGGCGAAACGGCGAACGGCCGCGCGGCACCGCCGGCGATGTTCTCCGGCGAGATCGGATTCACGGTTTCCAGCTCCGTGTCGATGAGCAGCAGCCGATACTGGCCTTTCGGCTGCGCGCCGGCCATGATCACTCGCCGTGCGTCGGGAAGCCACACTCCCCCGAGCTCGAAACTTCCCTGGACTTTCAGCTCGCGCTGCTCGCCGGCGCCGGTCGGGATGATCATGAGCTTTCCGCCGCTGTGACAGAGAACGCGCGTCCCATCGGGTGAGAGTGCGTCGCCGAATCCCTCACCGATGCGCACCGGTGGCCCTTCACCGCGGCGAAGATAGATCGAGCTCGCCGTGCCCCCGCCCTCGCGCGTCTCGTTGAAGAGGATCGCGCGGCCATCAGCGGAGAGATCGGCGGCGATCGACCAGTCCAGCCACGACACATCGCGGTCGCCTCCGTTTCCCGGCGGCGAATAGTGCAGGGCGGCACGCCACGTCCCGTTGGCGACGAGCACGCGCCCGGCGCTGGAGATGTCGAAGAGTTTGATTGCGCCCGTCAGCCGGTTGATGAGTCTCTGGCTCCCGCCGAGCGTCACCGCCCAGAGCGCAGGGGGGGCGGCGGTGTCCGTCCCGCTGATCCACAGCTCGTCCCCATCGGGCGACCAGGCCAGTCCGCTCGCGCCCCTGGACCATCCGCGCGCCACCGGCTCGGGCTCGTCACCCTCTTCCATCACCACGATGTCGGTCGCGCCGCCGTGCGGCTCGAGGAACGCGATCGTCTTTCCATCCGGGGCCACGCGGACATCGCGGATGTAGTGCTGCGTTTCGTACCGGCGCTTGCCGATCGGATATTCGACTCGGAATCCCGAGCCCGTCGTGCGGATCACGGCCATGTCGATGCCGTCCGGGGAGAAGTCGGCGTACAGAACTCCGTTCGCGATTTCGCGCGGCACTCCCCCGGCGATCGGAACACGCGCCAGCGTCCCCTGCCCCGTCAGGCGGTCTCGCCGCAGCAACACCGCCACCTCCGCGGCCCTCGACACCGCGAGCACTTCTGCATCGCGGATCCCGAGCTCGCGCGCTTCGGGGCTGTGCCGGCTGGCGACGAAGACATCTGCCGGGTTGCCGTCCCACGCCGCGCTGTAGACGATGGTCTCGCCGTCGGGCGTGAATCGCGCGGTGCGGACTTCGCCCCGCCGGAACGTGACGCGGCGGAAGGACATCGACTCCACCGCCACCTGCTCGCGGCTCGCCAGATACCACCCGGCGAATGCGGCTCCTGCGAGCGCCACCACCGCCAGCGCCGCGAGAAGCATCGGTGAGACGAGTGGCTTTTTCGCCGGCACCGGCACACGCTGCGACGGCTGACGCGTCGGACGGATCCCGCTCGGATGCGGAGCGCGCGTGAGCGTGGTGTCGAACTGCGACGCCACCGGCTGCTGAACCGGCGGAGCCGCCGGCGGTGTTGCCGCCGCGGCCCGCGCCGGAACGGGCTGCGATCCTCGTCCCGTCAGCGTCGCCTGGCCGGACGCCATCGTCGTCAGCACCTCGAGATTGAACGCCAGGTCGCGCGCGGACTGGAATCGCTGGTTGCGATCCTTCTCGAGACAACGATGCACGAGCCGTTCGAAAGCCTGCGGCAGATTCGCGACCATCGGGCCGAGGTCGGGAGGATCCTCTTTGAGGATCGCGTTCAGCGTTTCGATGGCGGTCGCCTTCGCGAATGCGCGCGTTCCCGTGAGCATCTCGTAGAGGATGGCGCCGAACGCGAAGATGTCGGAACGGGGGTCCACGTCTTCGCCGCGCACCTGCTCGGGCGACATGTAGCCGACGGTTCCCATCACCATGCCCGGCTCGGTGGTATTCATCCGGAACAGCGGGCCGCTGCTCGACAACGTCGCGGAGAGTTTGGCGATCCCGAAGTCGAGGATCTTCACGCGGCCGTCGCGGGTGCCGAACACGTTCTCCGGTTTGAGATCGCGATGGACGATCCCCTTCTCATGAGCCGCCGCGAGTCCCTGAGCGATGCCGAGCGCGAGCTCTGCCGCGCGCCGCGGAGCGATCGGCCCGCGCACCAGCCGTTCGCGAAGCGTCTCTCCCTCCAGAAGCTCGGAGACGACATAAGGCGTGTCCCCGGCGTTGCCAACGTCGAAAATCGTCAGAAGATTGGGATGGTTGAGCATCCCCGCCGCGCGCGCTTCCTGCTCGAAACGGATGAGTTTCTCGCGGTCATTGACGGTGACGTTGGAGAGGACTTTGATGGCCACGTCGCGGCCCAGACGCGTGTCCCGCGCGCGGTAAACCGCGCCCATGCCGCCCTCGCCGAGGAGTCCGGCGATGCGATACGGCCCAAGCATCGTGTTTTCGGGAAGGACCGCCACCGGCGGACATGGTAACAGCCGCGGCTACGCGGATCATCACCGTGATATCGTTCCCCTCGTAACATGCTGCGCGGAAACCAGATGTTCGACGAGATCATCGTTTACGAAGGTGTTGCCGAACGAACCGGGAACACCGTCGATCGCAAGACCGTGCGCGGCAGCGAAGCCGTATGCCGCAGCATGACCGAACTGGTGCGCAAAGCCCGGCGCATGGGCGACGGCTACTTCTACCTCTCCATCCCCGCATGGCCGGAGGGACAGACGAAGGTAGAGCTGTCGACGGCCTGGGTTCCGATGAGCTGACGGGGCGTTAACCGTTAACGCTCCAGCGCATCCAGCGCCGCCAGCACTTCCTCGCTGTTCGTCGCCGGCTTCGCCTTCTCGAACACACGGACGAGGTTGCCCTTCGGATCGATCAGGAAAGTGTTGCGGGAGGAGTACATCTTCCCCTGGTACTCCGCGACCGAGTTGTAGGCCTTCGAGATCGACGCGTCGGGATCGGAGACGAGCTTGAAGCTCAGCCCTTCCTTCGCACAGAAGTCCTTGTGCGACTCCTCGGAATCGACGCTCACGCCGACCACGACCGCGTTGCGCTCTTCGTATTTCGGCTGATCGCGCTGGAAGTTGTGCGCCTGCAACGTGCAGCCGCTGGTGAAATCCTTGGGATAGAAGTAGAGGACCACCCACTTGCCGCGATAGCTCTCGAGCTCGGGGAAACCGGGTGCGGCGCTGCCGACCGGCGGAAACTCGCCGGCCACGAGAGACGACGCGAAGAGAAAGAGGATGAGTGCGTGTTTCATGCGCGGATTGTATGCCTACCACCCTCCGCCGCCTCCGCCGCCCGATCGGCTGCCGCCGCTGCTCCGCGTGCTGCTGCTCGAGCTCGACGATCGCGACGATGAGCCCGAAGAGCCGGACGACCATCCCGATGAGCTCCCCGAACTTCGCGGCGGCGCCGGTTTCGGCACCGCTGCCGCAAACGAACCGACCGACTTGGCCCAGCCGCCCGTAGCACCCGCTCCACCGAACGCCCCTCCTCCCGCCCGAAACGTGGGAACGGCTGGCGCAGACGGCGTGGCCGGAACGGAAAGCGAAGGCCGCGCGCGATCGCGCCTCACTGTTTCCTCGTCGGGCCGGGCCGGGGGCTCCACGGACCACCGATCGAGATCGTCGCCGAGACCGAAAGCCAGGATGTAGGGAATCCAGCGCTCCTCGATCTCCTCCTTCTTCTCGAGCAGAGCCTTGAAGTAATCGCGCGCGGCGCGCAGTCCCTTCAGCATCGCCAGCTCGTCCGGCCGGGCCGTCCACGCTCCGATGTACAGAACGATGTTGACCAGAAAGAGCGCCGCCAGAAGTGCGATCGCGAGCGACAGTTCGCTGGCCGCGGTGAGCGAGACGACGATGGCAAAGAGCGCCAGGGGCACGGGTAGAAACGCCGCCGAGGTTCGTCCGCCGAGCTGCGTGCGATAGATGACCGCGAGCGCGACTGAAAAGAGGAAAGCAACGACCCCCGCGATTTTCGCGAATGCTCCCGGGGCAGCGAAGGCGATCAGGACCAGACCGGCGATGGTCGCCGCGCATCCTGAGACGAATTTCGATGCGCCGACGACCTTCGCCGCCGCGTCGCTGAGCGGACGCCGCAACGGTTCCTGCGGCTCGAAACCGGTGGCCGCGTACACGTTCTTCAGCCCGGCAGGGGTGATCTCATCCCCGCTCACGAAGAGCCGATCGATGAATTCGCGCTCGTACCCTTCGAGTGACTCGCGTGGAACGAGGAGTTTCAACCGGGGGCTCTGCCCCGGCTGATTCTCCAGCTTCCTCTCGATCGCCATGCGCGCAATCAGCGCCGCCACTTCGGCCCGGCCTGTCGAGTCATCCCATGCGGTACCGACAACCTCCGGCTTGATGGGAAGCAGCGTCCGTTCGATCCATAACCGGTTCACCTCGGGCGTCGCATAGCGACCCAGCCGTTCCTCGCGTCTCACGAACCAGAGCCGGAACGCGAGAAGGACCAGAAAGAACACGCCCAGCGCGCCCACGCGAACCGGCATCGGCACCGCCGGCGCGGCCGGCGCAGAAGGCTCTTCATCCTCGACGGGCTGCGCGGCGTACACCGCGGGGTCGACGCCGAGGTAAGCCGGTTGACCTTCACCGGTCCAGCCGAGGAGGACGTCGACGATCACACTCTCGCCGGGCGGGATCATCTTCCGCTCGACGTGCGTCTCGAATCCTTCGGGCACTTTCCAGACGGGATCGAAGTCGAGATCGAGCGAATAGGACTCGATGACGCCGTTGCGCTCGGCGAACGCGAAGTCGTGCTCGAGACTGTAACCCTCGCCCTTTTTCACGATGACATTCATGAGCACGTAGTCGATGACGTACGTCAGCTCTCTGTTGTCGAACGGAGGATCCGCCTCCTCTCGCGCGCGCCACCGCAGGGTGTTCCCGTTGAGGGCGTAGTGATGCAGAGGAACGGAGCCGCTGGAGGCGATGAGAGGGATGCCCAGGCCCGTATCCGGATGAATCCAGGTGATGCCCTTGAACTGAAGAATCTGGCCCGGAGCCACGCGAAACTTCCGCTCGCCGCCATTCCATGCCCCGTCGAATAGCATTCGATGGCGCTCGGAGACCGTCATCATCCCGTTGCCGTCGATCTTCGCGGTGACGTCGAGCGACTTCCAGGCGAGCATGCGCTCCTGAGCGGCAGCGTCGCTCATCGCAACGGCCAGGAGAAGGATCGTCAGCACGCGGCGCATGGAATTAGAATAACGCCACGCTCCCCACCACGTTCGGCCGCCTTCTGGCGCTCCTCGCGATCATCTTCATCGCCGTCGCGGATTCGACGTGCGCGCCGACGGTCAACCCCGTGGACCGGTTCCCCGACGCGTATCGCCTCCGGCATCTCTTCGACGTCGCAAAGCCTCCCGCCGGGAACGTCGTGCGGCCACATGCGATCGGCCGCGCGGCGATCCTCCTTTTCCTTCTGCTACGCCCCTACCTCCCCAACTCCCGCCACAGATGCGCGTAAGAGAGCGCGATGCGATAGGCCAGCTGTTCGTTCGTGCTCGACCCGCCGTGGCCGCCTTCGACGTTCTCGAAATACCAGACCTCCTGGCCGAGGTCCTGGAGGCGGGCGACCGTTTTGCGGGCGTGGCCGGGGTGAACGCGATCGTCGCGCGTCGATGCGTACACGAAGAGCGACGGGTAATCCTCACCGGCGCGGAAGTTCTGATACGGCGAGTACTCGCGGATGTACTCCCATTCAGCGGGAATGCGCGGATCGCCGTACTCGGCGATCCAGCTCGCGCCGGCGAGCATCTCGTGATAGCGCTGCATGTCGGCGAGCGGCGCGCCGCTGATGACCGCGCCGTAGAGTTCGGGACGGCGGACCATCGTGGCGAGCGTCAGCAATCCTCCGTTGCTGCGTCCTTCGATGCCGAGGCGGTCGGCCGTGGTGATGCGGGTGCGAATGAGATCGTCGGCGACGGCTTCGAAGTCCTCGAATGCGAGACTGCGGTTCTTTTTCAGCGCCGCGGCGTGCCACGACGGACCGAACTCCGCGCCGCCGCGAATGTTGGCGAGGACGAAGACACCGCCGCGCTCGAGCCACAGCTTGCCGTAGGCACCGTAATGCGACTCGTACGAACCTGAATACGACGGCGTGAGAGAGCTTCGGAATCCGCCGTACGAAAAGATGTGCGTCGGATTGCTCCCGTCGCGCTTCATGCCCTTCGCCGCTACCACGAAGTACGGGATGCGGGTTCCATCCTTCGAGGTAGCCCACTGCTGGAGAACTTCGAAGCGCGATCCATCGAAGGTAGGTTCCTGCGCGAGGATCTTCTCGGGAACGGTGCTGCCATTTCTCACGAGATAGAGCGCCGGAGGATCGGTGAATGTCTCGAACTCCACGAGCGCATTCCCGCTGTCGTCGTCCGTCGTGGCGACGGTGAGCGCTCCGTGGTCCGGAAAAGCGATGCGCTCCCCTGCCCGGCCAGGTTTGAATCGCAGGAGACGCCCGCGCACGTTCTCCAGAACGGGAACGAGAATGGCCTGGTCCGTCACGCTGACCGCGGTGGTCTGTACGATCGTGGCCGGCGTCGAGGCCACGACGAGCTCCGTCGCCATCGTTTTCGGATCGACGAGCAGCACGGAGCCCGCGGCGTGATCGTTCCATGGCTCCTGCAGCGCGACGACGAGGCGTCCGCGCAATCCCCCTTCGATGAGCGCCGTCTCCGGCAATGCGAGCGGCCGCAGCGTCGAGCTCTCGACGAGAAATCGCTTCCTCTTCCAGAACGACACGCCTTCTTCGATGAGGTCGATGTTGCCGGTCTCGGTCCGGATGCGCCGCCCCGATACGGAGACCGAGGATGTCGCGCCCTCGTACAACGTCTCGGCGGCAGAGAGTGGCGTTCCGCGTTGCCACCGTTTCACGATGCGCGGATAGCCCGATTCCGTGCGCGAGCCGCTGCCGAAGTCGGTGCCGACGAAGACCGCGTTCTCGTCGATCCAGGCGATGTTCGACTTCGCTTCGGGCAGAGAGAACCCATCCTCGACGAATTGCAGCGCGTCGCTGTCGAACTCCCGGATTTCGACCGCGTCGCCGCCGCCCGCCGACAGCGAGACCAGGCACCGCCGTTCTGCCGGCGGCAGGCAGGTCATGCTCTTCAATACCCACGGCTTGCTGTCGCGCTTCGACATCGCGTCGATGTCGAGGACCGTCGTCCACGCGGGCGACGCTTTGCGCAGCTCGTCGAGCGTCGTGCGTCGGTAAAGACCGCGGGGGTGCGCGGCATCCTTCCAGAGGTTGTAGAGGTAGCGGCCGTGGTACTCGACGTTCGGCACGCGCGAGGTGGAGCTCAGCGCGGCGAGCGCCTGCTGCTGCATCTCCGCGAACCCGGGCATGCTGGTGAACGACCGGCGCGTGCGCTCGTTCTGTTCGGCGACCCAGGTCAGGGCCTTCGGGTCATCGACGCCTTCGAGCCATCGATAAGGGTCGGACGAAGGCGCGGTGGCACACGCAGAGAGTATGAGAAGGAGAAGGATGGATCTGGCGCGCATGAGCGCCCAAGAGGGTAACTCGGAGTGCGGCAGCGAGAGAAGATTTTGGATTTTGGATCAATCCAAAATCCAAAATCCAAAATCCAAAATCTTCTCGCTGCCGCACTCCAGCATGACCCTTTACTTCGTGATCTCGATCGTGAGCTTGCCTTCGCTCTTCACGCCGTTCTCGTCGAGGTTCAACGTCAGCTCGCGGCGCAGCTTGCCGGCATCATCGAACGAGCCGTGGCCCTCGCCCTTGATCTTGTTGACGATGATCCGCTCCTCGACTTCGCCATCGACAGCGGGCTTTCCCTCGATCTTGATCATGCGCTTCATTTCCCGCTTGTCACCGTTGGTCACGATCACATGTTCTTCTGCGTGACCCTCGGAGCCGTGCACGAAAATGCGTCGCGCCGGCGGCTCGTCACTGATCGTGATACCCGACTCCGTCGGCTCGACACTCAGCTCGAACGGCATCAGGGCTTCCATGAGCAGGGCGTGCGCGGGGACGTTGTCGGCCTTGAGCGTGAACCGCGCGTTCTGAATCGCGGAGGTGGCAATCGCGGGCGACTGCAGCACCGTCGCGCCGATCTTGTTGCCGACCGCATTCAGCAGGTCGCCGAACGACGCGTCGGTAAGCTCGAACGAAACGCGCTGGTGAAGGCGCTCGACGTTCTCGACCGACGCGGGGTCGAGCTTCTTCATGATGCGGCGGGTGCCCTGGGCGTCGGTGAGGCCGGCAATGCCGACCGCGGCGACGAGAGTGAGGAAAAGCGTTGTGAAGCGGGTTCCGTTTCGGAACGAAGCGATCATCGTGAGTCTCCTTTTCATCTTCTGTTTCTGATTGACGATCCCAACGAGCGCCGGGACCGGTGCCACGGGACGGAACCGTTCGAGCAGCTTGAGAATCGTCCTGCCGTAGCCCGTGCGCTCTTCCTCCTCGAGTAAGGAGAGCGCCAGCTCGTCACAGGAGAGTTCCCGCTCCTCGCGGATCCGCGAAGCGGCGAACCACACCAGGGGATTGAACCAGTGGATCGACTGCGCCGCGGCGAGCAGCCAGCTCACCGCGACATCCATCCGCTTCAGATGCCACGTCTCATGCAGCACCACATGCCGCAACTCCTCGGACGTGAATGAGGTCAGGAATCCGCGCGGCAGAAGGAGCACCGGGCGGAAGAGGCCGTGCAGCGCCGGGGCGCGCACGAGGTCGCATTCGACGATGGGCAGCGGGCCGGACGATTCGCTGCGCCGCCCGGACGCGACGGCCCGCCGCGCATGAATCGATGCGACCACGATTCGGAGCCCGAAGAAGAGCACGCCGGCAAGCCAGATCCAGAATGCCCAGCGCAGCGCTGCGGGGATCGGCGCCGGCGTGACGGCGACCACTTGCCGCTCGGCGGTGGCCATCAAAACCGGCGGTGGCGGAGCTTCCACGAGGACGGCGCGAGCGGCGAACGCAATCGGCTCGGCGGCCGGCAATAAATTGAAGAGACTCAGCCTCGATGCCGGCGTCTGCGGGATGACGAGGCGCAGAAGAACGACGACCCAAAGCAGATGCCGCCATCGCGCGTCGACGCGCGAGCCGATCATCCACTGAAGGGAGGCGACGAGCAGGATCATGAGCGATCCCTTCATCGTCGTATCGAACAGCCAGAGCACGAGCGAAGTGGTCGTCATGATTTCTCTCCCTTCGCTCTACGGTCGAGAAGCTCGCGGAGTTCCTGGATCTCCTCTTCGCTGAGGTCGACTGTTTCCACAAAGTGGACGAGAGCGGGTGTGGCCTCTCCCCCGAACACCCGCCGCAGAAACGACTTCGACTCCTCGGCCACATATTTCTCACGCGCCAGGGTGGGCCGGTAGAGGTACCGGTTCCCCTCTTCCGTGTAGCGGAGTGCGCCCTTGCGGACGAGGCGGCCGAGGAGTGTCTTGACGGTCTTGGGGTGCCCGCCGATGCGCTCGGCGACTTCCGACCCGGTGAGCGGCGAAGCTTCCCAGAGGACCTTCATCACTTCCCATTCAGCGCCCGAGATCTGTGGTGGCCGCGCCATGTCGTCTCCTTGCCTACAACTGTAAGCAATATGGATTACAACTGTAGTCGTTGTCAAGGGGGGCCGTTGACCGTTAACCGTTGACCGTTAACCGCGGAGACGTAACCAGGTCACGTCATCCTGAGCCGGCGCAGCGCGGCGAAGGACCTCAGGTTACGTAGCTCGAGGCCCTTCGCCGTCTTCGCGGCTCAGGGTGACGTGGGAGGCACGGTCGCTGGCTCGCGGGGAACAGGTAAGGACACACAGCCACGGGATGTGATAAGCCCATCGCACGGTTAACGGTTAACGGTTAACGGTTAACGGTTAACGGTTAACGGTTAACGGTTACCGGTTCCCGGTTATCCTTACGCACTTCCGAATGGCCATCGAAGCCGGCAAACGCCTGGGACCCTACGAGATCCTCGCGCCGATTGGCGCCGGCGGCATGGGTGAGGTGTACCGGGCGCGCGACACGCGGCTCGACCGCATCGTCGCGGTGAAGATCCTCTCGTCCACCAGCGATCAGTTCCGCGCGAGATTCGAGCGCGAGGCCAAAGCCATCTCCTCCCTCGCCCACCCCCACATCTGCATCCTCCACGACGTCGGCAATCAGGACGGCATCGATTACCTGGTCATGGAGCATCTCGAGGGAGAGACGCTCGCCGACCGGCTCTCTCGCGGCCCGCTTCCGCTGGACGAAGCGCTGCGCTATGCGATGCAGATTGCCGATGCGCTCGACAAAGCGCATCGCCGCGGCATCACTCATCGCGACCTCAAGCCGGGCAACATCATGCTCACCCGTACCGGCGCGAAGCTTCTCGACTTCGGCCTCGCCAAGCAGCGCGAGACTACCGAGCCTCAGGGAGTGACCCTCCTCACCGAGCGAAAACCGATCACCGAAGAAGGGATGATCCTCGGCACCTTTCAGTACATGGCGCCGGAACAGCTCGAGGGCGCCCCTGCCGACGCCAGGACCGACATCTTCGCGTTCGGCGTCGTCGTCTACGAGATGCTCAGCGGCAAACGCGCGTTCGAAGGAAAGACGCGCTCGAGTGTCATCGCGGCCATCCTCGCCACCGAGCCGCAGCCCTTGAGCGGGATCCAGCCGCTGACGCCTGCCGGGCTCGAACGAATCGTGCAGCTCTGCCTCCGGAAAGATCCGGACGAACGATGGCAGTCGATTCACGACGTGAAGCTCGAGCTCGAATCGCTGTCAATGGTTCCGGCCGCGGCGCCCGCCCGCGGGAAGTCGTGGGCGGGATGGGCGGCGGCCGCACTGATTGCCGTGCTGGCGATCGCGTTCTTCATCGTCGACCGCGGCAGGAAGCAGCCACCGCAGCAGCGATTCCGCTTCGAGGTGATGCCTCCGCCGAACCTCCGCTACAACGTCGTCGACGGGCCGGCCCTCCTCTCTCCGGACGGGACGCGGTACATCGTTCGTCTTTCCGGACCCGACCGCGAGCCGTTGCACGTGCGTGAGTTCGATTCGACCGAGATCAAGCCCATTCGCGGCACGGAAGGCGCCTACGATCCGTTCTGGTCCCCCGACGGCAGGCACGTCGCGTTCTTCGTCTCCGGCAAACTGCGGCGCGTCGACCTGGCCACTTCGTCGGTCATCACCATCTGCAACGGCGGAGAGACCCGCGGCGGTACATGGGCAGCAGACGGCACCATTCTCTTCAGCCCTTCGCCGTCATCGCCGATCCATCGGGTGCCGTCAACCGGGGGCACTCCGCAGCCGGTCACGAAACTCGACGCCGGCCGCAAAGAGATCGGTCACTGGCGGCCGTCGTTTCTTCCTGACGGCCGGCACTTCCTTTTCATGACCATGAGCGAGAACTCCGACGAAGCCGGCGTCTTCCTCGGATCCCTCGACAGCACGGAAGTGCACCGCGTGCTCCCGATGGCCACGCCGGCGGTCTACGCCCCGCCGGGTTACCTCGTTTACCTCAACGACTTCGAGCTCTACGCGCAGCCGTTCGACCTCGAGCGCCGTGCAACCACGGGCGACGGCTTCCTGATCGCGCGCGGCGTCGAGTACAACGGGCAATACGGTACGGCGGGCTTTTCGGTGTCGCGGAACGGCCGCCTCGTCTTTCATCGCCGGGGGCCCGAGGCGGTGACGTCGTTGATCCGCATGCCGGTCGACGGAGACAGCGAGACGCGCCTGAGCGTCGACGGCGTGAACATCGATCTTTCACGAGACGGCACGCGGCTCGCCATGAATCGAATCCCGGCGCAACAGCGCAACAGCGACATCTGGACCTACGACCTCCGTCGCGGCATCAGCACGCGCATCACCTTCGAACCTACCGAGGAGATTGGAGCGGTCTGGTCAGGGGACGGAAAGACGCTGATCTACGCCGTCGCCGGCGCCACCACAGCTTCGGTCCGGACGCGGCCCTCCGGCGGCGGTGGCCAGGAAGAGATCATCTTCACCGGCAGCAACGAGCAGGGAATGGAGATCATCGACTGGACTCGTGACGGCCGTTATCTCCTCGCCGAGGGTTACACGCCGGCCACGCGCATGGACCTTCTGATCTTCGACATGACGACGAAGAAGATCACTCCCTTTGCGAAGACTCCATTCGCCGAGAGCTCCGGCCGCTTCTCACCGGACGGAAAATGGATTACCTATCAATCCGACGATACCGGCCGCAGCGAGCTCTATCTCCAGCCTTTCCCTCCCGACGGGAGCCGCTCGCAGATCTCATCCGGCGGAGGTTCGTCGCCTAGATGGTCCGCCAGCGGCCGGCTGTTCTTCGTGAACGGGGAGAGCCAGCTGATGAGCGTGGAGATCTCCACCGCGAACGGTCTGGCCATCGGCACACCCGTGAAGCACCGCCCGATCGGCACCAACGACTACGTGCTCATGCCCGACGGAAAAGAAGTGATCATCTCGCGCCGCGACGCCTCGACGACGCAGCCGCTGGAAGTGATCACGAACGTGTTTTGAGGGTCACGTCTGCAACAAGGTGTCATCCCGAGCGTGAGCGAAGGATCTGGGGGCTGGGTTGCCCGCAACTCGTGCCTCGGAAGCGAGTACCGGTCTGTATATTCACGAGTGTCATTGATTATAGGGCTGGCGGCGATACTTCCACGGCTCGCGCGGCTTCGCGTCGCGCCACAGGCCGGCGCGTGCTTTGCGCGCGGCGCGCTCCGCCTCGCGATAGCCCGCCGGCATCTTCCCGGCGAACGGATACACCCACGCCATCCCGCTTTTCAGCTGCGTGAGGCCGACGTCGACACCGCCCCGCATGACACGGCTCACGAGACGCCCGTGCCGGTCGGGCTCGGCGACGTGGATCTCGATCTCTTTCCCGCCGATCATGCTGGTAAGCGCGCGGCGCGAAGCGTCGGCGTACGGTTGATTGCGCTCCGGCGCATCGATGGCCAGGATCCGGATCTCCAGCTTCCTCCCCCGCGCGTCGCGCGCGTGAAACGAATCGCCGTCGGCAACGTGGGTGACGGTGGCGCGGAGAGGCCGCCCCTCCGCCGAACAGGCGGCAAGGAGGAGGGCAAGAGTGAGAGCGATCCGGCGCATCGGCCGCGAGTTTATCCCGAGCGAAGCGAGGGATCTTCGGAAGCACCGGCAGGATCGGACTTCACGAACCCCATTCACCACTCACCATTCACCATTGACCATTCACCATTCCCGTACTCTGCTGAGAGAGACGGGAATGGTGAATGTTGAATGGTCAATGGTGAATCGTGAAGAGCGCAGCGAGCTGCCGCACGCCAACCCGTCTATGATTCACTCATGCCGAACAACATTCAGTGCATCGCGATCTCCACGGGCGGCGGCGACGCGCCGGGGCTCAACGCGGTCATACGCGCCACGACGCTCGCAGCGAAGAAGCGCGGATGGAGATGTGTCGGCATCCGTGACGGCTACAACGGTCTGCTGATGCCCGACCAGTACGGCGACCGCGGCATCATCCCCCTCGACCGCGACACCGTCCGCGGCATCACCCCCCTCGGCGGCACGATCCTCGGCACCACGAACCGCGGGAACCCGACCCGCTTCCCCGTCACGAATCCCGACGGGACGGTGACCGAGGTGGATCGCTGCGATGAACTGGTGAGCGAGTTCGGGCGGCAGGGCATCGACGCACTCGTCACCATCGGCGGCGACGGCTCTCTCGGCATCGCCTCCATCCTCGCGAAGAAAGGCATGCGCGTCGTCGGCGTGCCGAAGACGATCGACAACGACCTCGACGGAACGGTCATCACCTTCGGATTCGACACCGCAGTCTCGTTTGCCACCGAAGCGATCGACCGCCTGCACACGACGGCCGATGCGCATCGGCGGGTGATGGTCGTCGAAGTCATGGGCCGGTACGCGGGATGGATCGCGCTCAACTCCGGCATCTCGGCATCGGCGGACGTGATCCTGATTCCGGAGATTCCGTACGACATCGAGGTCGTGGCGAAGAAGATCCGCCAGGTCGAGACCGAAGGGCAGAAGCACGCGATCGTGGTCGTCGCCGAGGGCGCGAAGCCGAAAGGGGGCGGAACGTCTGTGCTCAAGGCGCGCGACCTCGGCGGCGTCGAACGGCTGGGCGGCGCCGGGGAACGGCTCACGGAAGACCTCGTGGAGCTGACCGGCCGCGAGATCCGCACCGTCGTTCTCGGCCACCTGCTGCGCGGCGGCACTCCGAGCACGTTCGACCGGCTGCTGTCGCTGCGCTTTGGCGCGGCGGCCGTGCGTGCGCTGGAGGAAGGACACAGCGGCGTGATGGTGGCGCTCGATCCGCCTACCGTGAAATACGTGCCGCTGGAGGAAGCGACGCGCCGGATGAAAGTCGTTCCTCTCGACTCCGACTCGATGCTGACCGCACGCGACCTCGGCATCTCGTTCGGCGATTGAAGAGATTCCACGCCCTGTAGACCGAGGTACGCTCGGTCCGTGCGGCTGTGACCCTGTCATCCCGAGCGTGAAAGTCGTGGAGAAGCTGTCATGCCGAGAAGCTGTCATCCCGAGCGTGAGCGAGGGAATCTGGGGGCTGGGTGGCACGAAACTCATGCCTCGTACCCCCCCGACCCCCAGATCCCTCGCTAACGCTCGGGATGAAGCGCTCACGCTCGGGAGAACAAAGATTAAGCTGTCCCCAATGAGAACGTTCTTCGTACTTCTGCTCGTCGCCTCCTCCGTCCATGCCGATGACCGATGGGTCGAGCGGACCCTTCGCTCGATGACCGTCGACGAAAAGATCGGGCAGCTGGTCATGGCTCGCAGTGAGCCGATCCGGGACGCGTGGCGCGCCATCGAGGAGTTTCACGTCGGAAGCATTCACGGCGGCATCGGCGATGCCGCGGCCGTCGCGGTGACGCTCAATGAGCTCCAGCGGATGTCGAAAGTTCCGCTGCTGACGTCGGCGAATCTCGAGGGCGGCGCCGGCTACGTCCTGTACGGCGCGACGCGGATGCCACTGGCGATGGCGATCGCGGCGACAGGGGACGAGCGACTTGCTTACGAAGCGGCGCGCGTGACCGCGCGGGAAGGCCGCGCGGCCGGCGTCAACGTGAACTTTTACCCCGTCGCGGACGTAAACAACAATCCGGCCAACCCGATCATCAACATCCGCTCGTTCGGCGAGGACCCTGCGACGGTATCGAGATTCGTCGCCGCATATGTGCGCGGCATCCAGGAGAACGGACAGCTCGCCACGGCGAAGCATTTTCCCGGGCATGGCGATGTGGCGGTCGATTCTCACCTGGAGATGCCGACGCTCGACGTCGCGCGGCAGAGGCTGGACGCGATCGAACTGCCTCCGTTCCGCGCGGCCATCGAGGCCGGCGCCGGCGCATTCATGACGGCGCACATCTGGCTGCCGAAACTCGAGCCGAAGGAAGGTTTGCCGGCCACGCTGTCGAAGCCGGTGCTGACCGCCCTGCTCCGCGATGATCTGAAATTCGAAGGAGTCCTGTTCACCGATTCGATGGGGATGCGCGGTGTGACGAGCGCGTTCTCCGTCGAAGAGGCCGCGGTTTTGGCCATAGAAGCAGGCGCCGACATCCTCGTCACGCCACCCGATGTCGAAGCCGCCTATCGTGCGCTGCAGGCGTCGGTGCGCAGCGGACGGATTTCCACGGCTCGCCTCGACCAGTCCGTGCGGCGCGTTCTGCGCGCGAAATCGTCGCTGGGACTCGACCGAAACCGCACCGTCGACATCGTTCGCCTGGTCGAGACCGTCGGCAGTCCCGCGAACCGGGCCGTCGCGCAGCGCGTGGCCGATCAGGCCATCACGCTCGTCCGCGACGATAAAAAGGTACTTCCGCTGAGGCCATCCACAGAGCTCAGGGTCGTTCAGATCAACGTGCTCGACACGCGCACCGGATGGCGCGAAGGCCCCGTGGGAAAGGTTCTCGCCGCCGAGCTGGCGAAACGCTTTCCGCGTTCGGTCACGGTCCATGTCGATGACCAGACCACACCCGCAGAATATGAACTGGTGCGCAAGCTGGCCGGTCTGGCCGACGCGCTCGTCGTGAACGGCTTCGTTCGCGTCGCCTCTTACAAAGGATCGATCAACCTCAATGATGCGCAGACGAAATTGCTTCGCGATCTGTCAGCGTCGAAGAAACCTCTCGCCTTCACCGCCTTCGGCAGCCCGTACGTTCTGATGCACGTCCCCGAGCTTCCGGCCTACGCCGTGACCTACGACATCGGCCAGGCCTCCGAGCTCGCCGCCATCAAAGCTCTCACCGGCGAGATCCCGTATCGCGGAAGACTTCCGATCGAAATCCCCGGCTTCTACCCCCTCGGCCACGGCCTCAATTAATCGAGTGCGGCAGCTTGCTGCGCCCAATTTTCATCCCGTCAGGAACCATCCCCAGGACGCCAACACAATCGCGACCAGCACCCAAGCCCAGTGACGCCGCAACCAGCGCAGACGCAGACCACCGAGCACACTCACCCAGATCGCGAGCGCCGGTACGAGCGAAATGAGAACCCGCGGTCGTCCCACCCCCGCGACAACGATCCCGGCCACCACCGAGCCGAATGCCAGCGTCGGCACCCACTCACGCATATCGCTGAATGGCTTGTGCTCGACGGTCGTTCGCAGCGCGATCGCCGCCACGATCACCGCAATGGACCAGTGGACGACATCCAGGCAGTCAGCGGGCAGCAGATGCCCCGCGAAGTGAACGGGAAAGAAGAGCAGCGTCCACCAGCGCCACTTCCATCGCCCGGTGATCGCCGCGAAAGGCAGGAGGAAGTCGATCCCGGAGAAGAACCATTCCACGATTCCGGCGTCCGGCACGCTGAGAGCGAGCGCCGCGCTGTCGATCGCCCAGCCCATGGCGCCGAGGAAGATGGAGGCCAGGGCGACCTGGGCGATGAGGTAGGTCCAATGTCCGCCAAGCCACCAGGCCAGATACAGCGTGATCGCGAACCCTGCCACCCCGACCACCGTGGCGCCGGCGGGCCTCGCCATCGCGGACTGGAAACATGCGCGCAGCAATCCGTACATGAGCACCGAAACCCAGAACGCCACCGCCCGCCACCGCGGCAGTGCCGCCATCGAATGCCACACGAGCGCGACGAGAATCACGGCGAGGGCTACGGCAGCAACGAGGATGCGCGGGTCCAACCGTTCGATTTTAAATAATGTGCGGGATTGTTCGGCGTTCTCAACATCGTCAATTCCTTCGGGGGATTCGACGTTCGACCTTGGAAGGAAACTCGACGTTGCCGGTCCGCGTTTCATGAGTGTTCCGCCGATCGCGATGCCTGATCGACCGGGATCCTCCACGTACAGGAACGCGCCCGGTGTTCTCGTCTTTACCGGCACGAACGGCGGCACAAAAAGGGTCGGGATCACGTCCCCAGCGGGAGACTTCAGCGTCGAGTTTGGCGGCGCCGCCGGATAACTGGCGATGGAAACGAACTCTGGGGGACCCGGCGGTGGCAAGCCTCCGATGACCGCGAGTGGGAACAGGTCCACGGCGCGATCGCCGTCATTGCGGAACCACCAGTCGACGACCCATGCGCCTTCAGCGGTCGGCACCGACGCGTGAAACGGGAGCAGCACGCGATGGGGGGGGAGGGTTCGCGAATCAAACGATCGAGGTTTCCTCCCACGTGATCCCTCCCTGCTCGTCGACCCGGAACGCGTAACTCTCTTTCTGATCGTCTTTTCCACTGTGCGTGGCGACCAGTACCCGCTCGCCGTCCGTGCGAACATGAACGATTCCGAACTGCAGCTTCTCGTAGGCGTTCCGGATCGGCTTGTCCTGGCCGCCGACCGTTTCGAAGGCATTTCTGACTCGCCGGAAGAACGCCACCATCTCCGTCACGTAGATGAGCGGCTTGTCGACGGTCGCCCTCGAGTATTTTCCGATGGCCCCGACCAGTCCCGCGCGAGGATGGATGTATTCCTTCGCCACGCTCTCGTCGCCGCTGGAGATCACGCTGACGACGGGCCGCACGGCCTCGAGCATCCTTGGACTGAAATCGGCGCTGCCGTGATGCGGGACCTTGAGAATTTCCGCGGCGAGCGAATCGCCCACGGTTCGCGCATGCGTGGCCAGCCTCTCCTCCGACTCCTCATTGAGATCGGCGCCGAAGAGAAAACGAACATTGCCGTACGTCATCTTCAGCACGACCGAGTGTCCATTGATGGTGTGTGACGCGGAATACGACGACGAGCCAGGCTTGTGCAGAAGGGGCAGAGCCGGCGTTCCGTTCAGGTCGTCGACGACCGGCCCCAAAACACGCATCTCCAGCTTCGGGTCGGTGATGAAGTCGAATTCCGCGTCGTCACCGTAGCCGAGCCTTTTGACTTTGACCGGGCCGTTGGAAGACTGCAGTCCCTTCAGCGCCGACTGCCACGCCTGGAACGGGCGGTTCAACTGAGAGAGGGGGACCTGGCGGATGTCGCCGACGAGTCCCGTCGCGTAGACCTCGCCGTTCTGGCTCCTCGTCTTTCCGAAGATCGTTTTCGCATCCGATCCGCTCCCCTTGACCAGTCCGTTGTGAAAGACACGGTCCGCGGTGATCATCGGGTCGTCTGCGTTGCGCTTCCACGTGACCAGCTCGGTGAGGCCGTCATAATGGTCGGCATCGCCGTGCGTCACGACGATGGCATCACAGTGGAGTGACTTCGACTTCAGCACGTGCGCGTACGCGACGCGAAGGTAGCGGCGGAACCAGGGGCCCTCGCCGCCGTCGATCAGGATCCTCTGTCCCCGCGGTGTCTCGATCATGGCCGCGTCGCCCTGCCCGACATCGACGAATCGCACCTTGAGCGCCGGCTCGTCCTGGAAATCGACATCCTTCTTCGGCTGGACTTCAGTCGTGACGTTGTCGTAGCGGTTCTTCGACTCGTTCCAGACGGCCCGAGGGAGCGCAAAGACCGGGCGGCCGCCGCTGCGGCGGACCTCTTTCAATGTGTCGCCCCAGAAGCAGGTCGCGACGAGCTTCTTCGAATCCGTGGCGTCATAGAGCTTCACGACGTCGTCAGCGAGGACACGCGTGGTGGCCATGGAACCTCCTCGATTGTGTTTGAAGAAGGAGTGCCGGCCGGGGTCAAAACCCTACCCGGCGCCGGCCTCCGCTGGGAAGGTGTCGCGAAGCGACGGATGAGGGGATGTCTAAGAGACGAAATGTTCAATGTTGAATGTTCAATGTTCAATGGCAACCTCCTTCAACATTCAACATTCAACATTGAACATTCAAGATTCCGTCTTCAACCCGCCCCCCCTCACGCGGCCTTCGGGGCCACCTTCTCCCCCACTCTTCGGTGGGGGCGAAGGGCAATGGTGAGCCGAATCGCTCCCCCCCCACCCTCCGCTACCATTCCCCCCGCTTGCACCCTGACCGCGACGTCCCGCTGGCTCGCCTCGGCTCCCGCATTGCCGGCCTGACCGATCGATACTTTCCCGACGCGTTCGTATTCGCACTCGCCGCGGTGATCGTCGTGTTCGTCTTCGGGCTGTCGCTCGGCGAGCAGCCGATGACGCTCGTTCATGCGTTCGGTGAAGGCTTCTGGGTTCTCGTTCCGTTCACGATGCAGATGGCGCTGATCATCATCGGCGGGTTCGTCGTGGCGAGCTCGCGGCCGTGCGCGCGGATCATCGAAGCACTGGCGCGCTACCCGAAGACGCCGCGTGGGACGATCGCATTTGTCGCGCTCTTCTCCATGGTCAGCTCGCTTCTGTCGTGGGGCTTCTCGCTGATTTTCACGGGACTGCTGGTGCGAGCCATCGTCCGGCGCATCGACAACGTCGACTTCCGCGCCCTCGGCGGCGCCGCCTACCTTGGCCTGGGCAGCGTGTGGTCGCTCGGCCTCTCGTCGTCGCCGGCCATGATGATGGCCACCGAGTCGGCCATCCCGAAAGATCTGCTGCCGATCACCGGAGTCATTCCGCTGACGCAGACGATCTTCCTCTGGCAAAGCATCCTGCTGGCGGCGATTCTCATCGCCGTGTCGACTGCCATCGCGTACTACTCGGCCCCTACGGGTGAACGAATCAGGAACGCTCGGTCGATGGGCGTCGTGTTCGAAGAGATCACGATCGCGGAGGACGCCCCACGAACGCCGGCTGAGCGGATCGAGCACAGCCCCATCCTGACCATTCTCATCGTGGCGCTGATGGCGGCGTTTCTCGTATCGAAGGGATTCAGCGCGATCGATCTCAACAGCTTCAACTTCGCGTTTCTCGCCCTCGGCCTTCTGCTGCACTGGCGGCCGCGCAATTTTCTGCGCGCGGTCGGCGGGGCGGTTCCCGCCACGGCCGGCGTGCTCGTGCAGTTCCCATTCTACGCCGGCATTTTCGGCCTGATTTCGAAGACGGGGATTCAGAACACGCTCTCGGAACTGTTCATCCGCATCGCCAGTCCCGACACCTTCAACCCCATCCTCACCATCTACTCATTCATCCTCGGCGTCTTCATCCCGTCGGGCGGCGGCCTGTGGGTGGTCGAAGCCCCATACGTCATGGAGGCAGCGAAAGCGCTCGACATGCATCTCGGCTGGACGATCCAGACCTACAACGCCGCCGAAACCCTCCCCAACCTCCTCAACCCGTTCTTCATGCTCCCGCTGATGGGCATCCTCAACGTTCGCGCAAAAGACCTGGCTGGCTACTCGATTCTCCAGCTGCTGTTCCACACGCCGCTGGTCCTCGTTTACTGCTGGATCATCGCGCTTTCCTTGTAAAGGACCTTGGACCCTGGACCTTGGACCTTGGGAGTCCCGTGTTTATCCCAAGGTCCAAGGTCTAAGGTCCAAGGTCCAAGGTCCAGTCACCTAGTGCCCAATGCAGTCCTTCGTCTCGGCCACCAGCACCGAGATGTCGAACGGCTTGGCGATGACTCCTCGAACCGGTAGATCGTTCAGCTGGTTCGCGTCGCCGGCGGTCAGGAGGTACGTGTGGGCAAGGACGGGGCTGCTCGCTTTGCGCAGCTCGTCCACGACCTCGAGGCCGTCGAGTTTCGGCATCATCACGTCGAGCAGGACCACGTCATAGTCGCTCGCGGCGAGCAGCTCGATGGCTTCGCAGCCGTTGCGTGCAGCGGTGACCTCGAATCCGGCACGCTCGAGCACGCTTCGCACGAGGTTCCGGATCTGCACTTCGTCATCCACGATCAGAATTCTCCGCCTGGCGCTCATTTGCTTTCCCTCCGTTGGACCCTTGGACACTGGGCTCCGATAGGGCAAAGCAGCTACCATCGTAAGTTATTGAAAACACGTAACCGCCACCCGAAGACTGACCTCCCGCGATGACACCCGTGACACAATCCCATGAAAGAAGGAGGCACTCCAGATGACTCCCCTGACTTCCCTGTTGCTGCCCATCGTGGTTTCCGCCGTGATCGTGTTCGTCGCCAGCGCGATCATCCACATGTTGCCCCTATGGCATAAGAATGACTATCCGGCCATGCCGAACTCGGATGCAGTCCAGGATGCTCTGTCGCCGCTCAACATCCCTCCCGGTGATTACATGCTTCCGCGCGCATCGAACATGGACGAGATGAAAAAGCCCGAGTTCAAGGCGAAGCTCGACCGTGGCCCGATCATGATCGCGACGGTCATCCCCGCGAGCCGGATGGGGATGGGTCGCGCACTCGCATTGTGGTTCGTCTATCTCCTCGTCGTCAGTTTCTTCGCGGCGTACATCGCCGGCCGCGCTCTTCCGCCGGGCGCGAGCTATCTCGACGTGCATCGGTTCGCCGGAGCGACGGCGTTCATCGCGTACGCTCTCGGTCTCTGGCACATGTGGATCTGGTTCCACCGCTCGCTGAAGTACACGATCATGGATACGGTCGATGGTCTGATCTACGCCCTGCTGCTGGGTGGCACGTTCGGCTGGCTCTGGCCGTAGGCAGGTGGAGTCGCGCTCCACTGAGCGCCCGCGTCGACAAGTATTGTTGACGGGTGTCGGGATCGACCTTGATCGAGAAGCTCGTGGAGCCAGCGACGGAGAATCCTCGCCTCTGTGTTCTCTCTGGTGTCGCCTCTAACGACCATCCAGGGACGCGGCCTTTGCGCGCGCCTGAGCCACCATCTCCAGCGCCTGGGCGAGATCAGCCCTCAGGTCGTCGACGTCCTCGCAGCCCACCGACAGCCGCACCAGGCCGGGAGTGACATTCTCCTTGTGCGTCATCGACGCCGGATGCTCGATCAGAGACTCGACGCCGCCGAGCGACACCGCCAGCGTGATCACGCGGACGTTGTTCATGAGGACGCGCCCCGCCTCGATGCCGCCGCGCAGCTCGAACGCCAGCACCGAGCCCGGGCCGGACATCTGCTTTTTCGCCAGGTCGTACTGCCGGTGCGACGGCAGCCCGGGATAGCTCACCCATTCGATCAGCGGATGCCCTTCCAGCCACTGCGCGATCTCGATCGCATTCGCCTGCGCGCGCTCGACGCGCATACCCAGCGTGCGGATGCCCCGCAGCACCAGCCACGCCTGGTGCGGATCCATGGTCAGGCCCCACGCGATCGCCGCTTCGCGCACCGAACGAATGATCGCCGGATCGGACGCTACGACTACGCCCGCGACGACATCGCTGTGGCCATTGAGAGACTTCGTCATCGAGTGCAGCACAACGTCGGCGCCCAGGTCGAGCGGTCGCTGCAGATGCGGCCCCGCGAACGTGTTGTCGACCACGAGCGGAATCTTTCCGATCCCCGCTGCGCCTTCGATGTCGACCAGGTCGAGCGTCGGATTCGCCGGCGTCTCGATGTAGATGAGGCGCGTCCGCGGACGAATGGCGCTCCTGATCGCTTCCGGACCTTCGATTGCGGGAACGAACGTCGAAGAGACGCCGAGCCGTGCCAGGCGGTCTTCGATCAGCTTGCGCGTAGCGCCGTAGATCGGCGCCGTGCTCACGATGTGATCACCCTGATTGAGCATCGCCAGAAAGACCGCGCTGACCGCGGCCATGCCGGTCGCGGTGGCCACGGCGCCCCGCCCGTTCTCGAGCTCCGCGACCGCTTCTTCGAGCGCCTGCACCGTCGGATTTCCGAGGCGCGTGTAGATCGGCCCCTCGGAGTCCCCCGCAAAACGAGCCGCCCCCTCCTCGGCGGAAGGAAACGCGAACGTCGAGCTCTGATAAATCGGCACCGACACCGCCCCGTGGTGTTTCTCGGGCTGGAGCCCGGCGTGAATGGCCTTCGTATGCAGTCCCATGCTCACTCCTTTCCCGGGACTGTGAAGGAAGGGCAGGGGCCGGCGCAGTGACGATGGACACCGGGTTTACGGTGCACTCAGGCCCGTATCATGCAGGCCGTTCAGCAGAGAAACACTCAGGAGGAATCGAATGGCCCTTCGTGCAGCACTTGTCGTTCTCCTCGTTCTCACCGCGGGTTGCCAGCAGGAAAGCTCCACCGACACGTCCGCGCCCGCGCCGTCGACCGCCACGGCCCCGGCGGAGCGCGATGTCTGCGGGATGCTCACGATGGATGAGTTGAAGACCGCCGCCGGACTGACCGAGGCGAGCGGACAGTCCTCGAAGAGTGGCGGAGCGGACGTATGCACATGGACCGCCAGCGGACGCAGCGTGATCGTGCAGGTCTACCCATACGCATCGGCTTACGACTCCGCGCGCAGCGCGTTCGAGGGTCAGTACGGAGCGACTGCCGAAGAGGTGACCGCAGTTGGTGAGAAAGCCTTCTACATCGACGGGAAGACCGGCCAGTTCCCGACCGGCACTCTCGTCGCACAGAAAGGTTCGACGCCCATCAGCGTCCAGGTCATGGGCGGCACGGGCGACGCCGCCACGCGCAAAGGCGAGACGACCGCCATCGCCCACGTGATCCTCGGCAAACTGTAGGTGGCCACGTCATCCTGAGAGGCTGTGAGACGCCGAAGGATCTCAAGATGCCAAAGTTTCGCATTTTGAGATCCTTCACCGCGCTTCGCCGGTTGAGGATGACGTGACACGTTTGTCGCAGGCGCAAGTGGTGCTCGTTACCTGGTCGGCCGTCTGCGCGGTCTCGTCACGACGACCGGCTTCTCCTTCATCGCGAACCGCATCGCGTAGAGCGTCGCGGCGCCGCCGATGATGGCGACGACGAAGCTCATGAAGAAACCCGTTGCCGCGGAGATCCCGATCACGCGGGCAAAGAGCACCAGCGCACAGGCCCCCACCGCGCCGGCGATGATGTCCGGCAACATTCCCATCTCACTGCCTTTGATGTACTGCCCGGCGATCCAGCCTGCGACCGCTCCAATGACGACGATGAACAGATACGACATTCTCTCCCCCTATGACGCGCCCATCCGGTGAGCAGGCATGACCGATTCCCACTGGCGCATTTCGTTCGCCGGAATCACGAACTCGAAGGTCTTGCTGAAGCATCGAAGACGCATCACCTTGCCGTCGTAGACCGGCTGGCCGGTGGCAAGCTCGTTCTCGTACTCGACCTCGTGGATCGTGGTGCGGTCCAGACTTCCTTCGAAATCAGGGTTCTCGTAAATCAGCATGGACTCTGTGAGCGAGAGCGCGACGTTCAGATGGCGGTTGCCATCCACGAGCTCTCCACGGCTGACCAGGAGCGACGTGGGGCGGCGCTTGTCGGTGAACGCGACGATGCTGTCCGACGCGAGGCGCTTGTAGAGGCTGCGCGCCAGCAGCACGAGGATGATTGCGACCGCTGCGTAAAGGACGTAGACCACGGCTGTTCTCCTTCAGATTCGCCAGTTGGCTAAGAGGAAGGATTCAGGGCGTCTGACTTAGCTCAGAGGTCTGAAGGGCGAGGAAGGTTCCCCGGCGGACATCCACCATACTCCCTTTTCGCGGGGATCACCGCCGATTCGCGTCATGGATGAGCCCGTCGTGACGCCGGAGACTTCGTGATTCCCGTCACGGCTGCGACGTCCGGCGAGGTCTTATTCGTATCTACGTGACTGTTCTTGCACACACACGTACGACGCGCCTCCTTCTCGTCGAGGATGACCTTCGCTCCGCCAACGCGATCCGGAATCTGCTCCGCAGTTGCGACACGCCGCGATACGACATTCATCACGTCAATACCGCTGCCGCGGCGTGCGAAGCCGTGGATGAATACCAGCCGGACGTGATCATTCTCGATCTCAACCTTCCCGACGCCGCCGAGCTCGAAGCGCTGAGCGCACTCGACAGCAGGCTGCGCGAGGTCCCCGTCATCGTCCTCACCGGGAGCGCCGACGAAACGCTCGCCACCGACGCTCTTCGCTGCGGTGCCGAGGATTACCTGCTGAAGGGGTCGATGAACTTCGAGTCGCTGTCGCGCTCCATCCGCTACGCGATCGAGCGCCACCGCAGCGTTCGCGATCTCGCGCACATGACGCAGCAGCTCGAGCTCGCGAACCGCGACCTGGAGCGCCTGACCCTGATCGACCCGCTCACGGAGCTGCTGAACCGCCGCGGCCTCCAGCAGGCCGTATCACGCGAGGTCAGGCACCTCAACGCGGGACTCAAAGCCGCAGCCGTTCTCGTCGTCGATCTCGATGACTTCGCCGTCATCAACAGAGCCCTCGGCCACGCCGTGGGCGATGTCGTCCTGAAGGAGATGGCCCGCCGTCTCCGCGCCACGGTCCGAGGCATCGACTACGTCGGCCGCGTCGGAGGCGACGAGTTCATGATCGTCCTTCCGGAGACCGACCCCGAACAGGTCGCGCGGATCGCCGAGCGCATCCGCCTGCGCATCGCCACCTCGGTCATTCAGCACAGCACCGGCATGGTCACGCTCACGGCATCGATCGCATCGATGATGCTGACGGCCTACATGCCTGCGGTCGATCAGCTTCTCTCACGCGCAAACCTGATGCTGTCGCGTGCGAAGGCCGGAGGAAAGAACCGCGTGACGTTTCAGTCGGCCGGATTCGACGACACGGACAAGCGTCTTCTCGCGCAGGCCGACATGTGCACGAACCTCACGCACGGCAACTACGTCGTGACCGTGAAGCAGCCGATCTTCCGGCTCGATGACGAGAGTCCCGTGGGCTACGAGTTCCTCTCGCGCTATTCGAACGGCGTGTACGAAGTTCCCGACAACTTCTTCCGCATGTGCTCGGAGCGGAACGTCCTGACCATCGTCGACCACGTGTGCCTGCGCAAGTCGGTCGAAGCGGCGATGCTCCTGCCGCCCTACGCCCGATTCCACGTCAACATCTTTCCGACCACGCTCCTCGGCGTGCCAGTCGAGCATCTGCTCGAGGTCTTTCCTTCACCCCTGCCGGCCGAGCAGTTCTGCCTCGAGATCAGCGAGCAGCAGATCATCGGAGATCCGTCGTATCTGACCGAGATCGTGAAAACGCTGCGGGCGGCCGGGCTTCTCATCGCCATCGATGACGTCGGCTTCGGCAGCAGCTGCCTCGAGAGCCTGGTCATGCTCGAGCCGGACCTGATCAAGATCGACAAGCGCTGCGTGATGGGAATCAGCAATGACCGATCGAAGGCCGACAACCTCCGGCGCTACGTGAACGTAGCGCGCACCCTGGGATGTCAGGTCGTGGCCGAAGGAATCGAGACCGCCGATGACCTCGAGCTCGTTCGGGACCTCGGAGTCGAGTTCGGCCAGGGCTACTTCTGGGGCCAGCCGGCTTAGGTGGGGCCGCTCGGGGGACTGACGGGGCAAGCTGCCGCACTCCACTATCCCGGCGGACCCATCGTCTCGTCCAGCCATCGGATGAACGCCGGGACGGCGACTTCCTGCGGCGGAACATGGCCGCCTTCGTACACCACGAGCCGCTTCGGCTCGATCATCAGTTTGAACATCGGTTCGGCCTCGCTCACCAGCGCCGTGTCTTCGTCGTACCGCCCCTGCAGCATCATCTTCGGCGCGCGGATCCGCGGAACGAAATGGATTCGATTCGCAGGCGCTGCCGTCGCCAGGTCGCGCCTGGAGATTCCGGTTCCGGCAAAGATCACGGACCGATACCGTGATTCGAGCGCGGTAGCAAACACTCCCGGGCCACCGCCCGCGCTGATGCCGAGAAAAGCGATCCTCGTGCGATCGATGTCGGGGCGTGACTCGAGATAATCGAGGCCGCGGCGCAACTCGGTGACGCGCTCGACGTTCAGATCCACCCACTCTTCCTCGGCCACATCGGGACGAACCCAGCCCGCCGGTCGCGGCCTGCCGAGAAAACCTTCCTGCTCCACCGCGAAGACAGCCCGCCCTCCGCGGATCAGAGCCGCGAGCTGGGCCTCCAGACTGTCCGGCAGCGTGCGATACCCGACAGTCACATCTCCGGCGGGAGCAAAATGGATGACCTGCAGCGGACGGGCGATCCGCTTCGGCAGATAAAGATAAGCGGGAACGGTTTTGCCGCCGACGATGTAGTGGATCTTCTCCCGCGTCCAGTCGGCCGCATCGATCGTTTCGACGATTCGCGCCTGCAGCGGCGTTTTCGGATAGTCGTAACGCGCACGATAACGCTCGTATGCCGCATCGTCCGCAGGTTGCAGCACGGGAACGAAATTCGAGGTGATCAATGCGAAGTCGCCTTCGTCGCCCCCTCCCCCCGCGACGCATCGGAATCCCACCGTGGGCGCCGAATAGAACCCCGGAAAGGCGCCCGTCTGTCCAAACGAATACACCGCATCGTTCCACGCGCCGCCGCGCACGGTGAATCCCGGCGGACGCGCGTTCCGGCACCACTCCGCAACGTTTCCCGCCATGTGCTTCGCTCCCCACCCGCTGACGCCGAACGGCAGTGCATCAGCCGGCAGGGTACCCTTACCGAGAAAGTTCGCGCGTTCGCCCACGTCGATCGCTTCGGAGTAATTGCCCCAGGGGAACGAGCTCGCCGCCGTCTCCTCGACGGGATAGCGCGCCGCCCGTTCCCACTGATACACGGTCGGAAGCTTCTTCCCCTTCCACTCCGCGTACGCCGCGGCCTCGTACCAGGTCACTCCGATGACAGGATGATCCTCGAGCCCGTCCGGCGCCGCACCGCCGCTCCAGCTTCGCGGTCCAGGCAGCCCCGTCGTGTCGCGAAACCGCACTGCGGCCTCGTCGAATGTCAGCTTTCGCCCTCCGTCGACGAAGGGATGCTTCCAGAATTCCGCGCGGCGATACCCTCCATCGCGGATGAACTCCGCGTATTCACGATTCGTCACCTCGTGATCGTCGATGAAGAAGTCGCGGAGCTCGACCAGCCGGTCGCTCGGCCGCTGAAACCCGGAAAGGCGGTACGCCCCTCCCTCGACAAACACCATTCCCGGCGGGACTTTCGATGCTTCAACGAGCCTGACCCGGACCTGCTGCGCATCTTCCAGAAGGGCTTCGCCGCCGTGATAGAACGGAGTGAGCGACAGCGCCCGGGTGACCGTGGCGTAACCAGGCTTCTCGAGCGTCAGCAGGTAATCGGTCCGCGGAACGCGCGGGATCGTGAGCGGCGTCTGCCCAACACGCACGCGTTGAGATGGTCCCTTGAACCGTTGAAGAAAGACCGCCGCACCCGCGGGCACGCTCTCGAGGGTGAGCCGGCCGGCGGCACGAGGAATGATGTCGCGAAGACGCTCGTCCTCCGGAAGCACCATCGCCGCCGCTGCCGCCCGCTCATACGCCTCGGCGTATTTCCTGTCCTTCAATAATGTCTCCGCCACGTCGGCCTGCCGGAGGGCATCACGTCGTCTCCCCTGCTCACGAAACCACCATCCTCCGATGCCGACGAGAAGAACGACGCCAAAGATCACCGCGACGGCGGCGGGAGTGCGGGATTTCGCGACGGCGGGTGACACGTTCACGCGCCGGCTGATCTCCCTGAGCTCTTCATGAATCACCGACGCGTCATCGGGACGCCGCGCGGGATCCCTCTCCAGCGACTTCGCGACGAGCGCGGCGAGCTTCGGCGACACTTCCGGGCGGACCGCGGTCAGGTCGCGCGGAGTGTCACCCGAGTCGAACGGACGTTTCCCCGCGACCATCTCGTAGAGAACCACGCCGAGCGAAAAGACGTCGGCCGCAGGGGTGACGTCGCTGTCGAAGAACTGCTCGGGCGCCATGTAGCCGAGTGTTCCCATCGCCACGCCGGTCGCCGTCTTGAGCATGGTCGCGGAATCGGCCCCACGGAGCTGCCGGAGTTTCGCCAGCCCGAAGTCGAGGACCTTCACGTGACCATCGGGCGTGATGATCACGTTCTCCGGCTTGATGTCGCGGTGAACGATGCCGCTCTTGTGGGCGGCAGCCAGCGCGCCGGCGATCTGCGTGACGATGTCGATCACGTCCTCGACCGCCAGTGGCCCTGCGTGGATCCGATGCCGCAGCGTTTCTCCCTCGACGATCTCCATCGCGATGAAGCGCACGTCCTCATGCGACCCGATCTCGTAAACGTGGGCGACGTTCGGGTGATGGAGGGCGGAGGCGGCCTTCGCCTCCTGTACGAATCGCCGCAGACGGTCCGCATCCTCTCCCGCGGCGTGCAGGACTTTGACAGCGACCTCGCGATCGAGGTCGCGGTCGTATGCGCGGTAAACCTCCCCCATCCCTCCCGACCCGAGGAGCGCGCGAATTTCGTACCGCCCCATGCGTGTGCCGGGCGTCACTCTCATGTGTGCGCCGATTCTACGGGAATCGAAGTGGAGCCGCGGGCCAAGTGGAGCGCGGGCGAGTACTGCAAGCACTCGCCGTTTGGGGACGTCCTCGGCCGTGGCCTACCGCGCGAGCTTTGCCAGCGCCAGCCGCAACTGTTCTCGCACCTGCGGATCACGCTCGACGGCGTCGAGCGCTTGAAGGGCCGGGACGGTCGCCGGATCACCGATGCGGCCGAGGGCCATGCAGGCGCGCCAGCGGACGTCCGAAGCCGGATCCTCGAGCGCTCCGACGAGCAATGCCGAAGCTTTCGGCCCCCCGATCACGCCGAGCGAGAGAACCGCCTCCGTTCGATCGCCCAGCGCCGGCGAGCGCACCGCCTGAGCGAGAATGTCCGGGCTCGACTCGTCATGGATCCGGCCAAGCGCGTTGATTGCTTCCCAACGCCGCCACGCGTCGGGATTCCGCACACCGGAGTGGATCAGATCGAGACCATCCGCGATGTTGAAGAACGAAAGGGCAACGGCCGCGTTCCATCGTGTCGGCTCATCTTCCTGCCGGAGTTGCTCCCGCAGAGCTTCCGCCACGGACTGAGCCTCGAAGTGGGATAGCGCCCACAGCGACCGCCAGCGTACATGCGGATTCTCGTCGGCCGTCGCGTTGGAGACGAGCGCCGGCAATGCGCGCGCATCGGCGACGGGACCGAGAACGTTGGCAAGCTCCCAGCGAACGACCGCGGAGCGGTGTCTCGTGTGAGCGAGCAGAGCGGGCACGCCTTGCGCTCCGAGAGCGACCAGATCGTTCCGCGCATCCGCCCTCGTCTCTTCCTGTTCCAGCTGACGAACCAGCGCATCGACGGAAGCCGGCGGAGGCGCTGCGACGGGAGCTGCCGGCTGTATGGAACAGCCGGCCACCGTCATGAGCAGCGCTGCCAGAGGCGCGGTTCGTCGCATCGCCATTACTTGACGGCGCTCTGATACGCCTTGCGCAACGACGTGTAGGCGCTCTTGAACGCCCCTCTGCCGTAGTCGGCCTGCGCCACCTGCAAGTCTCTGCCTGCGCTCGCCATGTCGACCCCCGCGGCACGTCGATTGGCGAGCGTTTCCTCGACGATCGCGATCGCCATTTCGAGGAATCCACCTTGGGCCTGAGGCGTCTCGAAAAGACCAATCCGGTCCGTGGTCGGATTGCGAATCAGGTCATCCTCGATGCGCTGGCGCACCGCGAGTTTGCGGAACCGCTCCAGCGACGAGGCGGTCTCGTTCTGCTCAGCGATCAATGCGACGACTTCGTGATCGATGACGTCGAGTTTCGAGATCGTCATCTCCACACCCTCCAGAACGCCGAGCGCCTCCGCGCGGCCGCCATCCACACTCACCTCGCTCGCACGCGTCGTGACTTCGACATCGAGACGATTCAGCTGCTCGTTCGTCTTCGTCGTGAGGACATCCAGCTTGGCCTCGACGACGGCCACATCCGCGTCAACGTTCGTGACCTTCGCCTGAACCTCGTTGACCGTGGCCTGATCGACGAGCGAAGAGGCGACCGCATTCAGGTTCGACGTGAGCAGGTTGCGGTGCGCGATGGATGCCTGCGCCTCGTTTCGCTCGTAGGTCCCTCCGAAACACGTCCCGCAAAGGTACGTCCATGGAAAGTAGAACAGGCCCGCGGCGATCTTCGGTTTCATTCCCCACAGGTCCTTCGGGAAGATGTTGAAGAGGGCGCGGCCGAGGAATTCGGGGCCGCGCTGGCAGACGTACATGGCGCGGATGTCGCCGACGGTTCCAATTCCGGGAACCGACGATGGGCACGGTGGATCGATCGTGGGAAGCCCGCTGACCACGCTGGTATAAGCGGAGCTGCCGAGGCCGATGAGCGACATCACGCCCTGGGGAGTGGTCGGGATGGCGTCCTTGATGGTCTCGAACAGTTTCTTGAGCTCGTTTCCGATGAAGTTCACGGCGTCGGTAGCAAACGTCGCGACCTTGTTCGGAATGGCCGCGATCTCGGCAAACACCGCGTTCAGCTCGCACAGGATGTTGGCCGGGAAGCTGCCGGTGCAGCTGGCCTGCGCCTCCGTCCCGAGCTTGGTGGCATCGCGCCTGTTGGTCGCCTCGATCCAGGCCGGCATCCGCTCGTTGAGCGCGGCCTGCAGTTCCACGAGCTGCGCGGCATCCAGCTGAGCGAGCGTCGCTTCGATGCGGTCGAGCCTGCGTTGATACTCCTCGCTCACCAGATCCTTCGGCATCGAGCGGAGCGATCCGACGAAAGACATCATCGGCCTGCGCAAGACTTCGACGTCGATCGCGACCGGCGACGGTGCCGGCGCCGCGGCCTGCTGCAGCGCGGGGTCAGAAAGCGATTTTTCCGCGAGCATCTGCGGAACCTCGCGCCAGAACGGGACGAGGCGGAGGTTCTGCTCCATGAGGCGCAACTCCTCATGCGTGAGCGACTCGATCGTCGCTTCGGCCTCCGCCAGCGAGAATTCCTTCTTGTACACGCGGTCGACGACGGCCGGCGAAAGCCGCGAGAGATCCTGGACATAAACGCGGAGATCGCCCCGGAACCGCTCCGGGTCATCCAGCTTCTCCTGCGCAAACGCTCCTACCGAGAGGAACAGAACCGCGACGAACATGAGATGCATCCGAGTCGTATTCACGATTGTGCCGTCCTTCCTATGGCTTGACCGCGTCGCCGTATGCCTTGCGGTACTGTCTGAACGCCCCAGCAAAGTCTCCCAGCGGGATCATGGCGCTGCCGCGCTCCAGCTCGCGCTGTGCGTTGTACGTTGTCTGGCCCGCCGCGGTCATCGCGGCGATGGTTTCCTCCACGATCGACCGAACGAGCGTCAGCTGGCCGCCGAAGGACTCCGGCAGCTGAAACAGCGAGACTGCATTCGGATTGCCCGGCAGCAGGTTGTCCTCGATGGCCAGACGCGTCATGAGCGTCTCGAACTCCTCCACGCCACGCTGGAAATCAAGTTCGTTCGCGGCTTCCTGCCGGACATTGGTCTGAAGAACGTCGAGCTTCGACTCTACTGCCGCCACTTTCCGATCGATGTTGCGCAACGTGCCGCGCCAGTCGTCGACGCTCGTCTGCTTCACTCTCGTGGACAGACGGGCATCGAGCCGGCGCAGAAGCTCGTCGCTCTTCGGGGCGAGCAGGTCGAGCTTCCCTGCCGCGAACGCCACATCCTGGTCGACGTTCGTCACCGCCGCGCTCAGCGCTCCGCCGCTTGCGAGCGAGCCGCGCGTGGACAGCGGAACGTCGAGGTTCGCGGCGAGATGACTCCGGTGTGCCGATTCCAGATCGTGCTGGGCAATCGCATACCGGCTGCGCGCGCAGAGGTTCCAGTACTCCGCCGGATGATAGATGGCGGCCGTCGCCAGCTTGATCTTGATCCCGGCCACGTCGGACGGAGCAGCCTCGTAGAAAATCTTCGTCAGCTTCGCGAAGCCGTCCGATTTCTGCGCGGCCGCGAGCGTGCCCACGATCCCCAGTGGACCGGCGTCGGTGCCGAACTCGGGACACGGCGCCTCCAGCACGGGGAATCGCGCGAGCAGCGTGTCCACCCACGCCGTGCTCGTCAGCTGGATCCCGGTGAGGAGATTGAAAGCCTGTTCCGGCGTGGTGGGAACCAGCGCGATCAACTCGGTGAAGAAGCCCGTCAGAACCGTTCCGATCTGCGTGAAGAGGTTCGAGAATGTCGTCCCGAGGCCGGAGAGGACGGTGCCGATCTGGCTGAAGAGGTTGTCCACCGCGGCGATCGCGGAGGTGACGAAACTCCCCACCGTATTGACGAATCCCTGGATCTGCCCGGTGAGCGCCACCACCTGGTTGACGTATCCATTGACCTCGTTCTGCAGTGTGGCGATGGTCGAGTTGAGACCATTGATCGCGCTCTGGATGCCGTTACTGATGGCGTTGAAGCCCGATACGACGGCATTGCAGATCGCGTCGCAGATTCCGAATGGGTCGTCCGAGCAGATGCTGTCGCACGGCTCAGCCGTCGTCACGGGCCGCAGCCCGGCGCCATGCGCTGTACCGGCGGTCGTCAGATTCTGCAGATTGTTCCGGAACGCGGTCACCTGCTCGGAGAAGATTGCCCGGATCTGACGAAGCTCCCCGGGCGTGGCGATGCGAACACGCTGCTCCACGAAATCGAGATGTCGAGCCAGCTCCGCGCCGGCGACCGGCGTGAACGCGCGCAGCATCGTCACGAACATCAAGAGGTCGCCGCGCAGCCGCTCGGGGCTGTCATCGGGTCCGTTGATTGCCTGATCCACGGCGCGCTGTACGCGCGCCGACTGTTGCGCCTCGATCTGGCGTGACACCTCCGCGACGACCCCCGGCATCTGCTGCCAGCCCTGAATCGGCGACAGCGAGGCATGGAGCGGGACGATGATCTCGTCAGGAGCGGCCTCGAGCGCGCGTCGCGCCTCGTCAACCGTCGCAGGATCGACTCCCACGACAGACCTGAAATCTTCCGTGAAGCGCAGCAGCTCGGTCCGGGCACACGCGGCCTGCTCCGAGGCGGAGGCAGCGCCGGCGGCGATGGCCATCAGCCATAGCCCGGCAACGAGGCGGATCGAGAGAATGGAGTGTGATTTCATCTTCGCCTCGCTTCCTACGGTTTGACCGCTTCGCCATAGGCTTTGCGGAACTGTTTGAATGCGCCCCCGAAGTCGCCGACCGGGACGAGCGCGTTCCCGATCTCGAGCTCGCGCTGCGCGTTGTTCGCGCTCTGTCCGGCCGCGAGCATCGCCGCGATCGTCTTCTCGACGATCGACCGAACCAGGCCGAGCTGGCCGCCGAACGCTTCGGGAAGCTGATACGTCGAGACCACATTGACGTTGCCGGCGAGCAGGTTGTCCTCGACGCTGAGGCGTGTCATCAGCTCTTCGAAGGCGGCGAGCATCACCTGACGCTCGCTCTGGTGCCGCGCCTTCAGCCGGACGTTGCTCTGCAGAACATCCAGCTTTGACTCCACCACCGCAACGTTCTGGTCGATGTTGCCGAGAGTGCCGCGCAGCGTGTCGACGCTTGTCTGCCTCACTCTCGTTGAGAGTGGCGCGTCGAGCCGGCGGAGCAGCTCGTCGCTCTTCGGAGCGAGCAGATCGAGCTTGCCGGCCGCGAAGGCGACATCATGGTCGACTTCGCTCACCGAAGCGCTGAGCGCTCGGCCGCTGACGAGCGTGCCACGCGTCGAGAGCGGTACGTTGAGATTGCCCGTCAGCAGCGCGCGGTGGGCAGTTTCCTTGTCCCACTCCGAGATCGCGTAGCGGCTTCGCGCGCAGAGATTCCAGTACTCCGCGGGATGATAGATGGCGGCGATCGCCAGCTTGATCTTCATCCCCGCCACATCCTTCGGCGCGGCGTCGTAGAAAATCTTGGTGAGCTTGGCAAAGCCGTCCGACTTCTGTGCCGCGGCCAGCGTCCCCACGATGCCGAGCGGCCCGGCGTCCGCGCCGATATCGGGACACGGCGCCTCGAGAACGGGGAATCGAGCGACGAGCGTATCGATCCACGATGTGTCGGAGAGATCGATCCCCGTCAGCAGTGCGAACGCCGCCTGCGGCGTCGTCGGCACGAGCGCGATGAGCTCATTGAAAAATCCGGTGATCGCCGTGCTGATGCCCGTGTACAGGTTCGCGAACGTGGTCCCGATCTGCGTGACGAGGTTGCCGATCTGGGTGAAGAGATTCCCCGTGGCCGTGATCGCATCGTTGACGAACTGCGCGATCGTGTTGGCCCAGTTGGCCACCTGGTTGGCGAGATCCGCGATCTGGTTGATGTAGCAGGTAATCTGCGCGCGCAGACCGGCGAACTGGTTCTCGAGGAAGGACTGCGTCGCTCGAAGCCCGGCGATCGTCGCATTCACGGCCGAGGTAAACGCTCCCAAGACCC